>JAZUFO010000001.1:0-39461 GCA_045640685.1 Candidatus Nanosyncoccus sp.
ACATAATTACTTGACCGTCTTCGTGACGTGCGGCGCGGCCGATGGTTTGAATGAGTGCTGATTCTGAGCGCAAGAAACCTTCCTTGTCTGCATCAAGAATTGCAACGAGTGATACTTCTGGAAGATCAAGACCTTCACGGAGGAGGTTGATGCCAATAAGCACGTCATAAACTCCAGAACGTAGATCGCGCAAAATGTCACCACGTTCTAATGTATCAATGTCGGAGTGAATGTAGGCGGTTTTAATTCCTTGCTCTTTGAGATGATCTGTTAAATCTTCAGCCATGCGTTTTGTAAGGGTTGTCACAAGTGTGCGTTGGCCTTTTTTGATACGATTGTGAATCTCGCTAAGTAGGTCATCAATTTGACCGTCGGTTTCGCGAATTTCAATTTTTGGATCGAGGAGTCCCGTTGGACGAATAACTTGTTCTGCTGGTTTTGGTGAGTGTTCTAACTCATATTCTCCAGGCGTTGCGGAAACGTAGATTGCTTGGTTGATTTTTTTATTAAACTCATTATACATGAGTGGTCTGTTGTCTAGGGCGGATGGAAGACGGAAGCCATATTCTACGAGCGTTTCTTTACGAGCGTGGTCGCCGTTATACATACCACGGACTTGTGGCAAAGTCATGTGGGATTCGTCTACAATAAGCAAAAAATCTTCCGGGAAAAAGTCGAGAAGTGTTGCTGGTGGATCACCAGGATGTCTGCCGTCGAGATGGCGTGAGTAGTTCTCGATGCCCTTAACGAATCCAGTCTCTTGAAGCATTTCGAGATCATATTTTGTACGTTGAGTAAGACGCTGTTCTTCGAGGTATTTTTGATGATGTTGAAAATATTTAACGCGTTGTTCGTATTCAGCTTTGATTGTTTCTATTGCACGTTCTAGGTCGTCTTTTGGTGTTGCGTAGTGGGTATTTGGGAAGATATGAATTCGATCTGGTTTTTCGCGTACCTCAAAAGTTAGTGGATCGACAATTTTTACAACTTCGAGTTCGTCAAAGCTAAATTCAAAACGGAACGCATATTCTCCGTTTGCTGGGAAAAGATCAATAATGTCACCAGTAACACGGAAATTACCGCGCTCAAATGCGGTATCATTGCGATGGTACTGCATATTTAAGAGATAGTAGATAAAATCAGATTGGGTTAACTGGACTTTTTTGTATTCTGAATAATCATCATTTAATGATTTTCGAAGCTCTTCTTTTGATGCGGTAGGATCAATTTCTAACTCGCCAGCTTCAATACGCACCCAGCCATTTGGAGTTTTCCAGAGCGGGAGCGACATTTGAAGATAATGACTTGGAGAACCGATACCATAAATACATGAAACTGAGGCAACAATAATTACGTCGTTGCGAGTAAGTAAAGCTTCGGTTGCGGCGTGGCGTAGACGATCAATTTCGTCGTTAATGGCCGAATCTTTCTCGATATAAGTATCAGTTGAGGCGATATAAGCTTCTGGCTGATAATAATCGAAGTATGAAACAAAGTAATGCACTTCATTGTTTGGGAAGAACTCGCGGAATTCTGAATAAAGCTGTGCTGCAAGAGTTTTGTTGTGGGCTAGAATTAATGTTGGCTTTTGAACATTTTGAATGATGTTTGCCATCGTAAAAGTCTTACCGGAACCAGTTACACCGAGCAAGGTTTGCTCTTTCCTGTGCTCATTCAAAATACCATTCGTCAACTGTTTGATTGCTGACGGCTGATCGCCTGTTGGCTGGTATTTTGAAACTAGTTCGAACTTTGGCATAATTCTATTATATCACTAAATTGACAAAAATATAAAAATATGCTATAATGAAAATATAGCCCCTGAGGGCTATATTTTTTGTTAATCTTCTTTGGTTTTCATGATTGGGAATGGAACAGCTTCGCGTCCTGGAACTCCCTCGAGGAGCCAGAAATTGCGTTCTGAATTACCCCAGCCACAAGCTGGTGGCATACCATATTCAAGCATCTCTACGAAATCTTGATCAAGCATTTGTGCTTCGTCGTCGCCAGCGTCGCGTGCTGCTTGTTGTTCTTCGAAACGGTTGAGCTGATCAAGTGGATCGTTGAGCTCGGAGTAACCGTTGCCCATTTCTGTACCTGCAATAATTGGATGGAAGCGTTGGGTAACGAGTGGATTTTCTGGAACGATTTTTGCAAGTGGTGAGAGTGCGAGTGGCTCTTCGACTAACCAGTATGGACCAGCAGAGGTTTTGCGAATTAGTTTCCAGACATCATCAATAAGGTGATTTGTAGTGGTTTCTGGTTTAACTTCTTGTCCATTTTCTTTGAGAACTTTGACGAGTTGTTCGCGATCCGGATTGAACACATCGACGCCAAATTTCTCCATCAAAAGATCTGAATATTTAACGCGTGGCCATTCTTGGTCAAGATCGATATCAAAGCCGCCTACGTGGAATTGTAAGGTTCCCCAGGTTTCCTTGGCGACATATTTAATCATCTCTTCATAGAGTTTCATGCCATCTTCATAGTTCTCGAAAGCAGCATATGATTCGAATGCGATATGTTCTGGAAGATGTTCGTCGTCGACGCCTTCATTACGGAAGCGAACGCCAATATCGTAGACTTTTTCGAAGCCACCACCGAGCAAGCGTTTAAGTGGCAATTCGTGAGAAATACGAAGATATAGATCTTCATCATAAGCGTTGATATGAGTTACAAATGGGGTTGCATCGGCGCCACCGGTTGTGTGCTCAAGGACTGGGATGTTAACTTCAATAAATCCGTGATTATTCATGAAGTCACGAGTTGCTTGCCAGAATTTGGAGCGGCGGACAAGACGTTCGCGAACTTCTGGATTAACATTCATATCTACGTAACGACGGCGATAACGTTCTTCCTTGTTTGTAAATTGTTCAGGAAGAGGGCGGAGAGATTTAGTTAGAAGACGTACAAAATTTGAGAATACTGAAATTTCGCCAGTTTGAGATTTGCCAACAAGGCCTTTTGCTTCGATAAAATCGCCAGTATCAAGAAGTTTGATATCTTTTGCGCCGAATAAACCTTCTTGTGGTTCCCCTTCGGCTTTCATAAAGATTTGAATTTCGCCAAAATAGTCACGAAGTTTGATAAAAACTAGTTTACCAAATGAGCGGATAGCGACGATACGGCCAGCAATAACAACCTCTTGACCATCTTTCTCGTCAAAGTGGTTAATGATATCTGAAATTTTTGTATTGCGATATGATTTTGCTGGATACGGATCGATACCGCGATTCTTGATTTCCTCAAGTTTTTTTAATCTTTCGTTTCTGTAGTCTTCTAATAACATATCCATATTATAACATAAAAACGACAAACCTGCTCTGTTTGGGGGTTTGTTTTTTGTCTAAAAAACAAAAAACTTGAGACTTTAAGAGCCTCAAGTTTTAGGACAGACTATTTAATGTCTTTGATTGTGATGTTTTTGCCGTTGAAGTCGAATGATTCGCCAGTTTTGCGACCAAAGATAACCTTGCCGATCGGTGATTCATTCGAGATTTTGCCTTCGAGTGGGTTAGCTTCGGTTGGGCCAACAAGCGTATAGGTTACATCTTTACCACCAAAGTCGAGGGCGACGGTTGCGCCAAGAACGACTTTGTCTTTCTTTCCGCCTTTGATAATCTTGGCATTTTTAAGAATGTCTTCAATTTCAAGGATGCGGCTTTCGGCCAATTTTTGTTCGTTACGAGCTGAGCTATATTCTTCGTTTTCCGAGAGATCACCAAAAGCGCGTGCGGTTGCGATACGTTCGGTAATTGCTGGACGGTTTGCGATAAGCTCTTCGAGTTCTTTTTCTAATTCTTTCTTACCTTCGGCGGTAAGGCTGATATCTTTCTTGATCATATCAGTATCTCCACATTTATAACACGTCTAGTGTACTTTATATTGTTTATGGTGTCAATAGAAGTTTACTAGATTGATTTTTTAAAATCATCAAGAGGAACGAGCTTTGATTCGCCTGTCTTGCGATCTGTGATTTCGACTGAATTTTCGGCTAATGTTTTATCTGAGATAACGACACGATATGGAATACCCATGAGTTCTGCGTCAGCAAACTTTTCGCCTGGACGAATGCTGCGATCATCAAATAAGATGTTGTTTTCATTGCCAGCATATAGTTCTTCGGCGGTTTTTAGACCATTTTCGCCAATTGGCGCAAGATAGTATTTAAATGGCGCGATGCTCTCTGGCCAGACAAGGCCTTTATCATCGCAGAATTTTTCAGCAATGACGCCCATAACGCGCGAAACGCCAATACCATAACAGCCCATATAGACTGTTTTCATTTCATTATTCTCGTCGGAGATTTTCATTCCAAGAGGTTCAGTATATTTGAATTTGAGCTTAAAAATGTTACCAACTTCAGCTGCACGGGTTTCTTCGAGCTCGTCGCGGCTAACGCCGAGATCAACAAGAACTTCATCAAGAAGTACTTCTTCGTTTAGGACGACTGATTTATCTTTATTGTAGTAAACTGTGTCTTCGCCAACAGGAATAAATGTTTGATATTCGTGGGAATATTTTGAAAAAACGCCACCAGAAGCAAAAGTTTCGTGTGTATCTTGGCCAAGTCCAAGGCGTTCGTAGATACGTGAATATGCGCCTTCAACTTCGGCGTAGTAGCGATCAAGATCCTCTTCTGAGGCATGGAAGCTATATAGATCTTTCATGATAAATTCGCGCGTACGCATGATGCCGGATTTTGCACGTAATTCGTTTCTGAATTTGGTTTGGAATTGATAGACGGCAAGAGGAAGATCTTTGTAGCTTTTGATGTAAGTTTTTAGCATGTTTGTGATTGGTTCTTCGTGTGTTGGTGCAAGACCAAGTTCGCCGCCGGCAGAAAGCTCGGTTTTGAACCAAATATCAACCTTTTGATCATCCCAACGATCCGTTCTTTGCCATAATTCAGGATTTTGTAGAGCAGACATGAGAACTTCTTGTCCGTCAATTTTGTTTAATTCGTCACGGATGATATTTTTGATGTTTTCGATGACTTTTAAGCCAAGAGGGAGGTAGTCATAGACTCCAGCCATTTCTTTGTAAATATAACCGGCACGAATAAGATAGCCGGCAGATTTTGCGGTTTCGTCTTTTGGCGCATCGCGAAGAGTTTTTATAAACGATTTTGATAATCTCATAATAGAGATATTATAACATAAAATACTCTGTTCTGGTAATCGGTATTATACGCCGAGAATGTATAGAAGATAAAAGGCAAGGCCGTTCTTAATCATGTGCATGATTATGCCACAATAAACTGTTCCGGTTGTTTCGCGAAGAAGACATAAAATAATAGACATTGCGAAAACGTTGACTCCAACATTCCATTGTCCGTGTGCTAATCCAAATGTGAGTGATACGATAAAAATTGCCATTGGTGCTGCGAGTTTTGCACGTAACTTGCCATAGAGCCAGCCGCGAAAAATTATTTCTTCAGCGATTGGCGCAATAACAACAAGTGCGATGAATGCGACTGCTCGATCGAGTCCTAGATGGAGCGTATTAAAGCCAACATTTTGTGCCTGGTTGACGTCGAACCATGGAAATATGCTAAAGATTGATGTGAAGACGTAGGCGAGAATCGTTGCTGCAACAAAAGCAATTGGCGCCAATCCGATATCTGTCCACGTTGGCATTTCTAAAAGCCCCAATTCTTCTCTGTTGGTTTTGAGGCGTTTAAAGATTTTCCATGGAATTAAAATGATTAATATGCCTGAAACTAGATAGACTATTGCCATATAGATTGTTGTCCAAACTGGGGAGGTAATATCATCTCCAATAATCCAAAACATTGGATATGCGATTAGATATTGTGTGATCAAGGTGACGGCCAAAACCCAAGCGGCTAGAACGATGCAGAATAATGGAATAAAAATACGGTTGTTCTTTTTAATTTTTTTGTAAAGGCTTTTTAGGTTTTTCTTGCCTTTATCATAAGCATTTTGGGATCCTTTTTTAGTATTCTTTTTCATCTTAGAAGAACCTTATAATATCAAGAACTGTAACTATTACGATTAATCCTAACAAAGCCATGAAGGCGCGTGAAACAATTTTTTCTTCGGTTTCTTTTGAGAGTTCCTTTTTGCGCAATTTGTAAATTGCAATAAGGAGCCAACGTCCACCGTCCAATGCTGGAATTGGGATAACATTCATGCATGCTAAGGAGACGGAAATGAGTGCTGCGAGGAAGCCGATATTCGCGATGCCTGCTGATGCGAATGCTGGGAAAATTACGCCAACAATTCCTACAGGTCCAGAGACGGATTCGCCAGCAGCCGAAATTGCCTCACGGCCACTTTCGCGTGCTTCATCGCTAAAGCTGAGTTGTCTTGCAATTCCGGAAGTGAAATTCCAAACGAGTTCGCCGAGTCCTTTGAATGTTTCGCCGGTCATCTGAGCCGTAACGCCAAGCGCAACGATTGGGGCTGACCATGTTGATCTATATAATGATTGCGTTGAAGCCATAGAAATACCAAGTAAATATTCCGCATCCGCATTATTTAGGGTTACAGGAATATCTTTTGTTATGGTTTCGAGTGTCGGCGCTGGGCAATCACATAGTGCATCTTCTGGACAATCGCAAGTGGTCTCTTCCTGGCGTGAAATTGTGAAAGTTACTGTTTCTCCAGCATGTGCAGAATCATATTTTGTAATTTCTGTAGAAGTATAAACTTCGTTTCCGTCGATTGCAATAATAACGTCATCCTGTCTGATTCCTGCAACTGATGCTGGTGAGTCTTCGAGTACTCCGGCGACAGAAACATTTGACGCGTTAATTAGGGTTTCGTCATTTTCGATTGTGAATTGATCGTTTAGGAATTTTGGCATACCAGTCCAAGCTAGAACTGTTAGGATTATGAACGCCATGAGCCAGTTCATAGTTACACCAGCAAAAAGAATTTTGGTTTTTGACCAAAAACTGGCATTTCCGAAAGTTCCTTTCCTTTTATCGTTGGCAGATTCGCCATCCATCTGACAAAAACCACCAATTGGTAGCCAGTTTAGGCTGAAAACTAACCCATCTTGTGGTTTTTCCCACTCAGACTTCGGAAGTTTATGCCATTTACCATCTTTCCCTTTTACCCATGCGATTGCGCGTGGCGGAAAACAAATGCCAAATTCGAGGACTTTAACGCCATTTCTGCGAGCAGCAATAAAATGACCAAATTCGTGGCCAGTAATTAAGGTCATTAAAACTAAAAGACCTATAAGGATTCCAATAAAAATATTCATAAGCTTATTATATCATTATTTACCGAAGCGACGATTGCGGTTTTCGTACTCTGCAAGAATATTCGGAATATCTTCTCTTTCCATGTCTGGGAAATACTTATCCAAAAACATAAATTCAGAGTAAGCGGCACGCCAAAGCATGAAGCCAGAGATACGTTCTTCTCCGCTAGTGCGAATAATCATATCGCATTCAGGAACTTCTGGTTTGTATAGATTTTGTTCGATAGTTTCAGGAGTAATTTTTTCACCTTTTTCGAGTGCTTTATTGACTGCGTCGGCAATTTCAAGTTTTCCGCCGTAATTAAAACAGATACAAGCGGTCATGCCAGTGCAATCTTTAGTGAGTTCTTCGGCTTTATCTAAGCCTTCTTGAACTTTTTCTGGAACGTTGTTGCGTGATCCAAGAACAAAGCAGCGGATATTATTGGCTGCCATTTTTTTTGCAAGTCCAATGATGCTTTGTTTTAGAAGCGCCATTAAGTAATCAACTTCTTCTTTTGCGCGGTTCCAGTTTTCTGTACTAAAAAGATAGAAACTTGCAAAATCGACCTTGCCAGATTTTGCGAGTTCTTCAATCACCATCTCGACTTTTTCGAGACCTTTTTGGTGCCCTTTGAGGGTTGGGAGATTTCTCTCCCTAGCCCAGCGGCGATTTCCATCAACAATAAAACCTAAATGGAGTTTTTTATTATCCATATTAGATCTTCATGATTTCATCGGTTTTTGTTTTGAATTCTGCATCGACTTTGTCGGTGAATTCTTTGGTGAGATCATCGATCTCTTTTTCTGCACGTTTCTTGACGTCTTCTGAAAGCTCTTTTGCTTCTTTGACGGCTTTGCGAGCATCTTCACGAATGTTGCGAATTGCAACTTTTGCGTTTTCGACTTTTTCTGACGCGTTCTTAACGATTTCTTTGCGGCGTTCTTCGGTTAGTGGTGGAACAGGAACACGAACAACGTGACCATCATCGGTTGGATTAAGGCCAAGTGCTTGATCGGCGCGGATGCCGCTTGCGATAGCTTGGATTGTTGATGGATCAAATGGGGTAACAACGAGCATAGTTGCGTCTGCTGCGGTGATGTTTGCAACTTGGTTTAGTGGCATAAATTGACCATATGCTTCAACCTTTACGCTAGCAAGCATATCTGGATGTGCGCGTCCGGTACGAACTTTTTTCATTTCGTCTTTAAAACGGTCGATGACTGCACTCATTTTGTTTTTATCTTCAGATGTATCGAACATGAATAACTCCTTTTTATATTTTTATTATATCATATAGGTTTGTTTGGGTGGTTTTCTATATGCTATAATCTAAAGTACTAAAACTTAACGAAAGGAAGTGATGTTTAATTTAAAGAATAAAGTTGCTGTCGTTACTGGTGCTTCTAGTGGTTTAGGTCAGCAAATGGCGAGAGCTTTCGCTGAACAAGGTTGTTCTTTGGCAATTTTGGCTCGCCGTGTTGACCGTTTGGAAGAATTTAAAAAAGAGCTTACTGAAAAGTATAATGTTGAAGTTGAAGCTTTTCGTTGTGATGTGACCGATACTGAGAATATTAATACTGTTGCTGAAGATGTTGAAAAACGTTTTGGCAAAATCGATATTTTGCTCAACGTTGCAGGTGCGTCAAAAGATAAAGGCGTTCTTGAAATGTCTGATGAGGAATGGGATTTTACCATCAATACAGATCTTACTTCCGTCTTTAAGATGACTCGTGCATTTGCAAACATCATGAAGAAAAATAACTACGGCCGTATTATTAACATCGCTTCAATCTATGGTATGGTCGGTTGTGCAGAAATCCCAACAATTGCATATCACTCATCAAAAGGTGGCGTTGTAAACTTCACTCGTGCCGCCGCTGCAGAACTTGCAAAATATAACATTACCGTAAACTCAATCTGCCCAGGTTTCTTCTATACAGAACTTACAACTGCTGTTCTTGAGACTGAGACTTTCCAAAACTTTGCAACAACTCACGTCCCAATGGGTCGTTATGGCAAAGAAGGTGAACTTAATGCTGGTGCAATCTTCCTCGCATCTGATGAGGCTAGCTATGTTACTGGCGTTATTCTTCCAATTGATGGTGGCTATACCGCTGTTTAGTAAAATATTAGACTTAAACTTTCGATTTTCGCTAATATTTTATAATTTAAAATATTAGACTTAAACTTTTGTAATAATTACAACAGTACGCCTAATAAAAAACAATAATGAACCCTCTTTCGAGGGTTCTTGTTTTTTATTGGGTACTGCTGATAATTATTGCAATGTTTAAATCTGTATATAATATTTAAAATTATAAAATATTAACAAACTCAAGTATTAAATTTTCTTAATTAATAAATGATAGTGATATGATAACGAAGTGTTGTTGTCTTTTGTATAATATGTTCCAATATGTTGAATATTTTCAATTGAGAAATCTTTAAATAATTCTTGTATTAAATCGTAATCTGCATAGAAATGTGGAACTTTGTATTCTGGACCTTCGTCCATGCGAAGCTTCGTATTTTCGTCAACGAGTGGCCAATCTGTTTGTTTAAAGCCAAATGTTTCTTTTGAACACAGAGTTAGATAACATTCGCCGCCGTTCTTTAGAACGCGGGAAAGTTCTTGGATTATCTTTTTGATCCCCTCTGTATCTGTGTGCGAAATAACATTGAAGCACATAATAAAGTCCATTGATTCCCTGTCGTATGGGAGGTTGAGCATGTCGCCAACTTTATAATCTAGAGATAAATTTTCCCTTTCTGCCCACTCTTTTGTGCTCCTAATGGCGTCTTCGCTAATATCAAAACAATAAACGTTAAAATTATGATATCCAAAGAAGATCGAATGTCTACCAAGACCACAACCAAGATCGAGAAGATTTTTTGAATCACTATCCTTCCAGCGATCCAGTAACCAGTATGACCACTCGCTCGGTTTGAGCCAGTAATCATCTTTAACCACTTTCCAGTTCCAGCCTTTTGATTCAATCATCTTTCGTTCCTTGTTTATTATTTATATTATATTATGTTTTATGCGGTTGAGCTTAACGCTAGGTTGGATAATGAAAATCTTTGTTCTGTAAATATCGTATACAGATTTGAGCATTGCAATAATTATTAGTGGTACAAAAAACAAGAACCCTCAAAAGAGGGTTCATTGTTTTGTTGTAATTATTACAAAAGTTTAAGTCTAATATTAATTAGCGAAAACTATTCAGTAACACCAAGCTCGATGCGATTGAATTGACGAACTGTGATGTTTTCACCAGTTTTAGCGATAGCTTCTTTGATGAATTCAGCGACAGTCTTTGTGTCATCCAAGATGAATGGTTGGTTCATGAGAACTTTGTCGGCGAAAGCTTTTTTAGCTTGGCCTGAAAGAATTTGTTCTTTCATGTTTTCTGGACCTTTGAAGTTTTCTTCAAGTTCTTTCATCTTTGCAGCGCGAACTTCTTCTGGGATGTCTTCTTCAGAAACGTAAAGAGGAGCCATTGAAGCGACTTGCATTGCGATTTGGTGTGCGAGAGCTTTGAATTCATCGGTTTTTGCGACGAATGAAGTTTCGCAGTTAACTTCGACGATTGCGCCGAGGCGGCCATCGTGGATGTAAGAATCAACGAGACCTTCGCGTGTTTCGCGGTCACCGCGCTTTTCAGCTTTGGTGAGACCTTTTTTGCGCATAGCGTCGAGGGCTTTATCGAAATCGCCATCAGCTTCGACGAGAGCTTTTTTAGCATCAGTCAAACCAACACCTGAAAGTTCTTTAAGTTTTTTGATTTGATCAATAGAAATTTCTGCCATTTTGCCTCCTAATTATTTTTTAGCTTCTTTGATAGCTTCAACGAAGTAATCCAAGATGAGTTTGGTTGCTTTCAAAGCGTCATCGTTTGAAGGGATAACATAGTCGATGTTTGTTGGATCGACGTTAGTATCGGTGATAGCGAATACTGGGATATGAAGATTGTTAGCTTCTTTGATAGCGTTCTTGTCTTCGATTGCGTCAACGATAATAATTGCAGCTGGTTGCTCGTTCATATCTTTGATGCCACCGTAACGTTCGTTCAAAGTTTCGATTTCTTCTTGGAAGCGTTGAACTTCAAGCTTTGAATAGCGGTTTTCGAGTTCGCCAGAAGCCAAACGGCGTTCAAGATCTTTAACTTTCTTGATTTGGCGATTAACTGTATCGACGTTTGTCAAAGTACCACCAACCCAACGGACAGTGACATATGGCATTTCGACTGATTTTGCAGCTTCTTCAACTGCTTCCTTCATTTGTTTCTTTGTACCAACAAAGAGAACTTTTTTACCAGATTTGACGATCTCTGTGATCTTTGGAAGGGCTACTTCGAGACCTGCAACGGTTTTCTCAAGGTTGATAATGTGTGCATCTTGGCGCTTACTGTGGATGTAAGGAGCCATTTTAGGATGCCAGCGGCTTGTTTTGTGACCAAAATGGGCACCAGCTTCAAGCAAAGCTTTCATATCGACACTAACTGTCATATATGATTTCCTTTCCTTATTCTATGGGCATTTAGCTTATTTTAAGCAGGAAACCTCCCATAGCTGTTTCGTTAAATTTATTACAGGTTGAATTATATCACCATCTCTTGTAAAAATCAATATTTTAAGATAGAATTAAGAAGAGTTTAAGAGATTAAAGGTACATTATTGGGGAAGGAGGTGATCTTATGAGTATTATTACCGAGATCATCAATGCAAAAGACAATCAGGAAGTTGATAAGATTTTCAAAGTCGACGTCAATAAAAAACACCTGGCATCTGGGGGAGACGCAAAAAAATACGCCGAATCGACTCAGCTTGGAGTTATTTTCTCGTCTGAAGTTTCGAAGGATATATATGAGCAGATTTATAATGGCTCAATCGTAGAATAAAATATACCCCCACTAACTAAGGCGGCCTGAATTTATAGGCCGTCTTTCTCTTTACTTTTTTTCTAATCTCTGGTATAATTCCTCTCAGTTATGAGTAAAAAAGAATTACAACCTAAAGATTATCGCTATGTTGTCTTTAAAGATGACGCTGCGAACTTTTCGTTCTTGACAAAATCAACTGTCAAAAGCGAAGAAACCATTAAGTGGACTGATGGCAATGAATATCCATTAGTTAAAGTTCAAATTTCCTCAGCATCACACCCATTCTTTACTGGTGAAGAAAAAATCATCGATACAGAAGGTCGCGTTGATCGCTTCAAAGCTCGTGCCGAAAAAGCAAAAGCTCTCAAAGATGCTCTTGAAAATAAGGCAAAGAAAGCTGCAAAAGAAGCTGAGAAAAAAGCTAAAGCAGCTGAAAAATAGTTATATAGTCTTGAAAAACCGATTCTGTCATAACTGGAATCGGTTTTTTCTTGCACTATATATAATATATGGTATTAAAAATGGGCACCCTCGCAGTTTTAGAGTGCCCATTTTCTCGCAGTTTTAAGTCTTTATAAGGTTATCGGCGTGATTTTTTAAGATATACTAGAATGCCGCATGAGAGTATGAAAAATGCTAGGACTCCAGTAATCATATAATCTGTTTGGGTAATATTAAGTTTGGTGAGGAACGAACCAGTGTTTGGAACTTCGATTTCTGGAAGTTCTTCTCCATAGGTGATTGTGACTGAGTCTTCAGCGAATGAGTCGTTGGAGAACGCCATAACCGTAAAGACGAATTTGTCGCCATATTTGCCGTAGTCTTCAAGATTGATTGAAGCTGCGCCAGAGCCGTCTTCTTCTGATGAATATACATCAGGCAATGTTGTTGTTTCGCCTGTTGTAAGGTTTTTGATAATAACTCTCGTATAACGTGAGTAAACGAATTGATATGTGAGTGTAAGCTCAGGATCTGAGATTACATCGCCATCAGAAGGATAAATAATCATTGCTGATGGATATTTTTTATTGATCACGTGAACCGTGACGGTTGTTGTTCCGCTAGTGGCAGATTCTGCACTAACGTCTGTTGATGGCAAGAAATAGGCAAAAACAGTCATCGCAATAACTGCGAGCATGCCTAAAGCGCCACAAAAAGTTTTTTTCTTCATACTCTACTACTCTTTATGTTTTATTTTTGTTTTGGTTTCATCCACGTACTCGCAATACGTGGAATATTCCTGAAACCAATATATATTATTTATTTAAAATTGTCAAGCTTATTTTATTCTTCAGATTCACTTGAGTTTGCTTTTTGATTCTTTTTGCGTTCTTTAGCTTTTGAGCGTGCCCAGAAGATTGCTGCAAAGATCATGAAGAGGATAATGAAGATTAACCAAAGAGGAACAATAAAGACAATTTTTTCTTCGACAGAAACTTGGCCGAGGTATTTGATGGTTTGTTTAACTTTGAAGATACCAAGTTGTGGAGCGCCATCCCAGCTTTGGGTTTCATAGCGTTCTGTTTCTGGAAGAATATAGTGGGTGAGTGGTTTTTCTTCGTTTGTGTAGATTGTTTTGTCGCCAAAGAATTCTTTAACTTCGAAATAATACTCTGCTTCTTCGTGGATGTTACCGGTGTTTGAAATAAGGGAGTTTGCGTTAATTGGAGGTGCAAAGAAGAATTGTGGGATTTTGTTTTCGATGACTGCACCTTCATGTTTTGCTTCGCCTGGCACTGAGGCATAGATGATAGTTGCTACGCTCTTGCCTACAGAAATTGATGCTCCGCCTTGTGCTTCCTGTTTTGTGATTGTGGTGGCAGTCATAGCCGCGTATTGGCCGCCTGGTGAGACTTTTTCTGGAACATGAATGGTGTAATTAATTCTTTGAGTGCTGTTTGGCTCGAGGTGTCCTTCTGTTCTGTCATAGGTGACCCATTCGGATAATAATGAATAGTCATTCGTTTCCCCAAAATTGAATTTGTAGGTGCCACTCGACATTGTGAAAGGTTCTGTGCTGATAGTATAATCGAAGCTTTTTGCACCAATGTTTGCAACGGTAAAATATCCTTCCTTAACTTCTCCAGGAGCTAATTCAACAGGTATACTTGTCGGTGACATGGAAATATAGGTATCTGGATTTTCTTCGCTATTTTTTGCAATGACGGCAAAGGGATTAAAAACAATTGTTAAAGCACTAATCAACAATATTAGTATTAAATTTTTCTTTTTCATTTACCTCCTTTATGTACTTTATATATTATAGCATACGATAAAAAATATACCTCCATGGAGGTATATTTTTTCTTTTATAATTTTTGAATTATTCAGCTACTGCTGCTCTGAAGGTGATGTCAGCTTCATATGTACCAGTTGGGGTTGTGTCCTCGGTGCCAACTGTGACTGTGAATTCTTTTATTACGTCAAGAACTGAACCTGTGCCAGCTTCTGTCCATACTTCTTGCTCGGTACTATTAAGAGCGAATTTATTTGTACCTTCAGACATATACCAACCTTCGGTACCTGCAGCTGCTGCTATTGTTGAAGGGATTGTATGTGAAGTCGTAGCATCGTTTGTGAGGTCAGTTGCTTTTGCAGTAACGGTGAAACCATTTGGGTTGTTTGTCGCAACTTCAACATTGAATGATGCTGAATCTGATGTACCTGGAACGAGTGTATCTTTTCCATCACCAATTTCGATAGCTGCGTCAGCGTTCAAAGCAATTGCGTCGACGACATAAGCTGTGACGTGAGTCTTATTGTTTGCGTCGTCGCCTGTTGCATTTGGGCTAAGAACAGCGTATGAGCTCAATGGAAGAGCGGCAACACCGAGACCAGCGACTACGCCAGCAACAGCTAAGGCTTTGATTGATTTTTTCATATTTCTCCTTTTGTTTTCTTTTGTTTTAATATGACCTTTTTGTAATTTCTATTATACATTAGCGTTATCAAAAGTCAATATATTTTCTCAACTTTTTTTAATTTTCCTACCTCAAGTTTTCCACAGTCTTTACAGGGGTGATTTTGATTGTATTTTTTGATTCTCTGTTATATAATTCTTCTATATTTTCGTACTTTAAAATTATGGTGCAAAAACTTGGAAGGAGGGTGTATATATGGGTAATTTTGCAAAGAGTTTAGATGGTATTGAGAATATTTATGTTTTGGACGGTGTTACATTGAAGTTTTTAGATTACATTAAAAATCATTTGCCTTCCGAGAAAGAGCCAACCGCTGAGATTTTAACTACGGTGCTTATTGCTGCCAGGAGCGATATGATTGTTAATGGATGTAAGTTCTCGCCTTATGGAACATATTGGCCTAAGGAAGGATTCAGCGATGAAGAACGCAAGACAGTCTTAAGCAATGGACAGACCGTTTTGAAGGTTTTTAGAGAGGTTTGCGATAAAAAATTCTATAGTGAATTAAGTTCTTATTGCAAAAGCTTGATGAAATGGGAGGTTGATTCTTCCCCACTCAAAAAAGTAAAACCTGCTTTTGAAAAACCTGTAGACAAGGAAGATTCAAAGCGTCCTGCTTATATTGTTGCTGCCTTAGATTGGTGGTGTGAAGCTTTGGAATGTGGAGCAAATAAATATCTCACTTTCCGCAACGAGCTTGCGCTTGAAATCTTAAAAAGTAAGAACAGCGACATTGAAGCTCGCAAGAAAACTTCAGATGGAAGAGGTTGGGTTGTAAAAGTAAGTACCGAATATGTACGTAAGATTGCTTCTCGTGTTTATAAGGGTAGCGGCGAAATGGATTCGTTAAATTTCAGCGAATATTTATTTGCCAATATGCTTATTGACGAGAAGACAGTTCGCGTTTCTGAACGCTACGGCGAACCACTTACTATAATCTACAAAACACCATAATAATTACCCCGAGCCATTAAGGTTCGGGGTATTTTTATGCCCCAATGCTCCCCTGTTAATGATTTGATTTTTACATTTTTTTATGTTATAATTTTGGTAGTTAGTTATGGTGGTGCTATGTACGTTAAAAAGGAGGTGTTTTTTATGATAGTATCGCTTAGTGGCCCATCGGGCATTGGTAAAGGCTTCTTAAAACAGATGTTAAAAGGTTATTTTCCTAATTCATCCGAATTAGTATGGTATACGACAAGACCATTGCGTAAGGGTGAAGGCCCAGGAACAAATCGCGATCATCTTTCGCTTGAAGAATTCGAAAAACTTAATGAGGCTGGAGAAATGATTTTTGTACAGAATGTGTACGGTAATTATTACGGCGTCAAATTGTCGGATCTTTTCGCGAGTACAGATGGTATTGTTTTTACCGAATTTCATCCAAACATCGTTGAAGATGTGTTTAATGTACTCATTGATGCGAGTATGGATTTTTACATGATTGGCATGACAACCGATCAGAAAGGCTTTATTAGGCATAGGCTAGCAGATGTTAGACGTACTGAAACTCCAGAGGAGATTGATAAACGTGTTGAAGAAGCAGAAAATGAAATCAAGCAGATCGAAAAGAACAGAAAATATTTTGATCGACTCATTATGATTAATGATCGTAATGAACTTAATATTGAAGTATATGTCAAAGAAATTATTGAAGACATAATTTCAAACGCTAATGAATTAGTCGTTGTAGATCAAGATGCGAAAAATCTTGAATTTAATACCGTAGCAAAATTTAGTATTAGCACAGAAGATATGAAAAAAGGCGATGATAATGCTAAAAAGAGTATGGATGCTATGTTTCCGCTTAGAACCCACGTGAACAAACTTCATCTTCGCTATCCACTTCTTCTTGCATCTGGTCATATTACGGAGACTCCAGATTTTTATCTCAACAGTCCTGAATGTGCTGGAATTGTAACAAGATCATTAAAGTATATTGTTCCAGATGAAAGAAGACAAACTCCATCTCCGCGCTATGCGGTTTTTGATGATGGTCATAGTATGCTTAATTGTGAATGGGGCAATACTCATCCATGGAGAGAGTGGAAAGAAAGCGGCGTGGATGCTGTAATCGAACATGGTGGTGCAATGATTGTTGCATTGTCTGGTCGTGCGGTTGATGGTTGTGCAAAGCTTATTCGAGAGTTTGAATCCAAAGAAGTTGATGCATATGAAATTAATGTGTCATGTTCGCACTCCGGTGCGCTTCATGGAAATCTTAATGTCGATATCGAACATCTTAGAATACTGCTTGAGACTATCCGCCCATTAACGAGCAGACAGATTTGGGTTAAACTCTCATATTCTGATTGTTTGTATAATATGGCAATAATGGCCGAGAGATGTGGTGCGAATGCGATTGTTTGTACAAATAGTATTGGTCCTGGTATGTTTATTGATATTGAGACTGGAATGCCAAAGCTTGGTTCTATTGATGGCGTTGGTGGTGTAACTGGCCGCGCAATTTTCCCTATTGCGCTTAGATGCGTATTTAAACTTGCTGAAACGGTTAGGATTCCAATTATTGGAGTTGGCGGAATTAATACCGCCGAGGATGCGATCCAGATGTTTATGGCTGGTGCGAGTGCACTTCAGCTTTACACTGCCCCTGCACTTTTGGGCGGCGAAGTTTTCAAAGAAATTAACGACGGTATCAGAGATTTTCTTAAGAGAAATAATTATGATTCACTGGAAGATATTCGCGGCATTGCGCATCATAGAAGAGTTTAAATAGTTTCGAGAAGGCGAGTATTGACGTCTGTTGCTCCGAAGCACTATCCTTCAAAAGAAAATCATAAGAACAAGAAAAAGCATTACAATGCAGCGCTTTATTGCGCTGCTTTTTCTTGTGAAAAATGGAAACGATCTTCGAAATAATTTTCGGTATAGTTTTTAAAATCAAATACTTCGTTTGCAGTGGTGTTTAATTCTGCAATGTAATCAAAATATTCTTTGTCTGTATAGATTGTAAGACCAAGTTCTTCGCAGACTTTCTCGATATGTTTTTTTGTAGCCTCAATATTATCTTCTTCGGTTGCAACTTTGGCTTCAAAATGATAACTATGACTTAGAATTTCGACGAGTGAAAAATTGATTCCCTTGTAGGTAAAATCGCGTTTCGTGCGTTCGCAGAGCATGCCTTTTTCATATCCAAGTGCTGCAAAGATTTGAACTAAACGATCAAAACTTTCCTCTTCAGTGAAAACTGATAATTCTTTGCGATGACTGCTACTATTCCAGAGACCAAGTTTAATAATAATTTCTGGTTTTCCATTTGTGATACGAATACGAATATCTTTTTCGCGATTCTCTAGACCATCGCCAATAAAAGTTGAGTAATCGATGAGGACGCGATGCTTGGCGTCACCAACTTCGCCATTTTTTGTAAAGAAATCAATGAGGCGTTCGTTTTGCTCTTCTGTGAGAGCGCCAGTAAGTTCTACTTCGATATTTTTAGACATTTTGTTTATTATAATATATTGTGGTACTCTTGCCAACTATAACGATATAGAAAAAAGCCCCGAAAAAACGGGGCTTTTAAAATGAAAGATATTTTATATAACGGTTTTTAAAACGCCAGGTTTTACGACGATGGCGTTTCTCTTTTCGAAGCTACGTGCTTTCTCTATGAACTTTTTGTCTGTTCTTGTTACGTTATCAAAAACGCGCTTGATAACCCAGAATGCTTCTTTGTAGCCAACTAAAAGATCTGCGACTTTTTCCTCTTTTCGACTAAGGAATCTTGGTCTAAAAGTTGCTCGACTATCGTCTCGAATTGCCTCATTAATTTCGAGATAGGATTTCCTCTGATAGTCGAGCATAAAAACCGGATCACCATTTCTTGGGTCCGTATTTAACAAGAATGCCTCTTCTATATCGTTGTCACCAATGGTGCAAACGGTAAGATATTTGCTGTCCTCATTTTTTAAAAAGAGCATACGTAAATTGTAATTATAATCGTAGAATGCTACCATCCTTTCCTGTCTTCCGAAAAATCCGTTCGTGCCGTGTTTTAATTTGATTTGTACATAGTTCTCCACTTTTCCCCTCCATTCTACCGCTCGTGCGATCTTTCATTTTTTTAATGTACATTTTTGAGACTGATTGCGATATTATATCACTTATTTTTCGTCTATGCAAATATGTTATTCCCTGTTCGTGGTATAATGTAATCTATGGTAGATTGCTTACTCGATGCATTATTTGATACTTTGAAAATCTTACCTTATCTTCTTGTTACGTTCCTAATTCTGGAGTTGATCGAACATAAAGTTAAAGGCAGGAATCAAACGGCTTTGCAAAAACATCGCAAATATGGTCCAATAGTTGGTGGTCTTGTTGGGGCTTTACCACAATGTGGTTTTAGTGCGGTGGCGTCGAATCTATTTTCTAGTCGTGTTATTACTATTGGTACGGTAATTGCTATCTTCTTATCTACGAGCGACGAAATGTTGCCAGTTATGCTGAGTCAACAAACCGATCTTTTTGTTCTGTTTTGCATTATTCTTGCAAAAGTGATAATTGGAATAATGGTTGGTTTGATTGTTGACCGTATTTATTATCGTTTTAATAAAAAAGATACTGAGATGAATGTTGCTGAAATTTGCAATCATGATCATTGTCATTGTGAGGAAAAATCTATTCTTGTATCCAGTCTATTTCACACATTAAAAACAGGATTTTTTATTCTTATCGCAAATATTGTCATCTCTTTAGTTCTCTTTTGGATTGGTGAGGAAAATCTTTCGCAGATAATCCTTGACGGTGGAATCCTAACCTACTTTATTGCTTGTTTGATTGGTTTAATCCCGAATTGCGCTAGCAGTGTGATCGTGACGGAGCTGTATTTGTCTGGTCTGATTTCAACTGGTGTAATGATGTCTGCGCTTTTAACTGGCAGCGGACTTGGTATCCTGCTTCTGTTTAAGAACAATAAGAATCGTCGAGAGAACTTTTTCATTCTTGGTGTGATCTATTTTATTGGCGTCATTGTTGGCGTTATGACCGATTTGTTTTTATGATTAAAACGTGCGAATAGATAGGAGTGTTAACTATATATAGTATAATGAAATTATGAAAAATTTCGAATCTGGTAATGGTGGTTTTGAACAAGTTGGTGGTGGCAATGAAACTGGATGGGAGTCAACCGGCGACGTTCCTTTTGCGGGAGATATGGAGGCAGTGGAACAATCTGTTGATACTCCTAAGACCGAGGCGGAAAAACAGGCTGTAATTGATAATGCTCATGATGACGTAATGCAGGTTTTTAAAAATAAAGAAAAAGCAGCGGAAGAAAAAACGATAGAGGAAATTCGCAACGAAAGACACGAACGAATTAAGTCAATGATGTTAACCGACGAACAATTGATTGAGAAAACTTCTGGATGGGCAAACGTTAAGGTAAATGAAGAAAGCTTATCTAATGCTTATGTGCAGGAAGGGACTCCGAATAGCTGCAGTCGTGGTCTTTTCTTTGGTGAAAATAATTTGCCAGTAGAAAGTGAAAGTATATATCGTCATGTCGGAACGCCAGCTATTACTGATTTGTTTGAACAAGGATATGTGCGCAATGCACGCGAGGCTGTTGGCGCTATGGATGATCCTGACGATAGAAGTTTTAGAACATCTGGTGCAACTGTTTACTGGGAAGGCGGTATTGATGGTCAAACTATGAATGCCGATTTGGTTATTCAGGCAAGACGAGACGCTGCAGAAAAAGGTTATATCACAAAAGACGATATTATTGCGATTTGGGTTACGGATAAAAATACTGGTCAACCAGTTAATCTTATTGACGGACAGGATCATACTGGGCTAGAAATAGGTAAACATATGGCTTAAAAACAAAAAAGCCCCGACTGGTTGTCGGGGACTTTTGGAAAGGTATTAGATATAGAAGCTAGTATATCCAATAGCTCGCATTCTAGCTGTGATCTCTGCTAAGCCCTTCTGTCCAATATATCTCACTCTGGACCAGTCTTCCTTAGGATAATTAAGGATATCTGAGACTGTACGGAAGCCAGCGCGCCATAAACGCGCGTGTGTTGGGGCTGAGAAATTAATCTCATCAATGCTGGCCTGCTCGCTCACAATGTCGCATTCATATTTGAATGGTAAGCTTCGCATTGACATCAATTCCTCGGCAATTTCTCCTGCTCGTACGAAAGCTGGACTCTCGTAGAGCGCATTAAGCTCTGCGTACAGGTCTTCAACTATGCCATCTGCCTCGCATGGAGCGTAAAAAATTGCAGGCAATTTATTGCTGAAATGACGCAGTCTTCTGCAGACGCTTGTGCTAAGTCTGCGCGCGCGAGTCGTCGAAATTCCCAGATGGCGTCCGAGCGACTTTTCATCTTCCATTTTTCCACCGTTGAGGTTAAAAATGTGACAGAGTGCTTCGAACTCTTGATCAGTGAATTTGCTACTGAGATATGCTCGAACTACCCTGATATCATCTTCTGTTAAGCTGCGGAAATTCTCGTAGCCGCTAGCTGTAAGCTCTGCGATATCTGTGATGAATTTCACGTAATCCGGCAACATCTTGTTACTGTATGCTGCCTTATACAATCTAGCAACATTAAATGACATAGTGAAATCCTCTGCAGGGCGAATAAAACCTGCATCTCTCATCGCTGTAACCAGCTCCTGCTTCCACTTTGTCTGTTTGCTTATTGGGGTGCAGCTGCATTCCTGCATGTATGCTTCGGCTCTCGCCCCACAAACGAGATCTTCCCAAGATGGGAACTTGTTTTGTAGGTACGATTTTGTTCTTGGTGAGAGCTTGAGCTCATCCATTGATTTAAATTCTGTCCATGTTCTTACTGTCTTTTCTTTCATGTTCGTTTTCCTCCAAAAATATACTCATACTTCCCTAAATCTATATAAAATTCTAGGCCTCTATCCTAGAATTAATAAAAAAATAAATGAACTCTCCTTTCTGAAAAAGTTAAGGTTCTTGTTTTCGCTTTTAAAAGCTAGTCCCAACTATTTTATTATGGCACATTTAATCTTTTTTGTCAAGATAAATTGGGGTGGCTGCGGTATTTTTCTAAGCGTTTCGCCCGCTCCTCACCGGTAACGGTGGGGTTTTCTTTTTATGGTATAATTGTTTACATGAAAGTTCACTTTGTTCGACACGGACAGACGGATTGGAATAAGAATCAACTAACTCAAGGACAAACCGATATACCGTTAAATGAGACTGGAATTTTGCAGGCAAAAGAGACAAAGTCTAAAATTGAAAATTCTAAGATTGAGGTTTGCTTCTCTTCCCCACTGAGTCGAGCACTAGAGACGGCAAAAATCCTCTGTGACAAGAAATGTGAAATTATTATCGACGAGAGATTAGCTGAGCGAAATTACGGCAAACTCGAAGGAGAACCAATAAACGATAATCAGCTATTTGAGCTCTGGAATTTAAAAACTAATTCCGCACCATATGGAGTCGAGTCGCTGAAAGATTTATTGATGCGTGCAAATGATTTTATTGATCATCTTAAAACACAACCTTATGGCGAGGTTTTAGTAGTTTGTCATGGAGCCTTACTTAAGGCGATTTATTATAATATTGTTGGATATGACGAGAATACGGATTTTCTCAGTTGGCAACTCCATAATTGCGAAGTTTTTAGCTGTAATCTTACCTAAAAGTCTTAAAAAAAGAAGCCATGAAGGCTTATTTTTTTCTGGTGCACCTGACTAGACTCGAACTAGCACACCCGAAGGCACTACCACCTCAAGGTAGCGTGTATACCAATTTCACCACAGGTGCATATCTATATTATAACATACTTTTTGAAAAAGTGTGAAAAATTGGAATGTTATGGTGTGCGGTTCTTTGAAACCTTCTTCGATTGCCAGAACACGACATCTGTGAAGCGATCTAATGGTGTAACTAATTTATTGTTATCCGAAAAAGCACGAATGTTTTTGTTGTGGTAATATGCAAAGTTGGATTGATATAGACCGATGGCTGGAACGTCGTTTACCCAGTAGTTAAGGAATGATTCATATTTTGAGGTGCGGAGTGATTTGTCTATGGTTTCGCGAGCGCCAAGAATAACGTCATTAATGACTGACTTTTTGTAATTTGAGAGATTAAGTCCCGATGTTGATGCTTGAGATGAATGATAATATGCGAACAGATCTGGCTCTGCCCCTAATTCGATTTCATAAACTAAAATGTCATATTCACGTCGTGATATAACCGAGCTAATGAATTCCTGGGTTTCTTCGCGGACCGAAATATTGACGGTTAAACCATAATCGCGGAGTTCTTTTGCGATTTCTTCTGCTACAGCTTCGAGATAGCCTTTTTTGACGGTTACAAGATTGATTGTGATTCCGTTTTCGCCAGCTGCGGCTTCGAACTTTTGTGATGCTTGTTCGGTATTGTAGCTAATAACGTCTGGATAATTATTGAGTTTGATTTGCGATTCGATGAGTGGATAATCGAGTGAAACGTGATCCTTTGCAATTGCGTGGATTTTGGTGAGATTTAGCGCTTGCTTGATTGCTTTTCTAAGTTCGCCATTTTTCATGGTTTCGCTTTGCATATTTAGGAATGCGAAGACGCCCGAGTTGATTGCGGTTTGTTTTTCGATTATGTTATTTGAGGTGATAAGATCGGCATCTGCTGGGGACAGTGATGCGGTTGCAGTGATTGTGTTGTCATTTAGCGCTTTGATCAATGATTCTTTTGTGAGATATGCGTGAACGGCAAAACTATTTAGTTGTGGTTTTCCTTTGTAGTAGTTTTGGTTCGCAGAAAGATAGATAACTTTTTCGCCATCTTGGGAGATATTTTGTAATGCATTAAATGCGAATGGGCCCGATGTTACTGGCGCAACTGAGAAATTGTTTTCGATAAGAGTTTCTGGGGCTGCATCTTTCAAGATGTGCTCTGGAAGAATTGGGAAATTGAGAGTCGTAATAAAATCTGCGTAGGCGATTGGAAGTGTGAATTTGATGGATCCGTCTTCCTCTTCTGAGACCTTAACGCTGGAAAGGTTTGAATCATAAATTGAGATGACAGCAGCGTTCTTAATTAGATTTGTTGTAAAAATTACATCACTATTTGTAAGTGGTTCACCATCTGACCATTTAAGATTATCTCGCAATTTGATTGTCCATACTTTGCCATTTTCTGATGGCGTGATTGATTTTGCGAGGCCCGGAGCAATGTTTCCGGTTTCGTCGATTGTGGTTAGAGTTGCAAAAAGTAAGCGGCTAAGTGTTTTTTCGGAGTCGGTTACTGAGAATAATGGATTTAAAGAATTAACTTTGCCAATTGTTCCTTCGGTGTATGTGCCGCCAGATTCAAAAGCGTCAATTGAATATGAATTATTAAACCAAATAGCCTGTGTTGTACCAAGAAGAATGATGGCACCAATTAAAAGGCTCCATTCGAAAATTAGAATCTTAATGTCTTTAATATGAGAAAAACGATCAAAAAGATTCTCTTTGATATGCTCTTTTCCCTCTTGCTCAGCTTTTTTACTGATGCGAGAAAAACGCCTTACTATTTTTTGCCCACGCTTTTTTAGATTTTTTTTCATGTTATGCAGGAATTACTAATAATCCAATAATCGATAAAATGAAGGTTACTGTGAAGAAAATGGTTGTAACGAAAAGGGATTTTTCGAGACCACGGCGAGTTGTGTAGAGCTCGCTTGAGCTACCTGAGCCTGAGCCGAGGGTTGCACCGCGTTGTTGAACCAAAATTAATAGAATGACAAGAATCGCTGAAATAAACGTGACAATTTCTAGGGTGTTTCCCATAATAACTCCTTAAACTTATTTAATTATAGAGCCTTTCGGATTAATTTTCAAGCTATTTGAACATGTTTTTTTGTTTTAATAGAGAGTGATATGTAATTGCGAATCTATGAGCCTCGTCGTCGATGCGAGTGAGGAGTTTTGTATAGTCTTCGTCTTTGATTGGGGTCGCAACGAATTCATTATTGCGTTTATAAATTAGATTATGAATGCGCATGAGCTTTGAATGATCGCCGGATTTTTCGCGACCGACATATGGAATTCCGATAGGATCTAAAACTTCTTTAATGGCTTCGAGTTGTGGCTTTCCGCCATCAATAACGATCAAGTCTGGGTAGTCCCATTCGGTGTGTTTTAGGCGCCTTGTTAGCACTTCTCGCATATTGGCAAAGTCGTCATTTTTATCTTCTTTAATTTTAAATTTACGATATTGATCGCGAGCCGATGCGCCATTAATAAAGACGACCATTGAGGCTACAGTATTGGTTCCGGCATGGTGCGAAATGTCGTATCCTTCGATGCGACGAGGTGGTTTTTCGAGTCCTAATAATAGTTGTAATTGTTTGAGGGCTTGATCTGAAGAAATATCGAGAAATTCTTTGTCTGAAAAGACAATTTTTTTGCGAAGCTCTTTGAGTCCGAAGAGTTGTTTCTTTGCTTCTCCGGCGAGTTCGTAATTCCCTTTTGAGGCCTCATCATACATTGTTTTTTCGAGATCTTTCAAAAGTTTTTCGCGATCACCTTCGAGATAGCGGATTAGTTTGCGCAAATTTCTTTTGTAATCCTTTGGTGTTGCCTTTCCAATTTCGATACCTGGAGTAAGGCCAAGATCCGTATTGAGGGTTTTCTTACCATCGTATGGTTTATCATAGTATGGAAAAACTTTGCGCAAGATGCGAACGGATTTTTCGACGACTGCCTTGCCGTAAAAAGGGCCAATATAGCTTGCTTTGTCGTCTTGAGGTGTACGTGTAAATGAAATATATGGAACTTCGTTGTTCATGTCGATGCGTACGTAAGAAACCGTTTTATCGTCACGCAAAAGAATATTCCATTTTGGCATGTAACGTTTAATCATTTCAGATTCTAGGAAGAGGGCGTCCATTTCGGTATCTACGACGATCCAGTCGGTATTCTCAATCTCTCTAACTAGTGCTTGAGTTTTTGGATCTTTGACGGAATTTTGAAAATATTGGCGGACGCGATTTTTTAGAACGGCTGCTTTTCCAACATAAATAACTTCACCTGTTTTGTTTTTATGAAAATACACGCCAGGTGCGGCGGGTAAGGTTTTTAGCTTTTCTTTGAGCCGTTCATTCATGTATATATTATATAATAAAAAATAACCCCTGTAAAATTCGGGGTTATTTTTTTACGAATTAATTATTGTTCGTATAGATACTTCATGATCATTTCGTATTCTTCGTCTGTAAGATCATAATCTTCTAGATCGTAGTCGAAGTCGTAATCATCATAGCCGTCATCCTCATCTTCAATATCGTCATAGATATTGTAGCTTGGGGTGTAGCCTGAAGTTGACATTCCACTAAATAGTGGTGCTAGTTGTTGAATGAGTTTTTCAATTTTCTCATAATCATTTGGCGTTTTTACATCAACATTTGTTGGATATGTAAAGTTGAAATCTACTTTGATTTCGATGCCAGATTGTGATTGTTTTGTAAAGATGCGTGAAATTTTGTTGTCTTTAACGCCCATGTAGAAGTCGTTCAATGTGATTGCATTTTTGTCGAGTTCTTCTGGTTCGCTAACTTCGCATGAGGTTGAAGATGCAACTACTGAGTTGACAGCCTTGCCAAATGCGTTTAGTTTATCAACATCGATGTGGATAAGATAGAGATCTGTACCATTCTTTTCGATATCGTTGCCATCATAGTTTGAAGCTATGACGAAGCTATTGCTTCTGTAAGCGTCAGCGATTTTTTGGCGGACGTTTTTGTCTGACAAATCTTTAATATCGCATTTTGTGGTTGATATGCTTGCGGTTGCGTTTGAGGTGATGTCTGACATCTCGGCGTAGTACCATTGGTCATCGATACCTTTGAAGCTTGAAAGCATGT
Source organism: Candidatus Nanosyncoccus sp. (assembly GCA_045640685.1). Classification (GTDB taxonomy): domain Bacteria; phylum Patescibacteriota; class Saccharimonadia; order Saccharimonadales; family Saccharimonadaceae; genus Nanosyncoccus. The sequence continues at coordinate 26,885 of JAZUFO010000001.1, forward strand.
AGCTTGGCATGCCAGCCATCTTAAGGATGTCTGTTAGGCCGCTTGCTTTGATGTAAAAATCTGTGCCTTTAACAATTGCGTTTGCGCCGGCTGAGATTGAGCCTAAACCTGGGATGGTTGCAGAAACTTTAACATCTGCATCGCCTTGTCCGTCAGCGAATTGGCCTTTGAGTTTTAGTGAACCCATGCCGCTGATGGAAACTTCGCCATCGATGCCGATTTTATTTGTATCGTCTGTAATTAATGAGACGATTGCGTCGGTCATGATTGCATTTGGATCCTTCTTAAAGATTAAGAAGTATGCTGCTACACCTGCACCACAAAGTGCAAGGATGATAACAATGATGCAAACGATGAGACCGGTTTTTTTCTTTTTTGGTTCAGCAGCTTTGTTTTCTGCAGGAGTTGCAGGAGCAATTGTTTCTGCTGGAGCTTCTGCAGGAGCTGCAGGAGTGGTTGTTTCAGCTGGAGCTTCTGCTTTTGTTGCTGGAGCTTCTGAAACTGGTTTTTCTTCGTTCATAGAGAAAAAATCCTCGCTTTTTAATTGTTATTTAAAGGTATTATAACATAGTGCTACTGTTTTTAATGCTATAATACGATTATGAATGAATTTACAATTGCAGACATAAAAGCAAGACAAATATTAGACTCGCGTGGTAACCCAACGGTCGAAGCAGATGTTATCTTAAATAATGGCGCAGCCGGAAGAGCTTCTGTTCCTTCTGGTGCTTCAACTGGTGCATTGGAGGCTTTGGAACTTCGCGATGGCGACAAAAAACAATATAACGGTAAAAGCGTTCTTAAAGCTGTCTGGAACGTAAACTCAAAGATTCGTGATGTTTTGGTTGGCAACTCTGCCGATCAAAAAACTGTCGATTCTTTGATGATTGATCTTGACGGTACCGAGAATAAAGAATCGCTTGGTGCGAATGCTATTTTGGCAGTTTCACTTGCAACCGCAAAGGCTGTTGCAAATGCACGCCGCATTCCACTATATTATTATATTTCTGAACTCGCTGGCACAACTGACGAGATGTCTATTCCAATGCCAATGATGAATGTCATGAATGGCGGCGAACATGCATCTTGGGCTACTGATTTTCAAGAGTATATGATTATTCCACGTAGTGCTGGAAATATTAACGATGCTGTTCGTATGGGTGCTGAGGTCTTTCATGCGCTTAAAGCGGTTCTCGCTGAGCGTGGTTACCCAACAACAGTTGGAGATGAAGGTGGCTATGCTCCTCGCGTTAAGAATGGCAATAACGAACCCCTCGAATGTATTAGTCTTGCCGTAGAAAAAGCCGGATATGAGCTTGGCAAAGATATTGCTATCGCTATGGATATTGCTTCAAGTGAATTCCATGAAGATGGATCTTATACTTTGAAAACTTCTGGTGAAAAGAAAACTCCTGCCGAAATGATTGATTGGTATGCAGATCTTCTAACTAAATATCCTATCGTCTCGATCGAAGATGGTCTTGGTGAGACTGACTGGGAAAACTGGAAGATTATGACTGAAAAAATAGGCAACAAAGTTCAACTTGTTGGTGATGATTTGTTTGTCACGAATACTAAACTTTTGGAACGCGGCATTAATGAAAAAGTTGGTAATGCTATTTTGATTAAGTTGAATCAAATTGGCTCACTAACTGAGACAATTAATGCTGTAAAAATGGCAAAGGCTGCAGGCTACAAGAGTGTTATTTCTCATCGTTCTGGCGAAACTGAAGACACAACAATAGCCCACCTTGCGGTGGGCCTTGGTGCTGGTCAAATTAAGACTGGTTCCCTCTCTCGCTCAGAACGTATTTGTAAATATAATGAGCTTATGAGGATTGCGGAATCTAATTCGCGCCTTGGTTTGAATGATCCTTATTCATTTGATTAATTCTATTGACTGTTGAAGCTTCGCGGAAGCCGTCATAATAATTTTCGGATACCTTTAGGTGTCCGATTTTATTTGCAGCCTTAACTACTTCTTTAATGTCGTCGGTAACTTTAATGATTTTAAGGGACTTTGCGTCAGCGAGTTTCGAATCGACAGCTTTTTGAAGCATTCGCATGTATGGTTTCCAATAAGTTTTACCAATTAGGAAAACTGGCATGACTGGCATTTTCTTCTCAACCATGAGTTCGATAACGTCAGAGAGCTCATCAAATGTACCGAAGCCGCCTGGGAACATGACGAAAACTTTTGAGGCCATAGCAAGCATAACTTTGCGCGCGAAGAAGTACTCAAATGTTAAACAATCGGTTAGATATGGATTTGGGAATTGTTCGTGTTGTAATGTAATATTAAGACCAATGGTGCGGCCACCAATTTCGTATGAACCACGGCTGGCTGCTTCCATGATGCCAGGACCGCCGCCGGTTACAACAGGATGACCGTTTTTGGCAAGAAGACCACCGAGTTCGTAGGCCATTTTGCAATATTTGCTATCTTGAGGCAAGCGTGCAGAACCAAAGATTGTGACGCCTTGTGGGAAGCTGCGAACGATTTGAAGGCCTTGCTCCAAATCGCGCATATAAGCTTGGACGCGCTCAAGATCAGCGATTGATAAATGCTTGAGCATTTCTTGTTCTTCTGATAACATAATTCTCCTTTTAAATTTTTTGAATTGGCATTGGATGTAGTTCTTCGGTGCCGCTTAAAATTCCGTTTTGAGCTCCGACTTTCGAGATGACAGAAATCGCATTCGCAGAAGCAAAGATGAGTGAGTTTCTGAAGGATTTGCCGGATGCGAAAGATGATAGGAATCCTGCGCCGAATGCATCTCCGGCACCAGTTGTATCCTTAACTTTGCAGTCTTCATAAACGCCGAAGCGGTAGGTATCTTTGCGGTTGCTTGCAACGCCACCCATTTGTCCGTCTGTGACGATGACTGTTTCGATGTAATTGTTAAGGTGGGATTGAAGCTCAACTAAGGTTGTGCCCGGAACGATTTTCTCAGCTTCCTTTTTATTCATAATAATCACATCAATGAATTTGAATAGGCTAATGAGCTTTTTGGAATCTTCGAGTTCTTTAATGCCTGGATTAAACATGATTTTGATGCCGTTATTTTTGGCGCATGAGAAGAAGCGTCTTAGCGTATCGAAATCGCCATGCATGGTTGTGACGTAGACCCAATCTGGCTGAATGAGTTCGAGATCGTAGATATCAAAGTTGTCAAAGATTTTTGCAGATCCTGACGATGTAAGAATTGTTCGTTCGCCAGTTTTTGAATTAAGAAGGACGACTGAGGTTCCAGTTGTGACGCGAGCTGGAAAGTTAATATATGAACTATCAATGTTTTCTTTGTCTAAAGTGTGAAGAATTGCTTCGCCGGCTGAATCTTTGCCAAGGTTGGTCATCAGGATTGTTTCGTGGCCTTGCCTTGCAAAGTTAACGGCGGCGTTAAGTCCGCTTCCGCCTACGTCATATTGGATTTTGTCGATGTCGACTTTTGATCCAACCAGGATTTTTCCGAAAATTGCTTCCTTGCCGATGTTGGTTGAAGCGAGGTCGTCGTGGTCGATTAGGTAGATATCTTGCAATGCCGCACCAATTGTAAGTATTCTTGCCATTAGATAACTACTCCGTTTTTGTCGATTTCCGCGATTAGAGCTTGATATGCTTCAACCGTATTGTCAGCTTTTGAAAGAGCGCTACCAACATTGATAATGTCGAGATCGGAATGGGCGAGAGTGCGAATATTGTTTAGGTTTGCGCCGCCATCCCAACCAATTTCTACTTCTGGTTTCATGTTGCGAATAAGTGCGATTTTTTCGGTTTGCATCATATCTGCTTTTGAACCTTGTACTCCAAGTTCGCCTGCAAATATTAAAACGTGATCAACTGCATCGATGTATTTTTTAATTTTGCCTGGGTATGTCGATTTGAGTAAGGCCAAGCCAATTTTAATGTCGGCTTCACGAAGCTTTTCGAAGATCGGCATAAGATCTTCGGTTGCTTCAGCGTGAAGGATAACGCGATTTGGATGAAGCTTGAGAATTGTGTCGAGTGCATTTGAAGGCGTTGCTGCCATGAAATGAAGATCAACTTCCCAAGTTTTTGGCCACCATACGTTTGTGATGTCGAGAGTGGTTGCAGGGGCAAAAATTCCATCTGTGACATCGATTTGAACGCGACGTGTAATTGAATTGTATTTTTCGATCTGTGCGCGGTAATCTTGCTTGTTATTGGCTAAGACTGTTGGCACAATTGTAACTGTTCTAAGCATAATCTTCCCTTTCGTCTAAGCGATTATTACGGCGAATGTATCTTGGTTCAGTGATGAACTTTGTTGTTAAGAAAACTTTAATAAGATTTTTCATTTCTTCGTCGGAAAGAAAATCGGCAGAAAGACAAAGAACGTTTGCATTATTATGTTCGCGACCGAGCTTAACTAGATCTTCGGTTGTTGACGTGATAGCGCGAATTCCTTTGAAGCGGTTTGCTTGCATAACCATACCGTGAGCTGAACCACAAATGAGAATACCTTTTGCATCAATTTCACGACGTACACTACGAGCGACTGTTACGGCGACATCGTTGTAATCGTCAGTTTCATTGAAACTATATGCGCCGACGTCTTCAATGCTAATACCTTTTGATGTTAGGTATTTGAATAGTTCATTTTTCTTCTTGAATCCACGATGGTCTGCACCAATATAGATCATTTAGTTCTCCTTTCCGAAATCTACAGTAAGTTCGACAAGACGGTTTGAATATCCCCATTCGTTATCGTACCAAGCGACAACTTTAACCATGTTTCCGCAAACAACATCAATGAGAGGCAAATCAACGATGCATGAATGTGGATCACCGATAAAGTCGCTTGAAACGAGCTCTTCTTCGGTTACGCCAAGAATGCCTTCGTAATATGGTTCTTTGGCGGTTTTCTTGAAGAGTTTTTGGAGATCTTCTTTTGTGACGTTTTGTTTTAGGACGGCTGTAATGTCTGCGAGTGAGACAACTGGGGTTGGGACGCGAACTGAAAGGCCATTAAATTTTCCGGTTAGGGATGGAACGGTTAATGCGGTTGCTTTTGCGGCTCCGGTTGTGGTTGGGACGATGTTTTCGGCGGCTGAGCGTGCTTCACGAAGGTCTTTTGCCGGAGCATCAAGAATGCGCTGTGAGCCAGTATATGAGTGAACGGTCGTCATCATAGCTTTTTCGATTCCGTATGCTTCTTCCAATACTTTCATGATTGGTGAAATACAGTTCGTTGTACATGAAGCGTTTGAAAGGATCTTGTCTTCTTTTGTGACGACTTCCTCATTAACGCCCAGAACGACAGTTTTAATTCCTTCGCCTTTAGCTGGAGCTGAAATAACGACTTTTTTGGCGCCTGCTTTAAGGTGTTTTGCGGCGTCTTCTGGTTTCGTGAAGAAGCCAGTTGATTCGATGACTACATCAATACCAAGTTTTTTGCAAGGGAGATTTTCTGGGTCGCGCTCGGCAAGAACCAAAATTTCGCGGGAATTAATCAGAAGTTTGTCTTCGCTAGCTGAAACTTTTTTGTCGTATGCACCGTAAGAAGAATCGTGTTTTAGGAGATGCGCTAAGGTTTTTGCGTCGGTAATATCGTTAATTGCGACAACCTGTGCGTCGTGACGGTCTAATAATATTTTTAATGCATTACGGCCGATACGTCCGAAGCCGTTGATTGCAACTTTAATCATTAAATTTTGCCTCCTAATATACTTATGAATAATTATAGCATAACCGGCATAAAAAAATACTCCAAAACTGGAGTATTTTTTTGTTTTTCGATTGGATCGATTAACCGCGAGCAAAGTGTGCGAATGCACGGTTTGCTTCGGCCATGCGGTGACAATCTTCTTTTTTCTTGAAAGCAGCACCGGTTTCGTTGTAAGCATCGATGATTTCTGATTCAAGACGCTTTGCGTATGGCATACCGCCGCGTGCGCGTGCAGATTGAACTAGCCATGAGAATGCAAAGTGAAGTTGGCGGTGACCAGCAATTGGGAATGGGATTTGGTAGTTAGCACCACCGACACGGCGTGACTTAACTTCGAAATCTGGAGAAACGTTAGCGATTGCTTTTTCGAGAACTTCGACTGGGTTTTCGCTGTTAAGTTTCTTTGCAGCACCTTCGATAGCAGCATAAACAGCACGTTCTGAAGCTTGTTTCTTGCCATCGAGCATTGATTTGTTAATTAAACGTTGAACCAAGATTGATTGATATTTGCGATCTGGGCTAACTTTACGTTCGAGGGATTTAGTAGTTTTGCGTGGCATAATTACTTAGACTCCTTTTTAGCACCGTATTTTGAGCGGCCTTGTTTACGACCATTGACACCTTGAAGATCAAGAGTACCACGGACAATGTGATAACGGACACCTGGAAGATCTGGAACACGACCACCGCGTACTAGAACAACTGCGTGCTCTTGGAGGTTGTGACCTTCACCACCAATGTATGCCCAAACTTCTTGGCCATTTGTAAGACGAACACGAGCGACTTTACGCATAGCTGAGTTAGGTTTCTTTGGAGTTTTGGTTGTAACTTTAATACAAACACCACGTTTGAGTGGAGCTGCTTGGTTATAATAACGAGTCTTCAATGTATTGACAATTGAGCCAAGAGCTGGAGACTTGGATTTCTTTGCAGCACTCTTGCGAGGTTTGCGAATCAATTGATTGATTGTAGGCACAGTAAAATATCCTGTTTAGTTAATAATTTTTTTCTCAGTTTTTGAATACAGCAATAAAAACCGAGATGAAACTCTTTCCAAGTATTATACATCATTTTTAAAACAAAAGCAAGAAAAAACCGCGGTTTTGGCCACGGTTTTCTGGTTTTTGAAAATATCTTATTTCTCGTTTGCTTTTACTAAGAAATCGATAGTTTTTTCGATAATAAGACGGTTTTTAATGTCGGTCTTAACGTTTGGATCTTTGAGGCTCTTGATGGCTTCTGGAGATTTTTTGTAAACATCACGTAGTTCTGCAATTTTTGCTTCGACAATTTCGTCACTAACAGTAATTTTGTTGTCGCGAGCGAGGATTTGAAGAGCGAGGGATGCTTGGACGCGTTTTTCAGCAATCTTTGAAGCTTCTTTTTCCCATTCTTCACGCGTTTGCTTAGTTTGTTCGAGATAATCTTCGAAACTCAAGCCTTGTGAAGCAGCGTTTCTTGTGATGTCATCTTCGATGAAGCGAAGTTGATCTTTGATGAGAACTTCTGGTGCTGGGATTTTTGACTTTTCGACAAGTTTTGCAACCAATTCGTCTTTGTATTTTTCGCCAAGACGGTGTTCGTTTTGTGCTTCAAGATTTTTCTTGATGTCTGATTTTAGATCTTCAATTGTCTTGAATGGACCGCATTTTGCAGCGAGTTCGTCGTTAAGTTCGGCTGCAGTAACTTCGTTGACTTGTTTGAGTAATACTTCGAAGACTGTTTTTGCGCCAGCAAGTTCGGCCATACCGTAATCTTCTGGGAAAGTAAGGTTGAGATCGAATTTATCGCCTGGTTCGTGACCAACGATTCCTTCTTCAAAACCTGGGATGAATGTGTGTGAACCTAGTGGAAGGTGATAATCTTTTGCTGTGCCACCTTGAAAAGCGACGCCATCTTTTTTACCAACGAAGTCAATGATAACTTCATCACCTTCTTTTGCTGCACGTTTGACAACTTTTTTCTCGGCATATGATTTGGTGATGTTTGCGAGAACTTCTTCGACATCTTTATCTGAAGCGGTTGCTTTTTCGCGTTTTACGCCAAGTTTTTTATAGTCTGCAAGTTTAACATCTGGAAGAATATCAGCGGTTGCGGTATATTCGGCCATTTCGCCTGGAACATATTTGGTAACGTTAACTTGTGGAATGATAATTGGTGATTTGTCGTTATCTGCAAAAGCTTTAAGGACTGTTGTACGAACTGCAAAATCAATTGTTTCTGCATTGAGATCGTTTTCTGGAATGAATTTCTCTGCGATATCTGCAGGAACTTTACCTTTGCGGAAACCTTCAACCTTAACTTCTTTGGAAAGGCGTTCAACTGCCTTTGCGCGAGCAGGTGCAAGATCTTTAGCGTCAAGAGTGACTTTTATTTCAATTTTAGTGTCGGATAATTTCTTAACAGTAGTCTTCATAGAGAAGATTATATCATAGCCTTAGGTGTTTTTGTAGTTTTAAGGTGTTTTAGTGTGAAGCTGGTATCCGTGCCAAGCTTAATGTCTGGGTTTAGAATGTTGTTTGGATCAAAAATATGTTTGATTTCTTTATAGAGAGACTTTTGTTCTGCGGACATTAGTTTATTTGAAATGAGGGCTTTGATGCGGCCTTCTGGCGAGCCGCCAGTAAGTGAGCCTTCGTTTCTAGTAATGATAAGATTGCCGGCTTTCAAAAATGCTTCGACGCGTTTTTCGCAATTATCAGAATCCATTTTGAAGCGTGGGCGGACGTGATAATTTGAAGTTGAGAATGAACCAAAAATCGGCATATCAAGTCGGATTTTTTGCTCCAAAATTGAAAGATCTTTAAGGAATTTTACGAAATTATTATTCGGAATGTAAAAATTCGAAAGGAGCGGGATGCGGTCGCCAGCGGTTGGCATATTCAAATAGCTTTCGATTGAATTTAGAAATTCATTGATAACTGGTGCAGTTTCTTCGTTTTCGACGATGTAGCTTGAAGTGGTTGGAACATTACTAATGCATTCGCGGATTTTTTTGTTGGCGCGAATTGATTTGTCGTCGAAGCTGGCATAAACGACGTAACCGCTTTTTAGTTTGCGGGTGATTTTCGAAAGATTTTTGCCATATTCCTCAGCGGTTTTGAGGATTCTCAAATCGACAATGTTGAGTTCGAGTGGGTCAAGATCTAGAGCACGAGTAAGGAAGTTCATGGTTGATTTTAGACTACCAAATGTTGCAATGATTCTTGATTGTTTTGGTTTTAAGACTTCGGCATGCAAGATTACTTCAGAAATGACTCCAAGCGTACCTTCGGATGCAAAAAGAAGTGGTAAAAGATCGATGGAGTTTTTCTTGCAAGCCATCGCAATGGTTGGATAACCAGCGGAATCGATTCCCTCTTGGCTGATTTTTTCGATAGTGCTGGCGTGTTTGTCAGCGAGTTCGGAAATTCCTTGATAAATTTTACCTTCCAATGTGCTCTCGGTTGTTTTCTTGGTGATGGCATGTTGGCTTAGGCGATTGGTTTGGATACATTCGCCATTTGCTAAAACAATTTCAGCGCGTTCAACATAACGCATGATGCCAGAATATTTATGTCCATAATCGTCGGTTGGGCAGTTTGCAATGAGACTGCCAATTGTTTCGTTTTCGTTGGCTTTAACTGGAATGGTTAAACCATTAACACGAAGTGCTGTATTGAGTTCTTTGAGGGTGATTCCAGCTTGTACGCGAACAAGTCTTTCGCGTAGGTCGAACTCTTCTAAGTGATTAAGTTTTTCGGTTGAGATGACGAGACCGGTTGTCAGGTCGGCGCCGAGTTCATCGAGTCCTGAGCCACGAACGGCAACTGGGATGCGTACATTTTTTTGAGCAAGTTGATTTGTGAATTTTAAAATTTTTTGAATGTCGGCGGTTGATTCTGGAAAAGCAACGATTTTTGGCGTAATTGAAAGCGCCGATCTATCGACTGAATAAGCTTTAAGAATTTCTGGAGTATCAAAGACATTACCGGTAATAATTTGATTCAGGTATTTTGTCATTTTGCTCATAGTAAAATAATTATAGCATGAAAAAAGGCCTTCTAATGCAAGAAGACCTTTCTATGTGATTGTTTCTTTTTCGTAGCGGCAGATTCTATTTCTACCGCTCTCTTTTGCAAAATGAAGTGCGTTTTCCGCCTCTTCCTGCAATGTTTGAAGCTCTTCTTCTGGGAGAACTCCACGAACGTGTGTCTTTGGTGGAAGAACTGAATATCCTCCGCTAAGGCTGAGCTGTGTGATTTTTTCTGGAATCACTGAAGCTCCGTAACGTTCGGCGTAATCCTTTCTTACGCCAATCTTTTCAGTTGGCAAATCGCGTATTGCATTTAAACATTCCTGTGTAATTACATGAATGTTTCTGGCATTAAAACCAGTTGCGATAACGATGAATTCGTCACCAGCGTCGGAACGACGTATGATTTCGAGGTCGCGTTTTGCAAGAACCTCTTGCAGCTTTTCTGCAACGGCACAAATAATTCTGTCGCCCGCTGCATAACCTAATGAATCATTAATGATTTTGAAATAATCAATATCAAAGATTGCTAACGCAATGTCGTTATTGCTTGGCATTTCTTTGATGATTCTATTTAGGTATGCTGTGTTTCTGATACCAGTACGAGTATCTGTTTCGAGCAAAAAGTTTTTTGCCATAACGTCCATTTTTGCCTGGTTGGCTGTTTTGCCAAAGATTGAGCCTATAATTAGGCATCCCGTAACAAGAATGATGTCCGCCATTGCTCTTTCGCCTTTTGTCGTAATATCCAAAATATAAAAAATAGTAATGGATACAGCCATGAATGAATAAATATGGCTTTTGGGAAGAATAAATGCGGTTGGTAAAGCTAGAAAGAATACCATTAATGTGGCAGACACAGGAATCAACGGATTCGTTAGCGATAGTGCGAATAGAAAAGTTGATACGACTGAAATTCGTACCCATACTTTTGCCTGGCTGAAATCACCATATCTAAAACTAACTATAATGATGATAGACAAAATGACAAAGATAGTCGAAAAAACTACACATGCTACGGTGTTAATAACTAAATGCCCAAAGAATGGAATATTTAGAAAAGCAATACCGATGATTACACTTAGTGCTTTTATTAATACTAAGTAATTATGTTTGCAAATTTCGTCGCTACATCTTCTATAGAATTTCTTGTCGTATCCCCAGTAAGACCAAGATTCGAACTTTGATTTTGCTTCGTTTGTCATAAAACTTACCCCCTTTCGTTCTAAAAAACAATCATTTTTAAGTTTCACTCACCCTGAGTGCCTATTTTATCATAAAACTGATGTTTTGTCGAATGAGGGTGAGTTACCGTTTGTTGTGTTAGATTGCGAATCATAATATATAATATATATATGATGATTCATCAGATGAATTTACAACCTAAGCCCAATATGGAGTCGTTGGGATTCGCTTAAAGATGCTCTAGAGAAATACTACTATAGTTAATGGTGTAGTTCGTTCAGTTTTTCTAAAATTCTTTCTAGCACGTCTTTTGGAGAGTTACACCCGTCAACTTCGATCACTGGGATTCCGTTTTCTCTCAAAACATGAATCATGCCAGTAACAGAGCGTTCGTAAAGGTCTTGTCTCCGTTCTACTGCGGCGCGCGTATCATCGATTCTGCCTCGTTCGAGTAGTCTTTTCCAGAGTTCACCTCTTGGGACTCGTAATACGATTGCGCATTTCAGGTTTTTTAAAAGATCTTTTTCTGTCATCCAATAAATCTGACTTACGCTATTTGGAAAGTCATCTAGTATAACGTTCCAGTTATTCGTTGCGATCATTGGTTTTAATGCATATTCTAATGCTAGAAGATTTTTATCATTATCTATTGGCATGCCGTGGCTTAGTGCTAGCGTGATATCTCTATCTTTTAAACTAGCTAAAAGATTTCTTGACGACACCCAACCCCAGCCAAGCTGCTTTGCGAGCAGTTGTCCTTGTACAGTTTTTCCGCTTCCGGGTGCGCCAAATAAAGCAATCATGCTTTTATTATACTTTTATAGTATAATAATACCAAGTAAAAAAGGAGGAATAATGGAAATAATTTTAGTGCCGTTTATGCTCATATTTTTTGTTTTTGTATTCTTTGTGAGAATTACAATCATTAATCAATATGAACGTGGCGTTGTTTTAAAGATGGGAAAATATCAAAAAACGCTCGATCCGGGTTTGCACTTAATTATGCCAATTCTTCAAAAAATCGTTAAGGTTGATATTCGTACAAGCATGTGTGATATTAGGCCACAGGAAGTTATTACTAAAGACAATATTACAGTTACGGTTGATGCTGTTGTATATATGCGAGTTTTAAATCCTGGTAAAGCTGTGCTTGAGATTGCAGATTATCGTACGGCAACTTCAAACTTCGCCGCCGCAGCTCTTCGCGATGTTACTGGTAATTTCGAACTCGATGAGCTTCTAGAAAAGCGCGAGGTGATTGCTAATCAACTTAAAACTATCGTCGATGACCAAACTGATAAATGGGGTATCGATATTGAATCTGTTAGATTGCAAAACATTGAATTGCCTAGCGACATGAAACGCGCAATGGCAAAACAAGCCGAAGCAGAGCGTGAACGTCGTGCCGCGATTATTACGGCCGAAGGCGAAAAATCTGCCGCGCAAGCGGTTGCCGAAGCAGCGATGATGCTAAACAAAGTTCCTGGCGGTATGAATATCCGTACTCTTCAAACTTTGGAAAAGATCTCTGCTGATCCATCACAGAAAACAGTTATCATGATTCCGTCCGATTTAATGAATAAGATTCGTTAAAGGCAAAAAATACCACCCTTTGGGGTGGTGTTTTTTATGAGCTGGGATGTTGCGTATATTAGGGTGATTTTGGGGGTTATCAGAGATTTTATGG
>JAZUFO010000002.1:0-33421 GCA_045640685.1 Candidatus Nanosyncoccus sp.
GTAGAATATGGCTTCCGTCTTCCATCCGCCCTAGACAACAGACCACTCATGTATAATGAGTTTAATAAAAAAATCAACCAAGCAATCTACGTTTCCGCAACGCCTGGAGAATATGAGTTGGAACACTCACCAAAACCAGCAGAACAAGTTATTCGTCCAACGGGACTTCTCGATCCAAAAATTGAAATTCGCGAAACCGACGGTCAAATTGATGATCTACTTAGCGAGATTCACAATCGTATCAAAAAAGGCCAGCGCACACTTGTAACAACCCTTACAAAACGCATGGCTGAAGATTTAACAGACCACCTTAAAGAGCAAGGAATTAAAACCGCATACATTCACTCCGACATCGATACATTAGAACGTGGCGATATCCTGCGCGATCTACGTTCTGGAGTTTATGACGTACTTGTTGGTATCAACCTCCTCCGTGAAGGCCTTGATCTTCCAGAAGTGTCACTCGTTGCAATTCTTGATGCAGACAAGGAAGGTTTCTTGCGCTCAGAATCAGCACTCATTCAAACCATCGGCCGCGCCGCACGTCACGAAGACGGTCAAGTAATTATGTATGCTGACCATATGACGGATTCTATGAATCGAGCAATTACCGAGACAAATCGTCGCCGCGAAATTCAACAAGCCTACAATGAAGAACATGGTATTACTCCGCACTCGGTTAAAAAAGAAATTAGTGCAGGTCTCCGTGCAATCATTCCGGAAAAGAACAAAGAAGATAAACTTGATCTACGCAAGATTCCACAAGACCAATTACCAGAGCTAATTAAAGATCTCACAAACCAAATGCAAATCGCAGCAGCAAATCTTGATTTTGAAAAAGCCGCATTAATTCGCGACGAAATTGACAAGATTAAAGAATCTATGAAATAGTGTGTTATAATTATAAGCATGAACGGGTTGGGCAACTCCAGTATTGAAATTATAGAAAAAATCAAACGACGCATTCGAACATGTGATTATCTTTGCGTTGCTCAATTATTCTTGCAAAATAATTTCTTGCTAGAGAAGCCACTTTCTTTTAACGACATCAAACCACGCCTTCTTGGCCACTGGGGAACTTGCCACGGCATTAATGTTGCATATTCGAATCTAAAATCATTTTATAGTGACGATCCTAATTTTTCATTTGTATTAGGTCCTGGCCACGGCTTCCCAGCATTACAAGCCAACCTATTTATTGACGGCGAACTAGAAAAAGTCGACAAACATGCAACTCGCGACTTAGCTGGCTTATCTTATCTATGCAAAAATTTCTCATGGCCAGATGGTTTCCCGTCACATGCAAGCCCATTCACCCCAGGCATTATCACAGAAGGTGGAGAATTAGGTTACGCGCTTGCGAATGCTTATGGCGTTGCTCTTGGACACCCAGAAAAAACCATCGCAGTTTTGATTGGCGATGGAGAATTAGAAACCGCAACCGCTCTTGCATCACTACATCTTCGCAGTCTTTTAAGTGGTTCAAAAAATGGCAAAGTAATCCCAATTTTACACCTAAACGGCTACAAAATTTCTGCCCCATCCATCTATGCAAGAAAATCAGAAAGAGAATTAAACGAACTAATTCGTGGCTTTGGTTTTGATCCAATCTGGATTGATGGTGACGAACCAGAAAAGTTCCAAATTGCACTCGAAAATCGTACAAAAAATCCTTTCTACGTATTAAAAACAGAGAAAGGCGAAACCGGTCCAAATCGTCACCACGAAGCACATCAAATCCCATTGAAAGAAGCTAAAACCAATAAAGAAGAACTAAAAGTACTTGAAGATTGGATGAAATCATACAATTTTGCAGAATTATTTGACGCAAAGAAAGGATTCAATGATTAGAGATATCGTCACAACCTATTTCGAAAGAAAAAAGGACCAGAATCCTCAGCTTTTCTCACCAGCAAAAAAGATCGGCGACCTATTAGCCGATACGATGGAACAAAATAATCATTTTTATTTCTTTTCACCAGACGAGACAACTTCAAATAAATTCGATAAGGTTTTCGATGTTGAAAAACGTGCTTGGAATATCACCAAAGAAAACTGGGACCTTCCTGAAAGCAAAAATGGTCGCATCGTAGAAATGCTTTCCGAAAATGTACTATTCTCAGTAATGACCGGACATTTAATGAATGGAGAACCGGCAATGATGGGAAGCTACGAAGCATTCTTTTCTGTTGCCGCATCGCAAATTCTCCAACAAATTAAATTCATCAAACAATGCAATCAAGTTAAATGGCGTAAAAAAATGCCAGCAGTTAACCTTCTCTCAACTTCAACTTGCTGGAGACAAGATCATAATGGCTTTACTCATCAATCGCCAGCCCTAATTTCCACATTACTTTCTGTACCATCAAATCTTGTAAACTGTATCTTTCCACTCGACGATGTTGCCGCTGAGAAAGCATTCAAGTTTATGATGCAATCTGAAAATGTTGTAAATTTAACAACATTCAATAAACATGAGCAACCACGTTTCTTGATTTCTGAACAAGCTGAAAGACAATTTAAAAATCACGGCACAATTATCTTAGATCAATATTCGGACGAGGATCCTGACTTCGTATTCATCGGTGTTGGAGACGTCGTAACAAGAGAAATAATCGAAGCAACAAAAATCATCAAATCTGATTTTCCGGGCCTCAAAATTCGCGTAGTTAATATCAACGCATTATCTTATCGCGGCATTGGCACAATCAACAATAAGCTCACAAAAGAGCAATTTAACGAAATTTTCACTCCAAATAAGCCAATCGTCGCAAACTTCCACGGCTACCCAGAAACCCTCGAAAACATCCTTGAAAACTACACAAATCGTGGCCGTTTGCGCGTTCATGGCTTCATTGAAGAAGGTTCAACCACAACACCATTCGAAATGCTACGTCGCAATGGCGCATCACGTTATGATATTGCGATCGATATCGCAAGCGTCCTAAAACGCCCTGACATTGTTAAGAAGTATCAAACAATTCTAGCTAAAAACCACAAGAACGCAATAGAGAACGGCGAAGACATAATATCATAGTGTGATATTATGTAGGTATGGAATTATTTACATTATTATTAACCTTGGCAATTTTTGCTGAGACAACATTATTGGTTACAAAAAATCACAAACCAATCGTTACAAAAAATCGACGTAAGATTTTTGTCGACACATCAGTTTTAATGGACGGTCGAATCACCAACATCGCAAAAACCGGATTCATCGGTGACGATCTAATCATTCTAAAGAGTGTACTAAAAGAGTTACAACTCCTGGCAGACGGTAAAGATTCAGACAAGAGAGCCCGCGCACGTGCTGGCCTTGAAACCGCCAATGAGTTAGAACGCATCGTATTCTTCAATACGGAAATTCTCGATGACGGAGAAGGCAATAAGAAAGTCGACGAAGAACTCCTTCGCTTTGCAAAAGAAAACCACGGTCTTATCCTAACATTGGACTACAACCTCATTAAACGTGCATCAGTAGAGAAAATCGATACACTAAACATCAATGACCTATCCCTCTCGCTTAGGAACGAATTTTTGCCAGGGGAAAAATTCATACTCAAAATCACCGCCAAGGGATCAAATCGCGGACAGGGAATTGGACATCTCAAAGACGGTACAATGGTCGTCATAGATAATGCAGCCAACAAAATAGGCGAAGTCATTGAGGCTGAGTTTGTAAAATTTCACGAAACTTCAGCCGGCAAAATGGCCTTCGCCAAGATTGTTTCCCGTAAGCGCCGCTAATTAAATCGACGCATTACCGGTTGCTACGTAGCCCGCAGTATCGCTTACCTCTATGCGAACAGTTTTGTCTTTCTTGGAATCAACTGTATATCCAGTGACTTTTCCATCAGCACCGACAGAAATTCCAGGAACTTCCACATCGTCAACATACAAGGTATAACCAGAAATATCGTAAGTACCTTTTCTAACATTTGCGATAATATTTTTACCATCGATAGAAACACTAATTGATGGTGCCATATAATCACAAGTATCTTTTACGTCTTTATTATAAGATGCGTCCGATACTCTAATAGTTTCGGTTCCACTCATTGGATCCTTAATCTTTGTGACAGGAATTTGAATCTTATAGTCTTCTTTAGTACATTCTGTTGCGAGCAACTTATTATACTTATTGAATGTTAGATTATCACTTGAGATACCTGAGCTCTTTTTAGAGTCATACCAGCTTGGAAAAATATCAGTAACGCCATCAATTGTAAGTGTTTGAATACCAGCTGGACGTGCAGGTTCATCACCCTCCTTCCACTTTCCTTCAGCAGCAAGAACCTCTTTGTGGACACGTTCCATATATGTACCAACCAAAGTACGACTTACATAGTTGTCACTATCGCGAAGACCAGAACCATCATGGTTACCATTCCAAGTTGCTGTAGCAATAGCTGATGAATAGCTAACTAGCCATGAATCCTTAGCGGTCAAGTTAACTGCAGTTGTCGTTGTACCAGTTTTACATGCTGTCCAAACACCAGGAACATTAAAACCATATTCATATCCACTCCAACCCATCAATGTACGAGCTTTTGGATCGCTCAAGATGTTTGAAATCATATAAGCGACTTGTGGATCGACAACCTGTTCACCAGGTTTATCTTCCCATTTTTCAATTACATCACCAGAAGAATTCTTAACTTCAAGAATGTAAGAAAGGTCTTTATATGAACCACCACGAGCAATTGAAGCATACGTATTAGCATGCTCAACCATTCTAACGCGACAACCAGAACCAATAGCCATTGAAAGACCAGCATCTTCACCAAATGCACAATAAGAGACATCACCTAAGCGATGTAGGATATCGAGAGATTCTTCAATACCATTAATATATAGTGCCTTAACTGCAGGAATATTCAAAGAACTACCGAGTGATTGACGAATCCTTGCGCTTGGATAGAAGGCACCAGAAGCATTACGCAAACGACAGCTTCCAGAGTAACCACCACAATAAAGCGCATCAATATTTTCATCTTTAAGATATGTACCAGGACCATAGTTTACGCCTTCACGTTCCATAAATAATGGAGCATAGTCAAGAACAGGTTTAATTGAAGAACCTGGCTCAAGAAGCTGAGTTGTAGCATTCAATTCGCCATATTCAGCATTATTAAAATCAACTGAACCAACCATAACAAGAACCTGGCTCGTCTCGACATCGACTGAAGTCATAGCGATATTATCGCCACCGTTACGATACATATATTGCGCAGCATTGGCAACACTTTCTTCGGCAACTTTTTGCATTGCATAATCAAGCGTTGTTTGAATCGTCCAACCACCAGCACGCATTGTTGAAATACCATATTTCTCTTCAAGTTGAGACTTAACCTCCAAAACAAAGTGAGGAGCAAGCATATCCGAATACTGGCTTGATTCAGGCTTGATAGTGTCGAGCACAGCAATCTCTTTTGCGGCGTCAGCTTCTTCTTGAGAAACATAGCCCATTTCAACCATAGCATCGAGGGTCTTATGTTGGCGCTCGATTAAAGCTTCGTTGCCAAGTTCATTGTATGGATTAAACTTGCCTGGATTATTTGGAATTGAAGCAAGAAGTGCAGATTCAGCCAAGTCCAAATCCTTTGAACTTTTACCAAAGTAAGTTTGTGCAGCAGATTCAACACCATTACGACGACCACCATATGGAGATTGGTTAAGATACATCGTCAAGATTTCATCTTTACTATACATACGCTCAAGCTCGATAGACAAAATGAGCTCTTTAATTTTACGAGTAAGACCACCACGGTTTTCACTCTCTGCTTCATCAGAGAAATAAACCTGTTTAATGAGCTGTTGAGTTAAAGTTGAGCCACCCTGGACACCTTTACCAGAAACAGTCGAGAGAGTAGCACGAACAAGAGCACCAAAATCAACGCCAATGTGGTTATAGAAGTTTTTATCCTCAATAGCGATTGTCGCATGGCGCATATGTTCGCTAATCTCATCGCCATTAACCACTAAACGATAATCTTCTGAACCAGTATCGCGCCAGAGGACTACGCCGTTGCGATCGAGGTACGTATTAACCGTCTCAGAAATTTGCATCTCGTTAAGTTTAATTTCTTCGAGATCCTTTTTGTAATACAAGAAAAGTCCACCAATAAAAATGATGAGCAGTAAGAAACATGCAGCGAAGAATTTCAAGATCGCTTTTTGACCACGAGCAGAAAACCACCAACGGAACACTCGTTTAGGTGAAAGGCGTGCAAAAAATCGTTTCCAAGGTTCTTTTGGCAACTTAGCTAATTCCTCAGCACGACGACGTTTTGCTTCTTCTTGTTTAGTTTTCTTCTTATAGCTCAAACTAGAATATAAATTCATAGCCTTTTTTGGCTTTACTGCTACTTTGAGCGATTTTTTTGGTTTTTTAGCTGATGCATCTTTTTTTGCAGCATCAGGCAAAATAACTTCACTTTTCTTACTCATATATAATATATTATAGCATTATTATTTAATATAAAACCGCTTGACTTTAAAAAACATTAGCATTAAAATAGAAGTATCAAGGTCATATAATAAATTAAAAGGAAACACATTCCATGAAAAAAATTTCTGGTTTAACACTTGGATTAGGCGTTCTTGCTGCTGCATTTTTCGCTTTAATTCCAAATAATAACACTTTCGCCAAGGTTACAATTGGTGGAACAGAGGTAAAAACTACATCATCTAACGGCATTAAATATAGCTCATCAACCCACACCATTACATTGACCGGCTATGACGGCGGAAAGTCGCTCATAATCGACGAAACCGAGCCAGTTACAATTAAAGCTACCTCAGGCAATAACAGATTTGCAGACATTACCTCAAATGGAAATATTTCTTTTGAAGTAACCGGCAGCGAAACATCAATTTTTGTTGATACCGAAATTACAACTACCGGTATTATCTCATACAAAAATACTTGTGTAGATAAAAAGCTTTCCGCAGATGGCAAAAGCTTCACTTCTGGCACAATTACTTTCACCGCTGGCACATGTAACTCTCCAGCTCCAACAACAACAACAAAACCAAAAGAAGATGTTGAAAACCCAGACACCTTTGATGCAATTTATGTTTACGTAGCAGTTCTCGTAGCTTCGTCCGCTATTTTGGGCTACAGGCGTTATCTTGCGAAACGTTGAATCATATAAACCAGAAAAGAAAGTTGCGCGTAACAAAACGCGCAACTTTTCTAGTTCCAAAAAACGCGAAAAAATTATCGACGAAGAAACCGTAAAAAGTTTCAACATTAAACATGATCCGAAGATAATTAGGCGTGCCATTTTTTATTCCACCACCACATGCGCACTTATCGGACTTATTATTTTTAGCGCCTACAAAATTATTCGTTGGCAAGCCGAATCAGACATTACAAATGAAACCATTAGCGAGATTCAAAAGGAAACAGAAATCATTACGATCGATAATCCAGAGCATATGGTCAAATATACAGCAAAAGCAAATCAAAAATATCTAGACATGCCACTTATTGATGTTGATTTTAGTGGACTTAAAGCAAAAAATCCGCATACTGCCGGCTGGATCAACGTTCCGGGAACAAGCATCAACTATCCATATGTGCAAACCGATAATAATGATTTTTACCTTACACACACATTTGATGGACACTGGTCCGATGCGGGCTGGGTTTTTCTAGATTATCGCAACGACAAACAATTAATCGATAAAAACCAAATTATTTATGCTCATGGCCGCGTCGATGGCTCCATGTTCGGATCGCTTCAAAATGTTCTCACACCAGAATGGCAGGGAAATGATAATAATTTTATCGTTAAAATTGCCACAGAAACCAGTACATCAATTTGGCAAATTTTTAGCGTTTATAGAATTCCAAAAACTAATGACTATCTCAAAGCAGGCTTCGACAACGACGAAAGCTTCAAACAATTCCTCGACATGATTAAGGGACGCAGTATGAAGGATTTCAATATCGCACTTGGTAGCGAAGATCGAATACTCACACTTTCAACCTGCATCGGAACCAACGACCGTGCTGTTTTACACGCCAAATTAATTAAAGAAGTCGAAAAATAATTTTAAACTAGTGTATAATTATTTTTAGATGAAAAAGCTAAAATTTAAGTCCGTTGTCGCGCTTGCTAATATAAAATTATCCGTAAAATCTGCGGCCATTATTTTGGCAAGTTCCACATTAATTTCAGCACTTCTAGGCTTATTTCGTGATCGTCTTTTAAATACATATTACCTCGGAACATATCCAACCGGCATTGATGCATATACGGCAGCCTTCACAATTCCAGATTTCATGTTCTTTATTCTTACATCTGGCGCATTATCCGTTTCTTTCATTCCAGTCTTTAATCAGCGCCTTGCGTCAGGAAATAAAAAATCTGCATGGGAACTCTCCTCAAGCCTTCTCAATCTAATGGGAATCATAACCTTAGTTGCAAGTATATTAATTATGATTTTTGCCGATCCACTCATTCGTTATATTGTGAGTCCAGGACTCGACGAATCTGGCATGGCACTTGCCATTAATATGACAAGAGTAATCGCAATCAATCCATTCCTATTTTCAATCACTACCGTTATTACTTCGGTTCAACAAGCCGTCGGTCGTTTTGTATTTTATTCGTTCGCACCTGCCATCTATAACGTAGGTATCATGCTCGGTATTACCGTCTTCACAAACGGTATCAATTTATTCGGAATTCAACTTTTCGAAGGTGGCATCATGGGCGTCGCAATTGGCGTTGTCTTTGGTGCTATATTGCAACTCGTTGTAGGTTTAATTGGCATGTTCGGGCTCGGAATGAATTATGAATACAAAATTAATTGGAAAAACCAAGGTTTTCGTTCCATTCTAAGATTACTTCCTGCTCGCTCACTCGACCAAGGAATCGACTACGTTAATTCAATTGTAAGCACGAACCTTGCATCGCGCATGGGCGCAGGCGCAATTCGCTCCTTCAACCAAGCAACGTCACTTCATCAAATGCCGGTTAACCTAATTGGCGTCGCAATCTCAACCGCGTTCTTTCCAAAACTCACCGAGCAACTCGGAGAAGGGAATGAAAAAGATTATAACGATACATTCCGTACAGCACTTCGTACAATTATCTGGATTTCACTTCCAGTCTCAGCCATCGCATTCTTTGCGCGTGGATATATCGTAAGTTTCATTAGCAATATTGGTAACAGCGGAAACAACTCAACAATCGTCTCTGTTCTTGCCGCATTAGTCTTAGCAATTTTTGCACGCTCCGTTTTTCATATCGCATCGCGCGGTTTTTATGCTAGACAAGACACAAAAACTCCATTCGTTGTTAGTATCGTTGCGATCGGCCTCACGATGGTTCTTTCTGTTGTCTTTGCAATTACGGGTTACGGAGTAGATGGACTTGGTTATGCACAATCTATTGGTGCGGTTGTCGAAATCGCCATCTTGCTATTCCTCTTACAAAAAAAATCGAATCATCAATTACTCAATAAGAGTTTTTGGAAAGCAGCATACAGAATGATCATTGCAACAGTTATTTGCGGCTGCGTAACATATTCAATGGTTAAATTTATGCCGCTCATGGCATCAGATAATTCGTTAGTTGCGACTGCTCCAAAATTCGTCTTTATTGCATTCACCGGTCTAACTTCATACGCAATTGCGAGCTACTTCCTAAATCTTAAAGAAGTACAACCAATTATTAAGTATGTCAAGAAAACTCTCTTTAAAAACCTCAAGTAGTGATATAATCTATCTATGAATATTACTCGCGAGGACATAAAACACTTAGCTGATTTGTCAAATCTTTCGATTTCTGACGACGAAATGGATTCACTCCATGGCGATCTAGAGGGAATTGTTAAATATATTTCCGAACTCAGCGAACTAAACACAGATGGCGTCGAGCCAACATATCAAGTTTTTGAAATGGAAAACGTCTGGAGAGACGATGAAATAAAAACCATGGAAGCAAATCGCGAAGATTTACTTCAACTTACGGTCGAAGAAAAAGAAAATCAAATTAAGGTTCCAAAGGTTCTCTAATATGAAATTAGCAAACAAAACAGTAACCGCAACACAATTAGTCGAAGATGCCCTAAAAAAGGCTGAACTTTTTTCAGACTACAATATTTTTACATCCATCGAAAAAGATCGTGCATTAGCTCGCGCAAAAGAAATCGATGAAAAAATTCAAAAAGGCGAAGATGCTGGCCGCCTCGCAGGTGTCACTTTTGTGGCAAAAGACAACTACCTCGTCGCAGGCACAATTACGACTGCATCAGCTCACATCCTCGAACCATTCAAAGCTCCACTCACCTCAACCATAGTTGAGCAACTCGAAAAAGAAGGCGCAATTATGATCGGCAAAGTAAACCTAGATGCCTTCGCTCATGGTTCTTCAACTGAAAACTCTTATTTTGGACCAACATTAAACGCCGTAGATAAAACTCGCGTTGCGGGTGGATCATCCGGCGGTTCCGCAGTCGCGGTCGCTCTAGATATTGTAGAATTCGCAACCGGCTCCGATACTGGCGGTTCAATTCGTCAACCTGCCGCTTTCAATGGCATCTATGGTCTAAAACCAACTTATGGCGCAACTTCACGCTATGGCGTTGTTGCTATGGGAAGTTCATTTGATGCTTGTGGTTTCTTTACAAAAACTGCAGAGGATCTTGATATTCTCATGTCGATTTGTGCACACCAAGATACAAAAGATCTCACTACGCTTCCAGATTACTACGAAGAGAGCGAAGCAAAAGAAGTTAAGAAAATTGGCATTATTAAAGATTTTGACAACGATGCAGTTGATCCAGAAATTCGTAACGCGCTCAAAGAAAAATGCCACGAGTTAACAGCAAAAGGCTACGAAATCGTTGAGCTCGATATGCCATCCCTTAAATATGCACTTGCCGTATATTACGTTATTCAACCAGCAGAAGTAACTTCAAATCTTAGTCGCTATGACGGTATTCGCTACGGATTCCGCTCCGAAAACTCAGCAAACCTTGAAGATCTTTTTGCAAACACTCGTAGCGAAGGTTTCATGAAAGAAAACAAACGTCGTATCATGATCGGTAACTTCGTTTTGAGCTCTGGTTTTTATGACGCCTACTTCTTGAAAGCCGCAAAAGGCCGCACTATGATTATTAACGAATATGCAGCAGCATTTGAAAAATGCGATTGTATTCTTACACCAGTTGCGCCAAATCCAGCCTTCAAACTTGGCGAAAAAATCAATAATCCAGTCGCAATGTATCTCGAAGATTTAATGTCGGTTTCTCTCAACCTCGCAGGCGTTCCAGGCCTTGCAATTCCTGTTTCAAAAACTGAAACTGGCCTCCCAATCGGGCTCCAACTTGTTGGCCCACGCCGCAGCGATAAAACACTAATCAACTTCGCAAAGGAAATTGCTTAATGGATATCGGGGCAATAACATTTATTTTCGCCATCCTGCTCGTCGGAATTCTAATTTTTGTCGCAATTCTTCTAACAGGAAAACGCACCCATCATTTCAATATCGAATATTATCAGACAAACTTTCTTAGTATTGAAAATAGTCTTCATAAAGAAAGTCCTTCAAGTTTTAGCCTTGCAATCATTAATGCCGACAAATTATTAGATCGAGCAATGACGGAAGCAGGCTTTAATGGTAAAACAATGGGCGAAAGACTAAAAAAATCAGGACAACGTTTTTCTGAACTACAATCAGTCTGGCGCGCACACAAACTACGTAACGCCATCGCACATGAACCAGATTTCGAAGTTAGCTATCAGCAAGCAAAAAATGCGCTCGAAATATACAAGCGAGCCCTAAAAGATCTAGGAGCAATCTAATGAAATATATTCCAACTATCGGCATCGAATGCCACGTACAACTCGCAACAAAAACAAAACTCTTTTCTGAGGTCGACAACGACGCTCGCGGCAAAGAGCCAAATTCTTGCGTCTCTCCAGTCGACTATGCACTCCCTGGCATGCTACCACGCCTTAATGGTGAAGCGATCAAATTCGCAATTCGCGCCGGAAAAGCAATGAATTGCAATCTTAACAAAAACAGCAATTTTGACCGCAAACACTATTTCTATCCAGATTCACCAAAAGGCTACCAAATTACACAATTCTACAATCCAATCATTGGTGAGGGCTATGTTGAACTTCCAAACGGCACAAAAGTACGCATCGAACATGCACATCTTGAAGGCGATGCCGGCAAACTTACTCACTTTGATTCATATTCATTAGTAGATCTTAACCGCGTAGATACACCACTCATTGAAATCGTTTCTATGCCAGATATTCACTCTGCAGCAGATGCACGTGATTACGCAAAAGAACTTTGGCGCCTTATGACTTTTTCAAAAGTTTCATATGGCGATCTCTATAACGGCAACATGCGCTTTGACGTTAACACATCAATCGCTCCAGAAGGCTCCGACGAACTCGGAACACGTACTGAAGTTAAAAATCTAAACAGTTTCCGTGCCGTCGAAAGAGCAATTGAATTTGAAATTAAACGCCAAACCAAGTTACTTGAAAAAGGTGAAAAAGTAAAACAAGAAACTCGTGGTTGGAACGATGCCACTGGAGAAACCACTCCTCAGCGCTCAAAGGAAGAAGCGAAAGACTATCGTTACATGCCAGAGCCAGACATTCCGCCAATCCACCTCACCCAAGAATTCATCAATGAGCAACTTGAAAATTTCCCACTTATGCCAGCAGATTATCGCAAGAAATTTGCAAGCTCCATTGCTAGTGATACACTCGAAGTTCTTCTCGACTACCCACAACTCATGGAAAAATTGTCGGAAGTTTCCGAATCATCAGTTAAAAAAGTCTCCAACTGGTTCGCTTCGGTTCTTCTTGCAGCCGAAAATACCAGCCTCTTAAACGATGAACTTCCAACCGCAAAGCAACTACAAGATCTTGCTGAAATGAGCGACAAGAACGAACTCAGCTCAACTGGTGCAAAAGAGGTCTTTATTAAATTCTTTGATCCAGAAATGCATTACAAAGAAACTCGCACAATCGCAAAAGAACTTGGAGTTATTCAAGAAAATGATCTTCATGCTCTAGAAACTATTATTGACACTGTCCTTGCAAAACCAGAGACACAAAAAGCTCAAGAAGACTACAAGAACGGCGAACAAAAAGTTATCGGCTTCTTGGTTGGTCAAGTCATGAAAGAATCGCACGGAAAAGCAAACCCATCATCAGTTCAGGAACTTCTCAAGAAGAAACTTGCCTAATCGAGAAAAATAGATGATCCAAGCAATTCTTACAACCTTATTTGTCGCAATGATACCAGTGATTGAGCTCCGCGGAGCCATTCCTATTGGTACCGGAATGGGTCTAGACCCGCTTATCGCTACACTGATTGCAATCGTAGGCAATCTTCTACCAATTCCATTTTTGCTATGCCTCGTTCCAAAAGTATTTGATTTTTTGCGTGACAAAAAATACACCAAGAAAATGATCGCATGGCTAGAAAAGAAAGCCGACAAAAATAAGAAAACTATCGACAAATACGGTTATCTCGGACTTATCATCTTGGTCGCAATTCCACTCCCTGGAACTGGTGCATGGACCGGCGCCTTAGTGGCATCATGCTTCAAAATGAAATTTAAACCATCAATTCTTTGCATTATTGCTGGTGTCTTAATTGCGGGCACAATCGTTTTTGGTCTCACTTACGGCTTTAACGCTTTAAATTAATCTGTGCTAAAATAAACGTATGAATTTCAAATCTAAGATAGCAACCATGGCTAGCAAATCGTCTAGCGCTATTTTGAAGAAACTTGGTCGTGGCGGGACAAACCTCCCGGGTCGCATTGCAAAAAGAATTAATCCCGCAATTCTAACCGAACTTTCTCGTAACGTAAAGGTCATTATCGTAACTGGAACAAATGGTAAGACTACCACCACGAAAATGATTAGCCAGATCCTGGACAATGCGAACATCAATTATTTCACAAACAAATCTGGCGCTAATATCCAGTCCGGTATTATCGCGACATTTGCCGATGCGCTCGGCACTCGCAATAAAAATAATTACACGCATGCACTCATCGAATGTGACGAAGCAGCTTTTCGTCAAATCAGTACACTCATCGAAGCAGAATATGTTATTGTAACAAACATTTTTCGTGATCAGCTCGATCGTTTTGGTGAGGTTTCTTACACATTAAACGCAATCAAAACTGCTGTCAAAAATCAACCAAAGGCAACACTATGCCTTAATGCAGATTGCTCACTAACCAGTTCAATAGTCGAAAAAGACACTCCAAATAAAGTAGTCTGGTTTGGAACGCGAGACAAAATCTATAATAAAACCGCCAACGAACAATCGGACGCAGCTTATTGTATAAAATGTCGCACGCCATACAAATATCACTACAAGACCTTCGCGCACCTCGGAGATTTCTACTGTTCAAATTGTGGTTATGCACGTACAGAGCCTTCCGTTATTTTGGATAAAATTTACGAAACAACATTAGATAATTCTTCTTTTAGTTTTAAAGTTAAAGACGAAAACTATGATTTAAATATTCAAATTCCAGGTTCGTATAATATATATAATGCATTGGCGGCCATTGCTTTTGCGGATGCAGCAGATATTAATATTGAACTTGCAAGAAAATCACTAGAGCAAACCGCCGCCAGCTTCGGTCGCACAGAAAAAGTTCTCTTAAATAACACACCACTCAGATTATTGCTTGTTAAAAATCCAGCTGGTTTTAGTCAAGTAATTAATCTTGTAATTAACCAAAAAGAGAAAGCTCAAGCCATCTTCGCACTTAACGATCGCATCGCCGATGGGACAGACATTTCATGGATTTGGAATGTTGATTTTGAAACACTCAACAAAGAATATGGTAATAAATTTGAAACAATTTATTTAACCGGCATTCGTGCCGCAGAACTCGCACTCCGCTTCGAATATGCTGGATTCGATATGCGCAAAATCCAGATTATCCAAGATTACGATAAACTTCTAGATGAAGTTGAAAAATCATCACTTGAAACATTCGTTTTTCAAACCTACACAGCGATGTTTGAGATTCGCCGCAAAATCGCAGAACGCGTCAAGCTAAAGGAGTTTTATGACTAAATATTCTCTAAACATTTGTCATCTATATCCAGACATGATGAATCTATATGGTGATCATGGAAATATTTTGGCCCTCGAAAAGCATCTCAAAGAAAGCAATATTAAATATACAATCGATGAAATTACAATCGGCAAAAAAATCGATTGGCAAAAATACGACATTTTCTTTATTGGTGGCGGACAAGATTTTGAACAACAAATTTTGAGTGACGACCTGAAAAATACTGGCAACGATCAGGCAATTATTGAAGCAATCAACAATGGAAAAGTTTTCCTTGCAATTTGTGGCGGCTTTCAAATGCTTGGCAAATATTATATGACTTGGGACAAGAAGAAGATTAATTATATTGGTGCAATTGATTTTTATACCATCGGCGAAAAAGAACGCAAAATCGGAAACTATGAATTCAAAACGGAAGAAGCAGGCAATATCGTAGGGTTTGAAAACCACTCAGGTTGCACATATTTAGGTGAGGGAATCAAACCGCTCGGAATCATTATTCATGGTAACGGCAATAACGGAAAGGATAAAACCGAAGGCGTTCATTACAAGAATACATTCGGCACATATTCACACGGACCTCTACTGCCAAAGAATCCACTTTTCACAAATCATATCATCAATGTCGCTCTAAAAGAAAAATACGGGAACGATGCTCCTGTCGTCGATTTTTCAAATTCATACGAAATCAGCGCCCACGAATACATGGAAGAGCGTCTTGAATCTGGAAAACAAGCATCATCAAATTTTTAACCCCTTTTAAAAAGTTAAAAATAGTGTTAAAATATAAGAAGTCTATTTTTTAATGTAAAAATCACTAATATTAATTAAAGGAAAAAAATGGCCAACGCAATTAAAGACCTACACAACCTCCGCAATATTGGTATTATTGCCCATATTGATGCAGGTAAAACAACTACTTCCGAGGCGATTCTTTATCGTACCGGTTTGAAACATAAAATCGACCTAGTTAAGGGCGGCACCGGTGGTGCTGAAACCGACTGGATGGAACAGGAAAAGGAACGTGGTATCACCATTACCTCAGCTGCCGTTACTGTCTATTGGAAGAATCATCAAATCAACATTATCGATACCCCGGGCCACATCGACTTTACAGCCGAAGTTGAACGTTCACTTCGTGTTCTCGATGGTGCTGTCGTTGTTTTCGACGGTAAAAGCGGCGTAGAAGCTCAATCTGAAACAGTTTGGCACCAAGCAACCAAGTATGGTGTCCCACGTATTTGTTTCGTTAACAAAATCAACCAAATCGGTGGTGATTTTTACAAATCTCTTGACTCAATTCACAAACGTCTTTCAAAGAACGCTGTTGCTATTCATCTCCCAATCGGTTTTGAAAAAGATATCTGCGGCGTCGTCGACCTTGTCGATATGAAAGCTTACACTTACAAAGATTACGCTGATAAAGAACTTACTGTTGGCGAAATCCCAGCAGATATGCTCGAAAAAGCTAAAAACGCACGCGCAATGCTCGTCGAAGAAGCTGTCCAAGCCGACGAAGTTCTCATGGAGAAATACTTCAACGAAGGCGAAGAAGCAATCTCAATCGACGAACTCAAGACTGCACTTAGAAAACGTGTTCTTGATGGCGACTTCTTCCTAGTTACCGGTGGTGACGGACGTGGTGTTATCGTTGAAAAAGTTCTCGATCTCATGACTGAATATCTTCCATCACCTCTCGATCGTGATCAAGGTCAAACCTTCGGTACAAATCCTAAGACTGGTGACGAAATTATCCGTAAAGCAGACAATAAAGAACCACTTGCAGCTCTCGCATTCAAGATTGCAACCGATCCATTCGTTGGTAAGCTCATCTTCATCCGCGTTTACTCAGGTACTCTTCGCTCAGGCGACACCGTCCTTAATGCCTCAACCGGCGACAAGGAACGCATCGGCCGTCTCGTTCGTATGTTTGCAAACGATCGTACAGATATTCAAGAAATCGGCGCAGGCGATATCGCAGCTGTCGTAGGTCTTAAGAACTGTACAACCGGTACAACTCTTTCAGACGTAACAAATCCAATCCATCTCGAATCAATCGAATTCCCAGATCCACCAGTATCAATCGCAGTCGAGCCAAAGACTAAAGCTGACCAAGAAAAAATGGGTCTCGGTCTTTCAAAACTCGCAGAAGAAGATCCAACCTTCCGCGTTCATACCGATGAAGAAACTGGCCAAACCATTATTTCAGGTATGGGCGAGCTTCACCTCGAAATCATTATCGACCGTTTGAAACGCGAACATGGCGTTGAAGCAAACACTGGTGCACCACAAGTTGCTTACCGTGAAACAATCCGCAGCACTGCAGAAGCACAAGGTAAACACATCAAACAATCTGGTGGTCGTGGTCAATACGGTGACGTTTGGGTCAAGTTTGAGCCAAATGAACCAGGTAAAGGCTTCGAATTTATCGATCAAATTAAAGGTGGTGTCGTTCCGCAAGAATACCGCAAACCAGTTCAACAAGGTATCGAAGAAACCCTCGCTGGTGGTGTTATTGCAGGTTACCCAGTCGTCGACGTTAAAGCAACCCTTTATGATGGTTCTTACCACGATGTCGACTCTTCAGAACTAGCATTCAAGCTCGCAGGTGTCCTCGCAACTCGCGAAGGTGTCAAGAAGGCTAACCCAGTCATCCTTGAACCTGTCATGAAGCTCGAAATTCGTACCCCAGAAGAATTCATGGGTGACGTCATTGGCGATATTAACTCACGCCGTGGCCGCATCGATGAAATGGAAGATCTCGTTGGTGGCTCAAAGCTCATCCGCGCCTTCTGTCCACTCGCTAACCTCTTTGGTTACACAGGTGATCTTCGCGGTATGACCCAAGGTCGTGCAACTTCATCAATGGAAGTCTTCGGTTACGAAGAAGTTCCACCAAACGTTGCTAACGATATCATTGCAAAACGCAACGCAGAAAAATAATCATACCTTTACAAAATAGCAAAAGTATGATATAATATAAAAATAGACTCGAAAGGGTCTATTTTTATTGTTTAAATCTGTTAAAATTTGACTTTTTAAACTTGTTATGCTAATATGAGACAAAATAAGGTCAAACAAAAAATGCAAAATCCAAATATTCCACAAAGCTCTTCGGAAGCACCTCAGGCAGCACCTGCCAGCTCTTGGGATAGCCTCCAAAATATGCCACCTTTTGGCAGCAATCTAGAAAATAATCCAGCGGAAAACCAAAGGGAAGATAACATCGATAAAGCTCGCGCCGAAGCAGAAGCCGCAAATGCGGCCTACGATAATTTCCAACAAAAACACGGGAATCTGGTAGAAAGTTTCCAAAAAAGCGCAGACAAAGCAGGGGAAGAGTTAGCATATGCAGAGCAATTTCAACAAAATAATATAGCTAGTGGCTCAGGGGATAGATTATATCGCGCTGCCGCAGAGAAAGGCAGAAACGAAGCACTAGTAGACCTTTTCCGTCAAGAACGTGACGCCGATATGAATGCTGCAATCGATCAAGCAGCAGAGAAATATGACCGCGAAGCGCAATTGGTAACAGATATAGATAAAGCTCGCGCCGAAGCCGATGCTGCTAATGCTGTATATGACGAATACAATGCGATGCATGGCCAACAAATCAAAGACTACGAAGAAATGGCAAGCAATGCGCAAAATGACCTTATAAATACTTATATTCCTAGCGCAAAAGAAAGAATCTCAAAAAATAATGCATTATTGAACCAATATGAACAAACAAAAGAGGAATTCTCGGGAGATCCAGGCAGCTTTGCAGCAAGGTTAGACAAGGAGTCCAGAATGGATCCACAAACCCTAGATCGCAAACTAGAGCAAGCCGCAAAAAGGACTCAATGGCAAGCCAACAACTTAGCACATTCTCAAGCCGAAATTAGTCACGGACAAAACATGGCTGAAGCACTCAAAAAAGATCGCGAAGAACAAATGAATGCCGCCACAGAACAAGCCGGAGAAGAATATGATAAGCTCGATTTCTACTCGAAAAATCTTGAATCTTTCGACAAATTAAGGGAAGAAGCCAAAAAGAATCCAGAAGTGCTTCAAGGACTCTATGAACAACAAGAAATAATCAACGAAAATATCAAAGCCCTCGACGAAATTGCAGACGGCGACCCAGATGAGCCGGTCGAAATTACTGTTAAAACAGAAGAAGCAATCGATCCAGTTACGTTTGTTAGCAACAAACAAAAAATTATCCCATTCGAAGAGAAGCAACAACTTAAAGATAAATACGGCGATGATATTTCATTTTACTTTGTGGATGATCCAGATTTCAATGGCGATATGACAATAACCGACACCATGTTCACTGAAAAAAGCGATGTTTACGGAGCACGCGAACATATGGGTCAAATAGAACAAGCTCACGTTGATAGATTCGCATATATCAAACACGGCGTAGAAGATATCAAACAGCAACGAGACCAATTGACCCAAAGCATTAATGCAATCAATGAACAATACGACAACGAGAAGGCAGCCAAAAAAGCAGAAATGAAGCAATACATTGCAGATCAATTAAATTCAGTCCTGCTTCCGGGTGACGCAATAGAATAAAAATCCAAAAAGTAGACTTTCATGAGTCTACTTTTTTGTTTGTTTATATTCTTAAATACCCTTTACAAGTGCTTAAAAATAGTCTAAAATATATGTGTAGAGTTGGAGCTGGTTGATATTAGTGCTCCAAACAGTTAATAAAATAAAAGGAGAATGAATGGCAAATTTTGACCGTTCCAAACCACACATTAACGTTGGTACCATGGGTCACGTTGACCACGGTAAAACAACCTTGACTGCTGCAATTACTAACGTTCTTGCAAAGAAACTTCCTTCAGAAGTTAACAAAGCAGTTGCTTATGATCAAATCGATAACGCTCCAGAAGAAAAAGCACGTGGTATTACCATTGCAACTTCACACCAAGAGTATGAATCAGAAGCACGTCACTATGCTCACGTTGATATGCCAGGCCACGCCGACTATATCAAGAACATGATCACCGGTGCTGCACAAGTCGATGGTGCTATCCTCGTCGTTGCTGCTAACGATGGTCCACTTCCACAAACCCGTGAACACGTTCTCTTGGCTCACCAAGTTAACGTTCCAAAAATCATCGTCTTCTTGAACAAGATGGATCTCGCTGATCCAGATCTAGTTGAACTCGTTGAAATGGATGTTCGTGATCTTCTTAACAAATATGGTTATGATGGCGACAACGCTCCAATCATCAAAGGTTCAGCAACCAAAGCTCTCGAAGGTGATGCGGAAAACGAACAAGCTATCATGGATCTCGTCAAAGCTATGGATGAATACTTTGATATTCCAGAACACGATCTTGACAAACCATTCTTGATGCCAGTCGAAGACGTCTTCTCAATCAAAGGTCGTGGTACAGTTGCTACCGGCCGTATCGAACAAGGTATTGTTCACTTGAACGATGAA
Source organism: Candidatus Nanosyncoccus sp. (assembly GCA_045640685.1). Lineage (GTDB taxonomy): Bacteria > Patescibacteriota > Saccharimonadia > Saccharimonadales > Saccharimonadaceae > Nanosyncoccus. Next base: position 20,555 of record JAZUFO010000002.1, read on the forward strand.
GTTGAAATCGTCGGTCTTAAAGAAACTCAAAAATCAGTCGTTACCGGTATCGAAGCCTTCCACAAGACTCTCGATCAAGGTCAAGCAGGCGACAACGCTGGTCTTCTCCTCCGCGGTATCGAACGCGATCAAATTGAACGTGGTCAAGTTATTGCAGCTCCTGGCTCAATCACTCCACACACAGACTTCGAAGCACAAGTTTACATCTTGAAGAAAGAAGAAGGCGGCCGCCATACACCATTCTCAAAGGGTTACAAGCCACAATTCTACTTCCGTACAACAGATGTTACTGGTGAAGTCGAACTTCCAGCAGATAAAGAAATCGTCATGCCTGGTGACCAAGTTACCTTCAAGGTTTCTCTACAACACCCAGTCGCTATGAACGACAACGACCGCTTCGCAATCCGCGAAGGTGGTAAAACTGTTGGTTCAGGTGTTATCACCAAAGTTATCAAATAATTGATACTTTAATCTAAAAAAAGACCTCTTCGGAGGTCTTTTTTGTTACTTACCTCGATCAATATAACTAGCCCCCACAAAAAAAATAACATCATTAATCAACAATAATTATCCCATGCAACCATATAATATATAGTGCTTTGAAATGGAACTACGGCGCCTTTATTTTGCCTGGTGGCTTTAGATAAATATAAATGCATTTCGTTTCGCCCAAGAATGTATTTTTTATTTCCAGCGCGAAAAGACCGGATAGTTCCGGTTTTTCGCCTGACGAAATACAAAATATATTCCTGGCGCGAATAAGAAGTATTTTATATTTATCTAAAAACCACCACAAAAAAAGACCTCCGAAGAGGTCTTTTTCGCTAGTTATTAACTAAACCATGTAGCGTGATTTGCGTGCACGATTCTTCTTAACAAGAGCAACGATCCAGATAACTACGATCGCAATGAGAACCAAGATTACCATGAGGATTGGTGCTGGCATCAAGAGTACGAGTTGAGTAGCTTCTTGAGTAATACCTGCAGCTGTTACTGAGAAAGTAACCCAGAATAAACCAAAGTATGGAGTGTTTTCCCAAACTTCTGTAATTTTACGGGTAGATTCTGGAAGAACCGAGCTATTATTTGCGACAGTTTCAATTTCGCCACCAAAGAGGTTTTTGATTACGAGCTTTGATTGAGCAACAACGTCAACGTTACCAGTATCTTTTACGGTTGCAGTACCATAGATGACAGGTGTTGTGATTTTCTTACCATCTTTTGAAGTAAGGTTTTCATTAATACCTTGAATAATTGAAAGGTCTGAAATTTCTGCAGTATTAATGGTTGTGCCAGAAGCACGACCGTAAACTAGAAGACCAACGCGAGAGATAGCTTTAATACCACCATCAGTTTTATCATTGATACCTTCAGCAAAGATTACAGCATATTGACCACCGTTTGGAATGCTTTCAGGAGCAACAACACGATATTCAACTACACGATCCGAACATGCAGGAACACTGAATGTTGTTTCGTTTGAGTAATTACCATTACTATCTTTGAAAGAAATCCAGCGACTAATTTGAGTATAGTTAGTTTCGTCTGAGAAGTTCATATTGTAATCTTCGTCAGCTGCTGAATATGGGGAAGCGTAAACTCTGAAAGATGCTTCTTCTGTTCCAACGTTTTTGACTGTGAAGCTGAATGTCTCATCATCATAAGTCATACCGCCTTCGAGAGTCAAAGTCTTGCTTACTGGAGAAATTGAAAGACCAGTATTGCCTTCGGTACAAGACTCTGCAAACGTTGGGGTGGAAAGGAAAGTCACCGCCAAAGCCGCAACGCTCATTAATTTTGTTATTTTCTTCATTTAACCTCCTTTTATTCTCTACTCTTCCAATAATTTTAACATTATCAGAATGATAATTAAAGCCATTATACTATATTTTTAAATATTAAAGCGGTTGATTTTTTAGGAAAAATACATTATAATAAAGAAATATTAAAAATTAATCATCCAATCTCAAAAACTCATTGACGAATCATCTAAGAATTCATCTGAGATTATGAGAGAGAAAGGAATATTCATGGCTGAAGCTAAAAAAGCTGAAGGACTAAAAATCCGCATCCGCCTCAAAGCTTATGATCACCGCGTTATTGATCAAAGCGCAAAACAAATCATCGACACCGCTATTCGTACCGGCGCACAAGTATCAGGACCAGTTCCTCTACCAACCAAACGTTCAACTTTCACGGTTGTTAAATCTCCACACGTCTACAAGACCGGTGGTGAAGCTTTCGAAATGAAAGTTCACAAACGTTTGATCGATATCTTGAATGCTAGCCCAAAAACAATCGAAAGCCTTCAAAATCTTTCACTTCCAGCTGGCGTTGATCCAGAAATCAAAATGTAAAACTCTTAAAAACTGCCCAAACGGGCAGTTTTTTTAATAATATGCTATAATAATTACATCATGATACTTGTATCAAAATTTAAAAAACGTTTTTATTTTACAGTTGCAAACTACTTTAAACATTTTGCCAATCGCTCTTTGAAGCGTTGGAATCCACGCATTATTGCTATTACTGGTTCCGCCGGCAAAACAACCATGCTTAATCTAACAGAGAATGAGCTAAAAGATAAGGCACATTTTTCACACGATGCCAACTCCGCCTTCGGTATTGCTTTTGATATCCTTGGTATGAAAGGCGTTAAGGGAACAAAATTACACTGGATTCGCCTACTCTTAGAAGCTCCATTTCGTTCTTTCTTCTATACAAGAAAGCAACAATTTTACGTTGTAGAAATCGACGGCGAACGCCCACATGAAACTGATTTCCTCGCTACATGGCTTAAACCAGAAATCACGATTTGGGTCTCAATCGGCCGTTCTCATGCTGCAAAATTTGAAGCCGAAGTTGAAGCCGGCAATTTTGAAACATTAGACGATGCAATCGTAAACGAATTCGCAAAACTCCCTGAAAATACCCAGAAACTTGTTTATATCGACGCCAACGCACCATTAATGGTTCAGGCAACCAAAAATATCAAAGCAAAAGTCATTCCAATCAAGAAATCTGAACTTAAAAAATATGTTGTCTATCCAGATTCAACAGATTTCACATATGGAAACACTACTTTCCATTTCAACCATCCAGAAGTACGCGATCTCGCGTTCCATCTTCTCGTTTTGCAAGATTTAATGAAATATCTTAAACTTCCTTTTGACGCCGATTTTTCAGGTGTCAAAGTCCCGCCTAGCCGTTCTTCATTCTTTAAGGGCAAAAAGGGAATTAATATTATCGATAGTAGCTACAACGCCCATATTATCTCTATGCAATCAACACTCCAAATGTTCCGTTACATGCATGCAGATCACAAGTGGCTAGTTATTGGCGACATCATCGACCAAGGCTCAATCGAAAAAGAAGAGCACGAAAAACTTGCGATGCTTATTGCCGATGTTGAACCAGAAAATATTATCCTTGTTGGTCCTAGGACCCGCAAATATACCGCACCAAAACTTAAAGAACTTGGTTTTTCAGCCCACACAACTGTTGATCCACACAAAGCCCTCGATTATATTCAGAAGAAAACAACTGGAAAAGAGACTATCCTTTTCAAAGGTAGCCAATATCTTGAATGGATCATTGAAAAACTTCTCGAAAATCCAGAAGACGCCAAAAAGCTCTGCCGTCGCGAACCAGCAGCAATTAAGCGTCGCAAAAAACGAGGCCTAGAATAATGAAAGAGTTATATATTATTCATGGCTGGACATATGATGCCACCAGATGGAATAAAACTCTTGAATTACTAGACAAAAAAGGCGTAAAAGTCCATTTTCTAAACGTTCCTGGGCTTACCGCTCCATCAAAAAAAGTTTGGACAATTCAAGACTATATAAAATGGGCAGACGAAAACATTCCAAACGGTGCAGTCGCTCTCGGTCATTCAAATGGTGGCCGTATACTTTTGAATCTTTGTTCAGAAAACCCATCAAAACTTGAAAAATTAATCCTCTTAGATGCAGCGGGTATTTATGAAAACACGCCTAAAAAAGTAATCACAAAAACGATCGCAAAAATTGGAAAACCTTTCAAAAAAATCAAATTAATTGATAAGGCTTTCCATCGTCTCACTGGCACAACGGATTACGGCAAAGCGCCTGAAAATATGAAGAGAACGCTAGAAAATATGCTAGCATCCGATAAGAGACTCAATATTTCAGCCGTCACAACAAAAACTGCAATTCTTTGGGGCAAAAAAGACAATATCACTCCGCCACGCCATGCAAATAAAATGAACGAATTACTACCAAATTCAACCCTCAAATTCTTCGAGAACTGGCCACATTCAGCCTACATTTCATATTCAGAAGAACTAGCGGATGCAATCTATACGGAGATCAAAAATGCCTAAATACTTTCTAGGACAAGCCTCACATTATTCTAGAAAAGAGCGTTTTCAACATTTTTTTACCATTGGAACAAAAAAACGCGCAAACGAACTAAAACAGTTACTCGCAAAAAAATATAATAGCGATATTTCTCATGTTGCGCTCACAAAAAATGGACGTTCCGCACTAACAATTGCACTAAAAAGCAATCTTCCAAAAGGCTCAAAAATCATTATCAACGGTTTTACCTGTTATGCCGTCATAGAGGCGGTCAAAGCTGCTGGAATGACGCCAGTTTTTGCAGACATTAATAAAGATACTCTCCATTTCAATGCCGATACCCTCCAAGATACACTCAAAAGAGAACCAAAAGTAGCCGGTTTAATTATTCAAAACACACTTAGAATTCCTGTTAACATCGAAAAAATCGAATCATTCGCAAAACAAAACAATCTTCTCATTTTTGAAGATCTTGCACATTGTGCTGGAATGAAATACAAAGATGGTCGCACGGCTGGTACGATTGGTGCTGCCGCAGCATTTTCTTTCGGAAAGGAAAAATCCATCGACACTACAACCGGCGGCGCAGTAGTATTACATAATTTAAATCTTCCAGCAATCGACGAACCCTCAAAAATGCCGTCCTTTATCGAAATCGTTCGCGCAAGACTTTATCCAACCATCGGCGCAATCTATCGCGCACTCACAAAAGTTCATCTAGGTTCGATTTGGATGTCAATTAACATCAAGATTCATCTAGTTGAGCGATCCGCAAATAGTAAACTAAGTACAACCAAGCGTCCACCACGCTTTATATCGAAATTGGCAATAAAACAAATAAATAGTTTCTCAAAAAACGGCGAAAAACAAATCAGAAGCTTCGCACTAGTTCGCGATCGTGACGAGTTATTAGAAAAACTCAAACAAAAAGGATATCATTTCGAAGCACCATGGTTCGATACGCCAATCGCGCCAGAAAGATTCTATAAAAAATCCGGTTTTAACGAAAAAGACTGTCCAGTTGCAACCGAAATAGCAAAACAGATCATCAACATCCCAACATTTTACACAAAACAAGAGCTACAACCAGCATTAAAACTAATCGAGGAGTATAAAATATGAGTTGGAAGAAAACCTTAGAAAAATACCCAGAAGCGAATTTCCTACAATCTCCAGAATGGAAAAAGGTTAATGAAATAACCGGCTCAAAAGTTATCGTCGAAGAATTCGAAGATTTTGGACGTGCACTCATGATTGTCCGCGATGCAAAACGTGGCCGTTATCTAGAAATTCCATGTGGTCCACTTATTGATTGGAAAGATACATCACTCCTTTATAATGTTTTTTCAGACATTCGCAGGATCGCTAAAGAAAATCATTGCGTTTTTGTACGTTTTCGTCCACAGCTTCGTCGTACGCCAGAAAACATCGAAATTATGAAAGGCCTCAACCTAAGACAATCACCGATGCATCTTGCTGCAGAACATACAGTTATTTTAGACCTCACAAAAGACGAAGAAACACTTCTTGCAGACATGCGACGTCAAACGCGCTACGAAGTACGCCGCGCTGACAAGCTAGGCATTAAAGTTGAGACCTTTAATACTGAAGAAAAATTCCGCGAGTTTCACAAAGTTCAAGCCGAAACAGCACGTCGTCAACATTTCTTCCCGCCAAGCCTTAAGCAACTCCTCGCCGAGCATGAAGCCTTTCAAGAAAAAGCAACCATTTACGTTGCCTCAATCGATAATGAACCAATCGCATACGGTCTCATTATTGCGAATGGGCAAGAGGCCGACTATTATGAGGCAGCCTCAACCGATTTGAATCGTAAAATGCCAGGCGCATATGCATTAATTTGGCGCGCAATGAAGGATCTTAAATTCCAAGGCTACAAACGCTTCAACTTGTGGGGAATTGCACCTCCAAACCAGCCAAACCACCGCTACGCCGGCGTCACAACATTTAAAACTGGTTTTGGCGGCGAAATTGTCGAATACATACCAGCACATGATCTAGTAATTAATAAAGTTAAATACCTACAAAACTTAATTGTCGAAACGGTAAGAAAAAAGAGAAGGCACCTATGATAATTAAAACAGCAACAAACAGGGGAGAATGGGACAAATTCATCACTTCTTTTGATGATACAAATTTCCTTCAATCATGGGACTTCTACGAATTTCATGCATCAAGAAACAAACAAGTTGTACGCAGGATTTTTCTAGACAAAGATGAAAAAATTGTCGCTGCATATGCTGGCGTTGTTGAGACCGCAAAAAGAGGCACATACATGGCCATTGCTGGCGGCCCAATTTTAGACTGGAAGAATAAAAAACTCGTAAAAGAAGTTTTTAACGATATCAAAGAGCAAGGCAAGAAAACACATTGCGTTTTCGTTCGCGTTCGTCCACAACTCTAACTCTCAAGCGACTCACTTGCAATCATGAAAGAAATGGGACTTAAAAAATCTCCAATGTATCTTTCTGTTGAATATGCCGGAATCCTTAATCTCGAAAAAAGCGAAGAGGAGATTCTTGCAGCGGCATCCCAAGGTTTTCGCCGCAAACTTCGCAAAGCACAAAAAGAGAATATTCAAATCGAAACAACCAACGATCCAGAAATTGCAAAAACATTTTATGCACTCGAAGTCGAACACGCAAAACGTCAAAAATTTGTCGCCTTCTCTGAAGACTTTCTCGTTAAACAATTTGCAGCTTTTGCAAAAAACGATGAAGTTATTATGTATACCGCAAAGAAAGATGGCGAAATTTTAGCTCAAAACTTCATGATTTTTTATGGCAATGAAGCAAGCTACCATTACGGCGTCTCATCACCACTCGGCAACAAATATTCCGCCGCACCGCTTCTACATATCGAAGCAATGCGCGAAGCAAGAGGACGCGGAATCAAACGCTATAATCTTTGGGGAATTGTTGGATTGGAAGAAAAAAATCACCGTTTTTATGGTGTTTCCGAATTCAAACGTTCATTCGGCTGCGAAGAACTAAAATACACCCCAGCACACGATCTCGTTTTGGATCCGGTTAAATATTTACTCAACAAAACAGTTGAAACCGTACGAAAAAAGATTCGCCACGTATAGTTACTTAATATGCTATAATAACCATAAGAACTTTCAAAAAAGTAAAGGATTTTTTATGGCACATATTAAAAGAAAATATATCGATAAGCACTGGTTAGTATTTTGCTTCCGCGGCATTATGGCCTCACTTTTTGGCTTTTTTGCTTTGTCCGGCAAAATCATTGATCTTTCAACCACAATTTCAATCACAAGCGTATTCCTACTAACAATGGGAATCATCGATTCTTCGAATGCATTATATAGCTCAGTCAAAAAACACGGTTGGCTCAACTCAGTTTTTGACGCACTAGTCGATGTTGTTGCAGCTCTTGCGCTACTTTTCGTCGCAAACCAAAACATCACAGCAAGCCTCATTATCATCGCATCATACACCGTAATTTCAGGCTTAATCGATATTATTCATAGCCTAGTCACAGTTGAAGATATGACGGATCGTTTCATCCGCATCATTCTCGGCATCTGCGGTGCAATCATGGGTTTCGCCATCATCAATGCTGGTGATTTCGAAATTACAACGTTCATCCGCTTCTTCGGCGCATATATGCTCATTGTCGGCGTTCTAAGCTTCATCTACGGCATTCACAATCACGACCAAGACATTGAAGACAAAGAAGCTCGTAAAGAATCCGCTAAAAAAGCCGCAAAAACTCGTGCAGCCGTAAAAGTCAAAGCAACAACCACAACTCCAAAAGCTACAAAAACAGTTGCAAAGACTACAAAAACTACAAAGAAACCAGCCACAAAAACCACTGTCAAGAAAAACACATCCGCTTTGAAAAAATCTAAATAATGTGATATAATTAAATCTCAAGGAGATTATATCTATCATGAATTACAAATTACCACGCAAAGCTGTCGTTACCGATGCTGGTTTTGCTAGCCGTTACTTACCGATCACGAAGACAATCCCTAAGGGCATGGTCCCAATGGGCAATAAACCAGTCATGCAATTCGTTATTGAAGAATGTGCAAAAGCCGGCATTGAAGAAGTTATTATTGTCGCCACACCTGAAGGAAAACCAATTTACGAAGACTACTTCAACAACGAAGTTCCTCACATCGAAGCACAACTCGAAAAACAAGGAAAAATGGATCGTTTTGAGCCAGTTCGTGAAATTTTCAACTTGCCAAAAATCATCGTCATCACTCAAGATCCAACCTATCCATATGGAAACGGCTCACCTTTCGCATCAGCAAAAAATTATATCGACGAAGATGAAGCTTTTCTTGCAATCTATTCAGATGATCTCGTACTTGGCCAACCAGCCGCACTAGATCTTATTGAAGCATTCAAGGAACATCCAGATGCAGTAGCAATTATTGCAGGACAAACAGTACCTCATGAAGAAATCAAAAAATATGCATCAATCGACTTCGATAAAGAAACCGGAGTCTTGAATGGTCTTGTTGAAAAACCAAAGCCAGAAGAAGCTGCATCAGATCTCGCATCGTATGGTCGCTATCTTCTAACTCCAGAAATCTTTAAATACCTAGACCCAAAGAACACTGGCCTAGACGGCGAACTTTGGACAGCAGACGCTATCGCAGCTCTTATTCCAACCAACCGCGTCTATGTCAAAGAGACAACAGGAAAATGGGTCACCACCGGAGATCCTAAGAATTACTTCTTGGCACACCTCGAATATGTCCTAAACAATACCGATTACGCCGACGATGTTCGTGATTTTATCAAAAACAATTAGAAAGTGTTAAAATAAACTCAAGGAGAAAATATGAATACAGCAGAATGGATTCTAGTAGTCATCTTATCAGTTTCATTATTTATTTTTATCGTCTTGGGAATCGCACTATTAATCAAGCTTCTCAAAGTCACAAAAGAAGTAAACAAAATCGTTGTCAAAGGTCAAGATATCGCTAGAAACGCCAACGATGTAGTTACGAATATAAAAGGAATGACATCACTCGGCGGTGTAGTAAAAACCTTCGCAGATAAATATACCGACCCAAAATATAAAACAGAAGAAAAGGAGAAAAAATAATGGCAACAAAAGCTAAAAAGTCAGAAGGTAAAGGTAAATTCTTCCTTGGTGCAACACTTGGTGCCGTTGCAGGCGCAGTCGCAGGCGTATTTGCAGTAAAAAACAAAGATGCAATCAAAGAAGGCGCAAAGGAAGTTAAAAAAGAAGTAGAAAACAAACTTTCTTGCAAAGCTGAAGAAGTAGCTGAAGAAAAATGCGAAAAAGAAGCTCCTAAAAAAGCTACCAAAACCGCAAAAAAATCAGATAAATAGTTATAGTAAAAAAGATGTCACGAAAAGTGGCATCTTTTTTTATTGACTTTTCAAAAGACTTATGCTTAAATACAAGCAGAGTGTAAGGTTATACGGCCTATAAACAAAAATATAAGAGAAAAAAATAACATAAAAACAAACAGGGGAAAAATGTTAAAACAAAATTTTTGTTTGAGGAAAAATATTAATCTAAACATTTTGTTTAGATTTTCTAGCGTATCACTGGGAATTTTTCTGTTCCTAACGATTTTTCCTCCGGTAATTAAAGAAAAACTCGCATCCGCGATCATTGATGATGACGAATATGCACTCGCACTAACAAATAGCGGAGATATTAATCTTACAATTAATCCAACAAGTAAGGACACAGCAATCGCAAAGTCAGTCATCACAGCAAACACAACGTCGCCGGCTGGCTACAAACTTTATGTTTCAACCGATAATGAAGAGACTAGCGACATTCATCTTAGTGGTTATGAAGATTATGACGATGCGGATAAGAAAATCGCGACCACATCTGGCAGTATGGATACGCCAACCGCCTTGTCTGACACAGGTTCGTCTTGGGGTTTTGCAATTCCAGGAATGAATAATTTTGACCCTGTATACAATACTGAAGATGCTACCGTTGGTACAAAATTCGCAGCCGTCCCTACAAAGTACAATGAACAATTGATTCATGAACATACCGGAATCGCCAACGATGACAGAACCGAAGTATATTACGCATTCAAAGCAGACAATGACTTGACGGCGGGTAATTACATTACCACAATTCTATATACGACATTATCCGAAGCAACTAGTGACGATGTGACAGAAATCATTGTTGAGACCGAAAAAGATCTCATCGAAAATTACACTGGCGAAACCGCCATCATGAAAACTTCGATTATGTCCAGTCGTCGTCTTTCTGGTATCGAAATCGAAGTAAACGATATTCCAGCCGAAGAGGTAACCGTCATTAACGCAATGCCTCTTGAACTTAGTTTTGAAATCCCAGAAGGCCTCGCCGTTGGTGATTACGATACAGAACTCACAATTAATAGTATTGCAAAGAGCTATACAATCCCAGATTCTATCCATGTTTTTCCGGTCAGACCAGAAAGTATGCAGGATATGACTCCTGCCTACTGCGATTACATGAAAATCAATGACCAAATTAAGCTCACAGACGTTCGCGACAATAAGACCTACTGGGTAGGCAAGCTTGCAGATGGCGATTGTTGGATGACACAAAACCTAGACCTCGATCTTAGCACAGAAGTAACACTGATAAGCGATACTACCGATCTAAACTCCATAAATTCATGGACACCTACAGAGTCAACTGCAGCAGAAAAACTCTCATCAAGCAACACGTGGGCAAAGTGGCCAGATATGAACGGAACTTCAAACAAATCACTCGATGCTGGAGATTATTACTATATTCCATTAAACGGAAGTACGCGCACTGGAGCTGGAAACACCACAAATCACCCATATATCGACGGAAGAGGATATGGCTGTCGCAATATTCAAAAATGTACAGTCGCCTTCAATAAAACCGACAATTATGAGGGTCATACGCACGTCGGTAATTATTATACATATACGGCCGCTGTCGCTTCAAACAATACTTCGACCCTACTAGTAAAAGAAGACGCCCCAGATTCTATCTGCCCAAAAGGATGGCGATTACCTAGCGCAGACAAATGGGATAATCTATTCACATATTATACGCCAGAGGATATGGTATATGCACCAATCTATGCCACCAGGAACGGTTCTGCTGGTCCATCCTACGGCCTCACGTGGGCATACGTTGATGTACGATACTGGACATCAACAACAAGTAACGAAAACGGCGCTAAATCAGTATATTCATACGTCGATAAAAGTGGCATAAGTGAACTAAATCTACAGGGTTCAGGCACATCTATTGGCATGGCCGCTCGCTGCGTTATGCGTAGAGAAAGCACACCAACAATCACCTTCAAAAACACCGACGAAACAGTAATCGAATCACACATTCTACCAGATAACGGCTTCACTATCCCGACACATACGGAAAAAACCTACTTTGATTTTCTTGGCTGGTCCGAAGATAAAAATTCTACAGACCCAGAATATCAAGATGGCAACACAGTTAATAAGAGTACCACCCTATACGCAATTTACAAACGCCAATTACTTAATATGCAGGATGTTAGTGGTTGGAAGTCACTAATCTCGGAAGAAGAACAAGTTCAGGTACTAGATACACGCGACAATAAACTATACTGGATCTCAAAGCTCAAAGACGGCGAAATCTGGATGACGCAAAATCTTGATTACGACATTATTGTCGGTAGCAATACTATTGCCACGACGGCCGGAAAAGATTCAATCTGGTCAGCAAAAACCGCTACAGCCGATGAACTTGAGAATATCACATCCAACACATCTACATGGTCTTATGATGCCGATAAGAATATTGAAGATAGTGACTTAATCAACTGCACGAACGATGACAACTCTGGCGAATTATGTCACTATAAAGTTGGAAATTACTACACCTGGAATGCAGCAACTGGCGGCACAGGAGCAGCAATAACAACTGGTCAAGCCGGAAGCTCAATCTGTCCAAAAGGCTGGAGACTCCCAATAGGGAATGGAGCAATCACTACGACAAGATCGTTCAACAAACTATTTAATGAATACGGCATTACCACGACAAGCGCAACTATAGAAAATATTACGGCAACATTTAACGCCCCAATGTATATGATTGGATCAGGCTATATCTCTGATGGGGAATCAACTATAATTTCTTCATATGCCGATATCATTAAGAATGAAGAATTCTTAGGCAATGCCCCATTCTGGACTTCAACTCCAACCGGAAAAGCATCAACAGCTTATTCCACTTGGATGAATATAGATGGCACTTTCGAATCTAATCATAGCATCACACGCAGTTCTGCACTTCCAATTCGCTGCGTAGCACTATAATCCACACCAAAACATCAGATAAGAATGCTATAATAAAAATATGTCTAAAGAAGAGGAAATACAACTCAAACCAAGTGATTTTGTGCATCTACATAATCACACCCATTACTCTCTTCTTGATGGTCTTACAAAAATCCCTGAACTTGTAGAATACGTTAAGGAACAGGGAATGGAAGCTGTCGCCGTAACAGATCACG
>JAZUFO010000003.1:0-154664 GCA_045640685.1 Candidatus Nanosyncoccus sp.
AAATACAACTCAAACCAAGTGATTTTGTGCATCTACATAATCACACCCATTACTCTCTTCTTGATGGTCTTACAAAAATCCCTGAACTTGTAGAATACGTTAAGGAACAGGGAATGGAAGCTGTCGCCGTAACAGATCACGGCACCATGTCTGGGCTCGTTGAACTCTACAAGACCTGCAACGATGCCGGAATCAAACCAATCCTTGGCCTCGAGTCTTATGTTGCAGCACGCAAGAAAACCGATAAAGATGCAGCAAAAGATAAACAACGTTTTCATATCACATTGCTCGCAATGAACAATAAAGGTTTCGAAAATCTTTGCCACATCATGTCCGCAGCCGAAATTGATGGTAAATACTATAAACCACGCACCGACCATGAAGATCTCGAAAAATATAACGAAGGTATAATCTGCCTCTCCGGTTGTATGGGTTCCGAAATTTCAGAAGCAATCCGTGCAGATGACGACGAAAAAGCCTTAAAGCTCATTGATTGGTATCGAAACGTTTTTAAAGATCGTTTTTATCTCGAAATGCAAGATCATGGTCATCCAGATTCGCCAACACACAATGAAGAACAAAAGAAAATCAACGATTGGCACATGGCTCATGCCAAGGAATTGGGATTGCCACTTGTCGTAACCTGCGACGCTCACTATATTCGCCCAGAAGATCAAGATGCACACGAAATCCTTCTTTGTGTTGGCACCGCGTCAAACTATGCCGACCCAAAACGTATGACATTAAAAGATTTTGAGCTTCACGTTGTTCCAGCCCAAGAGCTTGTTTCGCGTTGGCAAAAAACCTGCCCAGAAGCAATTCTCAATACAAAACGCATCGCCGATCGTTGCGATGTCGATCTTCAACTTGGTCGCATTTTAATTCCAAAATTCCCAGTTCCAGAAGGTGAAACCGACAAAACATACCTCGATAAACTTGTTTTTCGCGGCTTAACATTCCGTTATGGCGGTAAAACCGAAGAAGAAACCAAAGATATGACAATCGAAGAATGTCGAACCATCCTCGAAAAAGTCGATGTCGATCGTTCTGAAAATACAAAAATCATACCCCGTATCGATTATGAGCTTTCCGTCGTCGATAAGATGGGATATAATGGCTATTTCTTGATTGTCCAAGACTTTATTATGTGGGGAAAGAATCAGGGAATCGTTTACGGTCCAGGACGTGGTTCAGCTGCCGGTTCACTTCTTGCATACGCACTTCGCATCACAGAGCTTGACCCTCTTAAGTATGATCTTCTCTTTGAGCGTTTTCTAAACCCAGATCGTATTTCAATGCCTGATATCGATACCGACATCCAAGATACTCGTCGTGACGAAGTTATTGAATATTGTTCCAAGAAATATGGCTACGGTCGTGTTTCCAACATCGCAACATTTGGTAAAATGATGGCAAAAAACGCCGTACGTGACGTTGCGCGCGTTTTGGAAGTTCCATATGCTGATGCTGACAGAATCGCAAAGATGGTTCCAGATCCGGTTATGGGACACCATTGCCATCTTGCAGATGCAATCAAGGATGTGCCAGATCTTAGACGTGAATACGAAACGAATCCAGTTTCAAAAGAAGTGCTTGATTTCGCATCACGCCTTGAAGGCACCATCCGTAACCACGGCGTACACGCTTGCGGTGTCGTTATTGCACCAGACGAACTCGAAAACTTCCTACCACTTGAAGTATCAGCCAAAGGTCCTATCGCTGCACAATATCCTTGCGGCACAGTCGAAGAACTTGGTCTGCTCAAAATGGACTTCTTGGGCCTCTCCAACCTTTCCGTTATCAATAACGCGCTCCGCATGATTCGCAAAGTTTACAAAGACAATATCGACATGTATTCAGTGCCTCTCGATGATCAAAAAACCTACGAATTATTCCAACGCGCAGATACAACCGGCGTTTTTCAGCTTGAATCTGCCGGCATGAAACGATATCTTAAGGATCTTCAGGCAACATCATTTGAAGACATTATCGCTATGGTCGCACTCTATCGCCCAGGACCTATGCAGTTCATTGATTCCTTCATTCGACGTAAGCACGGCGAGGAACCAATCACTTATCTTCACCCAGGACTAGAAAACTCCCTCAAAAATACCTATGGTATTATGATTTATCAAGAGCAGTTCATGCAAATTTCCAAGGAATGGTGCGGCTTCACAGGTGGTCAAGCTGATACTTTACGTAAGGCTGTCGGTAAAAAGAAAATCGACATGATGAAGAAAGTTAAACCTCAATTCATCGAGGGCGCCGTTAAAATTGGTGGAGCAACCGAAGAGATCGCCGAAACATTCTGGTCACAGCTTCTCGACTTCGCCAACTATTGTTTTAATAAGTCCCACGCTGCGTGCTATGGCCTCGTTTCATATTGGACAGCATATCTCAAAGCTCACTATCCAGACGCATTCATGGCAGCACTCATGACAGCAGACATGCGCTGGACCGACCGTCTCGCAATTGAAATTGCAGAATGTAAACGTATGGGAATGAAAGTTCTTGGCCCAGATGTCAATCAATCATATGGCGATTTTGGTATCGTTGGTGGCGAACAAACAATTCGTTTTGGCCTCTCCGGCATCAAGGGAATGGGCAAAGCGCTAATCGAAGAAATCGTTCTTCCGGAACGTGACAAAAATGGCCCATTTGCCTCAATTTTCGATTTTGCAAAACGCGTTGATTCTACCAAATTCAATAAAAAGTCCTGGGAATCCGCAATTAAAACTGGTGTTTTTGATAGTTTTGGTTATTCACGCTCAGATCTTTTATATAACCTCGATGCAATTCAAGCATACGGCGCAAAAGTACAAAAAGATCGTGGATCCGGACAAACCGATCTGTTTGGCGCTATGGGTTCAGCAGGAGAAATTCCAGAACCAGAAATGAAACCAGCACCAGTTCAATACTCCGAGAAAGAACAGCTCCTTTGGGAACGGGATCTCATGGGGCTATACCTTTCGGCCCATCCACTCGATCGTTATGACACATTCTTCGAAGAACAAACTCATCCAATGAGCTACATTTCCGTCGAAAACAACAATAAGACAATCACAATCGGCGGCATCATCACGAATGTCCGAACAATTCTCACAAAGTCAAATACGAAAATGGCCTTTGTAAAAATTGAAAATAAATCAGCCGAAACAGAAATTATTGTTTTTCCATCCACATTCGAACAATGCGGTGCAAAACTATTAGTTGATAACGTTATTCGTGTTGTTGGAAAAGTTAATGCAACCGATCGCGACGGCAACATTACATCGGACGTTAAATTATTAGCGGAAAATGTTGAAGTTGTGTCCGATGAAAGACTTGAAGAATATCAATCAACTGGGCAAAAATTACCAGAACCAGCCGAAGCAGAACCACCAAAAAGACGATACAACCGTTCAAAAACAAGCGCAGAAAAAGTTTCAAATTCAGATTCAAAACCAGAAAAAGAAGAAGACAAAAAACCTACTATTGAAGAAGAGGCGCCTCGTCGCATCATAACTCCACCAAAAGATCCACGAAAAGAACGTCTTTACATTCTTGTTGACGATCCAAATAACACGGAAGTTTTATCTGGCATTCGTCGTTTATGCGATATTAATCTCGGTTTTCAAGAAGTAATTCTTGTTCTAAAAGACGGCGAAGAGAAAAAACCGCTTCGTATGCCATTCCGTGTTGAAGTTGATGATAATCTACTTAAAAATCTCAAAGAACTTGTTGGTGAAAATAACGTAAAACTAAAATAGTACGTTTATCATTCCATCATCATAGACGACATCTTCGGTATGATATAATATCTCTATGAAAAAGGCTAAAACACAGGATTTGGTTACCGTAAATCGTCGCGCTCACTACGACTATCAGCTTGGCGACGAGCTTTCTGTTGGTATGTGTTTAGCTGGCCCAGAAGTGAGACTTATTCGTGATCACCACGTACAGCTCAAAGGATCATTCGTAACGATTCGTAACGGAGAATTGTGGCTCAACAACCTCACATTGGGTGCCGAAAATGTTCAAAACATCAAGTTGCTTGCTACGAAAAAACAAATTGCAGCACTCGAAAAAGAAAAAGCCAACACTGGCGCAACAATCGTTCCAGTTCGTCTTTTAGGTGGAAGTCGTTATATTAAACTCGTTATTGCAACTGGTAAAGGTAAAAAGAAATACGACAAACGTGAAACGATTAAAAATCGTGATATAGATAGAGGAAGATATTAATGAAAATCTATTCCTGGAATGTTAACGGTCTTCGTGCCGTCCTGAACAAAAACGCGCTTCAGGAATTTCTCCAAAACGAAAATCCAGATATTGTTTGTCTCCAAGAAATCAAATGTAAACCAGAACAGATTGATTTTGATTTCGAAAAAATTGGCTACAACATTTTCTATGATTCAGCCAAAAAACCAGGCTACTCTGGAACTGCAACGCTCGTAAAATTAGGCATAAAAACAAAGCTAACAACCATAGACCTTGGAGAGCAAGATTTTGCGGAGCTCGCAACAAATGAAGGACGTATCCAAATTTTAGAATTTGAAAATTTTTACTGCATAAATACTTATGTCCCAAATTCCAAACCAGATTTATCACGTCTAAAATTACGTGAACTTCTATGGGATCCCAATCTGCTAAAACTTGTCAAAAAGTTAGAAGAAGAAAAACCAGTCATAATTTGCGGAGATTTTAACGCCGCTCATACAGAACAAGACATTGCACGCCCAAAAACAAATCATCACTCCGCTGGCTTTACGGATGAAGAACGTCAGGGAATTACAAATTATCTAAATGCCGGTCTCATTGACACTTTCCGCAGCACACACCCAAACGAACAACGATATACCTGGTGGTCCCATTGGGGTCATGCACGAGAAAATAATATTGGTTGGCGCATTGATTATTTTTTCATTTCAAAGTCAATCAAAAACACACTTCTTGATGCCGACATTTTTGAAAATTACATGGGCTCCGACCATTGTCCAATAAAGATAGAATTGGAGTTTTAATGGATCATTTCACAAAATATGACACAAATCCTTTCGAAGATTTATCCTGGAATTTCCCAGAGCAGAAACAAGGAAGCATTACAGTTATCGGCGGGAACAGTCAAAACTTTCGCACTGAAATAAAGACCACAGAAAGCCTTTCAAATTCTTTTCCAATAAGAACAGTTAGTTTGGTTCTACCAGACGCCCTGAAGGCCAATATTCCAGCCGTAGATAACATTTTATTTGTACCATCAACAGACTCTGGTTCATTCGCCGAATCAGAAGAACTAGAAAACGCATTTAATGTTTCAGACATCAATATCGTAACCGGAAATCTGTCAAAAAACAGCATTACCGCAAAGGCAGTTCTTTCTGCTTGCACGGAATCAGAAAAACCAACCTTCGTCGCACGAGATACAATCGACGTTCTAACTACAAACAATCTCGAACGTTTACTTATGAATGAGAACATCTGCTTCTTCATCACAATGCCTGGCGTACAAAAACTCTTCCGTTCCGTCTATTACCCAAAAATGATTACCATGTCACAATCGTTGATGCAAATCGCAGAGGCACTTCATAAATTTACACTAAGTTATCCAGTATCAATTATTACTATCCACAACAATCAAATTCTCATCGTAAAAGACGGAGAGGTTTCTGCAATTCCACTCGAAAACACAAGCTACACACCCCTAACTTTTTGGATGGGTGATTTGCTCGCAAAAATTGCAGCCTATAATCTTTTTAATCCTAATAATTTTAAGAAAGCAACTATTTCTGCGATTTTTTGAGCATCTCTTGCTCAAGTTCAATAGCATCACGGGAAACATTTTTGCGTCTTGTTTCCAAAAAGAACCACAAGAAAATACCAACAAGAGCAATAACGCCAAGAATACAACAATCAACAATAAAGGACCATTCCGAAGCAAACAAAAGCCAAATAGCGACAAAAGCGATAGTACCAAGATAAAAGAATCTTCTTGTCATAATGATTTTTTTGGCGAGCTTAAAATTCTTTGCACATAATGAATTTTTCGTACAGGTATCTGGATGAGCAAAGAAACGCCCATAAATAATAAGTTCAAGAATACCACAAATAATTCCAACACCAAACAATATGGATAGACCAACGATCAAATTAACCCTAAGCGTAAAGAATAAAACAGCAGAGAACCATAATAACATGTCTGCAACAATATCAAATTGAACGGCATATTTGCGATATCGTGGCTCTTTACCTTTTTCAAAAGGCCATTTACGAGAACAAGTGCCGTCGAATGAATCGGTCAATTCTGCAAGCAAGAATACTGCGCAAGCAACACCGATAGAGCCACCAACAATACCCCACACAATCAAAAATATTGCAAAAATAATTCGTGAAAAAGTTAGAATGTCAGCAATATATTTTTTCACTTTTTTATAACTCCTGCATAAATCTGTAATAATTTTTCAACCTGAGTAGATTGTCTTGCCTCATTTCTTCCAATAATCATAGCACGACTCATCTCAGCGATTTTTTCTGGATGATTATAAATATCCATTAATGCAGCCGTCATTTTCTCCGGCTCTGGACCTTCCGCCAAATAAACACCATCTCTTGTTGCGACTTCCAATAAATCAGGATCACAAATCATCACAGGAAGACCGAGCGTTTCAGCTTCCAAAATCGTCATTGGTTGATTATCGTAATTATACGAAGCTAGAACACTAAGATGACTCTCCATCATGCGTTTAAACAGATCACCACGTTTTGCATCACCATAAAAGATCACATTCATTCGGTTTAATCTTGCATATCTCTTTGCGAGCATCAATTCGTTTCCAGTTCCAAAAGCATGCATTTCGTAAGGAAAATTAACGTCTTTCAATGCTTCCAAAAACTTAAGCACACGTTTTTCTGCTGCCATGCGGCTCGTCCAAACAATTTTCAAAGGCTCACCAGGTTTCAGTTCGCGAATAGGAACGGAATCCGGAATTAAACTATCATTAATACCATTTGATACCACCTGAATATCATGCTTCACGCCATAATGTTCCAGTTTTTGCTTAAAGTGTTTCGACGGCGTGATAACAGCATCAGCCTGATTCGCATGACAAACCATCATCGTCCACATCTTTGCCTTTGCATATGTTGTGGCAAGATAATTATCTTTTTTAACATGATAGTCATGAGGTAAATAAAGTTTATGGAAACTATTCAAATGTGCAGCAACAAATGTTCGCAAACCAAACGGGAACATACCCTGAACACCCATGTCTTCGCGACCGTGCATAGTTTGTACTACTGGAATATTAAATTTCTTTCCGAGCCTTACGCCAGCAATAGAACATCCAGATTCATAGTGAACATGAAAGACATCAAAGCCTTTAATTTCTGGATAGTTTTGCATGATCCATTTTTCAACAATCGCTGGACGACGCGAAATTGGAGTTAGCCCTTTAAAGAACAATTTACAACATGGAATTGGAAAAATATGTCTTTCATTCAATATTTTTGTTTGCAACTCATTTTTCTTAAATGCGGTAGAAAAAAGATACACGGTATGCCCCATTTTTTCCAACGCCTCTTTTTGAGCATCAATAGACGTTACAATCCCGCCTGTAATGTCGAGATATGAATCAGTAAAAAACGCTATTTTCATTTCTTAAGAAAAACTTTAACAATTAAGCCCAGTCCATAAAGACCTGAGATCATTCCAGAAACAGCATTGATACCTGGGATAAAGGAAATGAGAAATAGTACCAAAAGACCCAAAGATGTTCCAACATAAATATTTTCAATACGAAATACTTTGCGACCAATCATCTCTGCAGTAACCGTTCCCGCCAACAAGTAGACAACAATAAAGACAACCAACAATAGTAAAGCTGCAGGGATTCCGATAACTGACATAAGGAGCAGAATTATAACAACTGGAACCGCAACCATGGCAATAACACCAGCAAGAAGATCCGATGCAAATTTTTGATAATTGTATGTTTCAGAACGTTCTTTAACTTTTTCGAAGAAACGTGCCCCAAGAAGAATAAATACAATAGAAATAATAACACTTCCAGAAAATGACATTACAGAAGCCATTGTTGTATTAACTTGTGGAACGACATAGATTCTTTCTTCTTTGTATGTTGCAGTACCAGTAATTTTCAAAGTATCGTTGTGGTCGAAATAACCATTGATTTGAACATTTTGACCAAAAATAATTTTATCTGCAGCAACTTTCAAATCGCCAGAAATAGTAACGTTATCGATTCTAATCGTATCCCCAGCAGCAAATACAGAACCAGAAATATTAGAATAAATACGAAGTTCGTTACCAGCAAAGTAAATATCACGACCAATGATAGATTCTTTTGCGATAGTCATATTATTACCTGCGGCAAAAATATCTTTTTCATATTTACCACCAAGAACAAGATTATCGCCTACATGAAAACCATATTCATAATCGCCATTCAACGTTGCATTATCGGCAGCAACAAAATTCGCACCGTTAACCGTTGATTTATCATTTACTGAACTACCAACAAAAAACGTACTGGAATTAAAATTACCAGACGTTGCACTCTTATCAATAACAAAACGATCCTCTACGGATTGTTCAACTTTTTCTTCGCAACCTTCACATTGTGGAGCTTGCGCACCTTCTTCAGGAGATAAAGCAAATGCACCTACCGGCATTAATGCCACCATCATTAAAGTTAATACTAATGCCAAATATTTTTTCATATACCTCCTTAAATATATGGTGGGCGAAGAGGGAATCGAACCCTCACTCCATTGCTGGAACTAGATTTTGAGTCTGGCGCGTCTACCAATTCCGCCATTCGCCCATAGCATTATTTTATCATAAAATAGCTCAATATGCTATAATTTAGATATGAATTCTGAAAACGGTGGGCAAACTTTTTCGAATAATAATCCAGGGCAAGCCCAACCAATGCAAACAACCTCAAACTTGCAACGCCAAGCTGCTGCAGCTATCATGCGCAAGAAGGTTTTTGCTACCTACGCAAATGCCGCAAAACAGTCCCATGCCGACCATACAACACATGCTTCTTCAATGAAAAAAGAAGCCGTGAATCCTACCATTAATTCCGAGTCCTGGAAAAAATATCACTCAGAATGGCAAAAATATTATCAAAACTACTATAGTGAATATTATTCCAATGCCGCAAAATCATACATCGCAAAAGAAAGACTTAAAGATGCTCGCGACAAGGAAGAAGAACGAGAGATTTTTATCGGCAAGAAAAGTGCCGAGGATCGCCTTCGTCTTTTCATTCGCAAAAAAGCAACCGATTCCGCTAAAAAGAATCATCGCCATCGCAAAATAATTCCAATTCTTATCGGTCTAACAGTTGTTCTTGGTATTCTTTTCTTACAATACAACCGTCTCATTATTACGCCAATCATGGCCTATATGTCGCCGGGCGAAAATGCCGCCTCTGAAATCGAATCAGTCAATCCACTAATTTCGAACAATATTTCTAGCGAACCAAAACTTATTATTCCAAAACTAAACGTTAATGCTCCTGTTGTTTTTGGAGCACCACCAACAGACACCATGGGAGCAATGACAGAAGGTGTCGCACACTTCCGTATCTCAGGTGCTAGCGCATATCCAGGCGAAATTGGAAACTTTGCAGTTTCAGGACACTCATCGGGCGACGTTTACGACTCAAACCCATACAAGTTCATCTTCTCAGGACTTGAAAGACTCGAAGAAAACGATCTTATCTACGTCAACTACGAAGGAGTCCGATATACATATTCAGTCGTTATGAAACAAGTTGTCGATCCGTCAAATGTCGCAGCATTACAAATCAATACAGATAAACCATTGATTACATTGATTACATGTACGCCACTCGGAACCAGCCGCTATCGTTTATTAGTAACCGGCGAGCAAATTTCGCCAAGTTACGAAGAAGCAGAGCTTAGCGACGACAGTTCAATTATTGCCCCAACCGAAACAATGCCTTCAAACAGCCCATCCTTCTTCGAAGGAATCTGGAACTGGCTAACCGGACAATAAAAATATGACTATATATTATATATAGTCATATTTTTATTATCTTGGTAATAGATTTTCGCGAACCAACCATCCACTATTATTATCAATGTAATACAACCACTTGTCGTCACTAATTAGAACCGGACGAGTAGATAATGCTCCACGAACCAATACTCTACGATTTAGACCATCATAATCATAAATAACGGTTTCATCTTCGTCATTAAATGTGTATAGCAAATGTTCATCAAGCCAACCGATTTTTTCGTTCTCAACATTATATTCAATAATCTTATTAGATTCCATATCAAGAACAGCAACACTATGACCATTTTTCATAAATAGATAATCACCATCATGGCCAACCTTACAATAATTTGGAATAAAACCAATTTCTTCAGACAAAACCGGCTTATAATCACGATCGCCAGTTATGATTAACTGTTTCTCTATGTTATATAGACTGACTCTTGCATCTTCCACAACATATAGATAAAGATTCTCGTAAAAGTTCCCCGAGACAGCAAAGATTTTCTCCGCCTCAGTCTCAATAATCTTTACGATCTCGCCATTATCGACATTTTTAATTTCGCCAATATACTTTTTACCATCCTCATCTTTTGCCACAACAATCAAATCGCTACGATAGTCACGAACCGTTAAAATGTTATGTGCAACAAGTTTTGGCTCAGGTTGAGACAAAGATAGCTTATATAAATCTGTGTCATACATCGCAAACAAATCATCAAAGTTTCCATTACGAATTATCATAGAATCAAAACTCATTCCATATTTCTTGGAAAGATTCACGCTTTTTTCTGGATGCTTAACATCAAAAGCAACCCATTCATTATTGCTGCCATTTTGAATTTTGATAATCATTTTCTCATTATCGCTATTCCAAACAGTACTAAGGATTCTTACTTCACCAGACGTCACAATATTAGCAAAAACACTAGATGCATCAACCGGTTCATACGAAACCTTATTATCGCTGATTTTTGCAAGCTGCCATGCCACTCCAGGATTCATAATAAGCATTGTCTTTGTATCTGGAGAAACCGTCACATTGGCACCTTCCTCAAATTTTATAACCTGTTCCTTTTCGCGATCTTGCAAGAAAAGACGCGGATAACCGACACGGTACATTAATCCTTCACTAACATTAATTGTTTTAGACCACGTATCATAGCCTTCCTTAGCAAGGGAAATCGTATGTTCACCGCTTGAAACAATCTTATTCATATTGGTTCGTTGCATCCAACCAGATTCACCATCAATCAGAACATCCGCTCCAGTAGGGATTGAGTTTATCTGAAACATCCCCTGACGTTCAACCGTAAAATCCTGGCTAATCCAATAACCAGACACAATCAACATAAGTAAAGTAACGACGCCAACAACCGCACAAACCATAATGACTTCAGAAAGTAATACCTTAATAGTCTGGCGTTTTCTTAGTTTTTCAATATCCATATATATATTATACCATTTTTAAAAAAGCTCTTGCATTTTTGATTCTGTTAATGTTAAATAAGCATTAAGGATAAGCGAGGTATTTATTAAATGAACAAATCAAGTAGTGGAACAATTACTGTTCGCCGCAAGGTGGGAACATCAACAACTTTGAATCGTAAATATGTTTCACGTCCAAGTTCAAAAATATCCGCTGAAAAAGCTGCCGCTGATTATCAAGCCGAAAGACTTAAAAAGCGCCAAGCTCTTGCTGAAAAAATGAACAGGGAAGCTAACGCAGGACGCATTAGCATTAATCGTCGTGCTCATATCGCAGTTTCAGAAGAAACTAAACGCAGCCTCGAACGTCAAACACAGCCAAAAGCACAACCAAAAATCGCTGTATCCCCAAAACGCCAAGAACAACCAATTCGTCCAGCAGAAAAACATCCCGTACAAGTTCTTGCAAATCAAAAAATTCGTGCACGCAAAGCCGCTCCAGTTGTACCAATCAAAACTGCTGCAGAGCTCAAAGAAGAGGCAATCAGAAAAGCACTCACAAATATCGCACGCGATTCTGAGCAAAAACCAGAAGAACTTAAAGCTACAGGCAGATTCGGTTTTGGCAGAATTCTTCTAGCACTCGCATGCGCAACCGCATCAATTTTCGCAATTGTTTATTTAGTTAATCTCAATATGCCAGATTTCTCACTTCGTGTTGCAGCAATGCAAACCGGAATTGAAGCAAAATATCCAAACTACGTTCCTGCAGATTATTCACTCAACGGCATTACATCCGAAAATGGCAAAGTAACAATCGCCTTCGTTAACAAATCAAACAATCACGATTTTAAAATCAGCGAAGAAAATTCTTCATGGGATTCAACCGCACTTCTTACGAATTATGTTCGCAAAGAATTTAATGCCGATTTTGTCACTATCAAAGAACAAGGTCTCACCATTTATTTCTCATCAGACAAAGCCGCATGGGTTAATGGTGGCGTAGTTTATAAGATCTCTTTCACAGAGAACTCACTCACCAAGAATCAAGTCCGCTCAATAGCAACTTCTCTCTAATTATGTTATAATTAGCTTTATGGAAAAAGCTATAACTCGTTTTGCACCAAGCCCAACAGGCTATATTCATATTGGGAACGTTCGTTCCGCAATCTATCCCTATCTTGTCGCCAAACAAACTGGCGGAAAAATGATTTTACGCATCGAAGATACCGATCAAGGCCGTTACGTCGAAGGTGCTACTGAACTCATCGAAGATACTTTAAAATGGCTCGGCCTCGACTGGGACGAAGGTCCTATTGTTGGCGGAGACCATGGTCCTTATTTCCAAACCGAGCGCAAAGCTTTTTATCTTGAGTGGGCTAAAAAATTATTAGAATCTGGACGTGCATATGCGGATCCAACCCCATCAGAAAAAATTGACGAATATCGCAATGCTGATAATGCTGCAAAAATTCCATATCTTTACCGCAATCATCGCCCAGAAAACACACCAGAATGGGAAGAGGGAATTCCAATTCGTTTCAAGTCGGATCCAAAACCACGCGCATGGCACGATGAAGTTATGGGCGATATGAGTGTTGGGCCAGAAGTTCAAGACGATATTATTCTTATCAAAAAAGATGGCTTACCAACCTATAATTTTGCGCACATTATCGATGACTATTTGATGGGCTGTACACATATTATGCGTGGCGTCGAATATCTTTCTTCAACCCCAAACTATATCGCAATCTATGAAGCGCTCAATATTCCGATGCCAAAAATCGTTTCACTTCCACATATTCTTGCCCCAACCGGCAATAAAAAACTCGGTAAGCGCGATGGCGCAAAATCTGTCACCGAATATCGCGAAGATGGCGTTTTGTCAGAAGTAATGCTTAACTATCTTGCAAACCTCGGCTGGAATGATGGCACAGAACAAGAAATCTACACTAAGGAAGAATTAATCGAAAAATTCTCAATCGATCGTATTCAAACCTCTGGCGCTCGCTACGACGAAACAAAGTTGTACTGGATGAACGGACAATGGATTCGCCGCATCGCCGACGAACAGGGAATTGAAGCACTATATTCTCGCACCGAAAATTTCTGGCCAGAATCAGCTTCAACCTATTCAGACGATTATAAGAAAAAGGTTCTTTCAATCATTTATGATCGTCTCAAAGTCCTCTCAGACCTTCGTGATATGACTGGATATTTCTTCCAAGATCCACGCATCGACGTCGAAATGATTACAGGAAATAAATTCCTCAAAAAAATGTCCGAAGCAGAAATTGAGACATTACTCAAACAATCCGTAGCAAAATTAACTGCTGTCGAAAATTGGGATGCAAACACATTACAAAATGCACTAAACGAATTATTAGCAGAAACAGAAAAGAAACCTGCAGAATTATTCAGCTTAATTCGTCTCGGACTTTCATTTGCACCATTTAGCCCAGCACTTAATCTCACCCTTGAGGTATTAGGCCGAGAAACATCACTCGCTCGCCTTAATGCACTCGCTCGCTCAATCTAGTTTGTAGGCTATAAAAATAATCTCGCTTATGTTAAAATCAAAATAACTAAGCGAGATTTTTCTATGAAAATTGTACAAAGCTATACTCCGGAAAAAGCCAAAGAAGTTGAAGCGGAAATCGAATCCGAAACAACACAAAAAACGGCAACCGACAACAAAAAAACATCAAACAAAAAATCCATCATTCTTCTTATACTCGGTTTGGTTTTTCTTATTGCCGGAATTTCGTGCCTTCTTTTCGTTTTTCTCGCGCCAAAAGAAGTCGCCGATGAATTTTCATTTCCAACAATTCCATCACAAACCGAATCAATTCAAAAGGAATATAGTGTTTTAACCGGCGAAGAACTATCTGATCCGAACCAAAAAAACGCCCCAATTTATTGTATCCAAACTCCAAACGGCACAGATGGCGCACGCCCGCAAACTGGACTTACTGAAGCTGGAGTCGTCTTTGAAGCTGTCGCCGAAGCCGGCATCACTCGCTTCGCGGCCATCTATCAAAATCCAAAAAATGCCATCATTGGCCCAATTCGCTCACTTAGAACATATTATCTAGATTGGGATACTCCTTTTGATTGCACAATCGTCCACGCCGGTGGCGCTCCAGATGCTGTCGCGAGAGTATCAAGCGGCAAGTATAAAGATTTAACAGAGAATTATTCATATATGTATCGCGGCGAATATGGTTACCATCAATGGAATAACCTCTTCACAACTCCTGCTTTACTCAACCAAAATTCCATCGATTACAATCGCACATCATCAAACGCGACAGGTTTTGCACGCTTAACTCCAGAAGAATCAAAACAAGACTATATTAATAATGTTTATGGCGAAGATTTTGATATCACCGGACAAACAGAGCAAAATACTAAAGAAGTTATTGGCTCGATTAATCTTAGTTTTAACTCAGGACCATCTTTTAATGTTCATTATGATTACAATCCAAGCACTAATAAATATGCTCGTTCCTATGAATATGATGGCGCACATGTCGTATATACCTGCCCGGATCAAGATTTATACGACAAAGACCCAACAGATTACTGCGAGAAGACTCAACTCACCCCTTCAGTAGTTATCGCTATGATCGTAAATGAAAAGCGTGCAGCAGACGGCGCACATGAAGACATCACAACAATCGGATCAAACACGGCTTACATTTTCCAAAACGGAACCGCAATCAAAGGCACCTGGAGAAAAGATTCTGTCGATAGCCAAATCAAATTCTTTAACGAAAACGGCGAAGAAATCCGACTTGCAACTGGTCAAACCTGGATTTCAGCAATTCCAACATACGGCTCGGTTGATTATTAATCTATTCTATGTTAATATAAAACCACGGTTCCGTCGTCTAGTGGTCTAGGACGTCTGGTTCTCATCCAGAAAATCGCGGGTTCGACTCCCGCCGGAATCACCAAAATTTTAAAAGGAAGAATTTATTCTTGCTTTTAAAATTATGTGATGAAGATAGGGAGATTTTCTCCCGCCGGAATCACCAGAATAAAAAGAAGACCATTTATGGTCTTATTTTTATTCTCTTGCGATTGCGACAGAGACGAACCCAGGGTTCGCCCGCCGAAGGCGGATAGCGAGCATAGGCGAGCGTCCTCCCGCCAGAATCGCCAAGATTATTTGACTACAACACAATATTATGTTATTATTTATAATGTTAGTCGTTAGATAATAAAACGAAGTCCTTTAGAAACTAGGAAAGAGAGGTTATAAAAAACTTTTGGTTAAGGATTTTGTTTTTGTTTTTTATGAAAGGAAAGGAACAGCATGAAGAAAAATGCGGAAGAAGAAGTAGTAGTGGTAACAATAACTAAAGAAGAAGGGGTAGCAGCTGAAGAGGCCACAAAAGCCCCAAAGGCAAGAAGAACAAGAACAAAGGCCCCAAAAACCCCTGAGGGAGCAACAGAAGATGCGCCTAAGGATGACACAGTCCATCCTATCTCAGAGGAGAATGAGGAAGAGATCTTGAAAACTGCTCAGGAACTCTTAGGTGGAGCCAAAGCCACCTCAGCCGACGAGGCGAAAAAGTTCTGCAACATTCTGGAAGAAATCGCAAAGCAACTCGATGGTCGCAGAACAGAGAAAACGGCAGAAACAAGTGCCTACGATTTCGGAGACAGTCTTGATGACGAGGACGAACTCGACGAAGATTACTTCGAGGAGGACGAGGATGATGTTTTAGGGCTCCCAATGAGCAGAAAAACAAAAATTGCCATCGTCAGTATGATTGTTGTTAGTACAATATCAGCTATCATTGCGGTAGCAGCCCTGTTTAAAAAGAAATAGGAGACTTCTCTTTTTTAGAAAGGATACCACGACACGCATTATCGTCGTGGTATTTTTTTTATATCAAAAATACTATTACGCTTAAGTATTGCAAAAATAGCATAATTCTGTTATAATTAATAGATATGAAGAAGTTACCAATTGTCGCGCTAATCGGTCAAACAAATGCCGGAAAATCGAGCATTTTAAACCGCCTAGCCCATAAAAACATCGCCATCGTAGCCCGCGAAGAAGGTACGACACGCGACAACGTCGTTACAAAAATTGACGACCGTTTCATTTTGATCGATACTGCAGGCCTTAAAGATCCTAATGATGATTTTGAAGCATCAATTCAAGATCAAATCGCGGATGCTATCGAATCGGCAGATCTCATTTTGGTAACTCTCGATTCGTCAAAATATCCAGATCAAAAAGATAAAAACATCGCAAGAAATGCTCTTAAATCGAAAAAACCAGTCCTACTTCTTCTTAATAAATCAGATCTGGGTGAATCACTTCCAACCGAAGAATTTCGTTCACTTGGCATCAAACCAACCGAGACAATCCGCCTTTCCGCAACAACCGGACAAGGCTTCCGCGATCTTCGTGATTCTCTCTATAAATCGCTTCCATACGTTCGCCAAGACGAGGAATCTGATTCGATTAAAATCGCACTTATTGGTCGCCCAAACGTTGGTAAATCCAGCCTTTTTAACTCACTTGCAAAGAAACAACAAGCAATTGTTAGCTCAAAACAGGGAACAACCCGCGATGTTAATCGTGTTGATATTAAATTTAAAGGCAAAAGTCTTGAAATTCTTGACACCGCTGGTCTTCGTAAACCTGGCCGTCGTGAAGTTGGTATTGAAAAATTCTCAGCCATCCGCAGTTTAGCCGCAATTGAAGAAGCAGATGTTTGTGCTCTTCTCGTTGACTCAACAGAGTATCATTCAAAACTAGACCAATCCCTTGCCGGACAAATCGTTGAAGCTGGAAAAGGAATTATCGTCGTCCTCACAAAAACCGACCTCGTTGATTCCGAGGAAATCGACCACATTATGGATGAGCTTGAACGCGATTACAACTTCCTTCCTTTTGCACCAGTTCTCCTAACTAGCTCCGAAACGGGCTCAAATGTTACAAAACTTTTTGAACTCGCAACAGAGATTTATGACACCAGGAAAATCGAAATTAAGACTTCCGAACTCAATAAGATTCTCACCGAAGCAATCGTTGAACATGCACCTGCAGGACTTAAAAATACTCGTCCAAAACCAAAATACATCGTTCAAACAGACACATGTCCACCATGGTTTGTTGTTCATGGTCACGACCTTGGCCTCCTTCACTGGTCATGGAAACGCTTCTTAGAACGCAAAATTCGTGAAAAATATCCATTCGTTGGTACCCCTATCATGATCTCTTATCGTTCAGATAATAGCAAAAAGAAATCAGAAAAAGAGGACTAAATGAATCTTGTAGTAGGACTAGGCAACCCAGGAAATGAGTATAATTTTACACGTCATAATTTTGGCTTCCTAGCTCTAGATTTTTATCTCAAAACCCACCATCTAGATTGGGAAAAGAATCCAAAATTTGGCGCAATCTACACCCGCATAGGTGACACCTTTTATATCAAACCTCAAGATTATTACAACGAATCAGGGAAAACAGTTCGTGCTTTTGTAAATTTCTACAAAATCCCTCTAGAAAATATTCTTATTGTTTGTGATGACTATAATATTAATTTCGGAACAACAAGACTTCGTCAAAAAGGATCAGCTGGCGGCAATAATGGATTAAAATCCATCATCAAAGAACTCGGAACAGAAGACTTTAAACGCCTCCGTCTCGGAACAGGGAATGACGAACTTCGCCGCAAAATCGGCGATGTAGATTTTGTACTCTCAAAATTTACCTCCGCTGAAAAAGAGCAACTCCCAGCTATCTTAGCATCCAACGATTCGCACCTAAGCTTCTAACCATACCTTTTATTTCAAGCATGGATATAGCCTGATTAAAAATCTGGCTCGTCATTTTTAATTTTTCAACTATTTCTTCACCATTATTTACCCCTTCCGCGATCAAACGCATTATTTTTGTTTCGTCTTCAGAATCGCCAAGAATAACCATTTGTTGCGGTTTTTTCTTAACGATCTGAGCAGGAAAAAGCACTTCCAAAACATCATCAACAGAAGTATATGGGATAGCACCCTGACGGATCAATTTATTACAACCGACAGAGGTAAGTTTGGTAATATCACCCGGAACCGCAAAAAGATCTTTTCCTTGATCTAGGGCATGCATTGCCGTATTAAGCGTGCCGGAACGTTCAGCCGCTTCAATAACCACAACCGCGTCGGAAACACCCGAAATAAGCCTATTTCGCGCCAAAAACGCTGCTTTTGGATGATGATATTCTCCAGGACCGTATTCAGACATAATGGCACCGCCTTTTTCAACAATTTCTTCAGCCAAACCAACATGAGCACGCGGATAAATCTCATCAATTGGAGTGCCCAGTATTGCTACAGTTCGCCCACCAGCATCCAATGCTGCGCGATGTGCAATAGAATCAATTCCATAAGCAAGTCCAGAAACAATCACAACACCACGCCGAGCAAGTTCATACGCCAATTTATAGGCGATTTCTTCGCCATATTTAGTATTTCGACGAGCGCCAACAATAGCGACACTTTTTGGTCTCTCTGTCAAATTGCCATCCACCATATTTTCCGGTATTTTACCATAGCAAAACAACATTTTAGGCTTAACCGCAATAGACTCCAACCCCTCTGTAAATTTAGTCTCTAGGGGTACAATTTTATTGATTTTATCAAAAAAGTGTGTAAAAAGTGTTGACATTTTTTCTCCCAAGTGGTATAATGAAAGACAGTTAAGGCCATTACGGTCTTACACCGCACCTAAATAAATTATAATTTCGGCTACTGTTTAGACTGTAGCAGAAATTGCGTGCTTTTGAAACCCCAAACTCTAAATTTCTTTTTTACGGTTTAGAGCTTTTAAGTATTACCTCCACTTAGGGGAACCTTCGAAGGCATAGCAATCCCTCTAACCGGCGGGCCCCAAGTTTGTGTGAGGTGGGTCGCGCTTCCGGGGTTCTCCCGGTGTCAAAAGAGATGAGTTAGAGGGCCAAAATAGCCTCAGGTGATGCCCACCCTTACCTGAGGCTTTTTTGATGCCAAAATTTAGCCACAAAACCGCTCACGCTTGCATTGGTGTGATATTATAGTATATATGTCTAAAAACTTAGTTATCGTCGAGTCTCCTGCCAAAGCTCAGACAATCGAAAAATATTTAGGTAAGGATTTTCAAGTCCTTGCTTCTGTTGGCCATATCCGTAAAGACACAAAAGTGGACAAAACCACATTCGACGTAACTTATGAAATTGATCCAGAACACACAAAAATCATCTCCGCTCTCAAAAAAGCCGTCAAAGAATCTGACAAAGTCTGGCTCGCAACGGATGAAGACCGCGAAGGAGAATCAATTTCTTGGCACCTTTGCGAAGTACTCAAACTTCCAAAAGACACCGCACGTATTACTTTTCATGAAATCACTAAGCCAGCTCTAGAAAACGCAATTGAGCATCCTCGTATTGTCGATATGGACATGGTCTATTCCCAGCAAGCCCGCCAAACTCTCGACATGCTTGTAGGTTATGATTTATCAGATATTGTTCGCCGCAAAGTTCCTGGCGCCATCTCTGCTGGTCGCGTTCAGTCGCCAGCCCTCCGTTTGATCGTCGAACGCGAAAAAGACATTGAAAAATTCGAATCGAAATCATCTTATAAGGTAACTGCAAAATTTGAAAAAGGAGCAGAACTTGACGCAACCTACGATGGCGAAGCTCCAAAAACCGAAGAAGATGCTTCAAAATTATTGAGCTCTCTCAAAGATGCGTCGTTTGAGGTTACTAATGTCGAAGAGACTGAAGGTTCAAAAGCCAACCCAGTACCGCTCACAACCGCAGCACTTCAAATTGAAGCAAACT
The DNA here is from genome assembly GCA_045640685.1 of Candidatus Nanosyncoccus sp. GTDB lineage: Bacteria > Patescibacteriota > Saccharimonadia > Saccharimonadales > Saccharimonadaceae > Nanosyncoccus. The sequence continues at coordinate 20,296 of JAZUFO010000003.1, forward strand.
CAAAACTCGGTTTTAGCTCACGCACAACTATGAATGCCGCCCAAGGCCTATATCAAGCCGGCCTCATCACTTACCACCGTACCGACTCCCTAAATCTTTCTTCGCAAGCAGTCGCTTCTATTGCCGATTTCATCGAAAAGCAATTCGGTAAACAATATCTAAAAGTACGCCAATTCAAGACCAAAGATTCATCCGCACAGGAAGCTCACGAAGCAATTCGTCCAACTCACATAGAAAACGTCAACGCGGGCAAAAACGATTACGAACGTCGTCTATACAAACTTATTTGGTCTCGCACAGTCGCAACCCAAATGGCAAATGCCAAAGTTGCAAAAACCACTATTAATATATCTGGCAACAACGAAGCTTTCACCGCAAAAGGTGAAGTTGTAATATTTGATGGCTTTTTGAAGGTTTATGGAAAATCAAAAGATCTCGAACTTCCACACCTCAAAAAAGGCGACAGCGTTAATCTAAACGAAATGGTTGCACGTCAAGCATTTGCAAAACCTCAAGCACGCTACACCGAAGGTTCTCTCGTTAAAAAACTTGAGGAACTCGGTATCGGCCGCCCTTCAACCTACGCATCAATCATGACCGCAATTCAAGCGCGCGGTTACGTCATTAAAGGCGAATCTGAAGGTGAAGAACGCGAAGCAATCGAACTCCGCATGGATAAAACCGGAATTAAGCGCGAAGTTGTTACCGAAAAGTACGGTGCAAACAAGGGAAAACTTATTCCAACTCCAATCGGCGAACTCGTCGCAGGTTTCCTCGTCGATAACTTCAAAAATATCGTCGACTATAAATTTACAGCAAACATCGAAAAAGATCTTGATCTTATCGCTGAAGCAAAACTTGAACGTGTCAAAATGCTCCGTGATTTCTACGGACCATTCCGCAACACAGTTCTCGCATCAGAAGGCGTAGAGAGATATAATAACTCACGCATTCTCGGTCATGACCCAGAAACTGGCAAACCTATCTATGCAAAAATCGGCAAAAATGGTGGATTCATTCAGCTCGGCGATAATGAAAAAGAAACTGGAGAAAAACCACGTTTTGCTCCGCTCCCAAAGCGCAAATCGGTTAAAACCGTCACATTGGAACAAGCGATCAAACAACTTGCTTTACCAGCGCTTCCACGCAACCTTGGCACAGCAAAAGATGGAGCCGAAATTATTGCAGCCAACGGTCCATTTGGCCCATATCTAAAAGCAGGAAAATACAACATTCCAATCAAAGATCTCGACCCATACACAATCACAATCGATGATGCGCTCCCACTATACGAAGCAAAAATCAGTTCAATTATTGCGGACTGGGGCGATATTATGATTATTAACGGCGCATACGGACCATATATTAAAGGCCCAGGTCGTCGCAACAATCTCAAAGTTCCAAAAGAAAAAGATCCAAAGACAATCACAAAAGAAGAAGCGGAAGAACTTCTTAAGAACAAACCAAAGGCGACTCGCCGCGGTGCAAGAGGAAAAGCTAAGAAAACCACAACAAAAGCTGCAACAAAAACCACCAAAAAGACAACTAAAAAAGCAGCAAAATAAAACTCAAAATTAATAATCCGGTCCAAAAATCGGATTATTTTTTAATATTTTTTAGCAAACATAACCACTATCATTATATTTTTTTATCATATTGTAAAAAATGTGATACAATATATGAAAGAACTTAGAAGAATCGTAGTTGACAACCTGTATATTTCGTGTTATTATATATAAAATTTATATCATTAACTGAGGTGGAAAAAAGGAAAAAATAAATGGATCAAAATGCGGAAATCCTGAAAAAAGCAATCTCCGGCAGCCTAGAAATCATCGAACAAGACCGTGAGAAAGAGATTATTTCCCGCCGCTTTGGTTTAAATGGCTCAAAAGAAACACTTGAACAAATCGGTGAAATGTTATCAATTACACGCGAACGCGTGCGCCAACTCGAAAAAGCAATTCTTATTCGTCTTCGTATTTCCGCAGAAGACAATAAAATCCCTGAGCTCACCGCAGCAGAAAAAATCATCATCCGCAATCTTGATGAAATGGGCCGCACTGCTAAAATTTCTGACCTTGCCGACAAAATCTACGGCAGGAATACTTCTGCCGCTGAAAGAACCGGCATTTATTTTATAGCAACATTCAGCAACAATCTTACCGTTATTGAAGAAAACGATAAATATTTTGCAGCAATCGCAATCGCAAAAGATGGCACAGAAAAAGAAGTTCGCAGCAAAATCGATGAAATCGTTTCAATCATCAAAGCTAACAAAGCTCCACTCACAATTGAAAATCTTGATGAAAAACTTAACTATGAACATCCAAATCATATCAAAGCCATCGCTTCAGTTTCAAAACTTCTAGCTTCACTTAATGGTCTCTATGGTCTCACAAAATGGCCAGCAGTTAACCCAAAGAATATCCGCGACAAAATCTATGTCATTCTCGAAACCAAAAAAGAGCCAATGCACTTCTCAGACATTGCAAAAGCTATTTCCGATTCAGATTTCAAACGCAAAAACGTTACTATCCAAGCAATCCACAACGAACTTATTAAGGATTCACGTTTCATTCTTATTGGACGCGGTATCTATGCACTCAGTTCATGGGGATACAAGAAGGGAACCGTAGTTGAAATCATTAAGAGCATTCTCGAAAAATCAGAAGCTCCTCTCACCCGCGAAGAAATCGTCAAACAAGTTCTCAAAACTCGTAAGGTTAAAGAAACTACAATTCTCCTTAACCTCCAAAACAAATCACTCTTCAAAAAAGTCGACAAGAATTCATATACATTAGTATAAATTTTATGCTAAAATAAATGTATCATGTTCGAGAACATTATACATTTTATTCTTATGCCAATCGTTTGGATTCCAATCGTTGTTATTTTGGCTATCTTATCTTATAGAAACTACAAAAAACTAAACAAACTCAAAGTATTAAACGTCGACTCAGTTCTTTTGATGCTTGAAATTCCACGCACCAACGACAAGCAAGAACTTGCCGCTGAGCAACTTTTCGCTTCACTTCACGGTATTTTACGCGACAAAGCCGAACTCAAAAATTCAGACGGCGTCCAAGAACATCTCTCATTCGAAATCGTTTCAACGGCGGGCCAAATTCGTTTCTATGTTTGGGTTCCAAAAGTTCTTCAAAGTTTTGTTGAAGGACAAATCTACTCACAATACCCAACCGTACAAATTCATAAGATGGATGAAGACTACGTCGATTCTCGTTCAAAATATCCAGTCGCTTATTCATCCGAGCTCACACTCACAGACCATAGCGCTCTCCCAATCAAAACCTTCGATAGCTTCGAAGTAGATCCTCTTGCCGGCATCACCGGTACACTCGCAAAACTCGATCCAGACACAAACGAAGAACTTTGGATTCAAATTCTTGCTCGCCCAATCCCTGACGATTGGCACAAAACCACAACAGATACCTGGATTAAACGTATTAAAGCTGGCAAAAGACCAATTTTCGCCGGAGTCGACTGGACTTGGCTCATCGAAGTTCTTGGCGCACTTTTCCGTCCACCAGCAGGCGGCACCAACTCTGAAGTCAAAATTGAAATTTCCGAACGCGACAAAAATCGTATCGCCAAAGCCGAAGAAAAAGCAACAAAACTTGGCTATGAGGTAAAAATTCGCTTAGCATATTTAGGTCAAAGCGACATCAATGCAAAGTTAAATATGCAAGCCCTTGTTGGTACTTTCAAACAATATAACTCAACCAATCTAAACGGTTTCAAAATGACTGGCGGCAGCTTCAATCCAATCGATCTCGACGCATATAAAATGCGCCAGTTCGCCAATCATGGCTTCATTTTAAATATTTCTGAGCTTGCATCAGTTTATCATCTTCCACATACATCAGTCGAAACTCCAAACATCGTTTGGGCGAATTCAAAAACCGCAGAACCACCTGCCAAACTTCCAGTTCTAACCGGAACGCCTTCTATTGATGAAAATATTTCTGCATTCGGTCTAACAAACTTCCGCGGCATCAATCATCAATTCGGCCTTCTTCGCCGTGACCGCTCGCGTCACCTTTACATCATCGGTCAAACCGGTGCTGGTAAAAGTGGCCTCCTCGAACTTCTAGCACTATCCGATACATTCCACAACCAAGGTTATTGTATTATTGATCCACACGGTGATTTCGCCATCGACAACCTTCGTTTTGTTCCAGAATCCCGTGTTAAAGATGTTATTTATTTCAACCCAGCAGATAGGGAATATCCCGTAGCATTCAATCCACTCGAGGTTACAGATCCAACTCGCAAGCCAAATATTTGTTCGGAAGTTATCGGCGTATTGAAACGTATGTTCGGCGACTCTTGGGGTCCTCGTCTTGAGCATATTCTTCGCTATACAATTTTGGCGCTTCTTGATCGTCCAGAAACAACACTTCTTGATATCGCAAGAATTCTTACAGATAAAGAATTCCGCAAGGAAACTCTCGACTATTGTACAGATGTTACAGTTCTTCAATTCTGGAAACACGAGTTCGGGCAATGGAACGACAAGCAGATTAACGAATCTATTGCGCCAGTCCTCAACAAGGTCGGTGCTTTCACAGCAAACCCAATTATTCGTAATATTATCGGCCAACCAAAATCCAGCTTTAATATTCGTAAAATTATGGACGAAGGCAAGATTCTCGTCGTTAACCTTTCAAAAGGTCTTATCGGTGAAGATAACGCCGGCATTCTTGGCGCATTCCTTGTTACTAAAGTTCAGCTTGCAGCAATGTCGCGCTCAGATATTGATCGCGTCGAAGATCGTCGCCCATTCTATCTCTACGTAGACGAGTTCCAGAACTTTGCTACAGATTCGTTTGCCGTCATTCTTTCTGAGGCTCGCAAATACGGTCTTAATCTTACAGTCGCAAACCAGTATGTTTCACAGATGACAGATTCTGTTCGTGATGCAGTTTTTGGTAACGTTGGTTCAACAATCAGCTTCCGCGTTTCTCCAGATGATGCACCAATTCTAGCAAAACAATTCGAACCAACCTTCGAACAGGGCGATCTCATCCAACTCAACAACCGCCATTTTATCGCTTCAATGATTATTGCTGGCGAAAAAGTTCCTGCTTTCTCTGCAACCACATTATCAATTCCTAAGACACCAAAAGACAATTTTGATGCAATCGTAGAACACTCTCGCGCAAACTTCGCACGTCCACGCGCAGAAATCGAAGCCGAAATTAAAGAAACCATTGAACAATCTGAAAAATACAAAAAAGATCTTTCAGATTCTGGCCGCCAAGCCGGGGGAGAAGGGAATCAAGCAGACAACAATTCCTCAGCAACCGTACAAAAACCGAACTTCGCATATAAGCCAAAATACCCTAAAAATCCAACCCCACAAGGCGATTTTATGCGTCAAAAATTGAGCCCAAACGAAGCCGAAGGAAAAGTAAGGCTTGGACTCAAGGATTTAGCAAAGCTCGTTGCAGAAAAGCAACAAGAGGGAAATAATGCGAACCTACAAGCATCCTCACAGGCCACGAAGCAGCCAACAATGGAGCAAAACATGCAACAAGCCACACAAGCCGTAGTTCAACCACAACCGGCTTCACAGGCCCCACAGAACGCGCAGCAAGCGCCTCAAATGCAACAACAAGTTCCACAGCAACAAGGCCAACAACATCAACAAGGCCAACAGAGGCATAAAAATAACCATTATCGTCAATTCAAAAAGAAAAACTATCATAAATAAAAAGGAGAGAAATTCATGCTCATACTAGGAATAATACTATTTATCGCTCTTGTCGATTTATTCGTCATATTCAGCCTAAAAATAGGCAAAAAACAAATCAAAAATATAAATCAAACAAAAAGTGTTGAGGAAACAAAAAAAGAAAAACTCACCATTTTTATAATACTTTTAGTCGCCGATATCATCCTTGCCGCAATATCCGTAACCATAATTAATACCATCGGGCACGAAATCAATTGCTACGACAGTACAAATTCGGAATATTGCAAATAGAACAAAAACCGAACTAGATTTAACCACAAAAAAACTCATCATAGCCGACCACTAAGCTAGTCGGCTTTTTCTTTACATTCTTTTTACGTTCAATTATTATAAAAATATGGAAAACAATAATAATATCACCCCAATCACCCCAGATACAAAAAACAGCGAACTAGAAAGGGAAATGCTCAATAAATTTATTGCGCTGCACGAAAAACAGATTAATAGCATTGCAGTCATTAAGTGGTGTATCGTCATAATAACCGCAATCATTCTAGGTTATGTAGTAATAATGCTTCCAGTCTTCATTAAGAATATCAGCATTTTATATAGTATATACAAATAAAAAGGGAATCATAGTTCCCCTGTTGACCCCTATAAGAACAGGTATGCTCCCCTGTTCTTTTTCTTTTCACCTCAGTCATAATCAGACAGTCATACTTCTCTACCCCTGTTATAACTGACTAAGCCACCCGTAAGCCTCAAAAACGCTTCAGAATTGCCCGAATTAGCCAAAATAGACACATACACGACAAAAACCCGAGACATAGAATTATGAGCCAAACAAACGGGAATTACACGTATTACAAAATGGGTTCTAGACAAAAATAACCATAGCCGCTTTGAAATTTACATGCAAAAGACGTATAATCAATCAACTTTTTGTCATAACCGTAATGTCGCACAATACATATTTTACGACATAACAGGGTCAAAAAAGCCGATATATATTTATATACTATTTTGACCCTGTTATCATCCACGATTCTAAATTTTTAAAATTTTAAAGGGAAACATCAGAATTCTTTTTACATATATATGCTTATTATTTTATTTAAAACTTATAAATTTTTATCTGTTATTTACTATAAAAAACTCTAAAAATAGTCCCAGAATCGATTCTGAAAATCGGCCAAATTTAGGCCTTTAGACGGCTATTTTTGTTGCAAATTCTACAACAATTCTCATAATTCCGAGCTCTTCTGTGAAAGTTTTCCACAGTTTGAGGTCTCCACCCCTATAATTCCTACTTTCACACAACCTTTCACAGCAATTTTTTTCAAATTTGACATTTCCCCGTTTTTATTTCCCTATTTCCCTTTTTACCCTGTTACCGAGCATATTTCATAACACATTTCTTATGAAAAAATCCATAATTCTAGAACAAAAACCGAACAAGAGGGTAGAGAAATAAATTTTATCTCCAGTATGCCCTACCAGGAACACGCACATCAATATACTCAAAAGAAGCCACTCCCTTCCCTTGTAGATACTTAATCATGCGATCGATATCCTCAGCCGTAACACCAGTCCCACGATCAATCGTGGTTTTTATATAGCCATCATAGCCTTCAATATTAAAATCAACCTCACGAATCGAATCAGAAGGAATGGTCGCAAGTGTGGCCTTATAGCCAAGATCTTTAAGATCGACCTCAAGTTGCCCAATATAATCACGCATACGACTTGTTAAGACGCCGCCAGTTGATAATTCATCCATATCGATAATCTCGATAGTTGGAGCATAAGTCACAACCACAGGCTCGTTAATTGCCTCATTGCCAGTAATAAGACTTTTAATGATTGGTGTTAGAAGGAAAGCAACAGCAAAAATAACTGCAGCAAAAATCAAAACCGTAGCACCAGTACGAAAATTCTGCTTCTTCTTTCCCTTCTTGCGTGCTTCCATACGCTCGGATGAAGTTTCGACTCTTTCCCTTTGCGCAGCAATCGTCCTTCCCATGCGGATTGTAGATTTTTTATTAGCACGACGGGAAGCAAGCTTCGGCGCTTGTTTCTCTACCTCTTTAATTCTCTGTTTTTTCGTTCTTTTGCCCATCCTTTTTGTTTCCTATTTCCCTGTTGCAACCTCTAAAACAATCTCAGCCAAGCGCTTTGCGGCATCCCCTCTAGCCTCAAGATTAAGTGCATCGGCCATATCTGCACGCTTACGTGGACTTCTTACCAATGTTCGGATCTGCTCGAGCAACAACGTTGGATCTTCAACCATTTTTGCATCATTAACAACAACGGCAGCCCCAAGTTTTTCAAGCCTCTCAGCATTTTTTGTTTGATGACCACCAGGCAAAATTGCGAACGGAACCAAAATTGTAGCTTTTTTAAGCGCTGCCATTTCAGCAATAGTCGTGGCGCCAGCACGAGATACAACAACATCGGCTGCACCAAGCAACTCATCCATAGTCGTATTAAATTCCCACATACGAAAATTTGACTCTAGCGAAGCTTTATTCCAGTTCTCATAACGTTTCAAATCAATCATATTCTCATAGTGTTTACGACCAGCAACAAGTCCAACCGATGTGAATTTCAACAATTCTTCCAAAATTGCTCGAGTAGCTTCGTTGAGATTTTCCGAACCTTGGCTACCACCAGTTACAACCACCAAAGGCTTATCTACAGCAAAACCAAATGCTTTTTTCAAAGATTCTTGTTTCGTTTTTGAAACCGACTTAAACTCAGCTCCAACAGGAATACCAGTCCAAATATAATTTGGATGTTTTTCAAGGACCTCATCAGACAATGGCGCACCAAAAGCAACTTTTGTAGCTTTATTCATTAATGCGCGATTGGCAAGTCCCGCAACAACATCAGATTCATGAATTACAAAAGGAATCCTAAATAACTTCGCAATTAACCCAACTGGCAAACAAGTGTAACCGCCTTTCAAAAAGATCACATCAGGACGATTGCGTTTACTGAATAATCTGAAGAAACTCGTAATAATTCCAAAAATAAAACCAAAAAATCCGCAAATATTACCAATAATTAAATCTTTAAATGTAATATTAAAATGTTTAAAATAATCCAAAAATGACCATCCGGCATAGCGATGAAATTTTCCGGCCGGAATACGACGAACGCGAATATAGGACGCACCGCGACCTTTATTTTTTTCTTCTTCACCCCAAGCAACGCCGATCTCCGTCGTTAGCTTTGTGACATTTTTGTGATATTTAAAATCAGTCCAAAATTCAATACGGGCACGTGGTCTAATCGCCAATATTTCGCGAACCACGGCTACGGCTGGAGTTATGTGACCCCCTGATCCCCCGCCTACTACTAATATCTTCATGTGTAATTACCTCTCTACCAGTATAACACGAAAGTTGCATAACAAAACCAAGACCAATCATAATAAACATCATACTTGTACCGCCATAAGACAATAGTGGCAAAGTAACGCCGGTTACCGGGATCAATCCAGTCATCGACATAATATTTGCAATAATATGCATCGACATCCATGCAAATAAACCAACCGGAACTAACCTGCTAGACATATCTTCGGTTCTGTCGACTACACCAAGTAACCTTAGTAAAATAAATGCAAAAATTCCAAGCACGCCAACAAGACCAACAAAGCCAAACGTCTCGCCCATTACAGCAAAGACCGAGTCGTTAATAGATTCTGGAAGATAACCAGTAGCTTGAACAGAGTTTCCAATACCAACGCCAAAAATTCCACCAGTACCAATTGCAAGCATCGCATTTTCAACGTGATAACTTGTTTTATCATTACCACCACCAACGAATGTCATAACACGCTCCATACGATATGGAGTCATAGCGATAACAAGAAGACCACCCGCAAGAATAACACCAATCACAGCTGCAAATTGCTTCATCGGAATTCCGCTCATTAGGAGTATTCCGAGGATAATCGCCATCACGGCTAGACCAGTTCCAAGATCGCTCTGCACAACAACAACGAAAATCAGTGAAACTATACTAATAACTCCAATCGGAATCCAAAAATCTCTCGTTCCGATCATTCCCTCTTCTTTTTTGCGACCAATAAAATCTGCAAGATATAAAACCAAGCTAAGTTTCAAAAGTTCTGCTGGCTGAAAACTAATTCCAGCAATATTCATCCAACGACACGCACCAAGCTCACAAACTGCAATTGAACTTCCAGTTTTTGACAACAAGAAAAGTAGTGCACACGTACCGAGGGCGGCAATTAATAACCATTTAGAATACTTTGCCATAAACTTATACGGAACAACCTTGAAGGCAAAGAAGAATGCTACAAGCGCAATCGCCAAATTACGTAGATGCGTCACGAAGAAATGACTCGAACTATAATCCATTCCGTATGCAGAGTTCAAAACATTCGCACGCATTGGACCAATTGCATAAATAACAATTGAACCAATCGCCAAAAGCACGAGAATCGCAAAAAGTATACCTAAATCACTTTTATGTTTCCGCACCCTAATCGACATAGACTAAATAATTCCACCGGTTATTGCAATATAAACACCCAAGATAGCAAGAACAATTCCAATAATCCAGAAACGCATAACAATTTTTGCTTCCCCCCATCCTTTTGCCTCTAAGTTATGATGAAGCGGTGCACAAATAAATACCTTGCGATGGAATAATTTCTTCGATGTAAGCTGAATCAAGGATGAACCAGTTTCAATAACAAACAATAATCCGATAACTGGAAGAAGTAAGAATGCATTCGTCATAACAGCAACGACACCAAGGCCAGCACCAAGTGCGAATGAGCCAGTATCACCCATCATAAAACGTGCAGGTGGAACATTAAACCAAATATAAGAAATGAGCCAACCAACAACCGTCATACAGAAGCCAAATAACATATATTGCCCCTGCATCAAAGCAATGACACCAAATGCGAAATACGCAATCATAGACAATCCACCAGAAAGACCATCAAGTCCATCGGTAATATTGACCGAATTTGCCGTTGCAACAACTGCGAATGTAAACAAAAGAACCATACCAATAGCCGTAATATCTACACGGCCAACATATGGAATAGCTAAAGTTGTCCAACCCATTTTATAGGCAAAGAACCAACCGAGTGCAAGACCAACAGCAGTAATAAGGAAGAATTTAATTGGTCCACGCAGGCCAGCTGCGCCTTTCCCTGATCCAAATACATTAATCGCATCATCAATCATACCAATAATACCGCCACCAACATATGCGGCAAGCACCATCCATGTTTGTCCACGATCAAGATTGAATGCAATCGTAATAATAGTAATTACAATAAGACCAATAACACCAGCCATGGTTGGGAATGGACGTTTGAATTTATGTGCATGAAGTTTAGTCATGATTGGCAAACTTTTGCCATCAACAGTCGTTTTCTTTTGTTTCTTCCAAAACTTATACTTATATGCGAAATGTGTATAGATTGGGGTTAAAAGCATCGAAAAAAGAAATGCGCCGACAGAGAGCATCAATCCATAAAACATTTCTTCATTTAGTTCCATTGTTTATTTATTCCCTTGGTCTTATCTTTAAATTATTGATCGTAATATCTGACAATTTATCAAATACCTTCTTTGCATCGGAGCCATCAAGATGTTGCCCCTCTCCCCACATTTTAACCATTATTACATATTTTGGCAACTCTCCCTCTGTTCCACCAAAGCCGAGATAAGTCGCAGTTGTTTCACCGTCTGGCGCACTATAAGCACCCGTTTCTTCAAGATAAACCTGACCAGTTCCCGTCTTTCCACCAATATAATAACCGTCCGGATCTGTACCAGCATACACACTTCTGGTATCATGAAGCATTTCACGCATTACACTACTAACGCTTGGAGAAATAACCTGATCGTCCATTCCCTGGACATATTGAGAAACTTGTAATTCTCCGTTTTGCATTGTTCCCTTCACGACTGTTGGAGTAATCAAATAACCGCCGTTCACGATTGCAGAAAATGCCGTCGCAACCTGAATCATTGTAAGGCTAGTTCCCTGTCCAAAAGTCATTTCAGCATAAGTCAAATTTGGTGCATAACCATAATCCGGCGCATGCACAACGCCTTCCGCTTCGGAAATTTCTATTCCAGTCGCTTTACCCAATCTAAATAAATTATAATAATCGTAAAGTTTTTGACGGCCTTTCTCGTTTACATTATCAGGATCACCGCCCAACCACTTCAAAGCTTGAATACTACCGGTATTAAGTGACCAGTTTAATGCTGTACGCATATTAATTGTTCCATAAAGAATTGAATTCTTTGAAGCGTTATTAATTGTTGCATCCTCAACCACAACCGAACCAGTATTATAATATGTCGATTCTGGAGTCATAACACCTTCGTTGAGTGCTGCAGCAAATGTAAACGTCTTACAAACACTAGCTGGCTCATAAGGAACGTCGGTCACATAGTTAATATATGAAGTCCAATCGGTTACTTGATCATATTTAGCTGGGTCATAAGTCGGCACAGAAGCCATAGTTAGGATCTCACCAGTCGTTGGATCCATAATTACTGCGGCAACATTTGTTGCGATTGTATTTTTAACCGCATCAGCCAAAAGCTCCTCTGTTTGTTTCTGCAGACCACGATCAACGGTCAAAACAACGTCAGTACCATCAATTGCTGGAATCTTCACATTATCATTACCAATAGACAAGGCAATATTATTAACATCGGAAATCGTTTTTAGAAGACCATTAGTACCAGCAAGAGTCTTGTTTAGCGCGCCCTCAACACCATACTGCCCTTCACCGTCACTGTTTACAAAACCAAGCAACTGAGCAGCCATCTCGCCTTCAGAATAAACGCGTCGATTATTCTCTTTAAACCAAACACCAGAAACTCCTTGCTCCAAAACTTTCATCGCTACACTACGCGGTAAGTTTTTAGCAATAACGGAATATCTAAGTCCTTCCATACTGAAAACTTCATCAATATCTGCCGCAATATACTCTTTCGCATATTCTTCTAGCGCTTTTTTAAGACCATCTTTATCAGTAACTTGCGGATCAATAATAATCGAGTAAGCAACCTGGTTCATTACGACTTTAACAGGTTCATCATCGTCCATCATGTAAATATCACCACGGTCGGCGATAATTGTTTCAAGTAAAGTTTGCTGATCGGCAGCCTTCGCTACCCAGATATCATGTTCAACTATCTGAATGAAAAATAACCGCACTACGATCACACCGAGTGCAGCTAGAATTCCGTATTTTAATAATTTAGTCCGCTGCATATCCTGATACTGTTGCATCTTCCATTATAGCAGCAACCGCACTATTTTTGGCAGCAGCAACTGAAGTTAGGCGAGCTTTTTCAACAGCAAGATCTTCTTTTTTTGCTTCCATCTCTGAAATTTGAGATTCAACAGAAGAAATTTCATAATCATATGTGGTAGCTTTTGTGCCAACCGCAACATAAATTAAACCAAATGAAAGAGTAATCAAAGAAACTGTGACGATTTGGGAAATAGGACCAAGATTACGTGCAGAATGGCGGACAGTATTACGATTGCGTGTAAAGTTCATCGTAGATACATTACGTCTTGTCATGTAAGTTTGATTTCTCATATTTTTATTTTTCTCGCTGTTTATTTATTTTTATTTTTATCAATTTTTAAATTCAATCTTAGACCGGGTGGCGTTGTTAGCCAGAGCTATAAGTAAGCTAACTGCCCGCCCGGGAAGGTCATACGTTTTTTCCACACTCCTATGAAAAAACTCTAAAATGGTGAGCCTTTTCGGCCCATGTCACCCCTAGCGTTTTTGGCTTGGGTGGGTTTCCCCACCCAAGAAAATCTATTTAGCGGAAGCTAACTTTGATTGTTTGGACGCGTGATTTGTCCGCTACGATGATTTGCTTTGGCATAATTGCCTCCTTTTTTTGTTTTTAATTTTTTATTTTTATCAATTCCGCTCAGCAGCACGAAGCTTTGCGCTTCTACTTCGCGGGTTGATAACTAACTCCGATTCCTCCGCGGTAATTGGTTTTTTGTTTATAATTTTAAGTTCTGATTCTTCGCCATGCTCACTGACTTCTCGGAAATATTCTTTAACCAATCGATCTTCCAGACTATGAAAGGTTATAAGTGCAACTCTTCCCTTTGGATTCAAAATCTTAGGCAAAAGTGGCAATGTCTTTTCAATGACTTCTAGTTCTCTATTTACTACGATTCTAATTGCTTGGAATACTTGCGTAGCAGGATGAGTTTTTGAGTATCGCGATTTTCTTGCGATAACTTCCGCGAGTTCTTTAGTTCCCTTTATTGGTCTAGATGTAACAATCTCACGTGCTAACATTTTTGCGCGTCCAGGCTTTTCCTCGCCATAACGTACAAAAATTTCCGCAAGATCTCTCTCGCTCCACTTATTAACTACATCGTATGCAGTTAACGATTGGCGCTGATCCATCCTCATATCCAATGGGCCATCCTTTGAAAAAGAGAAACCTCTTTCATTTCTGTCCAATTGCGGAGAAGATACTCCAAAATCTGCTAATACTAAATCAAAAGTCTTTCCACACTCGATTAACTGTAGCACCGCACTATAAAAATCAGTATTAATAATTTCGATCTTGTCTCCGAAATGCTCGCTTAAATGCCTCGCCGCATTTTCATCTCGATCAACAAGAACTGAATCTTTATAATTCCGTGTCACATCCAAAATCTTACTGGCATGACCTGCATATCCTGCTGTCAAATCAATATATGATTCTCCAGGCTTAGGATCTAAGGCCTCCAGGACTTCTTTTAGTAAAACTGGTTTATGAAGTTCTTCCATGTGTATATTATACACTTTTTGTTTGAGATCGCTCAACTAGAAACTTCAGCGTTTTTGTGTTTGCTTTGTTGTTTGTTTGTTGTTTTCACAATTTATCCATCATAATTTATTGGTAAACCGAAGTTCGCCATATTATTATGATCGTTGAGAGACTTATTGTGTGGTTGTTTAGACCTAAATATATAGAGTTTTATTGGGAGGTGTGTTTAGAGGAATGTACTTATGATTGCTGTGACGCGCCTCAATGTCCATTTAGCGCGCGCCGAAACTCCTAGTTGGCCGATCTCAAACTTTGTTAATGTGCTTTTTAATTTTTGTGGTTTTTGTGTTGTTTTCCACTGACTTAAGTGTAAGCCTAATTTCAAAAAAAAGCAAGACCTTTTTTGCCATTTTTTAACATAAATAGTTTCCCACAAAATGTGGAAAACTCTCTGTTATTTTCCCGAACACTCTTCCCTTTTCAAAATATATTTTTTATGTTGTAATAACCGAACAAAACGAAGCTAACAGGTTATTTTAAGGCTTTATCGTGGTATAATTTATCCATCATGACAACGTCACTAGACCTTATAAAGGAGATTTGCGAGGAACAGAATATTCCTTTCGAAGAATTCCCCGACAATATGATCATTCGCACAAAAAAGAACGGATTCTTTTTCATGTGCCATTCAAATCTAAACTCTGCGGCCAGTGGCAAAATTGCAGATGACAAAGTCGCTACCTATTCCCTCTTGAAACATGCCAATATTCCAGCTGTTACTCACATTTTAATTCGTAAAGAAATGCCCGAGGATGAGATCCTCTCTCGCATCGAATCCACGAATCTTCCATTCATCGTCAAACCTTGCTGTGGTCTCAAAGGAAAAGACGTTACTCTCTGCGACACTAAAGAAAACGCAACAAATACAATTCATGAACTATCAAAAAAATATGACGCAATCTGTCTTTCCCCTTTCTTGAATGCTCCTCACGAATATCGCTGTTTTTATTTGGACGAAAAAGTATATTTCACTTTTAGAAAAACTAGATCCAAAGATTCTTTCTTGCATAATCTCTCAAAAGGCGCCACACCTTCACTCATAGATCAACAAAGTAAAAAATGCAAAGAACTAAGCCAAATCGCAATTGCCGCCGCAAAAGCGATTGGTATCCGTTTTGCCGCAGTCGATATCTTAGAGTCAGAAACCGGCGAGCTTAAAGTCCTCGAAATCAACCAAGCCTTCTCCATTTCTCATATAACCGAATCCTTCCCTGAAACTAAAAAAATATTTAAGGAGCTTTACACTCAAGCAATCAAAAATATGTGATACAATTATTTCCATAATAAGTGGAGATAATCATGGAACAATCCGATTTTGACGTATTCCTTTGGGCGAATGAAATCGACGAAGTTAAGAACAATGTTAGTGCAGAACTTTTCTTGTTCAACAAAAACTACACCCCATTCAAAATCAAATATTCAGACAAACTAACCAACAGCGTTAAAGCTGTCTTTATGCAATCAGCAATCAAATTCATCATCGAAGGCTCAGAAAAAGGCCTAGAATGCCGCGAATATGAAAAAGCTGACGGTGAAGAAAAAGTCATTTACCGCACCAAACTTGAAAAAGTTGGCCGTGCCGAAACTCTCATTCACCTCATCGAGAACGAATACAAAGACATCGCAACCTTTACTGATAATGAATATGAATTCAAAAAGATTAAAGGTATTATTGCACGTTTCACATATCCTGGCGGCGAAGATGGAACCAAAACCTTCTATATCGCAAAAGCAATTTCCGCATCTGGTGCATTAAAAGGTACATCAAGCTGGGAAATTAACGGCGAAAGCTTTGAACCATTCTCTGCTGAAGTCGCCCTAAAAATGCCTGACGATAACCAAGTTGCAATCATCGACGGCAACGTTGTAATCTACAACCAAGCCAAATTCGAGAATCTCTTCCAATATGATTACAAATCACAAGTTATTGCCGAAGCAAAAGCTAAAGAATTAACCGAAAAATACAATCTCTCCTTTGCCGAAGGTTTAACCCTTGATTCCCTTCTCCAAGATAAAAAACCAATTCTAAAAAAGCTTCAAGCAATGAATATTGAAGAAGAGATGCCTCAACAAAAACTCGTTGAATATGCAGACGAAATGCAGCTCGAGCTCATGACCGACGATGACGGATCAATCATCATTATGGACGACAAAGATCTTTCAATGTTCGTCAACCTACTCGCCGAAGATTACTATGTCTCACCAGTTAACGGTCGCCGTTACGAGATCAAATCCAAGAAACTTCTTGGCGAACCAGACGGTGAACCACCACGCGGATAAGCCAACAAAAAACTACACCCTAAAAGGTGTAGTTTTTTTAATGTCTTAATAATCAATGTCAGAGTATGATGTTTCGATAATGTTCTTTTCACCAAGAGCTGCAAGCGTTCTGATCAAATCAACTTTAACTTCTTCGATTGAATCGCCTTCAATGAGGTTGGTTTCAATCTTTGCAAAGTAATCTTCAGATCCATCAATATTATCAAGATACAAAGATGTATTATCGCTCATTTTGAGTTCTTGACGACGACGTGACACTTCTTTTTGAGACTTAAAGCCAAGTTGCAAAATGATGTTTACCATCTCAGAATAATCTTTTACCGTAGTCTCTTCGACCACATCAAGACCAGAATCTTCAATGTGACGTTTCAAGATAAGTGAATACTTTGCAGGTTGATCAACAGCCCTCATCTCAGTGCGCATAATAAGGCGTGGCAAGTTAATTCCTCGTTTATATCCCTTTGGAACATAAACGCGATCATGTTGCCAGAAAACTGGAGAAAAATCCATCTCGATGTCGGAAAGTTTTTTCTCAAATTTTGCGCGACTCGCTAATTTACATTTGACAATAATTTTTTTCATAAGGTTTCTCCTTTTCGTGCCTTATTTGCCCACTCATCGGCGAGCTCGTTATATTCAGTTCCCACATGTCCACGCACCCATTCCAGTTTTACCGGATATTTTTTATACAAACTATATAATTCTTGGACAATTTCTAAGTTCTTGATTGGTCCAGATTTCTTTTTCCAACCATTAGCTTCCCATCCTGGAGCCCACTTAGTTAAAACATTAATCCAGAATTCTGAATCGGAATGAATTTCGCAACCTTCCTCGCCAGCATATTTCATTGCGGCAATCATCGCAAAACCCTCCATGCGAATATTAGAAGATTCTTTCTCGGCACCCAAACAAACCGGCTTGCCATTTTCAATTACGGCATATCCACCCGGGCCAGGATTCGGGGATGCGCTACCATCAGTCCACAATATTTTCATACATATATTATACTATATGCACTCTAATAAATATCCAAAATTCGCCCCTCAACCGAGCGAACACCATTCCATTCGTTTTCTAGAATTTGAATCAAAATATTTTTCTGATCGCCAGGATAAAAAGTAAACCATTCGTTAGGAGCCGAAAAAGCAACAAGCTTAAAAATTTTTGAACCATTCCCTTTTACCATCAACGCCAAATGATTCCCATCAGTTCCCATTCTCTTCGACTCAATAATCTCGACATTATCCAATCTAAAAATCGGTTCATTATTTCCTTCTCCGAAAGGTTCAAGTTTTTTTAACTCATCCAATAAATCTAGCGAAAATTCTTCCAGATCCCTCAAAGCTAAGTCTTCGTGATAGAGCAAATATTTTTCCTGTTCAACCAACTTTAGGCTTCTATAATATTCGTTAATTTTTTCACGAAATTCCCACATATTCTTCGCATCAACTTTAACACCAACCGCACCAGCATGACCACCACCATTAATAATAGAACCGCGACAAAAATTTAAAGCCTCAGCCAAACTAAAGTCACCAAAACTACGACCAGACCCCTTAAAAATCCCGTCGCTAACTTCACTCAAAACAAAGGCTGGTTTCTTATATTTCTCAACCAACCGTCCAGCGATGATTCCGAGCACACCCTCATGCCATTTACCAGTCTCGATTATCACAGGCTCCTCAGAAATTCCCCGTTCCTCAATTTCTGATACTGCGGTTTTTTGCTCTTTCTTGCGTTTTATATTTAGTTCTTCAAGTTTCATCGCGAGCAAAGCCGCCTCACTTCTCGAAGTAGTCTTTATAAGATTTAAAGCCAAATCGGCAGATTCAATCCTACCGGCCGCATTAAGTCGCGGCCCAATCTGAAATCCAATCGATTCGGATGAAATTTTCTTGAGCCCAGCATTTTTCATCAACTCTTTAAGTCCAGGACGTCGCGTCTTCTCAAGAACCTTCATTCCATAAAAGCCCAAAATACGATTTTCCCCAAGAAGCGGCATATTATCGCAAATCGTACCGATCACAACGGCATCGAGCAACCATTTCTCTTGCCCCTCTTTTATTTTTCCTCTCGCAACTAGGCCTTGAGCTACTTTAAACGCAACCCCAACCCCAGCATAATCTCTAAAACCAGAATAATCTTTTCTTTTCGGATTAATCACGGCAACCGCGTCCGGCAATTCATCCGGACATTCATGATGATCGGTTACAATCGTATCAACATTCAAAACATTAAGCTCATCAATGATTTCCTTGTTCGCCGATCCGCAATCGACCGTCACAACAAGCGTGATACCATTTTTTTGTACACGCTCAATAATTTTTGAACTCATTCCATAGCCATCAGCAAAACGATCAGGTAACATAATGTCCACCTGAGATACTCCAGCGCCAGTCAAAGCCTCATATAACACCGTACTCGCAGTAACACCATCAACATCATAATCGCCATAGATTAAAATATGCTCATCCTTCTCTATTGCACAGATTAATCTTTCAATTCCTTCATCCATGTCGGGCAAGCAAAAAGGATCCTCAAGATTCTCATATTTTGGGTTCAAAAAATCCGCCCCAATACCACGTTGTTCTATTAGTTGTTCAAAAATTTTACCCAATTGTCTTACTCGGCTTACCTTTTTGACTCTTGATCACAATACTTTGTAATTCCTTTAGGATCGGGTATTGTTTGTTGGTTTGATAAATTCTAGTATTTCCCTTTTTTGTCATAATCAAAAACTTAGCCGCCGTAAGTTTCGTCAACTCTCTCTGAATATTACCTGGGTCTTCTTTTATCAACTTTGCCAAACCACGAACATGTGTCTTAAAATCCGGATATTTCGCAAAGACGACAATTATCTTCCTCCTGACCCTGGAGGTAACCAACATATCTAACATAACACCTCTCTTTTCTCTACAACAATTATATCATGCAAAAATATTTTGTGTAAAAAATACAACATTACGCCTTATATCTGTTCTATAATATATATATGTTCTATGAGGTGATACCAGAAAAGGTCTTTCGCAAAGACTCCGGAGTTCTAACCTATTCTTTTGATTCCCCACTAAAAATTGGGCAAATCGTCGAAATCCCGCTTGGAAAATCTACAACCGTTGGCATCGTAACCAAAAAAGTTGCTCAACCAAATTTTGCCACAAAACCCATTACTAAAATTTTGTATACAAAGCCACTTCCAACGCATCTTGTTAAATTAGTTTTGTGGATGTCTGAATATTATATGGCACCGCTTCCAACAATTCTAAATCTCGTCCTTCCAAAAGGTATTACCAAAAATCGTCGCAAAAAACCCGAAGAAACCGAACAAAATACATCCATACTCCTTGAAAACCCAAAAATCGCCATTAATAATGCCCAGAAACAAGCCCTAGAAGCCATTAAAACGGCCAAGGAGGCCACAAAGCTGCTTCATGGTGTAACCGGAAGCGGAAAAACAAACATATACCTAAAAATGGCTCAAAATGCGTTAAGCGCACAAAAATCGACCATACTTTTGGTTCCAGAAATCGCACTAACAAGCCAACTTGTTCGGGTTTTTGAGGATACTTTCAGCAAAAAAATCACCTTAATTCATTCTAAACAAACAGAAGCTGAACGCCATAATATATGGGAAAAATTACTGAACTGTAGTTCCCCACAAATTGTTATCGGTCCTCGCTCTGCCCTATTCGCACCACTAGACAATCTCGGACTCATTATTATCGATGAATGCCACGAATCGACATACTTCCAAGAAAACAGTCCAAAATATTCAACCCTCAGACTAGCAAGCTTCATTGCAAAAACGAATAAAATCGATTGTATCGAAGGTTCTGCAACTCCATTAATCCAAGATTATTACATCGCGAAATCAAAAAACTCTCTTATCACCTTATCCGAAAAAGCAAAAAAAGAGGCCGTCACTCCAGATATAAAAGTTATTGATTTCAAAAATAGAGATAATTTTACCAAGAATCGATATTTTTGTACTCAACTTCTGAATGCAATTGCAGAAAATCTCAAAAACAAACAGCAAACTTTAATTTTTCATAACCGTCGCGGCTCCGCACCGCTATCAATTTGCGAATCATGTGGAGAAGAATTGCTCTGTCCAAACTGTTTCCTTCCCTTAACGCTTCATTCAGATACCTATGAACTTATCTGTCACACATGCGGGCACAACGAAAAAGTTCCACACTCCTGCCCAAAATGCAGCTCGCCAAACATTCTACATAAAGGATTTG
Source organism: Candidatus Nanosyncoccus sp. (assembly GCA_045640685.1). Classification (GTDB taxonomy): domain Bacteria; phylum Patescibacteriota; class Saccharimonadia; order Saccharimonadales; family Saccharimonadaceae; genus Nanosyncoccus. The sequence goes on from JAZUFO010000003.1 coordinate 41,412, forward strand.
GTACCAAACTCCTCGAAACAGAATTAAATAAGTTATTCAAAGATGCAAAAATTGCACGTTTCGACGCCGACAACAATAAAGATAATTCACTCGACTCTCTCTATGACGAAGTTAAAAATGGCAAAATCAATATCATCATCGGAACACAGACAGTTGCAAAAGGTCTCGATCTCCCAAATCTCGCAACCGTAGGAGTAGTTCAAGCCGATGCCGGTCTCTCCCTACCAGACTATTCTGCAGAAGAAAGAACTTATGAACTCTTAAATCAAGTTATTGGTCGTGTTGGCCGCGGCCATACCGATAAAGCCGAAGTCTTCATCCAGACATATCAGCCGACATCTCCGATTATTAAATACGCCTTAGAATCTGACTATGACAGCTTCGCAAAATACGTCCTAGAAAAACGCAAAGAAGGTTACTTCCCTCCTTTTTCATATCTTGCAAAAATCGATATCACATTCAAAACCGAATCTATCGCCGTAAAAAGAATCCGCGCAATCTATAACAAACTTTGGAAAAATCCAAATTTCAAAGTTTCAGTCCCAACCCCATCATTTCATGAACACACAAGCAATGGTTATACATGGCAATTAGTTGTACGCGGAAAATCGCGTCAAAAAATCCAGGAAGCGTTATCAGACATCGATCCGAACGCCAGAGTCACGCTCGACCCGCCATCTCTTTTATGATATAATATATACATGAAAATTATCACAACCCCAGACCCACGTCTTCGTGAAAAGTCGACTAAAGTCGGCGTTATTGATGATGAAATCTTAGATATCATTAACGATATGCGTAAATTGTCCCTAGACTGGGAAAAAGAACACCCTTACGAACTTTCTGCCGCTATGGCAGCCCCACAAATGGGAGTCAACAAACGCATCATTATCGTTCGTGACGATATGGACGACAAAAAGAATGCAAACTTTACCGCCCTTATTAATCCAGAAGTCATTAAAGCTGAAGGTAAAACAAAGCGCGATTACGAAGGTTGTCTTTCTGTCCCAAAAATCTACGCTTTAGTTGACCGTCCAACAAAAGTTAAAATCAAAGCAAAGCTTGAAGACGGCACTGAAGTAAGAATTAAAGCTGAAGACGATCTTGCACGTTGTTTGTTGCATGAAATCGATCATCTTAACGGTATCCTATTTATCGATCACGCCAAAGATGACAAAGATGCTTTCTTCGAAATGAACGACAAGGGCGATCTCGACCCAATCAAAGATTACGAAAAAGAAATCAAAAATAACAAGAAACTATTCCCTGATGACTAAGATTATTTTCTTCGGCAATGGCCCGCTCGCAGATTTTTCAAAAGCCATTCTAGCTCAGAACTTTGAAATTATTTTTCATGCTAGGACCAAGGAAGATCTCGAAACCGTCAAACAGCTCAAAAGCGAAAATCCAGACACTCATGGCGTTTTGGCTTCCTTTGGAGTCATGATTAAAGCAGATGTGCTTGATCTATTTGAGCCGGAAGGTATTTTAAATATCCACCCTTCCCTTCTTCCAAAATATCGTGGCGCTTCACCAATTGAATCTGCAATCTTAAACGGCGACAATGATTTTTCAGTTTCAGTTATGAAGCTCGTCAAAAAAATGGATGCCGGTCCACTTTATCATCAAGAAACCATCAAAGACATTCCTCTTGATAAAACAACAATCTACAAAACTCTCTCTGAGGCAGGTACTAACTGGATCGTAGAAAATCTCGCCAACCTCCCAGAGCCGTCAATCCAAAACGACGAAGATGCTACATTCACTGAAAAAATGGATAAGTCCATGTCATTACTTACTCCAGAGCAGGATACTGCCGAAAAATCCATGCGAAAAATTATTGCTTTCGAAAACTATCCTAAAAGTAAATATGTTTTCTTCAACAAAGAATGCATCATTATCAAAGCGCATATTGCGGACAGTCCAGAACTTTTACCGATCAAGTGCCAAGATGGCCACTTCATAAACGTCGACATCCTACAGCCAGCCGGTAAAAAACCAATGGACGCAAAATCATTCATTAATGGTTACGGAAAATAATAAGAAAACAAAAAAGACACTCGAAAATCTGGGTGTCTTTTTTATACCGATAACAGGCGTGAGCGATTCGAACTGATTTCAGCTTTGATTTCATCAATTGTTCTTGTAACAATTTCGCGATAATCAGGACGATTCTTTTCAAGCCACTTAGCCGCTTCAACTTGGTCAGTGATCAAATCGAATTCATTGAGTTGAACCTCGGTTAAGCCATCAGCAATACGTTCACCGATACGAACCTCAAGTTCTTCTTGAACATAGTTCAAAAAATCTTGCTTCACTTCTTCCGGCATTGCCGACAAGCCCATCTCAGCTAAGAACTCATCATTTAAATTCATACCCCCATTTTACCATAAGTTTAATAAAATACACAAAAAATCCAGCACTTTTAGTACTGGATTTTATTGTTACAAAGTCTTTTTACGAGTTTCGCGAACGAAGAACTTCAAACGATCATCTAATTCAACGGTTGCTTTGTGTTCAGTCTTAAGTGCCAAGCCACCAGTTTCACCAGCAGCAAGTTCTTTAACATCCATCTTCTCTTTTTGAACAGATGTAACTTCGACTTCACCAATATATTCTTTATTACGAATAATACGCGCAAGCATTCCTGGTTTAACGACACCATTCAACATTTCACCGCCAGCAATAATTGCAGTCTTCTCTGTTCTAAAGACGCCCTTAACTTTCATCTCACCCTGATCTTCTTCTACGATTTCTGCATCGAGCAAGTTTTCCATTTCATGCTTTGCATCGTCAAGAAGTTCATAAATGACACGATATGTCTTAATAGCGACACCGTCACGAGCAGCCATTTTTGAGATGTTGATAGGAACAGAAACATTAAAGCCATACACAACAGTGTTTTCGCCGGCTGCCATATAAACATCATTTTCGTTAATATCGCCAACACCAGTAGAAACAATATTGAGTGTAATTTCACCCTTAGTATCAATTAACTTCAAAGAATCAACAACGGATGTGACTGAACCGAGAACATCGCCTTTAACAATAACATTGAACGTCTTAGAGTTATCGGCAGTATTCATCATACGAAGAAGATCTGAAGATGTAACGTTTGCAGAAGCGGATTCGTCGGCAGCGGCCTGTGCATTCAAAAGCGCCATCTTGCGTGCAGTCTTTTCATCTGCAACTTCAACAAAACGATCACCAAAGCTTGGAAGCTCCTTAAAACCAGTAACAGTAACTGGAACTGATGGAGTAGCTTTTCCCTTTGGCTTTCCGCGCCAATCAAGCATAGTACGGACTTTACCATATGTTGAGCCAGCAACGATAAATTCGCCAACTTTTAATTCCCCGCCAGTAACAAGCAAGTTAACAACCGAACCACGTCCAGTTTCCATGTGTGATTCAATTACAAGACCTTCAGATGGAATTTCAATATCAGCTTTGAGTTCCTCAATATCTGCAGTAAGCAAGATCATATCAAGAAGCTTATCGAGGTTTGTTCCAACCTTAGCAGAAACAGGAACCATCGTAATATCGCCACCCCATTCCTCAGGCTGAAGACCGTTTTGCGCAAGATCTGCCATTGTACGTGGAATATCAGCACCTTCGCGGTCAATCTTATTAATAGCAACAATAATTTTTGCGTTTGCACTCTGAGCAAATTTAATAGCTTCGATTGTTTGCGGCTTTACGCCATCGTCAGCAGCAACGACAATTACAACAATATCGGTAAGCATAGCGCCGTGTTGACGAATTGCAGCAAAAGCCTCGTGGCCCGGAGTATCAAGAAAAGTAATCAAACGACCTTCATGCTCAAGCTGATAAGCAGAAATATGCTGAGTAATACCACCAGCCTCACCCGAAGCGGTTTTCTTATTTAATAAAGTATCAAGAAGCGTTGTTTTACCATGATCAACGTGACCCATTACTGCAACTACTGGAGGACGAACGACGGCGTTCTCAGACAATTCATGACGAAGTTCTGAAGTTTTTGTTGCGGTATTTTTACGTTCCAAAACAACATTTTCAAGACCAAGCTCTTCAATAATGATTGAAGTGGTTTCAAAATCCAAACGTTGATTAATTGTTGCAACGATACCATTTTTAAACAATTCACCGATCAAAGAAGTAACGGAAAGCCCTAGGGCCTTAGCTAGCTCATCTACAGTAATTGATCCAGCAATCTGGATAGTTTTCTTTTCCATTTAGTGGCTCTCCTTTCTATTTTTTATGAAAGCGTCAAAAAACGCTAAAATCTTCTAATTATTTTACCACAAAACGATTTTTTGTGCTATAATAGACCTATCTTCCCGGGTAGCTCAATGGTGGAGCAAGAAGCTGTTAACTTCGAGGTTGCTGGTTCGAGTCCAGTCCCGGGAGCCAGAAATAAAAAAGATGACCCAGAGGGTCATATTTTTTTATTTTTACCTTTCAGAGATTGAGCAGAACCCTATATTGTAACTGTAAAAATATTAAACCTGTCGTCGGTTTCAGCTTTGATTTTCCAGCCATTACGTTCAGATATTGAATATGCAATAGAGAGACCCAAACCTAATCCTTCCATACTCTTATTCACCTGATAAAAGCGATCAAAAATATGTGGCATTTTATCTTTTGGAATTAACTCTCCGTCATTTTTTACGATTATCTCAGACCCCAAAAGACATATTTCTATTTCAGAATCGCAATATTTTAATGCATTGTCCAACAAGATGTTTAATACTTCACAAAAATCTACTTTATTTATATCTTTAATACTTGAATTTAACGTTTGCTTTAGTATGATTTTTTTATTTTTAGATTCAAGGCGAGGAACAAATAAACTTAGCTCTTTCTCGATTAGATTTTTCAAGTTCACTCGTGTATTTTTTCCACTTTTGATGCCGGCATCGCTTTTAGCCAATTTAAGTAAGCTATTGTTCAAATCAGTGATTTTTTTAGTTTCATCTTCGACATTTTGAATCCATTTATTGTCGTGGATGTCCGCGGCCTCAAGATTTGCCGAGATAGCCGCAAGTGGCGTCTTTATCTCGTGTGAAGCGTTAGCAATAAAAATTTTCTGTGATTCATAAGCTTCTTTTACAGGTTTTATGGCTATATCAGCAAGAAAATACGAAATAATAATTACGCATAATTCAATGGCGATTCCGGAAAAAATTAAAATCGTGAGTAGTTCTTTTGAAGCATTGGTTCTTTCGTTTCTTATCGTTTCTGTGACAAAATTTTTCATATCATTCGTATAGGCAGGTGGCATATGCCCCATTGGAGGACGACGCATGGCCGACCCTGTCGCTAGGACGTAAATAATTGAAAACACAACAATTACGATAATTGTAGTGATTCCAACATTGAACAGAATAAATTTATTACGTAATTTACGAAACATCAGTAAGCTTATATCCTAAATTTCTAATAGTTTTAATTTTAACCTTCGAACTAATTTGGTCTATTTTTTTACGTAGATGGCTGATATATACCTCCACATAATTATCTTCTCGATTAACTTCACCATTCCATGCGTATGTCAAAAGTCGTGATTTTGGAAAAGTCTTTTCTGGATTTTTCATAAGGAGCTCTAGAATTCTAGCTTCCTTATTGGTTAGTGGCACATCATTAATCGTATGCTCCATAGTTTTTAATTCTAAATCTACAAAAGTTATCTTTTGAATATCCGCTAATGGTGGACGACGCGAAAGTGCATTCAATCTAGCTACCAATTCTGCCATTTTGAACGGCTTAGCAAGATAGTCGTCAGCACCTTCGTCTAGCCCACGAATTTTATCCTCAACTTCATTCAGTGCTGACAACATAATCACTGGGGTTTTTATGCCACGCGCGCGAATATTCTTAAGCACATCGATACCAGACAATTTTGGAAGAATAATATCAAGGATGATTACGTCATATTCTGAGCTCGTAATTGCCTCAATAGCCTTCTCTCCGTCATCCGCCAGATCAGCATTAATATTATTCCTTGAAAGTAAATAAATCACTGCTTCAGCTAGTTTTTTCTCATCCTCGACATATAAAACTTTCATATTCTTATTATACCAAACACCCATTATCTCACTTTTTTCAAATCATAAACCACGTCTGCCGAATCACAAACATGTTGTGAATGGGTGACCGTAATAACGCATTTCCCTTCCTTGTGCGCCAACATTTTAAATACATCCATAATTTCCTGCTCAGTTTGCTTATCAAGATTACCAGTTGGTTCGTCGGCCACAATTATTTCTGAATCATACGACAAGCTTCGTGCAATAGCCACACGTTGCTGTTCCCCGCCAGACAATCTTAATACTTTACGATCTGCGTGTTTTTTCTTAAGCCCTACCGATTCCATGAGTTCAATGGCTTTTTCACGTTTATTGGTAATTTTAATGCCGCTAATATCCATTGAAAGAATGATATTTTCAGCTGCTGTCATATATGGTAACAAATTGTAGCTCTGAAAGACGATACCAATTTTTTTACTTCTATATTCGTCTAAATTAATTTCTTTTAAATCTTTTCCGCCGAACGTAATTGTTCCGCCCGTACAGCGCTCTAGGCCAGTGATAAGTGAGAGCAAGGTAGTCTTACCCGTACCACTACGACCACGAATCGCATAAAGTTTACCCTTTTCAAAGCTAAAATTAACATCTTTTAAAGCATATTCATCCGACTCGGCGTCAGCATATTGATAACTCACGTTTTCAATATTCAAAATAGTATTATTAGGTTTATCTTGTTTTTTCATATTTATGACCTTTCTTTCAAAATTGTAAGTGGTGAAAATTTTTGAATACTTATCATAGAAGCAAGACTACTGATTAGTACCAATACAAGACCTAAACCAAGTAACTCAACAATCTCGCCAAATCCAACTACCGCGTCAATCGAGTCGTAAGCCGAAATAGTTGGCGTGCCATTTTTGATGTTGCCCATATTTGGCATATTGCCAGGCATACCACCATCTAGCCTACCGCCGCCCATCTTTCCTCTACCAAAGTTCTCCCTAATGTCGTTGGCACGATTATTTGAGCTACTAATTTCACTCGCTAGAAGCGCGTTACTAATATTTTTTGATGATACTGCGCCAATGCTTGCACCAATCATTAATGCCATGAGTGACACCATTAAAAGTTCCGACGTGAATTGCATAGTTAATTTAGTCTTGCTAATACCAATAGTGCGAAATACGCCGATTTCATACTTTCGTTCACGAATATTAATCATGTTGACGACTAATAGGACTACTCCGCCAATGATGAAAGCAATGATAAGGAATGTTGTGGCAAAAGTTTGCACATTTTGAACCGATGAAAGCCCAGAATTGGCCAGTTCCTCGTTTGTTTCAAGTATAAAAGTTTCATCCAGTCCTTTTTCATAAAATTCAGATTGTACTTCGGATACATTATTATAATCATCAATAATGAAAGTTGGCTTAAGAGTGGCGGTCAGGCTAGAATTTTTAGCTATGATATTTGCGACAGCTGCACTATTTGTAATAATTGTGTTGGCAGAATTTGAAAATAAGTTTATTGCTCCTGAATTTTCGGAACTATTTTCCGAAAAGATTCCTATTACTACAAAAGAAAATGTGTGACTATCTTCGTCTTCTAGTTTAATTTCTGATCCAAGAGCTAAATTATTATAAGAAGCAAGTTCTGAGTTAATAAAGACGTAATTACCATCAAAAGCTTTACCCCATGCATCATCATCTATTTCGGAAATCTGATAAGTACCGTCAATAAATTCACTCATCGATTCGATTGAACTATACCCAGTAATTGTGAAGTCAAAAGAAGACGCTTGATTTTCTGGCATTTTCATTTCTGGCCCACCACCAAAACCACCAAATCTACCAAAATCTTTATCATCAGGGCCACTTGTTGTTGCTTTTTCTATATTGTTTCCATTTAAAGATGTACTGTACGTGTAATAATATCCTTCTATATGCTCACTGGTTGCAAAATTTTCTATATCTGAAACAGAATAACTAGCCATATTGCTAAACCTATTTTTCATATCCGAAATTTTGTCACGATTACTAAAATCAAAGTCCTTCACCATCTCCCCACGATTAAAGGAAATAGTTACTTCTTTATCGTAAGCACTTTCGTATGAGCCAATTAAATCTGAAGCCGTATTATTTATGGCAAGCGCCACCGTTGCCATTGTAGCTACAATTAGTACAATAACACCAATCAGGATATTTCTACCTTTATTTCTGGATATCGAAATCCAAGCATTTTTGAGAATATACATATTATCTTTTATCCTTATAATTAATACTCTTCAGTATAAATTAGTAAGCTTAAATCAACCTTTAATTTTTAAGACAAAAAATGAAAAAAGGGCGCCGTAGCGCCCTAGACTAAAATATTTGTTGCTCTTTAGCCATGTCCGTAATAGTTTCCATTAGAATCTTTTCCTATGTGGTAATGGCCTTTAGGTCCATTTGATGGACCGAACATCTCGAAGCTTCCATCAGCATTTGCCTTGATAAGTCCTCCGTCATCAGAGGCTTTTCCGATTTCGTTCCCTGACATCACGTCCAAGAGAATATCTTCAATGTCACGATTAGCTTCTTTCGAATCCTCAAAGGATCCGTTCCATCCTCTACTGCTTCCCATATTTATCACCTCCTAAAAAAATGGGTTCGACTGTTTATCGGACTTTTATATTATAGCACAAAAAGAAATATATGCAAGTGACTAATCTTTTGCTATAATAATACTCATGGTAAAGGTCAAAGATCAAAAAGATAACGACTCTTTTCGTATTTCACTCAAATCTGTTTTTTATTCACTAAAAATACATCATCGTGCTGCCGGCAAAAAAACGTGGATCATCATATTTGACAACATATTGTCATCGGTCACACCAGCCATCATTGCTCTTCTTGCTGGCCAAACCATTACTAGTCTTATTGAAGCCGTATCCACCAAAAACCCCTTCCCTACCCTCATCCTACTTGGTATTATTTTCGCTATTCAGCTCCTTACAACCATACTCAGCCAAATCAAAGCAATTATCAGAGAAGAAATTATTCAAGAAATTTTTTGCACAGTCAGCTCTGATGTTGCTCGCAAATATATCAGCATCCCCCTAGCAATGCGTGAAACTCAGGAATTTGCAGACAAATTTAACCGCGTCAAAGAGTATGGCGTCCGTGTTGACTCAATTTCCAACCGAATCTTTTCCGTCATTGGCGGCTTTATTAGCCTATTTACAGTACTTATTACCACTTTTGCCTTGTCCAAAATTGCCACCTTAATTATTATCATCGTTACAATTCCCTATGCCATCATTGGTGCAAAAATCACCGCCAAACGCACCAAAAACTGGCGCAAATATACAAATGATAGACGCATTGCATATGACATCGAACAAAAAATTACCAGCAGCAACTCCGCTCTCGAAATCGAGTTAAACGGCCTTTCCGACTATCTCATCAATAAAATGATTGGTCACCGTCGCAAAAGTGAAAAACAAGACATTAAAGATGCCAAAGAATTCTTTATACCAAAAACTGGCTCAAGACTACTAGAACAAATTACTAGTTTTGGTATGCTCGCCTACGTCGCCCACGAAATTATCATTGAAAAACTCGAGATTGGCTATTTTTATACTTTCAAAAACCTTTTCGACCAGCTAGGTAGTAATATCTACTCCTTATCTATGCATATCACAAATCTCGCAGAAGATCTGGTTAATGCTACTGATTACATGGATTTTATGGAGACTCAAGAGTCACCAAACGGCACCGAACAAATCGTCACCCTTCCAAAAATCGAATTTCGAAATGTCTCATTTTCTTATCCAAATTCCAAAACTCTCGCCCTAGACAATGTCAGCTTCACCATTAACCCAGGAGAAAATCTCGCCATCGTTGGCGAAAATGGCGCTGGCAAAACCACCATCATTAAGCTCCTCATTGGCGCTTATACGCCTACTTCAGGCACAATTTTTATCAATGACATCCCCTTCTCCCAGATCGATCGTCACACATTGCTAAACCAAATCGGTGCATTGTTCCAAGACTTTTCAAAGTACGATTTCGCCACCATCGGTGAAAACGTCTGGTATGGCAACGTCACAAAACCTTATTCAGAAAATGAGATTCGGGAATCTATTGCAAAAGCCGGTCTAGACTATCTCGAACCTAAATTCGAAAAAGGCTTAAACCAAATCCTCTCTAAAAACTACGACAAGAAATATACTGCCGATCTTTCCGGTGGCGAATGGCAACGCCTTGCCATCGCCAGAGGTTTCTTTAGGTCTCCGAATATTCTAATTTTAGATGAGCCAACTTCAGCCGTAGATGCAAAATCAGAATACAGCATCTTTAAAGAGATTATGAAAGAGCAAAAAACCAGAACCACCGTCATTATTTCACATCGTTTTTCTACTGTTCGCAAAGCTGACAAAATTCTTGTTTTAAGCCACGGCAAAGTTACTGAAACTGGCTCTCACGCTGATCTTCTTAAACATGGTGGTCTTTACAAAGAAATGTTCGAACTCCAAGCCGAAGGATATTTATAATATAATAAACATAATAATAAGAATAAAAAGAAGAAATAAAAAATGGAAAAGAATTTTGAAACAACCAACAATGATTCAATCCAAGAAGCCAATCCAACGGATGCCCTAGCCGAAATGAGCAACAGTTTCGACGCTCATAGAGCAGAAACGTTAGTAGAACTCGAGTCCAAAAATATCAAAGGACTTAGCGAAACACAAAAACAGATATTATTAGATAACCCAAATGCAATTTTAGCACAGCAAGAGGGCGGCATAAAATCTAATGGAATCATGTCAAAAGATTTAGTGCCAGACTCAGAAAACCCAGACATCCGAGCTCTGTTTGAAAGCGGAACAGTCTCAATTGTCGAAGATGGCAAAATCCATTTAAATTGTCTCGAAAAAGGACAAAAAGATTTTATTCCAAGCGAAAAAACTATCCTTGCCTATGAACCATTAAACGACAAAGAGACTGGCGAACGCATAGTGAAAGATGGCGTCCCGCAATGGAATATCTACGACTGCTCCAGAGCGACAATCTATGAAGATCGAGGCGATGGACCACAAGTCTACAAAGTTCCTGCACCAGTAATTTTCATGCCGACAGAATCAGGTAAAGTTCCAGCTCCACTAGAAGGTATTGCTCATATAGATGAAGACACCAATGAATTATTAATTCCTCGAGAAGAAGGCGCCGCCGAAGATATGAGATCTCCCCTAGGCGACAACGCAATACTTCAAATCCGAAAAAACTTCATGGAGAAGGGTACCTACGACGGCAGAGGCGCTACCATACTCACTAAAACTCAAGGCATAGACGAAGGCTATAAGGTCGTTATTGGTAAAGATTCTGGCAAAAAACTTGGCGAAGTACTAGGTATTCCTTATCTACAAAATAACTAAAAGAAAAACCGACATATAAAAACCACCGCGTAAGCGGTGGTGATAAGTTTGAGAGTTTTTTATTCTACTGTCTCAGCAGTAAAAAACTCAATATCAGTGACCCATTCTGGTCTAATCTCCCAGAATAAGTACTGCCACGATTCATTTGGATTATCGTAATCCAAATAGAATTCTTCAAGACTATAGAGCATGGCCTCAATACATCTGGAACTTCCGAATTTTTTCTCAAGAAACGATTCATATTCATCGTATTTTTGACAAAATTCCTCTTCGCTCCATTCCGAACTCCAGATAAATCCGCCCACAATCGCGACACACCATGGGTCGTAAGCTACGCGCATTACGAGTTCATCTGGAATATTTAATTCGATTTTACAGCACTTCTGACCGTTAAAACGAACTGATTTGTAATTACCGATTTCGGTAAAATCGCTCGCCCAAATTAAAGCCTGGCCAGCTTCTGCTGGTTCACCGACTATGGTTTTTGCCTTCTTATGAATCCAATCGTAGCATTCAAATAAAGGTCTAACCTCTTCGTCGTCTGCACCATAAGTATTTGTAAGCTCATTAGATTTCTCTAACGATGCTCTCCATACTCTTTTTCCCTTTAAGGTACTTCCAACTATTTGATCCTGTACCGTAAATAATTTCATACGTTTCCCCCTTGTGACAATATTTGGACTATATTTTTATTATATCACATATAACCATTTTTGTCAATTAAAAATAAGCGTTTTAATTCCCTTTCACATCTTAAAACATAAGCTAAATGTTATAATTAATTTAATGGATCAACAGCCGCGAAACATAAAAATAAGACTAAGATTTATTGCTATTTTTTTAATTGTTCTTGATGTCTTTTTAACTTCTTTCATTATTCATAACAGTCGCACATTAACTATCTCACTCAACCATAATAACCACATCATCGTAGGTGAAGACAACAATTATTCCCACGACAAAAATGAAACAGCGACTTTTTGTATTCTTTTTCTATGCTATGATGTTAGCGATCAGCTTTATTTTGAAGACAATTTCAATACTAATAAAATAGGTGTTTACAACAATATCATCTCTGCAGACTATCTCGGCCTTCACGCCGAACAAAAATGGACACTTGAGGTCGCAGATACAACCGCACCAACAATCAATTTAGTTGGCGACAGCGAAATTCAGTTATACGTTGGCAATGATTTTGTCGACCCGGGGGTTGAAGTTGAAGACAATTACGATACAGACTTAAGCAAAAACGTTATCATTGCTAGTAATTTCAATTCAAACAAAGCCGGCAAATATCGAATAAAATACAGCGTCTCTGACTCCGCAAACAATACCTCTTTCATAACTAGAAAAATTATCGTTCGAGAACCAGCCGCACTGAACCATGGCACAAATCAAAACAATAATGAAGACGATAATCGTATTTCCTTCTATGAAAAACTTGAAGAATATATTTTAGATAACAATCTTGACGTCGCGATTGGCTACTACGATCTCATAAACAATAATCAATACACATACAACGCAGATAAAATTTTCTATGGCGCAAGCCTAGTAAAAACAGTTGGCGCAATGTATGCTTACGACAAAAACATCTTAAATAGCAACACACGTACACTTGCAAAAAAGTCTATCAGCGTAAGCGATAACAATGCTCACATGCAGCTCATCAACAATCTTGGACGAGATAATGTCATGAACTATGGTCGTTCACTAGGCGCCGAACATTACATGACTGGGACTTCTTCATATTATTACGGCGACACAACCGTCGATGATCAGTTAAAAATTTGGAAATACTTGTGGGAAAATATCGATCAAATGGAAGACGGCGAAGAGTTGAAATCCTACTTTAAAAATACATTCTACAACAACATTCAAGCCGGTTGCGATATAGAAACAATGCACAAATATGGTTGGTACGGTAACGCATTTCACGACGTCGGAATCGTTCTAAACGATGACGCCCCTTACATTCTCGTTATTCTCACAAACGAAGCATGGCGAGGACAAAAAGTTATCCGGGATATTTCGAAAATTGTATACGAAAATTAAGACTCCCATTTAAAAAATGGTAAGATATAAATATATGCCATCAATCGAAATACATCTTGCTATCGCAAACGAATACGCAAAAAAGCATTCAATTAAAAATCTAAATGCTTTTCATGAAGGCTCAATTGCACCAGATATGAGTCCAGATTTTTCGCGCACTCTAGTCGAAAACGAAAAAGAATTAACTCATTACTACGTAAAAAACAAAATCATCACTAACTACAATTCGTTTTTAAGTGATCCAAAAGTAGATCTCGATGATGACTATTGGAAAGGTTATTTCTTACATCTCATCACCGACCAACTCTTTTATTATGTTGATTTCGCTGAAGAATATAATACTGCAATAAACAATAATGACGTACTTCATCAAGATTACACCGCCTTGTGTCCTTGGCTGGAAAAACGTTACCACATCGACAAAAATGCAATTTACAGCACTACGCGCGTAAAATTATTATGTCGCACAGATTCCAGTATCAAGAAAACAAAATATCTTAAAAAATCAAAGTTAAGATCATTCATTAAAAAACTATCAAAAATAAATCTCGAAGACTATATGTAAAAAAATACCAGCCGAAGAGCTGGTATTTTAATATCGTTTTATTAAACCTGCGCGACAATCACTGAGCGATCATCGACCTTCGTTGCAGCATCAAAGAGCTCTTGCATGTTGTCCGCACAAGTTCCAGAACGATTAAGAATCGACTGAATCGTGTTGGTCGTCATTCCATCTCTCTTTGATAAATTATTTTCAGCCGCAAAAGGATTTCCGCCAACCATCCCGAGTTCTTCGTCAGTGAAAATTCTCTTAATAATCATCTCGCTAACCTTATCAGCAAATGCGACTTTCGCATCATCAACATCCCCAGTAATACCATCTGAACAAAGCATAATTTTATCGCCAGGATTTAGAGTTACCATGCCACTATTATTGAAATTAACATCCATACTACCAGGCGCACCCAATGCACGAGTAATGCCATGCATCATTAATGAGCTACCACGAGACATTGTTTGAGCAATTTGTTGCGCTAATTGATTATGCTGTGCAGTAAGTTGAGCAATCTCTTCCTTAACTTTAGCGCTTTTAATAAATTTACCGTTCAATTCCGTAATCCTATTACGAACCGCAACGTCCTGATTTTTAAACGTCTGCAAGTCACTAATGAATTTTTGCTGGAATTGTTCACTAAAGGCACCGTCATCATCGCGCGTACATTGTTCAACGCGGCCATCTCGATTTACGTACATTCTTGAATCGCCAACGGAGACATAATAAACCGACGAAGTTCCGTCCGGATTTTTGACGGTCTTCGTAATAACACCCGTCGACGAATCTCTTCCATGTGATTCGGAATAAATAATCGAATTAAGTTCTCGTACCAAATCGCGACGTCCTTGGTCGGTAGTAAAATCATATTTATTCATCAAATCAGGAAGAACTTTAGCACATTTACTAGACGCGTCTGCATCATTAGCCGAAGAGCCAACGCCATCAAACAAGGCCATAATTCCCTCGTCTTTATTGTAATAAATTGCATCACCACTTCGTTTGTCGTCCTTATTGCCACGTACTTCGGATTTCGAAATGACATGTCCGACAATATTCCTAAATGGTTTTTCCTCACGATTCGCTTCGCGCTCAGCCCAATCCGCCATCGCCTCAGCTTGGCGATCACGTTTTTCGGGTTCCGCTTTTTCTTCATCATTTTTTCTGCGCTCTTCCCACGTCGCCATCATTTCCGCTTTTCGATCGCGCGGTTGGTATGCAGGATTCGGTTCAATTCCATTTGGACCAAGGATATTCTCCGGTTCATTATCAAGAGGCATGGTTGGTCTCTCTTCAATAAGACCGGCTTTTTCCCTTACATTTTTTTCAAAGAAATCATTAGTCAAATTCTTTGGACTCTTATGGGCCGCTTCATTATTAAGTTTTAAAATTTGCTTATAAGCTTCATACTGATCGCCATAAACATGCTCACAAAAACTTGCCATATCGCGCGCATATTCCTCATATTTTTGTCTTGCATTTGCGACGCCAGAATGCGCAATACCGTGCAACAAATCATTTGATTTTTGTGCAAAATCAATCATAGTTGGATATTTGGCTTTAAAGATATCAATATCTGTTTGTTGGAATTTATCACCATGCAACTCGTTCCTAACGGCAAAAGACAAGATTGATTGTTCATGTTTATTCATGACAATCTTTTCGGCAGCATCACGCACGCCACTCGGCGTATCTATATTTGTCTTTATGGTATCAAGATAAGCCATTTCCTCCCTAACACCAATAGTACCATCAGCAATTTTATCTATAGCCTGATAAATCGAACCAGTACCAGAAACACCTCTTTCGCCAGAAGTCTTCAAAAGCCCCATCGAAACATCTTCAATTCTAGGAGGTTCAGACATTTTTTCGGCTGCAGTTCGTCGATTCTCTTCAAAAGAAGGAGCCTGCTGAGCCATCTGTTCCCATTGGTTCATACCCCCCTGATTATCACTGGGATTATTAAAAGATTCGTGTTGCATTGCTACCATAATACTCTAATTCTACCACGATAATAGATAAACATAAACAAAAAGCGACCATTTCTGGCCGCTCTTTGAATTATTTATTCTTTTCGCGTTCTTCGTCTTCAAGTTTCTTAAACGCAACTTTTCCAACCAAAGTCTTTGGGAGTTCAGTACGGAATTCGTACGAAGCAGGAAGCGAATAAATTGGAACATGACGCTCAAGTAATTCCTTGATCTCACGTTCAATCTTTTTACCAGCTTTATAACCTGGCTTCAAAACAACAAACGCTTTTGGTACTTGACCCTTATATGGATGATCCACGCCAATCACGGTTGAAGTCAAAACAGATTCGTGAGAATTAATTACGGACTCAAGATAAGTTGGATAAATATTATATCCAGACGACACAATCATACGTTTCAAGCGTTGTGAGAAATAGATAAATCCATCTTCACCAAGCTTGCCCAAATCTCCAGTATGAAGCCAAACTTTACCATCATCGTGCAAACGCAACGCCTGAGCAGTTTCCGCATCATCATTCAAATACCCCATCATGACGAGCGGACCATTGATGCAGATTTCACCTTCTTCGCCAACCGCACAACGATCATGGGTACCGCTTTTCACAATCTTGAAATCCATATCTGGGAATGGAGCACCAATGATACCATCCTTAAATGAATCTTCAGGAGACAAACATGTTGCGCCACAACTTTCGGTCAAACCAAATCCAACACGAATTTTAGCTTCCGAACCATGCTCAACCATGAAATTGTTGACTTTATCACGAAGCGTTGCAGTCAATGAATCGCCGCCGCAAATCAATGCAGTAACAGATTTCAAATCATCACTCTTTAATTTTGTATTAATCAATGCTTCATATAATGTTGGAACGCCAACAATAAAGTTTGGTTGATTCTTACGAATCATATCGGCAAACTCTTTATGATTAAACGCCGGAATCAAAATACATCCCATACCCCTAGATAGTGGAATATGAATACAAACGCCAAAGCCAAAACAATGGAAGATTGGCAAAATTGACAAAATTGAAGCACCCGGCTGAGCTTGACGAATTACTGTAGTCGCCTGAAGACCCAAAGCATTAAAGCTTAGGTTTGAAAGTTTAATTCCCTTTGGCGCACCAGTCGTACCGCCCGAATACATAATAATCGCAAGATCGTTTGCGCCACGTTTCTCATGATAATTACCCTGATAGAAATACGAATTTGCAATAAAGTCTTCCCACAATACGACACGAGAATCATCTGCCGGAAGTTTAACCTTCTTAATATGAAGAAGTTTATACATTCTCTTTTTCAAGAATCCAAGACCATCGGATGGACGGACAACAATAATTCTCTCAAGTCCAGCAACCTCACGAAGCTTATAGATTTTATCAAAAACCGCGTCAAGAACAAGCACATATTTACTCTCGGCAGCCTTAATATAATATTCCAATTCCTTTTCCGAAGAAAGTGGATGGACAAGATTACAAACCCCGCCAATCATATTAACGGCATAAATCATCGTAATACCTTCAGGCATGTTTGGCATACAAATAGTAACACGATCACCCTCTTTAACGCCGTAGTTTTTCAAAGCACGAGCTGCTTTTTCAATCTTTTTAACAAAATTTTTATAAGAAATTTTATGACCAAAATATGAATATGCCATATTGTCTGGGTATTTTTCGGCGGTTTTTAGAACCATATCCGAAATTGAACAATCTGGGTATTCCAAATTGGCTGGAAGACCTTCCTCCTCATAATAACGAAGCCAAGGCTTCTCGTCTTTTTCTCTCTTTTTCATAACATTAAGTATAGCACAAAATACGACCAGAACACGCTTAGCGTTCTGGTCGTATTTGTCAAAGGTTATTATTTAACGATTGAAAGTGAGATCTTGCGACCTTCTTTATCAATATCAAGAACCTTGAATTCTTTACGTTCGTTCAATGTAAAGATTTTCTCAGGATCGACGTCTGAACCTTCACCAAGTTCTGAAACGTGGACCAAAGCTTCAACAGCTGGAGAGATTTGTACAAATGCACCAAATGGTGTAATACGAGTAACAGTACCTTCAACCTTTGAACCTTTTTTGAGATTTTCAACTTCTGAGATCCATGGATCTTCAACGAGTTGCTTCATTGAAAGTGAAAGACGTTCTTTGTCGATTGCAATGATTTTTGCATCAATTGTTTCACCAACCTTAACGTAATCTGATGGATTGTTGACACGTTCCCATGAAATTTCTGAGATGTGTACCAAGCCTTCGATACCGTCAACATTTACGAATACACCGAAGTCAACAACGCCAGTAACTACACCTTTAACGGTGTCACCAACATTGAGTTCAGCAAAGCGTTCTTGAAGACCATCTTTAACTGCTTCTTTTTCTGAGAAGATAAGTTTGTTTTCTTTCTTGTTTGCATCAAGGATACGAACCTTAATTTCTTTACCAACAAGAGAGTTAAGGCGTTGCAAGATTTCATCTTTATCAGCTGAGCCAACACGTGGATAGTGTTCTGCTGAAAGTTGTGAAACTGGCAAGAAACCACGAATACCTTCGTATTCAACGAGGAGACCACCACGATTTGCATCAAATGGGGTAACTTCGACGATTTCTGAATTATCAAGCTTAGCTTGAATTTCATCCCAACCTTTATCTTTAACAGCTTTACGAAGTGAAAGAAGTACGTAACCGTCTTCCATTTCTGCTTCGATAACTGAAACTGTAACTTCGTCGCCTTCTTTAAGATTGCGTGCGAAACCAGCTTCGCGGCGTGGTACAAGACCGACACCTTGTGCACCGAGGTCGATTAGGACTTCGTGCTTTTTAACAGAAAGAACAGTACCTTTAACTGTATCTCCTGCAATGACTTTTTTGAATGAATCTTCGCTTGAAGCTAAAAGTTCATCCATAGTAACTTTATTGGCAGCTTTTGCCATTATTATATTTTCCTTTCTTCAGGCCCATTCAAAAATCCCCCTGCTTTTGAATGAACCTGAAATTACCTTAATTTTACCAAATTTAACCTTAAATGTCCAGTCTTTAGTCTGTCCCGCAAAGTGTTATACTAGCTGTATAAATAATTTATACAACACGTTTATGTCTATTACTCTACTCGAAAAATTAAAAGATACATACGTTGAGTTTAATTTTCGACCCGCAGATCGTTTTCTTTTTCGTCCACCAAAAACAATTTATTATATTGAAGATGCCGAAGACTTCGATTCCCTCCTCCTCCATGAGCTAGGACATGCCATTCTTGGACATAAAACTTTTAAAACCGATATCGAACGCTTAAAAATGGAACGCTCAGCCTGGGAGAAAGCATCGGAGATTGCAAAAAATCTAAAAATCACAATCAATCAGGATCTTATCGAATTAGAGCTCGACACCTACAGAGATTGGCTACATCAAAAATCAAAATGCAAAAAATGTGGCCTTACCCGCTATCAAACCCCTGATGGCAAATATCATTGCCCACAATGTAACAGATAAAAAAAATAACCCCTGTTAGGGGGTTATTTTTAAGATTAAGCCTCTTTCTTAGCTGGGCCACGGCGAGAGATACGTCCGCCTTTAGCACCTGCGATACGAGCGAGAGCTGGGTTAGCAGCGAAACCACCGGTATGACCGTTTTCACCACCTTTTTTACCGATACGAGCATAAAATTCTTTGCCGTATTTGGTTTTGTTAGTAGCAGCAGCTTTCATGCCGCCAGCTTTAGTTCCAGCCATTCTAGAACTCCTATTCTGCCCACCGAAAAATTAAATTTCATTATTCACCACTCCCAATTCGAGTGCATATGCTTATTATATCATAGTGCTTTAGTTTTGTCAATACGTTTCTGCTTAGAAAAAACCGAACATAAGTTTTTTGTATTTATAAAAAGTACCGAACATTTTTGAATAAAGTTTTACACCGCTTGTGGAAAAAAGTTGTTGACATTATTCATCACGTGATATATAATGAAAATATCTCAAGTAGACGACAAACTGCGAGGCTACTTAAGAAATATATGACCTAAAAAACCGTCCAAAATAGGCGGTTTTTTCTTGTTTTGTTCCCTTTCTACAAAAAATAACCCCGAGTACGGGGTTATTTTTTATTTTTCAAATACGTTTTGCCTTGTCCACTCATACATCGCGATACCGGCAGCAACACCCACATTCACAGATCTCGTAGATCCGAAGCTCTCAATAAAGCGTACGTCATCAGCTTTCTCTAGTAGTTCAGCCGAAATACCATTTCCTTCACTACCCATAATCAGAGTGGTATTTTGAGAAAAATTCTTCTCATGCATCGGCATTGCCCTCGGAGTATTATTCTCTATTGCAACCAATTCTCTTCCCTTTTGACTCTCCAAAAAATCATCAACAGTATCCCAATGTAGAATCTCTAAGTATTTATCGGTACACATCGCACCGCGACGATTGTATTTTTTCTTGCCAATTATATGTACTTTTGACACATTAAACGAATTAGCGTTTCGAACAATCGTACCAATATTAAAATCGTGTTCAACATTCTCAATCGCAACTTCAAGCGCATTACGTTTTTCAGCTAAGGCATCAAAAACTTGTTCATTGGATAAACCTTTATACTCATCAACTAAATTTCTTGTATCGTTTTCCATTAAATCCTTTACTTACTACCCCTATTATAACACCGCATGCTATAATTAGATAACTAGGAGGAAAAATGAATTTTAACGAATATCAAGACTGGGCAAAAACTACAGACACCTTCAATGTTCCAGATTCAAATATTAAGGCAAGCGAGCCAGGTTTCGTTGCAAAAATCCTCGGCCTCGTTGGCGAATCTGGCGAAGTTGCAGAGAAATTCAAAAAAGTCATCCGCGACAAAAACGGAATTCTCACCGAAGAAGATAAAATAGAAATCGCCAAAGAACTTGGCGATGTGCTATGGTATATCTCTGCACTCTCTTGGTATATGGGCATCCCACTAGAAGATGTTGCAAAAATAAACCGAGAAAAACTTTCAAAAAGAAAGGCTGAAAACAAGTTGCACGGCGCTGGCGATAATCGTTAATTATTAATATCGAGTAATATTCGTCAGTTTCAAAGCAACAGACTGTTCATTCATCATTTTTCCCATCTTAGAAAAAGCCTCGTCGGTTTTCTCGTCGGCAGGAATAGCATTTGCCATAAAACGAAAAGGTCCAAAATCGGTCATAGCAAAGACCTCAATTTTTTGATTCTTAATAATCTGATCATAAACTTTCTTATCCTTCCCTGTGCCAATATAGATTTCATTATCTATAATACAAGCATTATCAAAAGGACGTACATGCGGCTGATCATCCTCACATGTTGCCAAGTACCAAATTCCAGATAAATTATTAACAATTTCTTCCATAGTGAGAGTATTATAACACAGAAATCAAAAAATCACCCGAAGGCGATCTTTTGTTTTAACAACTTAGTTGTGCAATTCTCATCGAAAGTGTTGGTTAAATTTTAGCTTACGTCACGTCTGCCGAAGCAGATAATGTTATGTCCTAAGCTTACATGACATAACCGTAACCGACCTAGCTATCTTAAATATCGCTATTTAAGACGCATCAATTCCTTCTCAAGAAAGGAGGTAATCCATCGACACGTTCTCGTACCGATGCCTTGTTACGACTTAACCCCAATCATCTCCCCCACCTTAGGCAGCCGAAGCCGACTTTGGGTGTTGGTGACTCTCATGGTTTGACGGGCGGTGTGTACAAGACCCGGGAACGTATTCACCGCAACATGCTGATCTGCGATTACTAGCGATTCCGACTTCAAAGAGGCGAGTTTCAGCCTCTTATCCGAACTGGGACCGGCTTTGGTGCGATTTGCTTCACATCACTGCTTCGCTTCGCATTGTACCGGCCATTGTAGCGCGATTCTAGCCCAAGGCGTAAGGGAAATACTGACCTGACATCATCCCCTCCTTCCTCCCCGTTACCGGGGCAGTCCTACCAGAAAAATACAACTGGTTGCAAGGGTTGCGCTCGTTGATGGACTTAACCAAACATCTCACGACACGAGCTGACGACGGCCATGCATCACCTGTCTTCGAGTTCCCTAAGGCACAGTTCTCTTTCGAGAGCCTTCCCGAGATGTCAAGCCTTGGTAAGGTTTATCGTTTATCATCGAATTAAAGATCACGCTCCACCGCTTGTGCGGGTCCCCGTCAATTCCTTTATGTTTTAATCTTGCGATCGTACTACACAGGTGGGATACTTAACGCGTTAGCTTCGCAACTCCAGGGGTCGATACCCGAAACTGCTAGTATCCATCGTTTACGGCGTAGACTACCGGGGTATCTAATCCCGTTTGCTCCCTACGCTTTCGTGCCTTAGTGTCAGAACTGTCCCAGTAACCTGCCTACGCTATCGGTGTTCTTTCTAATATCTACGGATTTCACTCCTACACTAGAAATTCCAGTTACCCATAACAGTCTCGAGCTTAACAGTTTAGCTAATAGTCTTAATGGTTGAGCCACAAGATTTCACTAGCTACTTATTATGCCACCTACGCAACTCTTTACACCCAGTCACTCCGGATAATGCTCGGATCCTACGTATGACCGCGGCTGCTGGCACGTAGTTAGCCGATCCTTATTCATAAGTTACCATCATATTTCTCGCTTATAAAAGCAGTTTACAACCCGAAGGCCGTCATCCTGCACGCGGCGTTGCTCCATCAGGCTTTCGCCCATTGTGAAAGATTCCCTACTGCTGCCTCCCGTAGGAGTCTGGGCCGTGTCTCAGTCCCAGTCTGGATGATCATCCTCTCAAACCATCTAACGATCGTCGACTTGGTGAGCCATTACCTCACCAACTATCTAATCGTACGCAGGCCGCTCCCAAACCGGATAAATCCTTTAATCCGAAGATCACATGCGGTATTAGCACACCTTTCGGTGCGTTATCCCTCAGTTTGGGGTCCGTTCCCACGCGTTACTCAGCCGTCCGCCGCTCGTCAGCAGCTTCACTGTTCCCTCGAAAATGACAACCTACGATAATGCGCTAGGTGTATCAAGGAAACGGTGAAACCCTGTTACCGCTCGACTTGCATGTATTAGGCACGCCGCCAGCATTCATCCTGAGCCAGGATCAAACTCTCCATTAAAGTTTAAGTTTGAAAACTCAAATAAAAAAACTGACGATGATAATGAAAATCAATTTGATTCTCATATAAATTGCACAACTAAATTGTTAAAAAATCTTCAAACACTCTAAATTTTATCTCGCAGTGATTTAGACTGTCCTTATCTTATATCAATTTTTAAAATAAGTCAACAACTTTTTTGACTTTTTTTCACTTTTTCTTACTTTTTTGGCATTTTTTGCTGTTTTTCAGGCCAAAACCACCAAAATACGACGATATTTCCCAAAATTAGCAGTAAAAATAGCCACCATGGAAACTTCTCACTATAATGACAAGTTACGTTTTTATCCTCTCCACCAACTAATGGGACTTCAATCTCATCCTCCATATCGGCAATATCTTTTGCCACCTCGACCACACCTTCTCCCATCATTTCCTCATTGTTTTCAGGATTATAAGCATTAGCACTCTCACCATATAGAGTGCTAATTATATTCTCCACTTCATAATTAGTGCTTTCCTCTTTCGCATTATAATCATTATCCGTATCTTGTTTCTCAATTTCTGATACAAGTGGAACATTTATCTCCTCCTCTTTAACGTTTTCTCTATCCCATACTGGATGATATTTCATAGTTCCCCTCTCCCCTATCATTAACCGACAAGTCATGCCTTTTTCATATTCCTCGCTGTTAATACAGGAGGAATAGTCCAAAAACCGCTTCGTAGACCACCTATCTGCCGCAACATAAAAACTTATTTTATTACTTAAATTCATAGATAAATCTTGCTCGTCCCCCAGTTCAAAAACCGAGTATCCATTATCAAAAACCTGATTTTTCCCTGTATATATAATATGTTTTGCACCAGCATATTCGATTTTTTCCATAAAAATCATATCCAAGCTCCCCAGAGACACATTATCCTCAAACCAGCCAATATATACATGTTTCAGAATATCTTTATAGAAAACTTCCGCTTGGTAACCTGACCAAGTTACTAGAAAATTCGAAAAATACACTTTAATATAATTCTTCTCTATATTTATTTCCGGTATCATGAAATTTGCAAAAGACACAAACCGATAGAATATATTACTCCGATCACCCGTATAAATTTCGGCAACCTTCTCTCTAAAACACTCATCATCCCCCTCACACTGTTCCAGTATTTTATTCTTAAAATCATCCAATTCTTTGACTATTTCCTCATAATCAAAAAATTTTTCATCCGCAGCCCTCGTCGGATACATAAAAAATCCGCACGCAATAATAATTATCAAGCATATATATAATAGTATTTTTCGCATAAAACACCTTTCTTTATTTTTTACACGCCAACAGTTATCACACTGAGAATAAAAAACAACCCCAAACGGAGTTTTCTCTATAAAAAAGTGCCCTCCGTTATAGAGGACACTTTTTATTTTTTGTTTTTAGTTTTATGCTTCCGCTTTTTTATCGGCCTTATCGTTGGATTCCTCAGCATTTTCTTCTTCTGGAAGAACAATTCCGATAGAAGCAACGGTATCGCCTTCAGCCATTCTCATAATGCGAACACCTTGAGTTGCACGTCCGAGTGTTGGAATTTCCTTTGTCGCAACACGGATTGCTTGACCCTTGGTTGACATCATGATTACTTCTTTTGCTTCTTGTTCAAGCGTATGAACAGCAACGATTGGACCAGTCTTCTCTGTCACAGCGGCAACTTTAATTCCGACACCACCACGTTTATGAGGTGGGAAGTTAGAAACGAGAGTCGCTTTTCCATAACCATTTGCAGAGACGGCTAAGAGTTTTTGCTTTGGATCAGTAATAACATCCATGCCAACGATTTCATCTTTTGGACGGAGTCTCATTCCAATAACACCTCTTGCAGAGCGACCCATTGCGCGAACTTCTTTTTCATTAAAGCGAGTTGCTTGACCTGCTGAAGTTGAAATTACAATATCTTCCTCACCAGACGTCTCACTGACCCATTTAAGTTCATCACCTTCATCCAATTTAATCGCAATCAAACCATTTGAGCGAATATTGAAGAAGTCTTTAATTGAGCTCTTCTTAATAGTACCCTTCTTGGTTGCCATAAATAGGAATCCATTTTCATTACCAGTTCCCTGTTTGATGATTGCAGTAATCTTTTCTTCTGGATGCATATTGAGCATATTAACAGCTGCGGTTCCCTTTGCGGTTAGAGATGCTTGCGGAACTTCATAAGCCTTCAAACGGAATAGACGACCTTGATTCGTAAAGAATAGCAAGAAATCGTGTGAATTTGCAGTGATAATTTGCGCAATCACATCTTCTTCCTTCGTAGTCATACCGCGTTTACCCTTACCACCTCTGTTTTGACGACGGAAGTCAGCTTGTGGAACACGTTTCATGTAGTTTTCAGTCGTGAGCAAGATAACACTTTCCTCTTCAGGAATCAATTCTTCCTCTGAGAACTTACCAACTTCATGATTAATCATCTTTGAACGGCGAGGATCATCATACTTCTCTTTGATTGCGATGAGTTCTTCCTTAACAACTCTGAGAACTTCTTTTTCATCGGCAAGAATAGCCTCAAGTTTTGCGATAAGTTCATGAAGTTGCTTAAGTTCTTCTTCGATCTTGTCACGTTCCAAACCTTGGAGACGGCGAAGTTGCATTTGAAGAATTGCATTTGCCTGGATCTCAGACAAACCAAAGCGTGACATAAGTTGTTTATCCGCATCATCATAAGATGAACGAATAACTTTGATTACTTCATCGATATTATCAAGAGCAATCTTTAAACCTTCCAAAATATGTGCACGTTCTTTCGCCTTGCGAAGATCGAATTCCGTTCTACGACGAATAACTTTTTGACGGTGCTTAATAAACTCTGCCAAAATTTCTTTAAGACCAAGAATGCGTGGTTGAATACCATCAATCAAAGCCAACATATTATAGTGGAATGTTGATTGAAGTGGTGTCAACTTATAGAGTTGATTCAAAATCTTCTTTGGATAAGCATCTTTCTTAAGTTCAACGACAACACGAACATTACCACGTGCCGACTCATCGCGCGCATCAGCAATATGATCAAGTTTCTTATTTAAAACAAGCTCACGAACTTTTTCAATAAAGTCCTCTTTACTCATACCATAAGGAACTTCGGTGATAACGATGTTATAACGACCATTTTTGCGTTCTTCGATATTTGCGACAGCACGAATTGTGACGGAACCTTTACCGGTTGCATAGGCTTCCTTCATTGGAGCACCACCATAAACCTCAGCACCAGTTGGAAAATCCGGACCTTTAACATACTGCATCAATTCTTCGAGACTAATGTCTGGGTTATCGATTTGAGCAACAGTTGCATCTACCAACTCACCAAGGTTATGTGGTGGAATATTGGTTGCCATACCAACAGCGATACCCATCTGACCATTCAAAAGAATATTTGGAACGGCAGCCGGAAGAACTGAAGGCTCTTTCTCTGAACCATCGAAGTTATCACGAAAATCAACTGTGTCTTTTTCAATATCAGCAAGAAGTTCAGCACCAACTTTATCAAGACGAGCCTCTGTATAACGTGAAGCAGCAGCTTCATCGCCATCCATAGAACCAAAGTTACCTTGACCTTCAACAAGCGTATAGCGCATTTTCCATGGTTGCGCCAAGTTGACCATAGAGTCATAAATTGATGAATCACCATGTGGGTGATATTTACCCATAACTTCACCAACGATACGAGCAGACTTAACGGTTGCATGTGGAGCACGCCAACCATTTTTGTTCATTGCATAAAGAATACGACGGTTAACAGGTTTCAAACCATCACGCACATCTGGAAGTGCACGATCAACGATAACCGAAAGCGAATAGCGCAAGAAGTAATCTTCCATTGTGCTCTCAACTGTGCGAAGCTCAATTCCATCTTCAACTACAGTTTCACCTTCGACAACTTCCGCATCTGCACTAAGATCAACATGTTTCCCCTCATCAGAATCCATTGGAGCTTCTTCTGGGATATTGTTCAATTTTTTATCATCATCTTCCATAGTTTTCCTCCTTAGAAGTCCAAATCATCAAGGTTAACAGATGCTGCCCTTGCCTGAATAAAGTTTTTACGCATTTCAGCTTGGTCGCCCATAAGCTTTGTGAAGATTGAGTCGGCCTTCTCAGCATCTTCAATATTTACACGAATAAGAACACGATTTTCAGGATTCATAGTGGTTTCCCAAAGTTGTGAAGCGTCCATTTCGCCAAGACCTTTGAAACGTTGTTGTGCAGTATAGCCAGCCTGTTTGAAACGCTCAGCTTCCTCGTCAATCTTTGTGCCAGCAGCACGACGCTCTTCAATCTTGCGAGTCAAAGTCTTTTCCAATGCTTCCTCGTCGTAGATATAATCAATCTTACGTCCGTTACCCGTTCCTTTGATCAAACCGAATAGAGGTGGTTTAGCAAGGTAGACGTGTCCAGCCTTAATAACATCAGGCATATAACGGAAGAAGAAAGTCAAAAGCAAAGTTGAGATATGAGAGCCATCAACATCGGCATCCGTCATGAAGATAATCTTGTGATAGCGAAGACCATCGATATTGAATTGGTCGCCGATACCAACACCAAGACCCTTAATAAGAGATACAAGTTCTTGGTTCGCCAACATCTTATCAAGACGAGCACGCTCGGTGTTAAGGACCTTACCACGAAGTGGCAAAATAGCTTGAATCTTCGAGTCGCGACCTTCTTTTGCGGAACCAGCAGCAGAGTTACCCTCTACGATAAAGAGTTCGCAATCTTCTGCGGTTCTTGAAGAACAGTCGGCAAGTTTTGAAGGAAGATTAAGACCTTCGAATGCACCTTTACGAATAACATTATCACGTGCAGCACGTGCAGCTTTTCTTGCACGAGCAGCCAAGGTTGCCTTACCTACAATTTTCTTTGCAATTGCAGGGTTTTCTTCGAGATAATAACCGAAGTACTCAGTCATGACCTTATCGACATAACCGCGAATTTCAGGGTTACCAAGTTTATTCTTGGTCTGGCCTTCAAATTGTGGATCTGGAAGTTTAACCAAAATAACTGCTGTGAGACCCTCTTTGATGTCGTCACCAGTAAGGTTATCTTCCTTCTCTTTTAAGAGACCATTCTTACGAGCATAATCATTAACTGTACGAGTTAAACCGGTTCTAAAACCAACAACATGCATACCACCATCAGGGGTTAAAACGTTGTTAGCAAATGGTTTCATAATTTCCGAATAAGTATCGTTGTATTGAAGAGCAATTTCAACTTCTGAATTTTCAATTTTCTTTTCAACGTAGAAAATATCGTCCGATAATACTTCCTTACCATTGTTCAAACGTTTTACGTAGCTCTTAATACCACCTTCAAAATAGAATGATTCACTTGCACCAGTACGTTCATCTCTAACAGAAATCAAAATACCTTTTGTTAAATATGCTTGGTGCCTTGCGTAATTTGATACCCATTCATATTCAAATGTGACAGTTTCCTTAAAGATGGTCGGATCTGGATAGAAAGTAATCGATGTACCATGTTCACGTACGCATCCTTTAGTAATCTGAAGCTCAGAAGTTGTTTTACCAGTATCGAATTCGATATGGTGAGTTTTTCCATCGCGATAGACTTCGGCTACCATGTGAGTAGAAAGTGCGTTAACCACCGACGAACCAACACCGTGAAGACCAGATGAAACCTTATAGCCGCCATCGCCGAATTTACCACCGGCATGAAGAACTGTAAGAACAGTTTCAAGTGTTGATTTTTTAGTTTTTGGATGGATATCTACAGGGATACCACGGCCGTTATCGTCAACCCTAACACCACCATCATTCAAGATGGTGATTTCGATTTTATTTGCAAAACCCGCGATTGCTTCATCGATTGAGTTATCAGCAATCTCTTTGATAAGGTGATGCAAACCATCATAACCGGTTGAACCGATATACATACCAGGACGAAGACGAACTGGTTCCAAGCCCTCGAGCACCCGAATCTCGGAGCTATCATAAGCCCCACCGCTTGTTTGTTTTTCGGACATAAGTTACCTCAACTTTATATATTATATACAAAGTATATTGTATACCCTAATACGGCATTTTTCAAGCCCTAGGAGGCTTGCGAAGAGCCATTTTCGGGCAAAGATGGGTTCGTAGGCGTTTGACTATTTTGAGTACCTTTCTTGGCCATCCAGTCGTCTAAAAAGCCCTTTTTCTCTGCAGGCTGTGACGCTTCTGCAGCCACAGCACCGCCTTGCTTTTCTTTTTCCGCTGCACTCCAGCGGTCATTAATTTCTTTCTCAACCTCAGCACGAGTTTTACCAAATCTTGCAGCAGAGTAACTCTTCAAAGCCTCCATCAATTCATCACTTGGCTCACCCATTGGGCGAGGAAGTTGCATTGTGAATGCAGCGGTTGGCATACCAAACATCATCACCTTACAAACAGCCTGATGGTTCGCAGTCTTCGTCAAATCTTCAGAGGTAAATGTCGGCGTAAACGCTTTTACCATCAATTCTGCATCCGTAACACCAACACGACCACAAACGATCGTACCAACGTTACCAAGGAGTGCTTCCCTAATCTTATCAGTAAGCTGAGTCATAAACTGGTTAGCGACAATAAGGTTCAAACGATATTTACGAGCCTCAGATAGGATCGACTCGAAGCTCTCTGTTGCGAAGTTTTGGAACTCGTCTACGTATAGACAGAAATCTTGACGTTCATCTTCAGGCGTATCGGCACGGCTCATTGCGGCCTGTTGGAATTTCATAACGAAGATCATACCAAGAAGTTGTGCGTTAATATCGCCCAAACGACCTTTCGAAAGGTTTACGAGGAAAATTTTCTTGTTATCCATGATTTCACGAATATTAAAACCAGATTTAACCTGTCCAAGAATATTTCTCATGATCGTATTAGATAGGAATGGGCCCCACTTTGAGGTAAACCAAGTAATAACCTCACCTGCATCATTAGATTTTTGAGATGCCGGAAATTCCTTAGTCCAATAGTCATAGACAGCCTTATCTGTTACATACTTCAATTTCGACTTAACAAATTCTGGATCCGTAAAACACTGCGGAATATCAACAAAAGTTGCACCCTTAGGATCAGACATCAAGAGAAGTGCCGCGTTGCGGAACATGTGCTGACCACGAGGACCAAAGAAACCTTGGTTTGTTGGATCAAACAAACTCTGAAGCATATTAATTCCCTCTTGGACAATAAAGTCTTTCTGATCAGGATCAGTAAACTCAAACATATTCATACCAACAGGATGTTCAATATCGGCAGGATCGAAATAAATAATATCGTCAACACGTTCTTGAGGAACACGTTTCAAAAGAGCTTCCACTGCATCACCGTGCGGGTCGATAAATGCAAAACCACGGCCATCACACATATCTTGGAAAGCAATATTTTCAAGGAATACGGACTTACCCATACCCGTCTGACCAATAACATACATATGACGGCGACGGTTATCATCGTCAAGGTAGATCTTCTTTTGTACTCCGCGGAAGTCATTAACGCCAAGGAATACGCCCTCTGTTGCGAGTTTTGCAGGACCATCAACTTGTTTCGTTAATTGACGTTCAACTTGCGAATTTGGAATTGCGTTTTGTTCAGGAAGGTGAAAAACCGACGCAAGTTCAACACTGTTCAAAATATTTGAACGGACTTTTAAGGGGAAAAAGCGAAAAACATAGTCAACAATTAGCTTCTTTGGAGACTTGAACACATTAGTTTGAAAACAGTTTGCGGTTGCAGAACTAAATTGCGCAAAAGATGAAACTATCCCTGTTAAAATCGCGTCTGAGCGTGGTTTTGATGGCGATGCGGCAATCACGCGTACCAATGTCTCAAATGCTGGATATTTCATTTTCTCAACAACACGATTAAGCTCATCTTGCTTAATGCTTGAAATAGGCTTAGATTGCTCTTCTTTTTTCTCATTTTCACCAGGAACTTCAAAAGGTGATTTTAAAATCCCCATCATCGTGTGGCCAATATCACTACCACCAGTACTTTTCCCTTTTTGCGTGTTTTCAACATAAGCTTTTGCGGTTTTATTCCAATCAGGACTTGCAGGCCTAAATAATACCTGGATTGATGCACCTTCACCTTTTTTGACGGTGGAAAGCGCATTTAAGATCGCCATGCTTGCATCACGACGAGTCTCTTCATAGGTGGCAATCGGCAAATACGATTGCTTCTTGAGTCCAAGCTCAGCACCAACCACACCATCAGCCGTAACATTTTCATCGAAAATATTAACATCTTCTTTTTCTTCCAGGCGAGCCGTCGGATATGCCGCCTGTACTGCCTGTTTTACAGTTTCGGTTAAAACCGCAGGAACAACTGCATAATATTTAATCAATCCATCTTTTGCGACAATTTCGAAAGAGAAATGACGCTGGCCATACATTTTTACATTCAAACCTTTCTTCAATGTCGAAGAAAGAATAGAATACATAACTTGAGCCTGGGAAATAGCCTCATTAGTAACATCACGCTCATCACGTCCACCCTGTTGAATATCGTCCGTTGTCGGAGGTAGATGAATTAAAAGTGGCACCATCTTAAGGCCGCGTTCATATTTCTTATTTTTCCTAGATTTCGAGATAAGAGAAGCGCCGATAATAACACCAGTCGCTGCAAGAAGAACAATCAAAATCAATACAATTCCAAAAGCCTCCATTATTCATCCCCTTTCTTTGCCACCCAAACAAGCATTATTCTACCTTTCCTAGCTCTCTACCGTAAGAGTTCTTAAGATTTGCAGACATCGAAGCAAAAACTTGATCTTTAAATTGTGCCGGGCTGATTTTGTCACTTTTAAAATCGGCCTCAAGGTTACTCATTTGTCTCAAAGCCTCATCATTCAATTTTTTATCACTTTTAATTACATTAAAATCTACAGCACCACTCTGTGCTTCTTCTTTTTGAGCCTCAGCGACAGGAACTTCCGGCATAGCAGGAACTTCAGCAACCGATTGCTCTGGGCTAGGAATGGCCATAACTTCCTCAGGAGAAAAAGCACCAAAAGGATTTGGTGCCATATTGCCAGACATATTACCAAAAGCATTACCAGCAACATTTCCTATATTGCGCATATCTCTATCAGGGGTAGGCATAAAATTTTCAACGTTATTCGCATCAAAATTAGCAAAATTTCCCGTATTTACGTTCTGACCCTGATAATCCATATGCTTATTTTATCACATTAAAAACGCTTTTTTATCAAAAAACCAACTAAAAATAGAAAAATAAGAATCAAAGAAACAGTCCAAATACTAAGCGCACCAAAAGACTTCGCCATCAGCATCATAATTGGTGCAAAAGAAATGATTACCGAATAAAGGTAATCCTTACTGCCCATTCTTTCCTTTTTGCCAGACATCTTATAAAAAACGTCCATCAAAAGAGAAACAATTCCAAAAATAACAACAAATAATGTTGTAAAAAATAATAAAATACCGAGCGGACCTGCATCCGTAGGTGATACTACATTCAAAAGTACAAGTAGTCCAAAAAATCCGACTACACTCGAATACAAGATGATACGGTTACGATCCATATCATCTATTATAACATGTTTATGGTTAATTCCCCCAAGTTAACTTGGAGAAAAGCGGGGGGGTTATCCGGCACCTAAAAAACTACTATTGACCGCAACCTAATTCCCGCTTTTACTCGTTTTGACCGCTTCACGTATAGTGAAGCATCGATCCTTATTAGCTTTTTCTTTCATTCTTGTTTATGTGTTTGTTTTATGTGCTAATGAAAGATTTACTAATGCGCTTCAACGCTTACATGATTCTGATATTTTTAATCACTGGAGATATTAGAATCATAATTAGCGGAGCCCTGGGTTATTCCTAATGATTGTAATTTATGGCTAGAAATAACCTTTTCGCCTGCTAAACCGCGTTATTATGGTTTATCGCTTTTCATATTGTTAAAATGCTTTCTGTTTTTAGTTTTTGTGTTAGTTTTTAGGAATCCATCTCGGATTTCTTGCTAACTGTCCTTATACTAACACAAAAATGCCATTTTTTCAATACATCTCGCCAAAAAAATGTTGTAATTGTTACAACATATTCCTCAATATTCCCTCTGTCATAATTTACATGCTTTTTCTGTTGTAATTCTTACAACGATATAGAATCTCATTACTCTAAAAAAGCATTTTTGTTGTAATTCTTACAACAAAAACACCCATTTCGTGTTCATTTTTATCATTTTTTATTTTCTGCATGTTTAGTTTTGATATATAAAACCATCAAAAAAACGCATGGCAACTACATACTAATAATATTTCTCCATTTTTCACATTCTGAGTTTTCAAAAAGCCTTTTTAGTATACAAATAACAAAAACTTTTTTTAACGACATACCAAAATATATAAAACATACAAAACCCAGCCATTTTTCATTTTTGTATATTTTTTCATTAAAATCGCGGCAAAACATTTTTAGCCAAAAAAACACAAAAAGTCGCCATTCAATATTTCTTTTTTCATAAAATTCAACACAAACTAATTCATTTTTACCAGCATTCTGGTTATTTTCTTTTGCCACCACCTTATTAATTAATTTATTCACAAAAACCTGTGGAAAACTCGTCAAAAAAATATAAAAAATTGTTCAGAAAAACTGTTGACATAAGCGTTTTTTCGCGATATTATAGAGGTAGCTTATGAATAAAAAAATTATTCATAAGGCAAAAATAAACATTATAGCCAAAACAATCTTATTAGGACTAATGTAATCCTAATAAGCCAAAAATAACTCCACACTCTACACTAAAAGACCGGTTTTCCTCGCAGTTACCGGTCTTTTTCTTTGTCCCATTTAGTCGCATTAAAACCAATTTCAAAACATCAAAAAACCACCCTTAAACGGTGGTTTTTAAAATTCTTCATGGTGGAGCTGCGGGATACTGCCTCCCGGTCCGAAATACCACTTGGACATCATTCTACGTGCGTAGTTCTCTGTTTCATCTCGACAAACATAAGCAGCTGCAGACAACGAAACTGCAAATAGTCATGACTAGTTTTTCGAATTACCTCTCGTCAATTAGATAACCTTATCCCCGTTATATGATAATTTTTACTCTACGGAGTCTTGAGCAAAAATCAGCCTATAAAATTATAGATTAGGCATAAGCTGGCATGTAAGCAACATGCGCAGTTGTAGTGTTTTTTGCACTTATTTAATACTTACGGTATTTAATCGACACGCCTGATATCTGTTAATATCCCGTCTAAGCTTTGTCAGCCCCAACTTAATTCAGATATTAGCACAACCGCGTATTTTTTTCCACCCCTATTATTCTGCGTATGGGGTTGATTTTATTTCCCTTCTTGCTAATCTGCCAGCATGATTTCTAAAATTTTTTCAGCCATCCCCTGTGGCTTTGAAGGACATATCATTGAGGTCGAAGGTGATATGAATAAGGGGCTCCCGGCATTTAACATCGTAGGGATGGCAAATAAAACCGTCTGCGAAGCAAGAGAACGTGTCAGAAGCGCAATCGTCAATTCTAGCTTTATTTTCCCCAATAGAAAGATCACAATCAATCTCGCGCCAGCAGATCTTTCCAAAGACGGAACATATCTGGATCTCCCAATAGCTTTAACAGTTTTAGTACTCTCAAATCAACTCCTCTTATCCGACATAAAAGATAAGGCTTTCGTCGGCGAACTCTCTCTAGACGGAAAATTGCGCCCCGTTAGCGGGATCATCAATATCATAGAGGCGGCAAAAGAGTCAAATCTCAAGGAAATCTATATTCCAATCGACAACCTACCCCAAGCAAATTTAGTCAACAACGGCATCAAAATCTATGGCGTAGAAACCCTTCAGAGCCTCTTCCTGCACATCAAAAACCAAAAGAGCCTAATCACATTGCAAAACAATCAAAAGACGCCTAGAACGCATAGAAACGCGAAAAACAACATTTTGTTGGACCATATCAGAGGCCAAGAGCTGGCCAAGAGAGCCATTCAAATTGCGGTGGCGGGTCATCACAATCTATTAATATCGGGGCCGCCAGGGGCCGGAAAAACACTCCTAGCCAAGGCTGCTGCCAATCTGTTGCCCGAACTAACTCAAGAAGAAAAAATTCTTGTAACAAAAATTTATTCAATTGCCAATCTTAAAACTGAAGAAATTATCGAGGAACGCCCCTTTCGATCACCACACCATTCTTCCTCCCTCATCTCTCTAATTGGTGGCGGAAACGATACATCTCCAGGGGAAATTTCGCTTGCAACAACGGGCATACTTTTTCTCGACGAATTACCGGAATTCTCCAGGACAGCCCTAGAAGCACTGCGACAGCCACTCGAGGATAAAACTATAACAATCTCAAGAGCAAGACAAAAAGTATGCTTCCCTGCAGATTTTATGCTAATCGCCACAATGAACCCTTGCCCATGCGGCCACCTCGGTGACCCAACACACGAATGCAAATGTACCCCAGTTCAAATCCAAAACTATCAGAAAAAACTATCTGGTCCACTTTTTGATCGCATCGACATGAATTTGACGGTCGACCGCGTCAAAAATGACGACCTCTTGTCACCCCAAGAAAACTCAACCATCAAACATTGTGTTGTAAAAAATACTATAATAGAGGCACTTTTTCGCCAAAACCTCCGTTATAAAAAATCCGGAATTTTCAATAGTTCATTGTCTTCTTTTCAAGTTTCGACCATGCTCAAAATTGACAAAAGTGCCAAAGAAATTCTCGCAAAAGCATCAGAAAATCTAAGTCTCTCCGCTCGTTCATATTTCAAAATCATCAAAGTTGCACAAACAATTGCCGACCTCGACAAATCAGACACAATCAAACCCGAGCATGTCACCGAAGCCCTAATCTTCAGAAAACGCTAAAAACTCTTGCATTTCACCCCCGTTTTTGATATAATTTGAAACAGGTTAATTCAAGAGAAAGGACAACATCATCAGTAACAATACATCACGCACAAAACTCAACGGAGATATCCGTTACCCCGAAGTTCGCGTAATCGGTACTAATGGTGAACAGCTCGGTATCATGTCGAGCAAAGAAGCCCAAATTCTCGCAAAAGAGCAAGGAGTTGATTTGGTAGAAATTGCTGCCAACGCAAATCCGCCCGTTGTCAAAATCATCGATTGGGGTAAATACCAATACCAAAAGATGAAAGAAGAGGCTAAAAATCGCAAAAAGGCTCGTGAAAAACAATCAGAGCTTAAGCAAATGAAGATTGGTCTTAAAATCAGCGATAACGACCTTAACATCAAAGTCCGTAAAATCAAAGGATTTCTAGAGGACGGTGACCGAGTAAAGATTTTAATCGTCTTTCGCGGTCGCGAAATGGCCCACAAAGAAATTGGTCAAGAACTCCTCGATAAAGTCCTAGCTACCATGGAAGGCGAAATCGTCGTCGAAGGTAAGCCACAATTTAACGGACGCAACCTATCGGTCGGAATTCGGAAGAAGTAATTTCCTACTTCCACGGTTCCCCGTTCGCACATTTATTATCAACCAATAAACTAAAGGAAAACCTAATATGCCAAAGTTAAAAACGCATAAAGGCACCGCAAAACGCATCAAAATCACCGGTACTGGTAAATTGGTCCGTGAACGCGCCTATGGCAACCACATTCTTGCCAAAAAATCTAAAGCCCGCAAACGCAACATGAAAACTGCTGCAGTTATCAACGGCAAAATTAAGAAAAACGTTAAAACTGCATTAGGAGTTTAATCATGAGAGTAAAACGCGGCGTAGCTGCACACGCAAAACACAAGAAGATTTTAAAAGCTGCAAAAGGCATGCAACATGCTCGCACCCGTAGCTTCCGCCTAGGTAATCAAGGTGTCATCAAGGCTCTTCGCTATTCATATCGCGATCGCCGTAACAAGAAACGCGATTTACGCGCTCTCTGGATCACTCGTATCAACAACGCATCTCGCGAACTTGGAATTTCATATTCACAACTTATCGCTGGAATGAAAGCTAAAAATATCAACCTCGACCGCAAGGTCCTCGCTGATTTAGCTGTTAACAATCCAAAAGCTTTTGAACAAATCGTTAACACGGTAAAGGAGAAATAATCATGGCTATCTGTGAAATTACCGGCAAAGGTAAAATGTACGGTCACAACGTTTCATTCTCCCAACGCCACACACGCAAAGTTTTCAAACCAAACGTTTCAAAAAAGACCCTTATCATCAATGGTCAAAAAATTAAATGCAACGTTTCAGCCTCAGCTCTTCGTACTTTGAAGAAAAAAGGCCTTATTGAATCAAAGAAAACAAGCAAATAATTCACAAAAATCCCCTCTTCAAAAAGGGGATTTTTTGATGCCACATTCCCAACGACTAACAAAAAATCTCCCTCTGGAGGAGACTTTTTAAAATGAGCTTTCATTAAGCCGGGTTTTGTAATCTATCCGAGGACAGACCGACGATCATCTATCTAGGCCACGAATTGCTCCGCGGCTCAAGCGGTAAACGTGCATCCTCGAGTCAAGGTATATAGCACTCCTTGCAACCGGTAGGGTTTGCCTCCATCCGCCGTCACCGACAGATGCTGTGGGCTCTTACCCCACTCTTTTCACTTTTACCGAGCCAGTGACTCGGAAACCTTGTTTCTGTGGTACTTTCCCTATTCTTTCGAACGGTCGCCGTTAGCGACTACCGTACTCTATGTTGCCCGGACTTTCCTCTTGCTAAGCAAGCGATCATCTTTCAAGCTCCCCTATATTTTATCACATCTTTATTGATTTTTTAAGACACGGTCAATAGCGAGATTCGCCTCTTTATCGGCAGCAGCATTCTGCAATCTTGGGACATGTGTAAAAACTGCCACGTCAAAGTTCTTCAATAAGTCCTGAACATCTTTATAAATCGGCATGATATCATGGTTTTTAACCATAAAAATACCATTCATCTGATTGACAAGCATCAAACAATCGGATACAAATCTAACGGATTTAAGTCCCAAACTAATTGCCTGTTCAATTCCCTCCTTAAGAGCGTAGTATTCAGCTACGCGAGAAGTAGCAAATCCAATAAATTCACCACCCCGCCTTAACAATTGGCCATCTTCGCCAATAATATAATAGCCAATACCTGCAGCACCAGGATTACCTCTTGAAGACCCATCAACATATACGGTTGCCGAATTGGCAGTACTTCTAGACATTGATGTGTTGGAATGATGATTATTATTTACCTTCTCATTCTCAAGCTCAAGCACCATAGCAGAAGCTTCATCGAGCCTTACCGCACTTCCGTTATACTCTTTAATAAATTTATACGCAGAATATCTTTCGTGCGGATTTGGTCGAATATTTTCTCCACCAAATACGGTAACTTCGTAAACAATATATAAATTACTTAATTGACTCGACCCCTCTGGAGCCATAAATGTCACAACATCTTTAACTTTGAGCGAAACAGCAGACAATCCAGCATAGTCATTCAAAGTTCGAGCCATTGCTTCTTCAGGTTGCTCACCAAAAACAATTTTTCCAGTAGGAAGCTCCCAAAAAACCGGGGCCTCACTACGACCACGGCGTTTTTTGAAGACAAGAACCCCGTCTTCATTTCGAATTATTCCAACTACGCGAATACGTTGTTTCATTTTCCCACCGTTTATTATCCTAAAATCCTGCCGACCTGTTTTTCCCCGTATTAAATACAAGGTGGGTAAAATCTTATGCGAGACTTCCACGGAAGCTCACCACGAAATCCCTAGAACATGATTATTCAGGAAAAATCATGTTGCCGGCAGGACTACTTTTATTATAACACTAACCGCCAGTAACGCTTACAAAAAATTGGAAAACACCATTCATTCCCCAAAACATATAGTTTGAGAAAAAGTTTCCAGCGAGAAATATAATTGCATACACAATCAAAAGACCAGTAGTTTCAATCGTATTCAAAAATCCACGCACACCATCTGGGGCAATAGCATACAAAACCCTCGATCCATCAAGTGGCGGAATTGGCAATAAATTAAAAATCATAAAGCTCAAATTAACCGACATGAATTGGAAAGCATATTCAGAAATCCCAAGATCACCAAAACGAAAGACTAAAAATCCAAGAAAAGCCAATATTAAATTCATTAACGGACCAGCCACTGCAACTAACGCCATTCCCCACTCGCGCCATTTTAGATTGCGCGTATCAATTGGAACCGGCTTTGCAGCACCCATCACAGGCGCATTCATAATATATAGCATCATCGGCAACAAAATAGACATATAAGGATCCAAATGCTTAACAGGATTCAATGTCAAACGACCATCTTCTTTTGCGGTCGTATCACCAAGCCAATATGCCATAACGCCATGGGATAGCTCGTGCAAAATCAACGAGACTAAAACCATCCCAAAAGTAATAATGATGCCCACTATATCCATTTTAATTTAAGACTACAACTTCTCTTACGGTTGGTAGCGATTCAAGGTTTTTAACTTTGAGTTTCTTCTCAGTACGAGCAGTGATCTTAAGATCTGTGACCATACCATCAACATTACCCATAGAAACAACAAGTTTTGGTTCAATTTCACGAATTGCACGAACAGATGAAGTACAAAGAATATCAGATACACCAAGATCATCGAGGCCTTCCTCAATACCGCCAATAATGCCAACATGTACGCCGCCAACTTCTACATCGTAGATAGTTTTGCCACTCTCAGTTGCAATACCACGGATGGTAGCATCACCAATCTCAAATTCACCAGGACCAGTAATTTTACCAACTTCCAAACCAGCATCAACAACTGCATTTAAAACATTAAAAGTAATTACAGTCTTTTTTGTTGAAATAGTAATTTCGTCTTGGTTTCGGCTTTCAATATCGAACATGGGTTCTCCTTTATTTTATTATTCCATCTGGATCGATTATTTCGGTGATTTCCATCTCTAGAGCATCTAAAACGAAACGATCATGAACACTCTTGCGATAAACAAAATCATCAGCGGAAATAATTGCATAATTAAGAGGTTTGCCTTGTTTTTTCTCGACAACCTCAGCCCACCTTGTTAGTTTTTTCGTTTTATCATCGCCAATAATTAAAAGATCAAGTCCATCTTGTCCAGGAAGACGATTCGTCACAACAAGACCCTTGATATAATTTTTTACAGGCCTTATATATTCTTCCCACGTAGATTCTTTAATATCATTATCACGTTTAATGTCAACTTTTTTAGAAAAAATCTCTGTCATTGCATGATAAAAAGGATGTTTATTGTTCGCAGAATAATAAACTTTATTATCAAAAGTCTCATTTTTAATAACGCCAATACTTTCTAGGTTCAGAAGTTCGCGGCGGACAGAATTAATTTGTTCTTCAATCACACGAGTCATTTCGCGGACATAAAAAGATTTACCTGGATTTTCAAAGAATAATCTCAGTAGTTTAGCACGGGTTTTTGAACCGAATAATTTTTCTACTGGTGTGTTATTTTCCTTGCTCATCTTGTATATATTTTATCACGTATGGATAAATTTTTTCAAGTTCAAGCCATAAAATTTCCGGAGTCCGTTTAAACCAAGTAAGCTGACGCTTAGCAAGATGCCAATCGTCGAACACGGAAAGTTCTTTTGCTTTTTCGATATCAATTTCCTTTTGCAAATATCGCCATACAAACTGATAAATATTACTCTTCATTGCCTGAGATTCCCAACCGTATTTATGAACCAAATTCTCTGTTTCTGTATACAGATCTGGACAAAACATTTGTTCAATTCTAAGAGTTATCCTTTCACGAAGCTCCTCAGTTGGCCACTTTACTCCAATGAGTAAATAATTTGAACATATCTCATTACGATCCGGTGCGCCATTTTTATTTTCTTCGCCAAATTGATAATTATAAACGAGCGAGTCAATATAAAGACCGGTGCCACCCACAATCATCGGAACATGACCGCGCCTACGAATCTCTTCAATCTTTTCTTCAGCATATTGCTTCCAATCAGCAACAGTAAAGCGTTCGCCAGGATCAACCAAGTCAAGACCAAAATGAGGCACACCATCTTGTTCTTCCAAAGATGGCTTTGCTGTACCAATATTCATTTCCCTATAAATCGCACGCGAATCAGCAGAAATAATCTCGCCGCCAATTGCCTTAGCGATTTTTACTGAAACACCAGTCTTCCCTGACCCTGTTGGGCCAAGGATGACTATTACTTTTCCTTCGTATCTATTTGAGGTTTCGGAGGTATTCATCAAGCTTCTCCAACTCCACTTTTTCCTCCTTGTCTTTCAAACGCACACTAACAACTCTATCTTCCATGTCTTTTGGACCAACAATGAGAAGAGCTGGGATTTTCATTTCAGTTGCACGACGAATCTTCTTACCCAATGATTCATCAGACTCATCAGTCTTAAAGCGAAGCTCGTTATGTTTCAAAGGATAATCCAAAATGACCTCATTCAAGATTCCTTTTACTTCGTTCACATAATCAGAAACAGTATCATTAACCGTCAAAACACGAACCTGTTCAGGCGCACACCAGAATGGGAACCAGCCACCAGTGTGTTCGATAAATACAGACATAAATCGTTCGATTGAGCCAAGCGTTGCGTGGTGGACCATAACAGGACGTTCTTTTTCGCCCTTCTCGTTTGTGAATTCAAGATTAAAGCGTTCTGGCTGAACGAAATCAAGTTGGATTGTTGCAACTTGATGTTCACGGCCAATCGCATCCTCTGCCATAAAGTCTAGCTTTGGACCATAGAAAGCAGCTTCACCTTCTTGTTCAAAATAGTCCAAGTTATTTTCAATAGCAAGCTCCTTAATCTGTCTTTGAGCAGATTCCCAGAGTTTAATGTCGCCAAGATATGAATCTGAATCGTCACGATAAGAAAGACGAACGCGAAGATTTGCCATTCCAACAGTAGTATAGAGTTCTTTAATAATCAAAACTAGACTTGCAACTTCATCCTTAATTTGTTCAGAACGACAAAATACGTGTGAATCATCTTGAGTCAAAGAACGAACACGGTTCAAACCACCAAGCTCACCAGTCTTTTCATCACGATAATCCGTTGTACATTCCATATAACGAACAGGTATCTCTTTATACGTACGAGGACGTGAAGCAAAAATTTGCGCATGATGAGGGCAGTTCATTGGCTTCATCATAAAGCGATCCTTAGAAATTTGACCCTCGACAGCAAAGCCTTCACCAAATTTAGCATAATGACCAGATGTTTTATACAAATCAATCTTTGTAATATGCGGTGTCCAAACTTTTTCAAAACCTTTAGCTGCACGAAGACTCAAAGAATAACCACCAAGCGTTTCACGAAGAACGGTACCACGAGGAGTAAAGAGTGGCAAACCAGCACCAACTAAATCTGAAAAACAGAACAAATCAAGATCACGACCAAGTTTACGGTGGTCACGAGCTTTTGCTTCTTCTTGTTTCCTAACATACTCATCCAATTCTTCTTGGGTTGCAAAAGCAATACCATAAATACGTGTAAGCATTTCACGCTTTTCATCACCGCGCCAATAAGCACCCGCAACGCGAGTCAATTTAAAGGCACCGATTTCTTTCATAGTTTCAACATGAGGACCCCTACAAAGATCTTCGAACAAAACTTTTCCGTTTGGAGTAACCATATCATAGAAAGAAATTGTTTCATCTTCAGGAAGATCGTTGATTAGCTCAACCTTATACTTTTGTCCATTCTTCTCTGCCCAAGCAAGAGCATCAGCACGAGATTCAACGCGAGAAACCATTTTGCATCCTTGAGCAATAATGCCACGCATCTTCTTCTCAATCTTAGCCAAATCAGCATCAGAAACTTTGGTATCGCCAAAATCAATATCATAATAGAAACCATTATCAATGGCAGGGCCAACACCAAATGTTGTAGTAGGATAAAGTTCCTTCACCGCAGCAGCCATCACATGGCTGAGGGTATGACGCATTTTTTCTAATTCTGCATTTTCCTGCATGCTTTATCCTTTCTTTTTAAAATATATAGATATAATTATACCTCAAAATACACATTTATGATATAATGAAATCAATGGGGCGTTAGCTCAGTTGGCTAGAGCGTCTCGTTTACACCGAGAAGGTCGGGGGTTCGAGCCCCTCACGACCCACCATTAAAATTGAAGACAACGCCAGTTGTCTTATTTTTGTGCGCCAGCACAAAATCAAAAGCGCCAGCTTTTGCAATTTTAATGGAAAGCCATATGTGATAAAGCCGCAGGCTTTTAGAGCTATGGCTTACCATATTTCAAAACTTATCCGCCAGCACAAAATCAAAAGCGCCAGCTTTTGCAATTTTAATGGAAAGCCATAAAGCGATAAAACCGCAGAACTATTTCTTTACGACCTTCTTCGTAACGTCAAATTTTTCCATATATTTTCCAAGCATCAATCTTGTCTGCGCATAGAACGCCGCAATACTCTGATACAGAATCGACGTAATTGGCATCAAGATCCATTGCAAAACCATAAAAATACCTTTTCCCTTTTTATATTTTTCAGGGCGACGTGGCAACATTCTAAGAGAAACCAAAACAGTAATTAAAAGACCAATTGACGCAATTGTTTGAACGACACTAACCACCGCAGGTAAACTATGAACAATCATTGTTCTGGAAGACATATTAATAATCAACGGGATCCAACCGCCAAACGCCACAATCGGCGCCATCATTGCAAGAGTTATATGCCCATCAAAGAGACGCCAAAACTTTGCAAAAAGTGGCCAAAAAGCCATGCCGCCGCGTTTTTCCTTCGAGAACAAACGCGATCCAACATATGCAATATCACTAGCGCCATAATACCATCTTCTAACCTGAACAAACTGCGCCTTAATAGTTTTACCAAGACTTTCATCAAGCACTGCGTCCTGATAAATCGGCACGCGAATAGGCAACACAGAATAATCCCCTTCAAAGAAGAACAAGCTACGCCAATATTGATGCCCATCCTCAACAATCGTACGCTTGCTCCAATAATTCATTGCCTTGAGCGCTTCAAGAGGTTGCGAATGAGATGCGAAGTTGCGC
Source organism: Candidatus Nanosyncoccus sp. (assembly GCA_045640685.1). Taxonomy (GTDB): domain Bacteria; phylum Patescibacteriota; class Saccharimonadia; order Saccharimonadales; family Saccharimonadaceae; genus Nanosyncoccus. The sequence continues at coordinate 85,576 of JAZUFO010000003.1, forward strand.
AAAGCATGTGGGCGCATTGTCGAAATAACATTGAAGAATGAATTTGAAACAGCAATCACACGCGTTGGTGCAGGTGCATCCCAAATATTATTCATAAACAACGAAACCGGCTGATAGCTCATTCTCTGACGATTTGGGTGAACAATAAATTCATATGCAACACAATCAAGATAACCCTTCGCCATCTTGTTATCACTATCAAGAGACGTAACAATCACGTTTTCAATTGGAATATGTTTCTTCTCAACATATTCACTTAAAATCGCACCAGCATACGTAAGATTTGGCCCTTTACCAACAACTTCATTCGGTAAATTTGCAGGGTGTTTGGATAGAATAAAATCTTTAAACACGCCATCAAATTCTTTCTTCAATGTCAAAACATTTTGTTCCATCGCTTCCCCACCCCTCTCCTCATAAGCCATCACAAAAATAATTTTTTCATTCGGGAATGAAGTTTTTTGTACAGCCTTAATAGATGGACGCAATGTATCAAGCCCCTCATTATACGCAGTCATAATAACCGCATGAACAACTTCATCAGGCTTTGGATAATTTTTCCCATTCAATGCCAAATTTTTTAAGTTTGCAACGTGAAAATCAAAATTATACTCTTTGCTATCTTTATCGTGCAAGCGTTCAAATGCTTCATGAGGATTTGATAAGTCTTCCATACGTTTACGCCAATCAACAGATTCAGCATTACGCATTACGTTAAAACCTTGAATTGTCCTAAACGCGACACCAACAGCCTTCACGAGAGTTGAAGCAATCACGATAAATAAATATGCCGCACCCAAAATTGGATCAATAATAGAGAGAACAAAAAGCAAAATGATAGCAGTATATGAAACAACGCCCGGAATTATCTCGAGAAAACGATAAAATTTCTCGCGCTTCCCTTGTGGCAGTTCAATATTCCTTCTCATTTTCTAAACCTCACTTGAAAGTCTAACTAAAACTAGTAATGCACTAAAAATTAACATTATAGTTGTAGCCAAGAAAAACTTTGTCATTCCGACGCCACGTTTCCCATAAATACGAATCGCCAATAAATTATGTAAAATTCCAAAAATGAAAGCAAGAACAGGAAAAGTTAGTAAACCATTCCAAGCTCCATCACGATATCCACCAATATCGCCATACCCAATCTTAACAATTGCACTCGTCGTATTTAATCTTGTGCATGAAAAGATGAAAAATACCAACGAAAAGATAAAAACTAATATCATCATAATAAGGATACCTCTATCCTCACGATAAATATCAACAATGTTTTTCTTAAGCTCTTTCATACAATAATTTATTTTTCAGAACCGTTAATATGTGAAGAAATTTTCTCAAAATTTTGCATAAACATAATGTCAGAGAAGATACTAATCAAACCACTAATAACCATCAACCAACCAATCAATGCAAATACAGCACCACTAGTAAACACTACAAAAATACCGAGAACCAACATAACAATTGACATTAAAAGCATATAACGCCAAGAAGCAACGCCAATCGAATTCATTTTAATAGCATTATTCATGCGAACAAGACCTTCATAAATAATCCAAACACCCATAATGACACGGAAGACATTCTCAATATCAGAGCCCATCACAAAGATGACGACGCCAAGCAAGAGAGTAATAATTCCCCACAAAAGGTCATTATTAAAAAAGTTATTTTGACCTTTTACAATTAAATAATTAATAATTTGATAAAGACCTTTAATAACCAAGAATGATCCTGCCGCATAAGCGATAACGCGAACAATCGTACCAGAAAGTGCAATCAACAAAATACCAAGAATGATTGTGATTACAGATTCAAATACAGAAGTCCACGCAGTTTTCTTAAGATTCGCTGGACCTTTCTTAATAGTTGTTTTCTTTATGATTTCCACCTTTTCGTTCATCAAAAACTCCTTTTAACCATTATACAACACTCTTTAAAAATGTGCTATAATGGCACCAGGTGCCGATGTAGCTCAGTTGGTAGAGCAGCTCATTCGTAACGAGCAGGTCACAGGTTCAAGCCCTGCCATCGGCTCCATTTTTTATTGCAAATTATTTTTTACGATGACGTTTTTCTGGAATCGCATCAATGCTCTTACCATCCTGATTTAGGCGATGAGCAAGTTTTTGTCTAGCATGTGATGTAAAAATTTTACTAAACCAAGAACTCTTAGGTGTCTGATTTTTAGAGGTCAGAATCTCAACAATATCACCCTGTTCTAATTTTTTATTCAGGTTTGACATTTTTCCGTTAATCTTCACGCCAACTACGTGATCACCAATTTCAGAATGTAAACGATATGCAAAATCGAGTGGCATCGAACCCTTCGGCAAATCAACGATGTCGCCTTTCGGAGTATAAACAAAAATTTTATCCGCAAACAAATTAAGTTTTAGCTTATCAAGATTAATCTTCTTTCCCTCTTTTAGTTGGGCTGCCGCAGTCTGAAGTTCCGTAATCCATAAAAGATTAGTTGGCAAATGTTGAATCTTACCTGCCTTATAGTTCTCTGTTAGTTTTTGCTCATTATAATAAAAACTTGCCGCAAGACCATGTTCAGCATATTCGTGCATTTCTTTTGTACGAATTTGGAATTCAACAATACGTTTATCAGAAGTAATTACGGTCGTATGAATTGACTGATAACCGTTTTGCTTTGGCATCGCAATATAATCCTTAATCCTACCATCCATTGGCATATAAAGAGAATGAATCAACCCTAGGACCAAATAACAATCCGTTATATCCTCAACAATAATACGAAGCGCAATCAAATCATAAATCTCGTTTATGTTCTGATCATGTTTTGCCATCTTCTTATGTAACGAATAGATAGATTTAACACGCCCAGACAATTCAAATTTGATCTTCTCTTTCTTCATTGCCAAAGAAATTTCTTCTTCGATTTTCTTAAGACTATTTCTCGCCGAACGATTATGTTTATCAAGCAATTCTTTGAGCTCGTCATAACGTCGAGGGTCAACATATTTAAACGACAAATCAGCCAGCTCAACACGAAGCAAACCCATATTCAAACGGTCTGCAAGAGGAGCAAAAACTTCCAAAGTTTCTTTTGCAATCTTTTTCTGTTTCTCAGGCGGCAAAGCTGACAAAGTCCTTAAATTATGTAGCCTATCAGCCAATTTAATAATCAGGACACGAATATCTGCGCCAAGCGCAATCATTAAACGCAAAAAATTATCTTTTGTTTCAGGCAAATACGTATCAATATCGCGCATGCCATTACGCGCAGTGGAAAGTTTAGTAACCCCATCCACCAAAAAGGCTACAGATTCACCAAACTCTTTACGAACATCATCAAGTGTAAGCTCCGTATCTTCAACGGTATCATGAAGGATGCCAGCAATAATCGTATCCTCATCCATATGCCATTCTTCAAGAATTTTCTTAACAGCCATAGGATGTACGATATATTTTTCCCCAGTCCTGCGAAATTGGCCTTCGTGAGCCTTTTTAGCAATTTCAACAGCTCGAGAAATTCTCTCTGGATCATGCTTCTTATCCATAAGAAAATTATAGCACTAAGAAAGTTTTGAAATCAATTCTTTGAGTTCTTTTTCGCTTTTACACTTAAAAGTCAAACTACGACCCGAAATTTTTGCACTAACGCCGTATTTAGCAGAAAGACTATCTTCTTCTTTATGATATAAATCTTTTTTAACCAAGCTCGATGAGCTTTTCTTTTTATTATCAGCAACATAACGTTCAACCTTACGAGCAGTCCATCCTTCATCAATAATTTTAGGTAAAATTTTATCAACAATAGCTGGATCGGCAGTAACAAGTGGACGCATAACACCTTCAGACAATTTTTCTTTTACGATTGTCTGCTTAATTTCATCGGAAAAATTCAAAAGTCTCATCGTATTAAAGACCGAAGATTCGCTCTTACCAACACGGGTCGCAATTTCTTTTGCGGTTAGATTAAATTGCGCTTTCAACTTTGCATATGCAGTTGCAAGTTCAATAGCGTTCAAATCTTCACGTTGTGCATTTTCGATAATTGAAAGTTCCAAACGGTTTTGCAAATCAAGGCTGCGAATAATTACAGGAACTTTCTTTAATCCTGCTAATTTTGATGCACGCCAGCGACGTTCACCGGCAACGATCTTATATTTACCATCTTCTCGAGTAACAACAATTGGCTGCAAAACACCATGTTCTTTAATCGAAGCAGAAAGAGCTTCAATAGCTTCTTTGTTAAATTCTTTACGAGGCTGTTCCTCATCACGGATTATTTCATCTACAGAAACCTCTTTAAGTTCACTACCAGCTTTATCTTCATTAGCAGTCAAGTCGAACTCTTCGTCAAAAAGTTCGGTTGGAATTAAACTATCAAATCCACGTCCTAAACCACTTTTCATTTAGTTCTCTCCTCCAATTCTTTTGTAAAATCACGATAAGCTTTAGCGCCTTTTGAAAATCTATCATAATCCCCTACTGGAACGCCATGACTTGGAGCTTCAGCAACACGAACGTTGCGAGGAATTGTAGTCTTAAACACGAGATTTTTGAAATACTTTTTAATTTCTTCATATACCTGAGCAGACAAAGAAGTACGCTTATCATACATCGTTGCAACAACGCCGAGAAGTTGCAATTTTGGATTTGCCTGTTTCATAACGAGTTTCATGCTTTCAAGAAGCTGAGCAACACCTTCAAGCGCATAAAATTCGGTTTGAACTGGAAGCAACAAATAATCTGACGCAATCATTCCATTCACAGTCAAAAGCGAAAGTGAAGGTGGTAAATCAATAATTACATAATCATAGTTGTCGGAAACTTTGCGAATTGCATCGCGAAGACGCACGAATTTTCGTTGCATATTCACCATCTCAACTTCAGCATTCGCAAGTTCAGGTGTAACAGGAGCCAAATCAAAGAATTTATATTTGGTTGGACGAATCGCGGATTCCATATCAGCATTGCCAAGCACAACATCAGTCATGGTCGCACCAAGTTCTTCGTTTTTCTCAATTCCGAGTCCAGAAGTAGCATTTCCCTGAGGATCAAAATCTACCAACAAAGTTCTGAATTTATCCTTGGCAAGATAATACGCCAAATTAACAGCAGTCGTCGTCTTGCCAACACCACCTTTTTGATTTGTAACACATATTACCTTCACCATAATGCTTATATTATAGCATAAAAAATAAGCCCCGTGAAAGGGCTTATTTTTATTAAGCGATTTTTGTAATCTGAATTTCAGAATACTTTTGGCGGTGACCAGTTTCGGTATGAACACGCTTCTTTGAGTGGTAGCGGATAACGCGAACTTTTTCACCTGCAACTTTTGGTTCAACAACTTTAGCTGTAACCTTAACATCCTTAACGGTTGGGGTGCCGACAGTAGTCGTATCGCCATCGATAAGAAGTAAAGCGTCAGTTGTGAGCTCTTTAGTGCCTTCAGGGAGGAGGTCCACCCTAAGGGTCTCTTTCTCTTCGACGATATATTGTTTACCGCCAACGAGGATAACTGCTTTCTTCATATTATTCCTTTAATTAACTTTACGTATTTTATCATACTTTTCCCGAATTGCCAAGTAGTAAGCTGTCGGAATACATCTATCTTCAAAGATAGCATCATGACCATGAATAGGATCGCCCAAAAAACTTCCCGCCCACGACAACGGTCGACGTTCGACTTCTTCAATTAACTCTTTAGCACTAAGAACATCGCCGCCATGCAAAATTTCATAGTATTTATTTTGCAATTTTGCATCCAAATCATCACCAGAAGTCTGCTTAGTCTTATCGCTCCATGACATAATTTTTTCAAATTTTTCCCTGTTATCGCTGTATAAATATTTTATACGATTTAAACAATATGTCTTAACGCCATTATAAAAGTCGCCTTCACGCGCAATAGACACGTCCTCGAACCATTCAAGCAAAATTTGTCCCATATTAAGACCAGTCACCTCATTAAAACGATTCTGCCACCCAGCAGAGTTATTTGTTTCGAGAACATAAAAACGTCCAGAGTTTTTACTGCGAATAATATCACAACCAGCATATTCCAAACCACCGACCGAAGCCATTCGACAAGCAATTCGCGTTATTTCGCGCAAAACCTCAGGATCTTCTTCGCGAACTTTTTCCTTAACACCAGCAGACTTAGCGACAAAATCTCCAGGCCTTTCGTGATCAAGTTGCTTGCGCATCGCGCCAACCGCAACACCACCCACCACAAAGACGCGCCAATCATAATCAGCAACAATATATGGCATAGCCATAATCGCGTTCCAGGAGCCTTCTACGACATCCAAACGAGCCTCATTAGGAATTAATACAATTCCCTTGCCAGACGTACCATAACGCTCTTTTAAGACCAAAGGATATGTCAAAAAACCATCACGGACAAGCCTTTTAACATCTTCTTTATTCTTAACATTATAAACAAGCGCTGTATTATTACGCAGCTCTGCATCCATACCAAACAAACCATGTTGGTAATATTTATCAGAAGAATATGCTCTCCCACCTACCATATGAGTATTCATGGTTATAATATTATTTTTATCCAACCACGAAAAAATGCGCGCAGTTTCAACGGGCAAAAGTTCACCGTTCAAATCGCGCCAAATTACATAATCAGAAAAACAATCACGAAGATTACATTTATCAACCTTTTCGCGATCAATTGATTCGACATGCGAAAACCCCCACCCGGTTTTCGCTGTCTGCTCGCGCATGTCGTTTACCGTACGATAATTGACCTTGCGCCCCTCAACTAGTGTTAAGACTTTATTTTTCATCCTTCTCAGATTCATCATCTAGATCTTTTGGATCGATATTACCACCATTAATAGAATCTGTTGCTTTTTGCAAAGCCTTCTTTGAACGATAGAGATAGAAACTACCACCACAAATACCGAGAACAATAGCTATAGCCATTGCGATTTCTGCAGGGCCAGTATGTGGAAGTTCTGCTGGAACTTCAGGAACTTCAGGAACTTCTTCACCATCAGCTTTAATTGTATAAATAACATGGCCAGAATATTCAGCACAGCCATAGACTATACCATCAAGTTTACCAACGCCAAGATATGTTCCTTCTTCAGTAAACAAGCTTGAAGGAAGAACGCTACCATTAATTGCCCAGCCGTTATAAATTTTTGCTGAACCAGAGACATATGACAACTTAACATCTTTTGCTGCTGTCATGTAAGCCTCATCCCAAACCTTCTTTGGGTTAGTATTTGAAGCGGAAATAACTGCAGCAACAGTAACTCTGTCGCCACTTTTTACGGTTGCTGGAAATGTTGAGGCAAGACGTACTTGTTGAGCAATACCAACACCGGTATCATTAGTATTTGTTGCAGCATCATTATGATAGCCGATATAAACTTCATATTCTTTACCAGGTTCAATTGTAATCTCATCACCAAAGACACCGCTAGCACCTTTTTCAGCGATTCTAACGAAATTACGTTCATCGCCAAGTTCTGGGTTATCAGTAATAGAGTTAAACGTTGCAGCCGATGCCGGTTTCTCCATAGTATAGGTAGGACGTTCTGGACCCCACGCCATTACGCTAGTAACTGGCGAGATGGCAACCATCGCAATTGCTGCAATATATTTTTTCTTTAATCCCTTCATTTTTGCTCCTTTCTTTTTATTTATTATTGTTTAAAAAGCTACGCCAATCGTCTGCCGCTTCTTCATCAGATTTATCAGGAGTTTTCCCCTGCTCTTTTTCTTTTTCGTCAGCATTCTTTTGATCATCGCTATTACCAGATGAAGGTGGAGTTTCGCCAAATGTTGGAGCATCCGTCTGTTCACCAGGACCAGATTTTTCGAGTTTATTGTCACTTTCGTCACCAACTCCCATGTTGTCATGAATCGCGTTAGGATCTTTAGCGACATTTCCTTCCGCGCCTTCAGATCCGCCACCCTCAGAGCCTTCAGAGGTTTCAGATCCACCCCCCTCGACTCCTTCACTAACTTCAGAGCCATTCCCCTCTTGGCCAGTTTTAGTGAGTTTTGTTGTTTTTTCGGTTACTTTATTACTTTTGACAGCTGTACTAGTTTTCACCTGCTTCTCAACAACAACTTGAGCCGCGCCACAACGTCCAAACAAAACAGTTTGTCCATTCTCGAATGTAACCTTTACGCCATCAAATACATCGTAGTAATGATCAACCATTTTTTCACGAACATCATCAAATGTTGCTTCTTTGCCTTTGGTTTGAAGAACGGACGTTGAAGCATCAAAGTCTTCATAATGAACGTGTTCGAATTCTTCAACCCCCTCGTCATTAATAGCTTCCTTGAGTCTAGATTGAAGCTCCTTTGCATCGCCTTTAGCAGCTGAACGCAAAGCTGCATCTAGTTGACCGCCAACATCTTTCTTAAAATCAATCGAAATATCATTTCCGCGATTATCATCTTTTGAGTTGTAGTCATTAATAACTGATGCAATCTCATCGTCGGACAAAACTTCACTCGCAACGCGACCCAAAATTGAAGGGTTATTATTTACCTGAAACTCGAACATGTTGCCCCATTCGGTTTGAGTACAGTTTGAATCGACCGAATAGCCATAATCATAATAGTTGTTACCTTTATCATCATGCCATTCATAAGTCGATAATGAATATCCATCTTCATCATTATCAATAAAGCCCGCAGCTTCATAATCATATTTGGTACCATTGCTAGATTCTCCAGCCCATCTACCACTAGTCCAAATTCTTTCTGCATTATCAGGCCGCGTAACGGTTTCTACATTATTTTCCGCACTAGTAGAGGTTGTCGACGATGCAATACCATAGCCAACCAGCTCTTCTTCAATATCAGCATCAACATCAACATCAGTTTCAGCTTCCATCTTTGCCATTTCACGCTGCGCGGCTTTCTTCCCAGTTTGATAGCCAACAGCAACAGAAGTAGCAACCGTAAAAGCCGCAACAACAGCAATACCCGTAAACATCTTTTTACAAATAGTTTTCTTAGCCGATTCGATTGCTGAAGCAATTGATTCCATTGTTTCAACAGCGGTCAAAACTTTTTCACCAGCCTTAGCATACGCCTCGCGTTTCGCCTCAACTTCAGCGGTATCGGCATCTACCTCAGCGGTATCGGCATCTACTTCGGCGGCCTCTGGTGTTATTACCTCTTCCTCATCATCAGGAAATACAAAATAACTTTCCGGTCCTTTCATTCTATGCCTCGAGCCTTTCTATGATTTGATTTTTTAGATCCATCATCTCATCTTTCATAATTTCTTCTAGGTTCAATCCAGTTTTTGCGAAAAAGCCTCTATAATCCTCTTCCGAAGAATCGTTCTTTGTCATCTCCAAAAACTCATTTCTTTGATCTTCGGTTAAGCGACCAAAAATCGCAATACCGATATTTTTATCCAAAACCTCCATCGCCCAATCCCTAAGCCCGTATCTTTCCGAACCATATTTCATGAACTCATCGAGGTTTAATATTTGATCCACAAATCCACCCAGTAGTGAATCTTCAATGAGATAATTTTTCATAGAGTATTTTTTATATGAACCTTTCTATTTTTAGATTAGCATAACCATTGATTATGTCAACAAATCTTATCTATGAGTTAGCAGTGAACTCTCTATAGCCATCAATCGCTTCAGAATTCGTCAAGTCCGGAGTTGTTCCAGCTGCCTGTTCGGCTGCATCAGCAGCTGCTTGTTCAGGAGCTGCATCTTCGGGAACTATATTATTATTCTCCGCAAATACAGGAGCTTCAGTGATCGGAGTCTCATCGACGCCGCGCTGATCCAAGTCGTTAGTGCTTTCATCACCAACGCCCATATTCTCATGGATTGCTTCAGGATTCTTTGGAGTATTTCCCTCTACTGGTTCAGAACCACCACCTTCATCACCAGCGGTAGCTTCGATGCCCGTTCCTTCATTGCCAGTTCCTTCATCGCCGGTTCCTTCATTGCCAGTTCCTTCATCACCGGTTCCTTCATCACCAGTTCCAACATTCTCCGATTCATCAGAAGTTACTGGTTTCGGAGCACGATGTTTTACGATACGCTTAATACATTTTTGTTCACAAAGAGGCATATCGCCAACTTTTCCGCCTTCAGCGCCATACTTACGACACCACCAACCTTCATTACCAACATATTCAATATCGCCATTTTCATCATAATGATATGGATATAATGCTACGCGAGTTGTCGATGCGCGTGTGGTATCAAAGTCGTTATTGCTGTTTGCGTAAGTTGAAACACGATTTGTAATCGTCTCAACACGGAAACCACCACCATCAAGATCATGTTCCATCTTGTCGATTGTCGCATTAACAACATTATCCCAATACTTGCCATTTTCTGGCAATTTTATTTGTTCGAGGAAAATGTTCAAATCTTCCTCAGAATTAATTACGCCATCTTCAATTCCCCACCGTCTGAGCAAGTCCTCATCAATGCCGATCCCTCTAAGAGTGTCTGGCTCCAAAATTCCATAGTTTGAAGCATTTTGACCAAGCATGTATGGGTTTGTTCCAGTACGAACAATCATTTGTTTGAAATAACTTAATTGTTCCGACGCATCCATTATGCCATCACCATTTGCATCCCACTCCATTGGCGTACCAAGATAGTTTTTACCTTCAAAGAATGGCTTATTTAAGAATGCATCGTATCTTTCATCATAACCACCACTAAACTCATAATCATTAAAGGTCAATGTTTCAGAAGATCCATCTGTCAAATTTGATCCTACCAATGAGAAACTTCGAGTATTATCAACCTCAAACATTGCTGGCAAACGATCATCACCATCGACTTCAACGCCATTAAAGATTTCACTCATATTGATGTTTTCGTTTGAACTATTCAAAGCAAATTGAGAAATAGTTTCAGATCCACCAACATTATTTGGCATTGTTGCGGTAAATGCATAAGCCTCATTTGAGATACTAGCAGAAAGAGTACTGTCCATAGTAGCCTTTTTACCGATTGCCGTAGCGTAAGAAATCATTCTATCGCCCTCAACTCTACCAACACGTGCCGTGCCAATAAAGTTAGCTACGCCACCATTACCAACCTTTGACGTATCAAGAATATCTGCTGGAAGAACAACTTTACCATCTTGAATTTCGAATTCCAAAGCTTCCCCAGGACCATTTCCATCAAGATCAACAAAGAATTTTGCGCCTTCCGGAATCTCGCCACCGTTTATGCCAGAGACGGAAACCTCATATTGATCCATGCCATCCGCCGAAATAGCGACTGGTTTTCCGAAGACAGCCCTAAGTTCGCTCTTACCCCAGTCAACATTACCAGTCTCAACAGCATTATCTTGTTTTTCAAGATAGTCCGCAATACTCATTTCACCATAATGTGATGACGTGACAACTTCGCGATTCAATTCGATGTTATACTCATTTTTTAGATTCTCAGCAACTGTTTTGAAAGTTTCTTCATCAGTAAGATCAATATCACTACCATTCAGTCCTTCAAGGTCAAGTGGAGTATCAATTTTTTCGTCACCAACCGTATCAAAGCCAATAATAGTTTTTCCATCTTTGTATTCAGTGATTAGGCGCGCACCACTTGGCACTTCTTTAGGTTCAATAGTTTCACCCACGGTAGTTTCTGTCGCAACGTCCGCAACCTTCTCAGTCGCATCCTCAATTGCTGTATCTACCTCTACCGGAACAAGATTCAATCCGTTCCATTTCAGGCTTCCATCTTTCAGACCATTTATTTCTTCCATCAATTGTTTATGACCAAAAACATACGAAGCAACACTAGATACCACAAATGCAGTCGCACCGGCTTTAGCGGCACTCTTCATGACTTCCATTCTTTGTTCTTTTCGAACTGCCTTAAATTCTTTAGCAATCTCCTTAGTGCGCTCTTCAATCTTCTCATAAAGATGATTTGGTTCATCATCAAAATCCATTACGCTTGTGCTACGTTTTGCGTACTCTTTTTCCTCATACTCACTCATCAATTTGCGAAGACGGCTTATTTCTTTAAACATCCCGAGTTTTTCTTCTTCGATGTTTGAACGACTATTTTCTTCAAGCTTCCCCTCTTTAGAACGTTTACCGTAACCTAACAGTTGTATTTGTTGTTCATTCTGGAATTTATTCCTCGCCATCAAGTCAGCAACCAAATCAATTACGGCTTCGTAATTTTTTTCATCAACCGCCGAAATTTTAGCCATCTCTTCAGTCTTTTTTACGACCGACACAACGCCAAATCTAGCCTTCGCCCGTTCAACATCCTCACCACTCAATGCGTCATTAATATTCTTCTTTCTTTGATTCCTTCTCTCTTTTATTGCACCAGCTGCAGTACCAACCGCAGTGCTAAGGATAATTTTTGCACCCTTCGAAACAATTGTGGAATTTGAAATACTTTTTGCAAAAGCACTCTTAGAAAGACCCATAACACTTGAGCCAAGAGCCGTGACGGCAACACCAAGAACAAGATTATTTTCAAGCGCAAGCTTTTGTCCAAAATTATTATAGACTTCCTTGGCGGCAAGACCAATTTTAGCTTTAGTTTCATTAAACTCAATTTTTTCTATATAGGCATCAATCGCCTCGAGTGCTTTATTATGATCTTCTATAGCTTTTGCATCTTTACTATTATTGGCAAAATTCTCAAATTCTTTAGTAAACAATCCAGAAAATTTTTCTTGGATATCTTTCATGATCTCGTCGTAATTATCCTTAACAATACCGCCCTTAGCGTCTCTACCTTTTTCACCCTCCCTCATCTTTGTCACCATCGCTTCTCTATCGGTATCAGGATCATCCAAAGGTGATTTTGTCGAGCCTTTCTCGCGACTAGCAATATCTATTATGTAATCCCTTAGGTCTTTCTTAACCTCTTTATCATGTTTTAATGTTTCGTCAGAAGTCTCAACATATTCAACATCCATATCGCCACTAAGGTTTTCGACAGCTAACTTTGCGCGCTCAAGAGCAGCATCCCCAATATGGTCTTTCTTACCATTCTTGTATTTATTTTCGACAGTAGCTAAAATTTCGCGGTCACTTTGTGTTACCCCTCTTCTATCTCTTGCTTCACGTAAATCAGAAATAGCAACCTCGCCAGCATTCACACTATTATTTTCTTGGATCGCTTTAATAGCTAGATTTTTATATCTATTTGCAGTTTTAAGAACAAAGACGTCATCTTTAACATGTGTAAATAAATTTACAACCCCCCTAGTTACCTTGCCATTAAAAATCTTATTACTTTCAATTTTTTTCTGTCTATCTTCCTTAACTTTTTCAAGATCTTTTCCGGCATATTCAAGCGCAATACCAATAGCATTTTGTTTAATATCATCAGCGCTTAAGTTCGTAGCAACCGCCAAAACCTTCTCACCACGTTCGAGATTTTTAATACGATCATCTAGGCTCATCGCTTCAGGAGTCACCGGCGATGCTGGCGGAGTCGAAGGACTTTTAGGTCTAGTACCCATCATTTTTTAAGCCTCCAAGTTTTCCTCATCAATAGCGAGATAGAGTTTTCTAAAATCTTCCAGTGCGTTTGAAGCAATCGCATCAGCGTCAATGCCAGACTCAGCAATTACTGCCTCCACTTCAGCGACATCTGGATTTTCTTTTCCAGCAATCTCATCAATCTTGGCCTTTTGTTTCTCAGGAAGAGCATTAAACAATGCCTGATTTACCATGAAGTTTTCTCTTTGAACGAGATCTTCAATCATTGCGGCACGAGTATCATCATCGATATCGGTAAAACCTTTTTCCTCCAATAAGCCATTGGCAAAAATTGCAAGAACCTCATCAGTAGACATTTCCTCAAGAGCTTCGCGAACTTCTTCATCGCTCATTTCTGGCTCATCAGTTTTTACCTCGATTGACTCTTCGACAGAGTGATCAACAGCATAATCCGCGATCGGTTCAGTAGTCGGCTCAAACGTAGGTTCTGCAATTGGTTCAACAACAGGTTGTTCAATAGGTTGTTCAACAGGCTGAGCGACCGGCTCAACAACAGGTTGCATAATTGGCTCAGCTACAGGCTGAGGCATTGGTTCAGCAACTGGTTGAAATACTGGTTCTGCAACTGGTGGCATAACCGGTTCGATAACGGGTTGCATAATTGGTTGAGAAGCAGGAATCTGAGCATCAGAAACCTGAGAGTCATTATTAGTTGGTTGGACAAAATTATCCATGGTGTGGAGACCTTTCTTTTTATTTTTATGACCTTATCTGTTCTAAACTTAGCATAAACATATTCTCAAGTCAACCCCTACAATTTCCTTCCCAAGAAACAAAAACGCACAAGAAAAAACCGAACATTTAGTTCGGTTTTTTCTGTAATTTATGGCGTCTATCTTATAAGTAATTTTCCTTCTTTTTATTAAGGGTTAATATTAATTTTTACTACATTGGTATTCCCTTTCCTACGATCTGAACAATAAGCTAAGTACGTGTTTACCAGTCTGTTGATGTCTTTTACGCTTTTCCAGTAGTTCTTTTGCCCTATCATTTATTTCATTCTTGCTCGAATCGTAACTTGATTCATTTGGATATTCTTCAAATGTCATTATATTTATTTTCCTTTGTCTATCTTATATTTATTTTCCTTTCTCTCCGTTCCCGAATCCTCCTTTCATCTTGTCGGGTGTTTTGAGTGGTTGTTTTAATATTTTGTTTTGTTAGTTTTTATGTTATTTGCTAACTGTCTTAATACTACCACACTTATGCTATTTTGTCAACACCTGTTATGCTTAAAAAACATACTTTTGTCAAATTAACAGGGGTGATTTTGTATAAAAAAATTATATTTTTCTTTCCAAAAACACATTCCATCAACCAAATCATGTTCGGTTTTTATATATAAATCAAAAATATGGGCCCGTAATGAGACCCATATTCTATAATTCCCCACTATATATAATATATAGTACTAAAACTACTATATTATATGCGTTCAAACGTTATAGTAACGTTCTCGCCATTCACTTTGGCAACCTCATCATATTCATAGTTACCATTCTTTTCGACACTATCAGCCAAAACCTCCGCCTTAAATGTTTCAACAAAGGCTGCTGGAATATCACATGAAACTGATAACTTAATGTGATCACTAACAGTTAGGTTGGCTTTCTTACGTGCAGCTTGTACTGAACGAATTAGTTCACGAACAAAACCTTCCTCTGCAAGTTCAGGGGTCAAAACTTTGTTCAACTTTATTGTATTGCCCTGAACAACTTTTTTAACATTTACCTCGTCCATGATAATTTGCTCATAAAACTCCGGCAATTTCTCACCAGCATAAGTCAAATCAGCAAGTGGCTGACGAACTTTAACTTGTTCTTCCGTATCAGATTTTTGCATACGAAGTGCCAAACCTTCAGTAATGATTTCGCGCGTACGAGCCATTTCTTCTAGTACTTCAGTATCAATCACGCCAGCTTCTGGCCAGTCCAACAAGTGAACTGATTCGGTCGTCTTGGTCATTTGTTGATACAATTCTTCAGCCAAGAATGGAGTAAATGGTGCCAAAATTTTACTTAGATATACCATTACGAAGTAAAGCGTTCCATATGCTTCCATCTTGTCTGCCTCGTCATCAGATTTAAAGAAACGACGACGTGAACGACGAACAAACCAGTTAGACAAATCATCAACAAATGGCAAAACACCAGACAACGTTGCAGGAAGATCATATTTATTCATTCCGTCCGTTATCTCATCACGCAATTGATACAAACGCGAAATAATCCATTTATCAAGATCATTTTTAAGATCAACTGGCACAAATTTCTTCAATTCATCAGAATCAATTCCGTCAACCTCAGCATATGTACAGAAGAAATCATAAACATTCCAGATCATCGAAAGCTTACGAGCAGTATCAGACACATCTTTATCGATCAACGCAAAGTCCTCACCAGCAAGAACTGGAGACGAAAGCAACAAGAAACGTAGTGAATCTGCAGAGTATTTATCCATCAATTCGTTTGGATCGGTGTAGTTACCAAGAGATTTAGACATTTTACGTCCATCGTTTCCCGCCAACGTACCAGTCGTAATAACATTTTTATATGCATTATGACCAAACAATGCAGTATTTACACAGTGGACATAATAGAACCATGCGCGAACCTGTCCAACATACTCAACGATGAAATCTGCTGGATAATTCTTCTCAAATTTTTCTTTATTTTCAAATGGATAGTGAAGTTGTGCGAATGGCATCGAGCCAGATTCAAACCAACAGTCCAAGACCTTCTCGATACGTTTAAAATGTTCGCCATCAATATCAAATTCAATATCATCAACCCATGGACGATGATAATCTTCAAGACGAACGCCAGAAAGCTCAAACAATTCATCGTAAGAACCAACAACTTTTACGGTTCCCTTGTCGCCTTTCCAAACCGGCATAGCTGTCGCCCAGAAACGATCGCGAGACAGATTCCAATCTGGAGCAGCTTCAATATTTTTCTCAAAACGACCATGCTTCAAATATTCTGGGAACCAGTTAATATTTTCATTTTCAGCAAGCATTAATGATTTTGAACCATCGACGTCAAAGAACCATGATGGGAATGCACGATAAATAATACGTTCTTTCGAGCGTGGATTGAATGGATACTCATGTTGAATATATTCAATCTTCCAGATAATTCCCTTTTCTTCAAGGACTTTGGCAATAAACTTATTTCCACTCCAAACCTGGATACCAGCCTCATCAGTATCGCGAACACCAAGATCGTTCAATGTTGTACGCATTTCTGGTAAATAATAGCCATTCTCATCAAGACAATCAACAAAATCAACTTCAAATCTTTGGGCCAATGCGTAATCATCTTCACCATATGCAGGTGCGATATGTACGATACCAGTACCATCGTCAGCAGAAACAAAATCACCAGGAAGAACCGTGTAGGTATCTTTACGACGAACAGTCCCGTCTTCACCATTAAGACCTAGGTCAAATAATCCATCAGCAACTTCAATTACTGGAACATATTTCTTCCCCACCAAAGCTGAACCATGAACAGCCTTAACAGGTTTTTGACCTTCGAATAAGACTTTGGCGCGATCCATAGCAAGAACAAATGTTGCACCTTCTACCTCATAATATCCATAATCAAGCTCAGGATTAATTGCGAGTGCCATATTTGCCGGCAAAGTCCATGGAGTTGTTGTCCATGCTAAGAAATAAGCATCTTCGTCAACCATTTTAAACTTAACATATGCAGAAGGATCAGTAACGACTTGATACGCATCATTATCCATCGTAACTTCAGCTTTAGAAACTGGAGTTGCAAATTTCGTATCATACATCAAAACCTTACGACCTTCATAAATCTTCCCTTTTTCATAAAGAGTTTTAAAGGCCCACCAAACAGATTCCATGAAATCTTTATTCATAGTACGATATGAATTATCAAAGTCAACCCAACGACCAACACGATCAATTGTTGAGCGCCAAGTTTCAGAGTTTGCAACCATTGAGTTGCGAGCAGTCACGATATAGTTTTCAAGGGAGATTTTTGTTCCAATATCACGACGATCGGTAATATTAAGCTGTTTTTCAACAAAATTTTCTGCTGGAAGGCCATGGCAATCCCAACCCCAACGACGTTCAACGCGTTTTCCATTCATCGTCCAAAAACGAGGAACGGCATCTTTTACGATCGAAGAAAGCAAAGTACCATGATGCGGTTTACCAGTAATAAACGGAGGTCCATCATAAAAAACATAAGAATCATGCGCAGGACGCATCTCAACAGATTGCTCAAAAGTTTTATTATCTTTCCACCATTTCGTCAACGCATTTTCATATTCGATTGCGCGACGACGGTCACCAGCTTTATATTTCATTTTTCTCCCTTTCTTTTTATAAATAAAAAATTCCAATGTTTCCATTGGAACTCTAACAGAGCGGTACCATCCAATTTCTGGCCGAAGCCAGCACTTAGTTTATTCTTTTACGCAGACTCACGAGCGATTCTACTTAGTTTCCTGTTCTTTCGCCAGCTCACAGCTGATAACTGCTCAAACGCTTTTGAATATTATATCATATTTTTAGTTACAAAAATAGTAATTTACCTCATCCATAAGAGGCAATTCTATTCCCCGCCAAGATGCCAACACCGCACCGCGTCCATCAAGGACAATAATTGTTGGATAAACCATAATATCATACGACTGACAAAACCCAGGATTCGTATCCGGATCCATCACTTCAATCTCGCGACCAGTTTTACGTCTAAAATCTTCCAGCCAATCAAATACAGTTCTTGAATAGTCCATCCCATCACGAACAACACAAATAACTCTATTCACTTTGATTCCTTTTCTCTTTTTGCTTTTTTAATAATGCCTCAAAATCATCAAGCGTTTTAAATTCCTGAAAAACACTCGCAAAGCGTACATATGCAACCTCATTAATTTCAGCCAATACATCAAGAACAGTCTGACCAATCTGTTTAGAAGAAACAATATCCGTACCATTACCGTAAAGCTTATCAACAACTTTATTAATTACATCCTCAACTTCAAGTTCAGAATGCAAAAACTTGCCGACGCTACGTTTAACAGCGAGCAAAAGCTTATCACGATCAAAAGCTTCCTTATTTCCAGAACTCTTTTGAACCATTAATGACGGCATTTCAATACGCTCATACGTAGTAAAACGACGTCCATCAGGAGTTTCACGTCGACGACGAATTAACTTGCCGTCGACGGTCTCGCGGCTTTCCAAAACTTTACTATCACCAATTCGAAACTTTTGTTCCATCCGCATTACCTCCAGATTATTATTAATTATTTCTTCTTTTTACCAAGAAATCTCTCACGAAGTGAAGGTGGAACATCCATTTCATCATCACTTGGAGTTGGAGCAGCTTCAGGAGCTGGCTCATCTTTGATCGTATCCCAAATGTTTGATTTATTTTCTACTGCAAAATCTTTATCTTCTGCTGCAGGAGTATCATCGGCAACTGATTCAACAGGTTTTTCAGAAACAGCAGTTTCCTCTTGACGATAATCAGAATCAAAACCAGTCGCAACAACAGTAACGATAATTTCATCTTGAAGTTCTGGGCGAATTGAAGCACCAAAGATAATATTTGCGTCAGGTGAAACTGAGCCAGTAATAACTTCAGCCGCTTCTTGGATTTCTGACATAGACATATCATAGCCACCAGCAACTGAGAACAAGACGCCACGAGCACCTTCAATACGAACCTCAATAAGAGGAGATTCAACTGCTTGTTGTGCAGCTAAGACAGCGCGATTTTCGCCAGAAGCACGGCCAATACCCATAAGAGCAGAGCCAGCATTTTTCATAATTGCTTTAACATCGGCAAAGTCGAGGTTAATCAATGAGTGTTCAGTAATAAGTTCTGAAATGCCTTGAACACCTTGGCGAAGAACATCGTCAGCGATTTTGAATGTTTCAAGAAGAGGAGTGCGAGGATCAATTGTTTGAAGCAGACGATCGTTAGGGATCGTAATCAATGCATCAACTTGATGTGAAAGTTTGTCGATAGCAAGATCAGCATTGTCGCGGCGCTTTGCACCTTCAAAAGTGAATGGTTTTGTTGCAACACCAACGGTAAGAATATCTTTCTTACGAGCTTCTTCAGCAACAACAGGACCAGCACCAGAACCAGTACCACCACCAGCACCAAGTGTGATAAATACCATATCGGCACCATCAAGTGCTTTACCAATTTCTTCACGGCTTTCATCAGCAGCTTCGCGTCCTTTTTCAGGATCACCACCGGCACCTAGGCCACGTCCGATATGAACTTTTGTATCAGCTACAGAATGATGAAGTGCTTGCGCATCAGTGTTAACGGCAACAAATTCGACTCCAGAAAGTCCGACTTCCTTCATACGGTCAATAGCAGAACCACCAGCACCACCAACGCCCACGACTTTGATGCTTGCTGTGCTCTCCACCTCAGTTGGTTTGATTTCAGGCATATTTTTTCCTCGCTTTAAATATCTTTACCTTAGTATAGCACAAAAAAATAAAAAGAAATCAATAGTATAGATTAGAACTTCGAAAAGATCTTCTTTAAGAACGATTCGCCACTCTTTTTGCTTGCCTTCTTAGCCGATTTTTTAGACTTAGTAGGAACATTTGACTCTTCGGCACAAAGCATAGCAAGACCAATAGCGGCAGCATACTCAGGTTTAGTAATATCGGCAGAAACACCTCCAAGACCTGCAGGAACGCCGATCTTAGCAGATGCCTCCAATGCGTTTTTAACAAAAATCTCAATATCACGCATCTTAGCGCCACCACCAACGAGCACAACACCCTCTGGTAACCTCTGATCATAGCGTGCAGTCTTTAGTAATTTTCTTACTTCGCCAAAAATATCATCAAGGCGAGCTTTAACGACACTTTCAACTTCCTTACGATCAAAAACGCGTTCTTCTTTATTGCGAGTAATCTTAATAATGTTTGATTTCTCACCACTAAAATCGCCGGAAATAAAACGGTTTTTAATTTCATCAGCAAAATCAGGCTCAATAGCAAGCACAATTGCAAGATCATTGGTTATATTATTTGAACCGGCCGGGACAACACCCACATATTGCAAATCGCCTTCTTCATAAATCGCAACGGAAGTTGTTGTCGCACCAAAATCAATCACGGCAACACCATTTTCTTTCTGACGCTCCGTAAGAACAGCTTTTGCCGCTGCTACAACGCTAGGAACAACCCTGAGAGTCGTAACATCCGCGTTCTCGGTTGCTCTCTTCAAATTCTCAACATTTGGTCCAAGGGCAGAAATAATACATGCATGCATTTCAAGACGCGTACCAGACATACCAATCGGATCCTTAATTCCCTTTTGACCATCAATCGCATATTGAAGTGGAATGACGTCTAAGACTTCACGATTTGCAGGAATACGACCAGTAACAGCAACATCCTCAACACGATCTAAATCATTATAATCAATTTCATGATCAATAGTTCCAACAGCAATCATCCCCTCTGTTTTTGTCGTTAAGACATGTGAACCATTTATTGAAACATAGGCAGAATTAACTTCTTGCCCACACATATGCTCAACCTCGCCCAACATCTTATCAATTGCACCAGCGGGGCCAGCAAGATTTGCAACTACACCTTTTCGCATGCCAGCAGAAACACCTTCGTTGTAGCCAACAACAGCTAGTTCTCCGCTTTTCGCAACAGAAAGGACAACAGCACGAACATTTTCTGTTCCAACATCAAGTCCTACTGCGAAATGGCTAGTTTCATCCATAATCGCATTATAACACGCTTAAGTTAATTTGGCAAAGTCAAAACTTCATAACCGTCTTCAGTTACCAAAACGGTATGTTCGCAATGGCAGCCAATCGAGCCGTCTTTTTGTTTAACAGACCAACCATCGTCTTTATCAACGAAATTCGCAGCTTTTCCAAGTGTAGACATTGGCTCAATACAAATAACATCGCCAGCTTTCAAAACGTATCCGGTTCCCTTTCGTCCATAATTAGGAACTTCTGGAGACATATGCATTTCTTTACCAATTCCGTGACCAACATAATTTTCAGTCACTCCAAGCTTTCCAGCACGCAAAACTTTCTCAACAGCAGCGCCGATATCACCAATATGTGCACCCGGTTTAACTTGTTCAATCCCCTCCCACATTGCAGACTCAGTAACAGAAATCATCTTCTTTACCGCAGGAGAACCCTTGCCACCAACAATCATTGTAAAAGCAGAATCAGTGAAATAACCCTTATAATAGATATCCAAATCGAAGGAAACCTTATCACCTTCTTCTAGAACTTCATCTTTTGGAGTGCCATGCACGAGCTGTTCATTCACGGAAATACAAATTGCACCCGGAAAATCTTCATCAAGCATATCATACGCAACACCAGCACCACGTTTCACAATCTCGGAACGAACCCAAGCATCAACTTCAGTACCAGTCATGCCAGGCTTAACATATTCTTTTAGGTCGGCCAAAATACCGCCCAAAATATGTCCACCCTCACGCATTGCTTCAATCTTTTTTGTGTCCATTTTATTCTCCGTAACTATGTTCTATATTCCCACCATTAACATCATTAATCTGTTCTGTTGCACCAGGAACGAGTTTTTTAATCTCGCGCATGATTCTTTCCTCAACCTCCTCAACAGTGCCAATTCCATCTACCGGAATAATTGGAATGTTCTGTTCTTTAAGAAGTGGAGTAACCTTCGTAACAAATTCATCATAAATAGCAAAACGATGTTCGATAGTTGCCATACTCTCATCGTCGGCTCTAGCACGTTTTGCAAGGCGAGCTTTCAATTCTTCATCAGAAACATCAAGAACAATAACACCATCAATCTTGTCATTAAGTTCATTAACAAACCATTCAACCTGACGATCCGAACGAGGATATTGATCGAAAATAATATTAAAGCCTTCCATCTCAGCTTTTTCGATGGCGGCATTTACTAAACGAATGGTTTCTTCGCTATCAACAATTCCCCCAACCTTCAAAATATCATCAAATTTACCCGAATCTCTTAGAATCTGACCAACAGAAAGCCACTTCCAACCAAACTTTTCGGCGATATTATATCCTTGAGTAGATTTTCCAGAACCAGCCTTACCAAATAAACAAATCATAGAACCTCCTTTAGTTCAGTTTTAATTCTTTCAGTAATTTCCTCAACGGTACCAACGCCATCGATACGTTTCAAAATCATTCCATGTTCGGTCAGATAATCAAGGATTTGATCACGGTTTTCTTCGTACATACGAACACGTTCATAAACGATACCTTCTGAATCCTGATCACGACCACGCAACTTCATACGACCCAAAAGTTCATCTAGAGGAACCATGATTTCGACAGCCATATCTGGAGTCTCATCAGCAGCAACCAAAGCTTTAGCCTGTGACAAAATTCTCGGAAAACCATCCAAAATAACTTTATCCTTACCCATAATATTCTCGAGAGCAAGTTCAATCACAATACTATCGTCGACTAGTTTTGCAGTCTTTAGAATCTCTATAATTTCAGGGTCATCACTAGCGCGCAAAAGCTCACCAGTCGAAACCCAGTCATAACCATACTCTTTTGCAATAATCTGTCCCTGCGTCGATTTTCCAGATCCAGGAACACCTAAAAATAATATTTTCATCTTAAAATTATTATACATCAAAATACCTCCCAGAAGGAGGTATCTTTAATTATTTTAGACCTAATTTAATGCGTTCGGTCTTTTCAGCCTTACGGCGTTCACGGATGATAGCTTTAAGACGGCGTTCGCGCTTTGAAATTGGTTTTGAAAAGCGCATTTGTTCCTTCTTAAGAGGCATGATTCCGCTTTGAAGAACCTTACGATTGAAGCGACGAATAATGTTTTCGTTTGCTTCACCTTGATCTTTTCTAGTTACTTTGATTGCCATACTGAGACGTATTATATCATTCATGAGGTAAAATTACAACCCCAAATTAATACCTCTACATCCCTGGAATACGGAAGGCACCTGGATCATTAGTGGCTGGGCCATAAATCTGATCACGCATTGCTGGTTGTGAGCCTAAAGATTCTGGTTCAGGAGCCGTTACTGGCTCAGCGGGTTGGATAGGTTCAATTGCAGGAATTTCAGGAGCTGGAGCTACTGGAAATTCAGGTGCTGGGATATCAGCAACAGGAGCAGCTGGAGTTTCGACGGCTGGAGTTTCAGCTACTGGAGCAGCAGGAGCTTCTGCTGGAACTTCAGGAACTGCGACAGTCTCAGGAACCGCTGGCATTTCTGAAACAGCTGGAGTTTCCGGAGCAACTGGAGTTTCTTCTACTACAGGTGTTTCAGCAACTGGTGCCGGAGCTGCAGTTTCATTTAGTCCATAATCAATCTCTGGAGCAGCAACCTCTGCCTCATTTGAGACGATTGGAGCAGCATTTGAAGCAGGATTCAAATCCTCTTTTAAAGCCTCTTCCATCATATCGCTATATTTATTTGGTTCGTCATTCGTGAGTGCTTTCATATCAATATCAGCACTTGGTGCGATTACCTTCTCAGGCTTAGGAAGAATATTCTCGGTTTTTTCTTCAGTCTTCTCTTCCTTTTTCTCTGCTGGTTTTTCAGACGCAATTGAATCACCATTAAACATTGGAGCAGCAACTGGAGTTGTAGCAACAGGAATATCGGTATAAGTTGCAGCCATTACAGCTTCTGCTTCATCAATATCGCTGTTCTTCTCGCTATCAACTTGGAGGATATTCTCCTCAGGTTGAATTGCCTCAGCACCCATGTTTGCAAGCGTATCTTGCGCAGCCTTCAACTCATCAACCGTTTCATCGGCCTTCTTTTCGCCTTTATTATCAATTTCAATTTCAGTAACTTCATCATTCTTCGATGCAGCTTGTTTTTCTGAAGCCATCGCACCCATGAACATCTCGTTATCAACATCTGGAGTAACGTTCTTAGCGATAAGCTGTTGGTTTGCACCAGATTTCATAAGCTTTGAAGCCATCAACATTGTTGCGGAAGACGTACGAGCGTTAGAGAAACGATCAGTAGCAGCAACGATACCAGTAAGGAATGCCGTTGCTTCGTCCTTTTCAACTGGATATTCAGCATTCATTGAGTAGGCAAGTCCGGCAGAAATTTCAGAAACAGAACTCATAGCAGGTTCGCTCCATTCGATTTCACCTAACTTACCAGGAACACCAGTCGTAATATTAATTACAACAGCATCGTGCATAATACGACCGTATTCACGCAAAGCAGAATCGAGGTCAACGCCATTCGCAACATCAAGAGCGATTACCAAATCAACATTATAATCGCCATAAGAGAATTCAAGGTCTTCCTCCGCAACTTTTGCCTTGTACGGAGTAATATAGAATTTTACATAATCACCATCAGGAGTACAGCGGACATGGTCAGCTTTCTCCTTATTAATAGCAACTACGAAATCCTGCAAAATATCTGCAGACTCTGCAAACTTATCGCCTGGCTCCAAAAATTCAAGAGCATTTGGAGTTGCACCAGAATAAATTGCAGTAGCTTTCTTCCCCATCTTGTCGAGATAAATTGACAAACCGATAGCGGCTGACAATTCATCAACTGATGGATCAGAAGACAAGGCCACCAAAATATTTTTGGCACCTTTAATTCTGTCAATTATTTGATTTACTATTGTTTTGTTGATTTGTATTTCTGAATTCAAATCAACATCTTTTGGAACGATTTTTTGCAAATCGTCCGCAAGCGGAGTTGTTTGTTGATTATTTTCGTTTGGCATTTTTATTTTTTGACCTATTTACCCCCTAACCTTAGCATAAGTTTTTTAATTTGTAAAGCCCCTATCTCAAGAAGATAAGATTCCGTCTTTACTTTTCTCCCAAAATAAGATATAATACTTCAAAGTTATTAATTAAATCTAAATAGGAATTCTAAATGCCGATTATTAAATCCGCAAAAAAGGCTGCTCGCCAAGCTGAAAAGCGCACAAAGCACAATGTAGAAATCAAGAAAGCTATCAAGACTGCTCTTAAAGCTTTCAAAGCAAACCCAACTGCAGAAAATCTTTCAAAAGCACAAAGCGAATACGACAAAGCTGTTAAAAAAGATCTTATGAAGAAAAACACAGCATCACGCCGCAAAGCAAATCTTGTCAAAATCGCAAAAGCTGCAAACGCTAAAGCTGAAAAACCAGCAAAAGCTCCAGCAGCAAAGAAAGCTACAGCAAAGAAACCTGCAGCAAAAAAGACTTCAGCAAAGAAAACGGCTGAATAGAAGATTCACTCTTCATTTGTAAATCGAGTTTAGAGAGTTCCAAAAGAACTCTCTTTTCTTTTGTTCCCTGTTTATATTGAAAATCCTTCAAAGCTTGCGAAACAAGCAAACCAAAAAACATATATGGATCCTGCGTGTCCTCAATTTCTTCAAGCATTGACACAGCCTTTTTCCCGTCGCGCTTTGCAGTTTTAAAAATTTCAAAAACCAAACCTGTATTAATTGGTGCCGCAGCCTTAAACTCCGTACATTCAACTTTATCTTTCAAAGTTTTATATGTAACGGTACGCTTATCAAGCTTCGATTCGAACAAAATAATATCATGTGGGGTATCCAAAAAATCCACCAGCTTTTCAAAGGCATCTTTATTCTCACCCAAATCTTTAATCACGATCGAACGCTTATCAACAAAAAGCGAAGAACCTTTGAAGATACTTGGAAGATCACTAAGTTGCAGCTCAGTTCCTTCAAAAACTTCATAAGAATTGCCAAACATTGCTGCAATGGTATTCTTAATCTTTACTCTATCGTCACCATAAAATATTTTTATCATTTTTGACACTCCGGACAAATGTGTGTTCCACGCCCCGCAACACGTATCTTTTTTATAATTGTACCGCAACATGGGCAAGGTGTTCCCTCTTTTCGAAATACTTTTGCAAATTTATCCAAATAGTCGCCTTTTGTGCCATCCGCTTTGACGTAAGTTGCCATAGTAGAACCACCAGACTCAATCGATTCAGTCATTACTTTTCTAGCACCTTCAAGCAGCAACGATGCCTCCTGTCTATTCAAAGAACCGGCCTTTCGCTCTGGATGAATCCTAGCATAAAACAACGATTCATCCGCATAAATATTCCCCAAACCACAAATAATAGTTTGATCCAAAATAGCCGCTTTGATCAATGAATTCTTGTGTCTTTGCAATTTTTCATAAAACTCATCCGTTTCCATATCCCATGGTTCCCTCGCCAACTTCTGAATAAATTCGTCACGAGAAACATCTACCGTTTTTAAAACCTTAATGAAACCGAATTTTCTTTGATCATTGAAAAATAGTTTACCATCTTCGAATTCGAACATAATACGCGTTTGTTTATTCGGTAATTCCGCAACAAAATTCTCGCTCGGATGTCCCGCAGCGTAACGCGTTTCGCCCTGCCAAATCAGCTGCCCCGTCATCCGAAGATGAATCATTAATGAATATTCATTCTCGAGATCAAGAACCAAGGCCTTGCCAAAACGCCTAATCTGAACAACCCTCAAATTCTCAACCCGAAAATCAGAAAAGTCATTCTTAAAACTCTTTACTTCAAAAACACTCATCTGAACAATTTTTTTATTCAGAATAAAACCAGATAATCCTCTCCTAATAGTTTCAACTTCTGGCAGCTCAGGCATCCCGCGCCCCTAAATAATCGTCACAAAAACTCTTAATCATGCGATCGATTACATCGTCCAACTTTTCTTCGTTATAAAAAATGTATTGTCTTCCAGCCGTACCACCAGCAAGACGATTATTATTAATAATGTCTTCAACTTCTTCAATTTCTTCAACATTCACATCGACATTTTCAATTGTGTTTGCGACAGCTATGGCAGATTCTTTGTCTGCAACATTCAAAATATGATGCTGGTATTTCGTATCATAAAGCCAAAAATCATTATGTTTAATATCGCGTTTCTTATCAAAACTCTTCTTACCATAGTCGGTCTCTTTAACCTTGCTGTAATAATCATAGTTAAAAAATCCATCCGTATAAAGATGCAACAAAAAGCCCACATGAATCGGCGAACACTCATTAATCTCTTTCTTATATTTCTCATAAAAATTTAATGAACTTTTCTTGTCTTGTACCCAGTGGGTAGTTGAGTGATCTTGCACAACACGAACGTTATTGTTGTATCCGTTATTAATATCTGGCAAAATACAACCAAGCAAAAACTCCTCACGTTCTTTTCCGGACAATTTCATTTTGTCCGCCACACGTTCACCAACTTCAAGATGTATATTCCAACTAGGCATTTAATTCTCCAATAATTTACATACTAATGCGACGATAAGTTCCCTTTCGTTTGGGTTGCTTTCAGAAATCAAAAGCGCCAAGGCAGTTAAAGCGCGATCCGAAATTTTCGTCTCACCGTTTCTTGTTAAATGATAATTGTTAAAAGTTAAAAACGCGATAAAAAGCAAAGCGCCAATTCTTTTGTTTCCATCCATAAAAGGACGTTTTTTAATCACGAGATAAAGTAAATTCGCAGCCTTTTCCGCAACTGTTTCAGGCGCATAGGCCTCTTCTAACACTTTTTCAAGAACACCATCTCGCTCAGCTCCAAAATCCTCATCATCCTTTTCGGTTTTGCGAATCTGAGTAATAATTTTTAAACACTCATCAGTATTAATCAGTCGCGCCGTTTTCTTTCCGCTAGACAAAGGAATATAACCATCACTAAACTCCTTCAAAACCTTCAAGCTCGGACTATATTTTGAGATAACTTCAAGAATGCCTTTCGTTTCGATATCACTAAGCTCTGTCGCAGCAACAAGTCGTTTTACGATTCCCAAAGTCCCTTCAATCTCGCGCAACTTCTTCGAGTCGAGTTCACTAAGCCTACGCTCGTTAACGGCAGCGCCATCAACCACATATTGTTTCAAAATTCGTGTTGCCCAAATCCTAAAATCAGTGGCTTTTCTCGAATTAACACGATAGCCAACAGATATAATCGCATCCAAATTATACATTTTAGTCTGATATGTTTTTCCATCCGCGGCAGTTCGTGCATTTTTTGCACATGCTGATTCTTCCTCTAGTTCCCCATCACGAAAAATATTACGCAAGTGACGACCAATCACGGTACGATCGACATCAAAAAGGTCCGAGATTTGCTCTTGTGTCGCCCAAATCGTCTGTTGTTTCTGATCAATGTCAAAAGCAACTTCCGCATTCTTTCCCTTATATATTTCGATCTGTTTTTTATCCATATCAAACCTTTCAGTTCGTGCATTATGCACATACTGACCTTAGTATATCAGTATGTGCATTTTTTGCACATACTAAAAAACACCTCTGGAAAGAGGTGTTTTTATTAGTCTTAGACGTAAATTATTTCAACGCCAGCAAGTCTAACTTTTCCTTTGATTGTTAGAGTCTTGCCGTTAGAATCTGCCGGCTTATTTTTCTCTTCAACTCCACCAAGAGATGCTGCTACTTGATTTTTAATATGCCATTCCTTTGGAACGTAAAGCTCAACCCCAGAGAAAGCAACATCAAGATCGATAACTGCTTTATCATTCTTAAGATCCGCTTCGCTGAGATAAATCTTAGCCGCACCAAAATGCATCTTAACATCAATTCGTTCAACAGTTTTTACATTGATATACTTCGCAACGGCGCTAAAAGAAGATTCAATATTAATAATATTTTCTTCACCGGAAATTTTTTCTTCCTCAAAATCACGTTCATGATCGTCGCGGCATCCATGTTTTTTATTGCCAAAGATAATATTAAGACCAAATCCAGCAAGTGCAGCCGCACAAATAAGTGGCCAAGGAGTAATTGCATCCAAACCAAGCTGGTCCGAGAAAATTACACAGATAATGGCTGGAGCCATTAGAATTCCAAAGAATTGCATGGTCACAAGACTTTCAAAGAAAATCATAACCAAAAACGCAGTTAAAATCCCATCGGTAACACTAAAACCTAAATTAATAGTTCCTAACGCTTCCAAAAGAATTAATACGGCGCTCGCAACTAAAACTAAACCAAATATTATTTTTTTAAACTTTTCCATTATTTCTCCTCTCATTTCCTATTTTACAACTCTCCCCAATTTTTGCCACACTTAACATCGACAGCTAGCTTAATTGCGAGTTCTGGCGCAACGCCTTCCATAGTTTCTCTTAGGATTTCCGAAACATTGTCAGCAAGTTTCTCATCACATTCAACAATTAACGAATCATGAACCTGCATTACGAGTTCGGCACCCTGAGGCAATTTCTTATCCACCATCACCATCGCGCGTTTCATCAAATCCGCTTCAGTTCCCTGAATCGGCATATTCTGCGCCGCACGTTCAGCTGCGGTCCTAATTAAGAAATTAGAAGAATTAACATCAGGAGTTGGACGACGACGACCAAAGAATGTCTCAACATAGCCTTTCTCTCGTGCTTGCTTCAAAATTTCTTCAAGTTTTTGCTTAATTGGCGCACGGAGTTTGAAATAGTTCTCAATAAACACCTTCGCTTCGCCAACCGTCATTCCGGCAGCATCAGCAAGTCCCTTTGCGCTCATGCCGTAAAGAACACCAAAGTTAATAACCTTAGCAGCACGACGTTGCGTTTTTGTTACTTCATCAAACGGAACACCAAACGCCTCAGACGCCGTTTTGGTATGAATGTCGATTCCAGAATTAAAGTCATTAATCAAACTAGTATCGCCAGACAAAACCGCCGCAAGGCGAAGTTCAAACTGTGAATAGTCAGCAGAAACCAAAACCTTTCCTTCAGGTGCCACGAAACCTTCACGAATACGCTTCCCTTCCTCAGTACGAACTGGTATATTCTGTAAATTTGGATTCGTCGACGACAAACGTCCCGTCGCCGTTACGTTCTGTGTAAAGGTCGTATGAATTCTATTTTGCTTATCAGCAAGTTCCGGAATCGGAATTATATATGTCGACAGCAATTTAGATGCCTCACGATATTCCATAATTTTATGGATAATCGCATGTTCATCTTTAAGCTTATCAAGCTCCTTTGCACCAGTAGAATATCCACGCGAAGTCTTTTTAATTCCCTTTGTTGGAAGCCCCATTTTATCAAACAAAACTTCAGAAAGTTGCACCGGAGAATTAACGTTGAATTCCACCCCGGCCATCAACTGAATCTCTTGTTCATATCTAGCAACTTCTTTCGAGTATTCGTCCTTCAAATTCGCAAAATAGTCACGATCAATCAGCATGCCCTTAGTTTCCATTTTGTAGAGTACCGGAATTAATGGCAAATCAAATTGAACAAAAATCTTATTCAATTCAGGATTGGCTTCCATCTCTGTTTTTTGGCGCCAGAATTCAGTAACAACATCCTTTTTCTCTACATCACGAGCCAAAGGATCCAACAAAAATGCTCCCTGTGAAAGATCCCAAAAAGGTGCACCCATAATAACATTAGTTGCGACTGCAACATCGGAATGCATTAACTCTTTAACATCCCACTCAACAACCATTCCATCCGGAATCGGATCATTGCAAACCTGAACTTCAGGCTCTTTTTTAGCATTCTCCATTAATCCAAACTTACGAATTAGTGAATTAAAATTAAGCGCTTTTAATCTACTGATAATTCTCTCATTGTTCATCTCAAACACGGGCACATCTTCAAGTTTAACTGGCGCATCAAACATAATTTGCGCCAAATCTCGTGACATATATGCAGAGTCCTTCCCTTCGATTAGTTTCTTTTGCGTTGCGCCCTTAATTTCATCAATATGTTCATAGATTCCATCCAAACTACCATACGCATTTAAAAGCCCTGCAGCGCCTTTTTCGCCAATTCCCGGCACACCAGGAATATTGTCAGAATTATCGCCCTTAAGTGCCTTCAAATCAAGGAATTGAGCCTTTTTAATGCCATACTTAGCCTCAACCTCAGCAACATCCATTTCCTGAATTTCTGAAAAACCCTTCAAAATGCGATACATGCGAGTATTCTCATCAACAATCTGCAACATATCAAGATCAGAAGAAACTATGAACGTTTCATATTCACAATTCCCTTCCGCATCCAAAACTTCATCAGCCTGCTTCGCCAAAGTACCAATAATATCATCAGCCTCATATTCATCAACTTCCAAGAATCCCCAGCCAAGATCAGCAATTAACTCTTTAAGTAGCGGAATCTGCGCGTAAAAATCATCGCCAGGTTTTGCACGTCCAGCTTTATAATCTGCAAAAATTGCACGACGCTTCGCAACTGACGTTTTTGAATCCCAAGCCACAACAACCTGATACGGATTCAAGCGCTTTACAATCTCCATTGCGATAGCTGCAAATCCATAAACACCACCAGTTGGCGTTCCGTCCGCCAAAGAAAGTGCTCCCATCGCATAATATCCGCGATAGAACACCGATTTTCCGTCAATAATTACCAACCTTTTCATATCTATATAATAACAAAAAAGAGCCCTTCTAGGGGCTCTTTTTATGGACTAATTAGTCAAGATTGCGCATTGATAGTGACAAGCGACCTTTATCATCGATGGCAACTAAACGTACGCGAACTTTTTGGCCTTCTTTCAAAACGTCAGAAACGTTTTCGACGCGTTTGTCTGAAATTTGTGAAACGTGAAGCATACCATCAATACCAGGCATGATGTTTACAAATGCACCGAAGTCCTTAATTGTAACAACAGTACCTTCATAGATCTTGCCAACTTCTGGCTCCTCAGTCAAACCCTTAATCCAATCGAGAGCTTTCTTAATTTTTTCTGGATCGTTACCTGAAATTGTTACAAGACCTGAATCATCGATATCAACTTGCGCACCAGTTTCAGTGGTAATTTTGTTGATAGTTTCGCCACCTTTACCAATAACAGCGCCGATTTTCTCAGTCTTAATCATCAATTTCTCAATTTGTGGTGCATATTTTGAAATAGATTCACGTGGGCCAGGAAGAACTGAAAGCATGTGGTCCAAGATGAACATACGACCTTCATGAGATTGCTTGATTGCCTTTTCCATAATTTCAACTGGAAGACCATGAACTTTCATGTCCATTTGAAGAGCAGTAATACCTTCAGTCGTACCAGTAACTTTGAAGTCCATATCGCCAGCAAAATCTTCCGCATCCATCAAATCAGTAAGGACATATGCCTTATCGATATCTTCAGCAACAATATCGTGACCTTTTGGAACATCTACCATGAGACCCATGGCAACACCAGAAACAGGACGCCTCAAAGGAACACCAGCATCCATCAAAGCAAGACATGATGAACAGGTTGCAGCCATCGAAGTTGAACCGTTTTGAGACATAATCTCGGTAACGGAACGAATTGCATATGGGAAATCTTCTTCAGTAGGAAGTACTGGAGATAGTGCACGCTCAGCCAAATAACCATGGCCAATTTCACGACGTCCAGGAGAACCCAAACGACCACATTCACCAACAGTGTATGAAGGTGCATTATAGTGGTGCATATAGCGACGTTTTCCATCGGTAACTTCCATAGTGTCAAGCTCTTGAGCATATGACAAAGGAGCCAATGTAACAATATTCATAGCTTGGGTTAAGCCACGAGTAAAGAGTGATGAACCATGAGTACGTGGCAAAATGCCAGTTTGTGATGAAAGTGGGCGAACTTCATTAGTCTTACGACCATCAGGACGTGTTCCCTCTTCAATAATTCCACGGCGAACTTCATGGTTGCGAGCAAGTTCGAATGCTGAAGAATAATCAGCTTTCATATTTGCATCGTAATCTGCAATTTTTTCTTCGTCAGTTTCACCTTGACCAAGTTCAAGAGCAAACTCTGCGTGCATTTTTGCTTCATATTCGCCCAAGATCTCTTGACGTTCGATAACATTACCGCGAGCCTTGTGACCAAGATCTTCACGAGTCCAGTATTCGTCAACCTTACCTTGGAGCTCTTCCTTAGGAAGAAGAAGTTCATATTCTTGTGCAGGAGCATCAACAAGAGCAGCCAATTCTCTTTGAAGATCAAGAGCTGGTTGGACATTTGCAACTGCCCAGTGCATAGCTTCAATGATTGTCTCTTCTGGAACTTCATTAGCACCAGCCTCAACCATCATAATCTTGCCATCTTTACATGCAACAACGAGGTCGAGTGGAGATTGTGCGCGTTCTTCAGGACTTAAGAATGCCTTGAATTCGCCACCGATACGACCAATACGAAGTCCAGCAACAGGACCATCAAATGGAACACCAGCATTCATCAAAGCAGCTGATGCAGCAACCATAGCTACACAGTCTGGACGGAAAGTTGGGTCCATTGAAAGAACAGTCGTAACAACCTGAACTTCTTGGCGATAACCTTTTGGAAATAGTGGGCGAATTGGACGATCAATCAAACGACCAACAAGAATTGCCTCATCTGCAGGTTTGCCTTCGCGTTTAATAAACTTTGAGCCGGAAATCTTTCCTGCTGCATAAAATTTTTCTTCGTAGTCAATAGAAAGTGGGAAGAAATCCTGAACAACAGGCTTCTTGCTTACAACTACTGATCCGAGAACAACGGTTTCGCCATAAGTCACCATAACAGATGAAGTAGTACGAAAACCGACACGGTTTACTTCGAGCTTAAGCTTGCGGCCAAGCCACTCAGTCTCAACAACCGTTGTCTTTTTACCACTTGGATTAATAATATCCACGATTTTTCCTTTCTGGGAAAACATCAGATATGAGCCCCTTTTCTCGTATCTGCCGTCTTCCCAATTGTTAATATATGTATCTATTATAGCATAAAAAGCCCCTCTTCCGTCTCTTCAAAATACCATATTTACCGCATCTTTTACCCCTGTTACTATTGCAAAATAAGCATAAATATGATATAATTAAAAGGTTGGTCTATTTTATGAAAGCGGGGTGAAAAAATGACCAAAGAAATTTATAAGCAGGTCTCTTCTGAATATAAAAAAGCGCTCAGACTTGTTGAAGCCTATCTCGAGAACCTAAATGAGATGTGTGAAGAAATCGACTCTGTCGAAACACGAATCAAGACTCATGAAAGTCTCGAAGAAAAGTGTACCAGAAAAGGCGTCAATTCAGACGATATTAAGGAAGTCAAAAACAACATCCGCGATATCGCAGGAGCCAGAATCAATGTACAGTTCAAGGACAACGTTCCTAGAATCGTAGAATTGATTAGGAACAATATCCAAGGTATTGCCATCATGGAGGAAAAGGATTATTTCAATAATCCAAAAAAGAACGGCTATTCAAGCTATCACTTGATAGTTAGCGTTCAGTTCAACCTCCTCGGCAAAGGCACCATTCTGGTACCAATCGAGATTCAGGTGCGAACAATGGCTCAAAACATCTGGGCAACGGCGGAACATGTTATCCGCTACAAATCCATGAATACCGAAAATGATCCAATCATTGATGAAGGGTTCATGAAAATCGCTCAATACCTAAACGAGATAGACGCAGAACTTATGCGTCTAAGAGACCACAAAAACAACAAACCCGCCGAATAAGGCGGGTTTTTCCTTTTCAAAAAATACTTGCTTTTTTAAAAAACTTATGCTTAAATAAAAACAGAGTAAGAGTTTTAGGTCAAACACAAAAATTTAAAAACAATATAAAAAGTTTTTAAAACAAAAGGTCATACAGAAAATGCAAAACAAAAAAAGTTTTTTTGCACTAAGACGCAATTCCATACTGCACCGAACGGGTATATTCTCATCTTTTTCCCTTCTGCTGCTTTTTACGTTCATGCTATTCCCTATTACTCATTCAAACGATCAGGCAGAAGCCACCATTAGTGAAGATTATGGCCTCGAAGTAATCGCATCGAAAAGAATAGAAAGCAGTCTCAAACCAACTTCAGAAGAAACATTATCAGTAATTAAGGACACCATTTCTGTCACGTCTGGATCGCGCATAGGATATAAATTCTATATCGCCTCAGAAACTCCAGATATGCTCCTAGAAAATGATGAGACCTCTGAAAGCAGGATTTATTCAACAGAATCAAATTTTGATGCACCAGCACCACTTTTGGTTTCCGAAGAAAAATCAGCCAAATGGGGTTTCGCCATTGCGGGATACACAGGTTTTGACAAAAACTATACCACAACCAATAGCAATCTTAAATTTGCCGCAGTACCAACAACTGAAAATCTCCAGTTAATCCACTCCGCTTCCGGGCAGGTCGCAAATGATAATATCGACATTTATTATGGCATCATCGCAAACGACAAAACCATTTCCGGCACATACACAACCACAATCTATTACTATGTCGTTACCGACATGACAAACCAGGAAGAGCCAGAAATCATCATCGAAAACTCACAATATACTGAAGGTTATGAAAATGCCATTATCTCGGCCCAAACAAGTTTTTATGCAGATCTAGATATTACGGAAGCAGCTGTCAAAATAGGCGATCTTGATTGTTTAGATATTAACATTACACAACAAAAACCAACCTCTATAACCTGCTCCCTTCCAAAAGGGATCCAGGCAGGCGAATACGATCTCAGTATTACATTTAAAACGATCGCAGATGGAGTAACCTGGGCAGCCACAAAAGAAAATGCAATCAGAATAAAAATCCAACCACGCCCAATCGCAATTCAAACAAACGACAATCATCTCGATATTTTATTTAACGACACCGAATATAGAATCGACGACAATTTTACATACGTCCTAAACAATAACGAAATAACATCACAAATATCTGCAATTTACACTTTTTCAGATAAAACTTCATCTCCTTGGGCACATAATACCGATATAGAAACAGTCTCCATAGAAGAAAGCTTCAAGCAATTCAAACCAACAAGTCTCAACAGTTGGTTCCACGAAAACAAAAACGTTTCACTTATCACTGGACTTGAAAACATTGACACTTCAAATGTCACCACAATGGCTAACACATTCTCGCAAACTGGATACGATTCCCCTTCCCTAACATTATCCGGACTAGACAATTGGGACACCTCAAATGTCACAAGTATGTCATCGCTCTTCTTCGAAACGGGGCGAAATTCAACCTCATGGGATATCGGAGATTTAAGCGCATGGAATGTTGGTAACGTTACAAACTTTTACGGCATGTTCTTTGATTCAGGCAAAAATGCATTGGAATGGAATGTTGGTAACCTAGATAATTGGGACACAAAAAACGCCACAATTATGTTTTTAATGTATTACGGTGCTGGTAGTGAATCACAAACCTGGAATACCGGACATCTAGACAACTGGAATACCTCAAAGGTGACAGACATGACTAGTATGTTTCGCTTAGCAGCACGCCATGCATCATCATTCGATATTGGCGATATTGGCAAATGGGATATTGGAAATGTTACATCAATTAATGCAATGTTTTACGGTTCTGGTACATATGCCGGAGTGTGGCAAATCGGCGACTTAAGTAACTGGAATGTTAGTAACATAACCAGTATGAATAGTGTATTCGCCATGAGCGGAAATAACGTCTCAACATGGAATATTGGCGACCTGAGTAAATGGGATATGTCAAACATAACAGATCTTGGCGCAATGTTCTACATGTCAGGAACGCACGCAAACACGTTTAATATTGGCGACATTGGCAAATGGAACGTTTCCAATGTAAAATCTCTTGCAGCTACCTTTATGTATTCTGGGCGAACTGCTACAGAATGGTATATTGGAGATTTGTCATCATGGGACGTCTCAAACGTTGTGCAAATGGAAAACGCATTTTACGAGGCAGGCGAATTTTCACAAAATTGGGACATCGGGAATCTAGATAACTGGAATACCTCAAAAGTAACAGACATGTCTGGTATGTTCCGCTCAGCAGGAGGTTTTTCAACATTATCATGGAATATTGGCGATATTTCCGGATGGGATACGTCAAATGTTACAAGCATGAACGATATGTTTAAAGAAGCAGGTCACTTCATCAATCACTCACAAGATCTTTCCGGATGGAATGTCGACAATGTAACAAAACATGTCGATTTCAATGCTTCAACAGAATCACAAATCATCCCACCAATCTGGAAGCAATAACTGAGAACCCGCCAAACATCTCTAGTCATTAAAAAACGCCCCGAGGGGCGTGTTATTATTTGCGTAAACCAAGCTTTGCGACAGTTTCTTTGTAAAGATTGAAATCAGTCTCTTCGAGGTATTTAAGCAAGCGTTTGCGTTTACCAACCATTTGCATTAAACCTCTTTTAGCCATAAAGTCATGTTTGTTGTTCTTGACGTGCTCAGTAACTTCTTTGATACGTTCGGTCAAGATTGAAACTTGAACTTCAGGAGAACCGACGTCGTTCTTTGAACGAGCGACCTTGGCAATAGCTTTGTCTTTATTCTCTTTTGTTATCATGTGATGAATTATACCATATCAAAGCCCTATTTACAAGATAAAAAACAGCCCCCATCCGGAGGCTGCTTTAAATTTCAAACTAAACTAGGTATTTGCAACAATTGAGAATACCAAAGTATTTGAATAGGTACCAGCGACTGCACCTGCAGCAACTCTTGCACCCGCGACAAATGTATGAGCGGTTTGTCCAGCAGCTGAAGTTGTATAGATTGATGTAGCTGTTGTTGGGATTGCATTATAAGTTGGGTTTGAAGTTGTAGTTGCATAACCCCAACCAGTTGCTGGGAAGTTTGATGCTGTTGAAGCTGCTGTGATTGATGGAATCGTTGCGCTTGTTGCAGTTGAATTTACCAATGCAGATGAAGCAGCGTTAGTCCTCATTGAGATTTTGTAACCCTTTGAAGAGTTTGTTGTACCAGTAACAGTAATATTACCAGTTTTGAGAGTTGTATCACTCAAAGTTAAATTGATCGTACTTGCACTCAAAGTCAAAGAGATTGACTCTGGAACAGTGATGTTGACAGTTGCATTGCCGGAATCAGCTGCAGAAGCTGCAAGAGGCGAAGCAATGGCAGCAAGAGCCAAAGCGCCAGCAACCATTTTTGTCATTTTGTGTTTCATTTTATATGACCCTTTAGTTAATGTTAATTTGATTATAAGCATAAACTCGATAAAAATCAAGCACAAAAAGACCCCATTTTACAGGGGTCATTTTACTAAAATTCTACCTGCTTTAATACTTCATCAACTTGCGCAGTTAATTCGTCTGTTGAACCGTTGTTTAAGACGTAATAATCAGCCGCAGCGATTGGCCCGCCTTTTTCAAGATTCTCGATTTCGGAACGATCACGTTCACGAATTGCGGCAGTATCAAACGAACGACCAGGACGTTTTGCAACACGATCGTAACGCAATTTTTTATCAACAACAACAGCGAGAAAGGTCATACAACCAGGAAATTCATGTTTCAAAGTCTTATACTCAGTCCAAGAATAAACACCATCAAGCACGATACGTTTTTGACCGGCAGAAATAAGATCACGAGTTTCAGCAATAACCTGGCGAACAACCCAATCCTTCCCTTCCGTTTCACGAATCATCTCGCGGAATTGTTTTTCGGATTCACCGTCCTCCGTGCGTTCAATGCCACGTTTTTCCATTTCTTTATAAATCATTCCGCCAAAATAAATTTTCGGATATCCTTTTTCGGTCAAGTGATCGACAACTACAGACTTTCCAGAACCGCTCATGCCGACAATAGCTATAATCTTAACATTTTCCATATCTAGAGTATAACATGATATAATACCAGCATGGATTCTTTTTTTACCACCAAAGATCCTCTCGATCAAATTATCAAAGAAACCTTCTCCGACAAACAAATTCTCAGTACGGAGCATATTCTTACGGGATGGACAAACATCGTTATTGAGGTAGCAACAAATACCGGCAACTACTTTTTCCGCTTCCCTCGCAACCCATTCTGGTCAAAGATGATCATCAAAGACGCCGCAGTCTGCAACTTTGTCGATGGTAAAACCTCTTATTACACCCCACAAATGGAACTTCATTACGATTCAAAAAATCGCCCGTTCTCCGTTCACAAGAAAATTGAAGGCTACACATTAGGCGACAGAATCTATCATCTCTCCCACACCGCACTAACCGGCGCGGCATACGATGTCGCAAAATTCATCAAGGAGCTAAGTAATATAGATATCAAAAACGCCCCTGAAAAAGTCAAATATCCCCTTTCCGATTTCCTTTACGAGCTAGATCACGACCATTACGAAAAACATATCGATGCAGACCACGATTACATTAAGAAAACCGAAATGAATAAACTCGTCCACGGCGATCTCAACCTCGGCAATATTCTCCTCGACGAAAACGACAAGGTAATCGGCGTCATCGACTTCTGTTTTGCCGGAACCGGCAATCCAAACATGGACGTTTCGCGCGTTCTCTCTCGTCCCGTTCCCGAAGAATTCCGTGTCACATTTCTCAAAGAATTCGCCAACGAACCAGAAATTAAACGCATGGGTGAAGCCTGGACCAGAATTGATGCTGGCTATGCCGACCACATCCGCACACACTTCCCTGAAATCACTCTCCCAGATCTAGGATAAACCACAAAAATCCGCCCAAACAGGCGGTTTTTTATTTTTCCAAATATTTAATTTTCGCAGCTCGCAATTTTTCCTCATCATGATCAGGAATATTAACAATATCAGAATACTTCTGCCAAACAGACAAAGCACCCGAAAAATCACCATCATAAACCGGCTCATCCTCATAAACATTCCACATCACAATTCGCATATCTGGACATTTTTCCGCATAAAACTCCATTGCAAGTTTTGTTGCACGAATAAATTCCTGCTCTGTTTCCTTTGTATGACGCCATGCACGACCACCCAAAAACTTTTCCGTAACCTCAGGAGATACGGCAATCATCAACATCATAGAATCATAATTTTCCGCGCCTAACATCTGCATCAACATCCCTTCAATCATCGGATCAAGCAACGTCACGTCAAGCACCAAATCATACCCGCGAGAAATTAAAGCCCTAAGCGTCAAAAACATCATAATCGTCGCAAATTCATCCGTCATCTTGCGCAAACTTGCCTCGCCATATTCTTCAAGAATCTCACTATAAAACGGGTGATATTTAACAAAAATACGCGCCGCAACCATCACCGGATTTAACCCATTCTTCTTAAAATAGGCCTCCGTTGCCGGCAAAAGTTGTGTAGTTTTTCCAGAACCAGACTGTCCAGCAATACGGACAAACTTTTTTCCGTTTGTTTTTCCAGGCACAAGATCTGCTAAAACGCGCTTCAAAATCTCCGGGTATTCTTCCAGACCAACCTGCCACTCGGTTTTTACCTCACTTGGCCAGTGAGCCTTCATATATGCAACAATTTGCCCCAAACTTTCGTCAGCCATAAACCTACTTCAAAATCACAACCTTCAACGATTTTTCAGATTTTCGAACTTCAATTTTTGAAATATTCTCAAACATACGATATTCCCCTTCAGCTTGGATTTCCACAGCTGATGGCTTCAAGAATTCAATCACCGATCTGTTAGTTATCGTACCAGGAACACGCTTCAAGATACTACGAATCATCAAGGATGCTAATCTAAAAAAGTTCGCCAATCTGTCGGTCATGTGCAAAAATCCCTCTTTTTGCAAAAACCAATCACCGCCCTTCATTACACGACACATCGAACGACCATTTACGGCTGCAAAATCTGAAGTTTTCTTATGCATCATCTTTCCATTTAATTTAAAATCTGGAATATATTGTTTTTTATGTCGGTTTTTAAAATACCATTTCGCCAAATTAACATACGAACGCCAAGAACTCTTACGACCCTTCTGTAAGTTTTTGCGAACCTTTTTATTATCGAAAATTTCAACCGCCTCACCGGTCATACCAAGCGTCACATAACAAGTCGCATAACGCCAATGTTTTCCGTCCACCAAAACATCAAGCGGCCACATCTCCTTCGTTTCACCAGCAAAAACATCATCAAAAACACGGGTTCTAAGCGTGCGCGCTAAATCGTTAAAATTCCCATATGGCAAAACCGAAAGAGTCGCATCCTTTCCAGAAGTAATAATACCATTCGCAGCAACAACAGCCGTAGCGTCACCGCCAACAGACAAAACCAAATCCCCATCACGAATAATCTTCGCAATTTGCTTCACATTCTCATCAACGCCAATCTTCGCGATCTCATACTTCCCCACCATGTACCCCTTCAGATCGCGCACTCGAGACAAAACTTCACATTCAACATCTTTAAAACGTGAAGAATACGGGTTATAAACAACCAGTAATCGTTTCATAAAAACTATTTATTAGCACCAACCTCAACGGTTTCAACTTGACTATTTAACTGACTTTCAATGGTTTGAGTTCCATCATATGAAGGCGATAGCCACCTAATAAGTGAGTAACTAAACATATAAAGCACCAAACCAATCACAATTTCAATCATGCGGCGTTTTGCTCTCGTCATCTTAGCAGCATCACCAGCAGCAGTAAGATATTGAATACCAACAATAATAATACCAGTAAAGCCAAGGACACCAACGCCCGTAGTAAAGGTAAACACAACCGCATCAATAATACAGGCGATATTTGTTCTGCCATCATCACCAACACAGAAATTCAAGATAGACGCAATGCCGCCACCATTATTTTCATAGGTCCCGTTTTGACGATTATAGACATCGTCGTCATCATCTTCTGGATCTTCTTTTTCTTTCTCTTCTTCCTCTTTATTATTCTTCTTAAAATCTTCAATAGATTTCAAAAGCTCATTCTTCTTTTTTCTACATTCATTACTATTAGTTGTAGAATAATCATCCAAATGGCCATCCGTTATTACAGCGCCATTGTTGAATTTATAATATAGCTTAAAATCATCATGCGGTTCCAAAAGATTACTATTACCATGTTTATTAGTATTAGACTCACATGTAAGAGTGCACAAAGCATTACCAGATTTACAGTTAGTAATAAAATTATCGGTCGAAATTCCCCAAGCATTCCCACCCATAAATCCACCAAGAAAAACCATCCCAAGAATCGCGACGATAATATTACGTTTAAAATGTTTCATGGTTTTTCTCCTTTTAAAGAATATTATTTTGAATTTTGATCAAGAATTCAAATAAATAAATCTATTTCAAATATTCGTGTAACTTTTTAGTATCTTTGTTCTTGCGAAGTTTCGAAAG
The DNA here is from genome assembly GCA_045640685.1 of Candidatus Nanosyncoccus sp. Taxonomy (GTDB): domain Bacteria; phylum Patescibacteriota; class Saccharimonadia; order Saccharimonadales; family Saccharimonadaceae; genus Nanosyncoccus. The sequence continues at coordinate 128,155 of JAZUFO010000003.1, forward strand.
AGCCTTTGCCTCGATCTGGCGAATACGTTCACGAGTAACAGCAAATTCATTACCAACTTCTTCAAGGGTATGTGGACGACCGCCACCAATACCAAAACGAAGGCGGATAATCTTTTGTTCACGTTCAGAAAGCGTAGACAAAATCTCAGCAAGTTGTTCCTTCAAAATTTGATTTGCGGCTGAATCTTCTGGAGAATCGCGTTCTTCATCCTCGACGAAGTCTCCAAGTACAGAATCTTCATCATCGCCTTCACGGCCAACAGAAGCATCAAGAGATGCAATATCTTGCTTAATGCGCATAACGTAATCAATTTTTTCTGGCTCCATATCGAGCTCTTTAGCAATTTCTTCATTGGTCGGCTCACGGTTAAGTTCGGTCGTCAATTTACGAGTTGTACGAAGAACCTTGTTGATAGTTTCAACCATGTGAACAGGAATACGAATTGTACGTGCCTGATCCGCAATAGCACGTGTAATAGCTTGGCGAATCCACCAAGTTGCATATGTTGAAAATTTAAAACCTTTATCAGGATCAAATTTTTCTACAGCACGAAGAAGACCAGTATTTCCCTCTTGAATCAAATCCAAGAAGTCCAAACCACGTCCACCATAACGTTTTGCAATAGAAACAACAAGACGCATGTTTGATTCAACCATCTTGTCTTTAGCTTTTTTATCACCTTTTATAACACGAAGCGCTAAATCCTGCTCTTCCTCAGCAGAGAGAAGTGGAATTTTACCAATCTCGCGAAGATAAAGCCTAACCGAGTCATCAGCAAACGAATCAACATTCTCAGCGGTAATCGCGAGATCTTCATCCGTAAGCTCCTCTTCATCGGCAAGATCATCAGATCCTGGGCCATCTAAGTCTAGTGATAAATCTTTTGCATCCAAAATATCATCTTTGTCAATACTCATTACCTAGTAGTATACATAGTTCTAAGATTTTTGCAAGTCATGAAGTTGCTTTAAAACCTCTTCATATTCTTCGCTTTCATCATCGAGACTAGCCAATTTTTTGCTAAGCTCAGCCTTTCGTATATTTTTAATCTCAAGCTCATACCTAGCCAACAAATTCTTCGCCTCAAGCTCAAGTTCCTCAGCCGTCATCTCAGACTCTTCAACTTTCTCATGGTCATGAGCATAAACAATCTCGAGCTCACCCAATCTTGCCTCATCCTCTGGAATTTCAAAAGGCATTTTGAGCGACACACCACCATAAATTTTCAGCGCCAACAAACTATTCTCAAGAGTTTTAAGCTTCTTGTTTTTCTGCACATCTCCATCTGGTTGTTTCTTAACGGTCTTATAAATCTTCTTCTCTCGTGCTTCCGTAATTTTATGATCAAGTCGTTCCCCCTTCTTTCTTAAATCATCAACCGAAACACCAAGTTTCCCTGCAACCTTTTCTTCATATTTAGCGCGCTCAATCTCGTCACAAACATGACTCAGTAACTTCAAAGCCACATCCGAATATTTACGGCATCCGGCACCAGTTTCTAGATCCAATTTTTGTTCATATTGCTGCAACAACCAATCAATCGCTGGCACTTTTTCTTCAACTGCTTGTCTCCAAAGTTCAGGATTTTTCTGAATCAATTCATCCGGATCTTTTGCTCCGTGGTAATTTGAGATAATTGAAAGTTCAATTCCAAGATCACCCGCCATACCAATCGCACGCTCGGCAGCACGAACACCAGCTTCATCACCATCGTAAGCCAAACGAATATCCGACGTTAAATTAGACAAAATTTTCAAATGCTGTTCCGTCATAGCCGTACCAGAAGTTGCGACGGCCTCCTTAACCCCAGCTTGGTGCGAAGAAATAACATCCATATTCCCTTCCACAATCACAACAAACCCATTACGACGAATTGCCTCTTTTGCTTGATGCAGACCAAAAATAAAACGACTTTTATTGAACAAAAGCGTATCGGAAGTGTTCAAATATTTTGGCTCCCCCTTATCGAGTACGCGCGCCGTAAAACCAATCACATTACCAGTATTATCAATGAACGGGACCATCATTCTCCCGCGGAACATATCCTTATCATACTGATTCAAAAGCCCCGCTTCGCGCAGTTCCTTCACGGAAAAGCCACGACGCATCAAAACATCTTTTAAAACCGTTCCACTCTCTGGTGAAAAACCAATCTTAAACTCTTCAACCGTTCCACGATTCATATTACGTTTGTAAAAAACATATTCACAAACTTTTTTACTCTTAGTAAGGCAAATTTGATAATATTTCGTAGCCAACGCCAAAGCCTCGCGCGCACGAGCCTTTCGCTTCGACACTTCCGCGTCACCACCACTATAACGAGTCAGTTCGACGCCGGCCTGAGCCGCCAATTTTTCAATCGCCTCACGAAAAGAAATCCCCTCAACTTCCATCACAAAAGTAAAAATATCACCACCTTTATTTGCCGAGAAATCATGCCAGATTCCCTTTTCTGGCGAAACCATAAAAGAAGGAGTTTTATCGACACCCCAAGGAGAACGACCTTTCAAAGATCTGCCCGCGCGCTTCAATTCAACATACTGCCCAATCACATCTTCAATGGGAAGTCGCGCTTTAATTTCCTCCTTCGCATCATTCATGTAACTAGTATATCACACCGTCATATGCTATAATATTGCTCATGGATAACCAAGCATATCTTGATCAAATTTCGCCAAAAAAACAAAACTTTTTTAAATCAAAAAATGATCTATTATCATCCACGCCAGTGAAAATCATTATTGGTAGTGTTATTGCAACAATCTTGATCATGTTTTTGAGCGTATTTTTAAATAGCGGCGAAGGCGAAAAAACCAAATGCTATCGTCTTAAACTTCACACAGATAATCTCAGCTCAGCCATCGATGAATTCCAACCTGCACTAAAATCTTCAACTCTTCGTGGTAATAGCACATCATTCCGCAGTATTCTCTCTAATATTGCCATCTTAAACGACGCTTATCTAAAAGAAAAATATGATTTTAGAAATAAAGACATTCCAGAAAAAATGAGCAAAGTCGAAACCGCAGTTTACGACGAACTCTACAACGATTTATTCTACGCAAAAATCAACAGTTTCCTAGATCGCACATATGCTCGTAAAATGTCTTATGAGTGTTCCCTCATGATTGCTTACATTTCCGAAGTTCTCACAAAAGCAAAAACATCAGACTTCACAGAAGAACTCGAACGTCTAATTCAAAGTCTAGAAATGCTCGCCGAAACATTTGATTCTTTCTCTGAGACAAAATAATGATATAATTTCTCTAAAGGAGAAATTATGGATAAAACAACCGACAAGGCAAAATCAAGCCTTAAAAAAATGCGCGAAAAAAACAAAGGTTTCCGCAAAGAATTTGTAGATTTTATTAACCGTGGTAACGTCATGGATCTCGCCGTAGGTATCGTCGTAGGTTCAGCTTTCACTGCAATCGTCACCTCACTCGTTAACGACATCATCATGCCAATCGTTTCACTCATTGGTGGTGGTTTTGATTTTTCAACCCTTTCTGTTGAAATCATGGGCGCAACACTAACCTATGGCAATTTCGTTCAAAACATCGTCAACTTCCTTATCATTGCTCTCGTAGTTTTCATGCTCATCAAATTCCTCAACGGTCTCCGCAATAAAGCAGAAAAACTTGCAAAGAAAAAAGCAGAGGAAGAAGAAAAGAAAGCAGAGCCAGAAAAGAAAAAAGAGGACGAAACCGTCACTCTTCTTCGCGAAATTCGCAACGAATTAATCAAAAGAAAATAATTATTCAATCTCTTTTGACAAATTATAACTCAAGCGAACGAGGTCATCGACCTCGTTTTCTTCTAGCTGTCCGGTCATTACGATTTCAATGCCACCACGCCCAAAATAGCGCGATTCCATAACTGATTCATATTTCTCACGCAAAAGGTGACCCAACTTTGAATCACAACGAAGTTCAATCGTATTTTTATTAATAACTAGAAATACTTTTTCACCAACATAAAAAAGTTCGCGTTCTTTTTCTTTTTTGGACTCGTACTCGCCGATGCCGCTTATTTTAGAAATGTCGTATACCATTTTAACTCCTCTATTGATCCTTTAATATCATCTAATGCTCTATGAGCATCGCGCTTTGCAAAATGTTTATCGCGTACGTGTTCGAAATAAATCTTCCAGGCCGACACATCAAGCATGCGATAATGCAGACGCTTAGACAATTCCGGCCATTCCCTATCGATAAATTTACGATCCTGATGAATAGAATTACCAGCAAGATAAATTTCTTTTCCAAAATATTTATCCAAAAACTCAATAAGTTCCGTCTCAACTTCTTTTGCACTCTTTCCACTTTCATTCTGCGCCATCAAAGCATCACGTGATTCCGAATTTCTCTCCCAAAACTCGCCAACCATACGTTCCTTCATTAATTTACTTGGAACTTTAACAACAGCTTCATAGGTTGCAATTTCATTAAATTCATAATCCGTGGCGATTGCCGCAACCTCAACAATCCTATCCTTTTCCGGCTCCAAGCCAGTCATTTCAAGATCGACCCACAAAAGCTTCGCTTTTTTCATTACATTTCCTCCGGAACATTAATTCCTAATATGTTTAAGCCATGAAGCATAACATCAAGATAAGTTTTAACGATAACAGCACGAATCCCAGCACGCTCGTTTCCGGCAACCGGGCAGTTTTCATAAAATCTCGAAAACTCTTGTGCGAGTTCATAAAGATAGCTACAAACTTTATGTGGAGCCATCTCTGAAACCGATTCAGAAAGAACATCTTTGTATTGAATAACTTTTTTGATCAAGTTAGCTTCATGAGCATCAAGAACGGCATTCTCCCCTGTTTTTGCGAGCTCAATAACATTTTTCCCCTCATATTCAGCAATATTAATCTTAGACAAAACCTTCTTCGCGCGAACACATGAATATAATAAATATGGTCCAGAATTACCAGTCATCTTCACAGATTCTTTTGGATCAAAGATAATATCGCCACCCATCTTATATTTCAAAAATGCATATTTTGTAGCACCAAGGACAACATCAAAATCTTCAGAATTATAATTCTCTTTTAATTCCTCGGAAATCATATCAAGGACATCAATTGCCTTCAAGAAATTACCTTTACGAGAAGACATTTTAACACTGCCAGGAAGTTTAACCTGTCCATGAGTTAAATGATTCGTTCTTTCCGGAAGCTCTGGATTCATTTCTTTTACAGAACCAAGAACAATCTTCATATAATCAATAATATCGTTGCCAGTAATAACAACGGATTTATCAAATTTATAGTCATCCCACTTCGTAAAAATCAAGCCAACATCTTTTGCTTCATAAGTTGGAAGACCTTCTTTATTAATAAATACACGTGTATGCAAACCTAACTTTGTGTCGCCACGATAGACAACTGCCCCATCAGACATTTCGTAAACACCCTCAGAAAGCCCGTTTTTAACTTCAACCAAACCACGCCCTGCAACAGTTGATTCAGGGTAATACTTATCAAATTTAACACCGATTTTTGCGTAAAAATCTTCAAAATATTTATAAGACAATTCCCTGCCTTTCCAATACATCTCAGCAAGCTCAGAATCATGACGATTATTTTGCGCAATATCATAAACATTCTTGTTAATCTCAACGATTTCAGCTTTAGCGGCCTCATCATCTTCATAAGCCCTTGTACCCTCAACATATTTTGCAGCAATATCTTCAATCGTAAAATCAGTCATTCCAGATTTTAAGAGTGCCCACATAGTTTTACCAACATGCAAGCCGACATCACCACCGAAGTTAGCACGAATTACATTAGCTCCAGCGTATTCAAAAAGTCTCGCGATAGAATCACCGACAATTGAGGTATATAAATGACCAACATGAAGAACCTTAAATGGATTCGGATCGGAAAACTCGCAAATAACAGTTTTTCCAGAATATTCATCACATGATATATTTTTTTCAAGATTTTGCGAAAAATCAGCAATTTTACGGAGATAGTATTCATCTGGTAGCGTAAAATTCAAGAATCCAGGACCAGCAATTTCAACCTTTACATCATCAAAACTCTCAGCAATTTTAGATGCAATCTCGCGAGGATTAGACTTTAAAGTTCCAGCAAGCCTCATTGCGATATTGGAAGAAAAATCTGCCTGCATATTTTCTGGCGCAATCGTCACCTCTGGAGTAACATCTACACCAAAAAGTTCATTAATACAATTTTGTAATCTTAAAACTATCTCATTCATTATTTTTATTCTATCATAAAATGCAAAAATATGATATAATATAAAAACGTCCTTTTCGGACGAATCGTACTTTTCAATGGAGGGTTATATATGGCAAAGACAAAACTTAGGACCAAGAGGACAACCAGAAGAACAGAGATGCAAATTAGTCACCTCGAGCAAGTTCAGGATTTCTTGGACACAGAGTATGCAGAAGCTGAAGAAATGTCAGAAGAAGTTACAGCAGACGCGGCGCTCTTAGAAGATGCTAAAATTGCCAATAAAACGGCCATGACGGAGCTCAGAAGCAATCGTCACCGCAAGCACTCGTCATCGCTCAAGGATCAGCAGAAAGCTTCAAGAGCTAAAAAGGCCTTAAAGGAAAAGAAGGGCTACGAAACAATCACCACAAAGAAAGGTGAACGTAAAACCTTCAACCAGAAAACAGAATACAAAGGTAAGAAGGTAGCATTCGATCGCAACGCAAATCGTAAGGAAACAAAAGATGAAATTGCGAAAATCGAAGTAGGCGGACTTAAACCGGAATTCTGCTAGTAAAAATTAAATAACCCAAAAAATTAGGCGAAACATTGTTTCGCCTTTTTTCTTTCAACTCTGGTGCGGGTATGGAGAGTCGAACTCCAATCTCATCCTTGGGAAGGATACATAATAGCCGTTATACGATACCCGCTCGCATTCGTATTATATCATACCTCTTCGAGCGTAATGTATTCTTTAATTCCCTCTTCGTTTTTAACACGTTCAAAGCGTTCATCGAACTTCTTGAACGGAACAAATAATGAGACAAAATTAACCTCTGTTGCAGTTTTGTTTACAAGCTTAACGAAGTAATAACCATCGCCATTGATCGATACAAAACGTCCGCTCTGCTCACCAACTTCAAGCTTTGTCGCCTCCGTCGCGCGTCCACCATCAATATTCTTATTATTAACAAGCCCGCCAGTCTCCTCGTAGTTCACTTTTTCACCAAGTTGCTCTGCAACCTTTCTAAAATCACCGCCGTTTTCGCCCAAGATTTTTTCAATCTCTTTTGCAGTCGCATTAGCTTCATCATCCATCGCCATCATCACACGTGCCTTAACTAAATTCAAATACAACATTCTTTCATATTCACCCTTAGATAAACCAAAGTTATCTCTCAAAACTTTCAAAAAGCCCTCTTCGTTTCGATCCACGCCACCAATTTGACGATGACGATCAAATTCGCTTGCAATTTCATCTTTAGAAACCTCAACATTGTATTCTTTTGCAAGTTTCAAGGCAAAAGCATTCTCCTCAGCATTAGAAAGTGCAGTACGTTTATATTTGTTCTTAACGTATTCACGATCACTTTCATTTCCGAGACTATCGGTCTTCTCTTCAGTAGACAAAATACTACTGCGATAAAGTAACAAATAATCCGAAAAACGCACATCTTGCCCATCAACATTAGCAACAGAAACCGGCAAGAATGAAGTTACGCGATACAAAATTTCATCAGTCATTTGGAACTTATAAAGCGCCAACCAACCGCCAATCATCAAGAGGGTAAAAGCCACAAAAGCAATCAAAACAGTATTAACAACAATGCGGCGTTTAGTGTATTGAAGAGGATATTTAAATTTGCGTCCTTGTGCGAGAACTTCCTCGCGGCGCTCCTCCACCTTTTCAAGATCAGTTTTCTTTTCGTCCTTCTTAGACTTCAATAGTTTCATGTTATAATTATAACATACATATTACATAACATTGGCCTGGTAGCTCAATGGATAGAGCAATTCCGTCCTAAGGAAGAGGTTGTGAGTTCGACTCTCACCCGGGTCACCAAATAATAAAGTGGTGGCAATAAATTGAGAAAAAAGCAAAAAACAAGCGAAATAAGTGTTCATAAATTTGCATTTCTTTCTGCATGTTTTATTTTCTGTATCACCATCCTGCTTAGCATAGGTTATGCCGTTTTTACTGAATCTCTCGAAATCACAGGAGAAGCAACAGTGCGAGCGGAATCACCTATCCGATTCATTGAAAATTCCCTTAGTTCTCTCAATAACGGTGGCATCGAAAAAGCCACGTCGAAATACACAGTAGACACTATAACTCATCACATCGACTTGCCAAATTGCGATTCAACCGCATCCTATAACGTCGTGATAAAAAACAACAACAATTTTCCAATCGCTATCAAATCTCTCAACAAAGAAAGTTGGAACAATCCGAATATCGATTTTGAAATCATCGGATACAACCTCAATCAACAAACAATCGCTCCAAACAGTACAGTTCCCTTCGAGATTAAATTCAGCAATTCACTCTGCGGAAGCGAAACCACAAAACTTGATTCAATTCTTAAATTTGAATTAATAGAAGTATTAGAAGTTAACTATTCAGACACACTGGCACTATTTTCAACCGGAAACAACCCAGGAACAGTTCTAGATGGCAATACTATCACCGCAACTTTTTCTGGCCTCGATGATTCTCTAATTGCAGCAAAAATCAACAACACTGAACTTGTTAGCGGAATGACTTACAACAACATTAACGGCGAACCTTCACTATTTACAGTTGAAAACGGCGTAGCAACCCTAACAAACGTCCACAATGATGTTATGCTTTTTGCAAAGCTAAAAGAAGAAGCCACAACAAACAGCGAAATAGGAATTAAAATCGAATGGGTTAAAGAGGACGAGGTTATCGTCTCGCTTAATGGCACAACAACAAAAGAAGCCTACATAAGAGTTTCAGAAGACGATCTAAAAATTGGCAAAACCGCCGCAGAGCTTTACGATGCCAAATACGCCAACAACGCATTTAAAACCGGCCAAGAAGTATACATTTCATTCGAACCAATCAATGGACACGCAACACTAACACAAGCCTTCACAATCAAACTGCGCAATACCACAAAGAGCTGTTCCGCCCTCTCAACCGCTGAGCTTATCGACCAGCATGCAAAAAAGAATTTCGACATCAATGAGCCAGCAATTAATACCGGCGTACTAACCGCCAACGCCGCAAGATACGTCAGCGTTTACTCGGCTGCAGGCAACACATTCGAAGATTTCAAATTCAAAATTAAATTCGGTCTAACGAGTGATTTGTAAAAAATGTGTTCTATATTAAAATAAAAATATGAACCAAGAAATAGAACTCGAACTCACATTTTTAGCAAAAGAAATACCAGCAGAAATTAAAGACACAAACCCGATTCAAGTTAAAGACATTTATATCCCGGACATTCCAGAACATTCGCATCTTCGTTTACGTAAAAAAGGTAACAAATACGAAATCACCAAAAAACATCCAGCAGCAGAAGATGACGTTTCCATACAAATAGAAAATACCATCCCCCTCACAGAAGACGAATACAATGTACTCTCAACTGTTAGCAACAAAAGCGTAACCAAAAATCGTTATTCAGTTCCCTACAGCAACGCAAAAATGGAAGTAGATGTTTTTACAGAAAAACTATCTGGTCTCGTTCTTATCGATTTCGAATTCAAAACCGTTGAAGAAAAAAATAATTTCGTCGTTCCAGATTTTGCTTTAGTCGAAGTAACTCCAGAAGAATTTGTTGCTGGCGGCATGTTAGCCGGCAAAAGCTATGAAGATATCGAAGACGAGCTAAAACGTTTCGACTACAAAAAGTTATAAAAACTACAAAAAATAGCTCAGAACACCTGAGCTATTTTTAAATCACTATCTCCTAAAATGAATCCCACAAACAAAATAGCAGCACAAAGCTACTATTTTATAAAAAAAAGACTCCCCGATTTTGCGTATAATCAAATGCGCAAAACCGGGGATATAAATTACTAATCAATATCTAGAATACAAGGCCACCAAAGCTTAATTTCTCAAACCCTAATGTTTCGACCAAAATCCTGAAACTTCAAGCAACACTTTTCCTAAAATTATCTCAAGTTGAGTCTAATTCTAAAATCCATATTTACTTAGCAAAACAACGAGTCTCCTACTACTGCGTAAAGAACAGTAATAAAACATGTCACCCAGCCGAAGCCAAATCAATTCTCCAAGAAACATCCGCTATTCAAGGATTCCCCAAATAGTTTCCTTTCCTCTTCAAAAGGCAGCATTCCCAAATACTATTTCACGATTCAAACAGGCCTTTACTTCCTATTTAAAAACATAAAACAACATTTGTTTCAGTACACAAAAGAATCTTTTTCCTCTGTGCCATCACTAGAACATCCCGCTATCCGGTTCCAAAACCGACATATCACCTATCTATTTCCCTCACCCGAACGGATCATGACCCCGCCGAACTACTCAGACCATAAAGTCGTTAACTCTATGATACAAAACAGAAACATCAATAAATGACTTCCTTCAAACGTTAGTAATTTAAATGTCCTATAGAACTTTGAAGTATTACCTCTCATGTCCTACACCTCCACAATATCATAGCATAAGCATAATGTCAATACATAAAATGAAAAAACCACCAGATTTTGGTGGTTTTTAAATTTTGCCTTATTCAGTTTTCAGAGTATTATCCCGAAGTGTTGCAAAATCGCAAGACTGTATTATCCCAAAGTGTTGCAAAATCACAACCCTTTGTTTCGTCAACGCAAATATTAAGGACGTATTCAGTCGCCGTCTGGTTAATACTAAACCTTCCGTCGACCAATGTACCAACCGATACTTTAATCATGCCATCATATTGATAGCTAGTATCAAAGATTTCATCGACGAGACAGATATGAAAATATCTCGCCTTGTTACGCGCAACGATCTTTGGCATAGAGCCCGCCGAGAATGTCGCTGGATAATAATCAGGATCCTTGAACCAACGGTTAATATCAAAATCCTGCTTAGTTCCAAAAGCAAACTCAAAGCCGTTCTTGTCTGGCTTATCAACCCATTCGCTGACAACCACGATCCAATCATTTTTAAGATCGCTCAACATCGGTATGCTTTCGTAAACTCTATGCATAATTCTAACATCCTTGTTCTTATATGCATTGAGATATAAAGCATCGCTACGTATGTCCTCTGCGGAGAACGGTAATGCACTTTCATCCTGCAACTCATAATTCTGAGCGCACTTTGTTGAATAAATATAAGGTACTTGCATTTTTCCTCCTTCTAACAAAAAACAAAATTTTTAATGTGCTTCCAATATTATATCATAAAACAGCTAAAAATTCCACATTCCTCCCCAATAAAATAATCCCAACCATAACGATTGGGATTATTGAATAACTTTTTTATCCTAATTAACGAGTATATTTTTCGTTAAGATCAGAGTAATCGTAAAGCTCGTTTTCATTGAACCAAAGATTGATTTCTTGGTTTGCTTCTTCGATAGAGCCAGAAGCGTGGACCAAGTTAGGAACACCAGTTCCCTTTGCATCTGAATAACCAAAGCTCATGTGTGAGAAATCACCACGGATGGTACCCATTTCTGCAGATTTTGGTTCGGTTGGGCCAACGATCTTACGAACGAGTGGTTGTGCTTCAACACCTTCAAGAACCATAGCAATAACTGGACCAGTCATCATGTATTCAACGTTGTAACGGAAAGCTTGTTCACCACGGCGAGTAATCATTTTACCAATATCTTCATAGTGTTTGCGGTAAAGTGCCTCGTTTGGCATAACCATCTTCATACCAACAATCTTAAGACCAACACGTTCAAAGCGTTGAACGACTTCGCCAATAATACCGCGTTGAACCGTATCAGGTTTCAAAACGACAAGCGTACGTTGGATATAATCTTTTGTAGTAGCCATCTATTCTCCTTTATTTTTTCACATTATAACATACAAACAATCAATAAAAAACGACTAGCATTTTAAAGATAACCAAGCCTCCCCCATATATACATTATCCTTATGCTATAATAACGATATGTATGTTTCCGAACTAGTCGAAGATTTTCTAGAGCATCTCGAAATCGAATCCGGTCGTTCCAAAAAAACGATCGAAAATTACCGACTCTATCTTTATCGTTTCGTCGAAATCACAACGGAAATTTTAGACAGAGATTTAAAGCCAAGTGATATTAATCTCGAACTCTTACGTAAATATCGCCTAAAACTCAATCGCTACGAATCGCCACAAAATGAAAACCTTGCTGTCATCACACAGTCATATCACCTTATCGCGCTTCGTGGTTTTCTGAAATATCTTGCTCGTCGCGAAATAAAATCTCTCGACCCTTCCCTCATCGATCTCCCGCATGTCATTCGAAAACAAGTTACGTTTTTGCATTTTGATGAAGTCGAGGACATGCTAAACGAAATCGATCTTTCAACCGAATCAGGTCTTCGCGATCGTGCGATTATCGAACTGTTATATTCTGGCGGCCTCCGCGTTTCCGAACTCATCAATCTAAATCGCGATTCGATCAATCTAGAACGCCGCGAATTTATGGTGCGTGGTAAAGGTGGCAAAGATCGCCCAATCTTTATTTCAGAATCAGCCGCCGACCGCGTCGCCGAATATCTTGGCGAACGCAACGATTCCCTCCCAGCATTATTTCTAAACAACAGCAAAAACCTTCAATCCGTAGACACATCAGGCAATTACCGCCGCCTAACACCGCGTTCCGTCGAAAGAATTGTTCAAAAATACGCCCGTCTCGCCGGCATCACAAAACACGTCAGTCCACATACCCTAAGACATTCCTTCGCAACGGATCTCCTCATGAATGGCGCAGATCTACGCTCCGTTCAGTCACTACTTGGCCACGCCGACGTTTCAACCACTCAAATCTACACCCACGTCACAGACCAACACCTCAAAGAGGTCCACGACAGATTCCATTCCGAAACAAACTAAAAAAACACCTCCGAAGAGGTGTTTTTTTAACTATCACCACTAGCGTCTGGGTTATAAAGGCGAATAACGGTTGAAGTTTGTGTCGGAGTTTCACTATCATTTGCATGCCAACAAGAGCGAATATAAAAATCGTAATATTTCCCTTCCGAATCTTTCACAGCAATTACATAAATGCCATCAGCAGATTGCAAATTCTGGTATGTATTAGTAAACACACCCTCATCTTCGTTCAAATATTTATCATCATTATCCGTAAACATTAAACGAGGGTAAAGAGTTGTTGGCTGGAATGCAATCGTCGAATATTGACCAGATTCATCCTTAACCGCCTTAAAGCCATTCTTTCTATAGTCATCAGCCCAGTAAACAACTTTATCAACAGGAATTTTTTCCACTACTGTCAAATGCCCCATATCATCATAAGGAACCTTTTCAACAAACAAATTACGATAATTCAAGATAAAACCCTTATCCCAAATTTCAGCTACGCCATACGTATCGTCAGATTCATACATTTTTTCACAAGACTCAGGACGAAAATTCTGACTTCTATCTACAAATTCCGTCTTTTGATTAAAGTCACTTAAATCATAAGCTTTTTTAGCTATTTCCGTCCAAACATCGGCATAAATTTGTTGTTGCGCTGAATAATAACGCTCGGCCTCATAAGCAGACTGGATAAAACGAAGCGCCTCAGCTTGCGAATCGATTTCAGAGCGAGTCATAGTAAGCTCAAGATCTTGCTGAATCCTTTTCGTGCCACGGTTCATAAGACTAAGCGAGCTCATCACAACCATAGAAAAAATACCGACAGCAAACATAACTTCAACAAGTGTGTCGCCAGTAAATCTCCTAATCTTCATGCTTATATTTTACCATAACAATTTTAATAAAGTAAGCCATTTAAAAACTCGGCAAACGTATAAACAATCACAAAAGCGCAAGCAAGAAACGGACCAAAATAAATTTTCACACCCCTCTTCCCTTTTGTCATTGGTAACATCACCAACGTGCCCAAGAAATTGGCGATAAACAAAACGAAAAGCGAAAGCCAAGGATTTCCAACCACAACCCCAATCATAATTCCAAGCAACCAGTCACCATCACCAACCCATTTTCCGCCAGAAACAAAATACAAAACCAAATACAAAATTCCCAACACGCCCATTCCGCCAATGCCATTCCAAAAAACTAACAAATCAAAATTAGAAACAAAGAGACGAACAGCAAAAACCCCAGCAGCAAGCACTAGTCCAATCCAAATCATAAATCCCGGAAGCTCACCCCACTTACCATCATAAATTGCCAAAAAACCAAGAACAATCGTGAGTAAAACAACAAGGCCATTAATTGCCCATTCATACCAAGTTGCATTAAAATTAACCGTCGTAGCAATTCCTAAAAATGCTGCACCCATTAAAATTTCAGCCAAAATCTCGGCACAACCAATTTTTTTCTTACAATAGCGACATTTTCCACGCAAAAAAATCCACGAAAAAATCGGAATATTATCAAACCATTCCAAACGTTTTTTGCACGACAAACAAACAGACCATTTACCCAAACTTTTCTTTTTCTCTGTTTTATATCTCAGTCTCCAAGCCTGACACGCCAAAAAGGAACCCATCACGGCACCCAAGATAAACATCAACACATAAAACGCTATTCTCATTTCTTATATATTACCATAAACATCTTGCATTCAAGAGATTTTTAGTATATATTTAAACCAGTAAAAGCTATTTTTATGAAAGGATAATAATGGTTAAAAATAATACAAACTCTAAAAAAGGCTTCACCATCATCGAAGTTGTCCTCGTTCTTGCTATCGCAGGTCTTATCTTCCTTATGGTCTTCATCGCCCTTCCAGCAATGCAAGCATCACAACGCGACACGCAACGCCGTAATGATCTTTCAATGTTTGCATCACAATTAACCCAATATTCAGCAAACAACCGTGGTAAAGTTCCATCAACAGCAGACAAGGGTGCTGAAGGCGCACAAAAAGCATGGTCAAAATTTGTTTCAGACTACCTAGCAAAAGTTGAATATAAAACCGAAAACAACGAGTTAGGTGCACCAATATTCGAAATTGAAGGAAATAACTTCGTAGATCCAGATGGTGAACCATATACTGTCCTTTACGAAGGTCCAGTCGCAAAATCAGAGACCGGCGACGATGCAATTACATTAGCATATGATTTCTCAGGAAATCAACATACTATTCACGTCTACTCATATGCAGAATGTAACGGCGAAGAAATTGTCAGATCAACTGGTCAACGTAAAGTTGCCTTCCAATACAAACTCGAAGGTGCAGGTGTTTACTGCGGACACAACTAATCTAAACTAGTATAAAAATAGCTACAAAAAAAATCCTCCCAGACGGGAGGATTTTTATATCTAACTATTCCTCTTCTTCGTCGTCACCCCAAAGGCTTAAAATTTCGTCCACCGTATAAATAACAGGATCATCATCAGGAAATTCGTGATCTAAATAGTATAGATTCTCATCTTCCCTGTTTCCAATAAAGGCATAATATCCACCCTGGCCATCACTCGCGAAAGGAATATATTGCGCAGTCTCATCATGCTTAATATCGAGAGACAAAAAACGCGCCAAGATTGCTCCTGACGCGTCCTAAACGATCTTTCTTAGATAGCGCTAACAAGTGAGTAAATTGGAAGCAAAGTACCACCAATAACGATACCAATGAGGCCCGCCATGATAACCATCAAGATCGGCTCAATCATCGTAGAAATGTTTGCAATTTCCTCATCAAGCTCATTTTCGTAAACTTGTGCAGCTTTTCCAAGCATTTCGTCAATCTTACCAGATTCCTCACCAATCGATGCCATTTGATAAACAAGTGGCAACATATATTTTTTATCCTCAAGAGAAGTTGAAAGTGGCTTACCAGCTTTAATCATCTCAATAGACCTACCAAATTCCTCCTGCGTAACCACGTTGTTTGTTGCTTCAGTCGCAATCTGAACGGAATCAATCATCGCAACACCAGTTGCAAGCATCATTTCTGCCGTACGAGCAAAACGTGAAACATAAAGTTTTCTAAATAACTTACCAAAGAGAATAACATTAAGTTTAAACGTATCAACAATCTTCTTACCCTTTGGAGTTTTAAAGAATGAAACAAGACCAGCAATACCACCAGCAGCAACACCAAGAACAAGCCACCAATAGTTTCCAAAGAAATCTGTAATATTAACCAAGAATTGAGTCAAAGCAGGAAGTTCCTCGCCCATATCTTCATAAAGACCACGGACCTGTGGAACAACGAGAATCATCATGAATGCGAGAACGGCAATAATAACAACGAGAATGATTGCTGGATAAACCATAGCGCCCTTAATCTTGGACATCATGGCCGCGTCTTTTTCTTCCTGGTCAGCCAAACGCTTCAATGCGATATCGAGCGTACCAGACATTTCACCTGCAGCAATCAAAGAAACATAAACCTTATTAAAAACATCTGGATGTTTTTCAATAGCTTCATGCAACGATTTACCTGCTTCAACAGCAGCCAAAATTTCTTCAATAACGGCCTTCATTCCCTTTGCTGCCGTCTGATCAGCAACAGTGCGTAAACTTGCAGACAAAGGCAAACCAGCACCAATCAAAGTTGCGAATTGGCGTGTAAACATGATGCGATCTTTTGATCTAATCTTATTAGCAGCCTTAGCAAAAGGATTATTTGCGCCCTCTTCCTCGATGAACTCAGGAATAAAGCCCTGCTCAACAAGAAGCTTACCAGCAATGCGCTCATTTTCAGCCTGAATGCTACCCTTAACTACTTTGTTAGATTGCTTATCTTTTGCACGATAATTAAAACGTTTCATATTATCCTCTTACCAACCTTTCCAAATTAGTTAAATCAACTGCGTAGTCGCGTGCTTCATCAAGCGTAATAACACCAGTCTTAACAAGACCAGCAAGCGTACGGTCCATCGTCTGCATACCTTGGTCAGCACCAGTTTGGATCGCAGTATCAAGTTGATAGGTCTTCCCTTCACGAATCAAAGCACGAACAGCTGGGTTTGCAACCATAATTTCAGCCGCACAAACACGTCCACCTCCAATAGCAGGAATAAGACGCTGCGCACAAATTGCTTGCAAAATATTCGAAAGCTGTGAACGAACTTGTGGTTGTTGATGTGCTGGGAAAACGTCGATCATACGATCAAGAGACTGAGCAGCAGAGTTGGTGTGAAGTGTTGCAAAGACCAAGTGGCCAGTTTCAGCAACAGTAATAGCAGCCTGAATCGTTTCAAGATCGCGCATCTCACCAATCAAAACAACGTCTGGATCTTCACGAAGAACAGATCTAAGAGCGGCAGAAAAACTAAAAGTATCATAATGAACTTCACGTTGAACAACAACCGAGCGTTTTGATTTGTGAGTAAACTCGATTGGGTCCTCAATCGTAATAATATGACGAGATTTTTCAGAGTTAATTTTGTCAACAAGCGCAGCCAAAGTTGTAGACTTACCAGAACCTGTAGGACCAGTAACCAAAACTAAGCCACGTGGAAAATTAGCGAATGATTCAACAACGCCAGGCAGACCAAGCTCTTCAATTGATTGAATTTGGTTTGGAATCAAGCGGAAGGCAGCCGCCATCTTGCCACGTTCATGAAAAGCGTTAACACGAAAACGTGCCAAATCGCCAAATGCGAACGAATAATCATATTCACGATCTTTAATCAAAATCTTTTGCTGTTCCTCATCAAGAGTTGCAAAGATAATTTCTTGAACCATTTCCTCATTCAATACTGGCATGTCACTAATTGGCGCCAACGCACCATCGACACGCAAAATAGGAGGCAATCCAAACTGGATATGCAAATCAGAAGCATTACGTCGAATACATTCTTCGAGTAAAATTTCAATTTTAGGTTGTCTTTTTGCGCCTTCTTCCATATTTTTATTATACCACAAGCATTATGACAAATCGGATGCTACGCGGTTTACCTCCTCAATAGTTGTTATTCCTGAAAGTACCTTCAAGAGACCATCTTCACGCATAGTGACAGTTCCCTTTTCTTTTGCAACTTTCATAATTTCGTGTGCTGTAGCGTGCTGAATAATTGTCTTTTGAATATCTTCATCAACTTCAATTGTTTCATAAAGACCAGCACGACCTTTGTAACCGCCCGGGGTTTCTTTCGAATCCATACCTTTAACCAAAGTATAGCCATCATCATTCTTTACCGGCAAACCAACATAACCGAGATCTTTGCTTACAGCCTCAACATCTTCGTTAGTTGTAGGCAAAAGACGACCGACAATATCATTAATCTCTGAGGTTTCAAATTCAGAAGATTTAAATGTTTCACGTTTTTCCGTAACACGACGAACAAGACGCTGACCAATAACCGTATTAAGTGTAGATGCAAGAAGGAATGGCTCGATACCCATATCGAGAAGACGAGGCAAAATACCAGCAGCAGAGTTGGTGTGAAGTGTCGAGAACACCAAGTGACCAGTAAGAGCTGCCTGAACAGCCAAACCTGCAGTTTCAGAGTCACGAATCTCACCTACCATTACTACGTCAGGGTCCTGACGAAGAATAGAACGAAGACCAGATGCGAATGTCAAACCAGCATCAACGTTAACCTGGATTTGGTTAATACCGTCCATCTTATACTCAACCGGATCCTCAAGCGTAACAATGTTAATTTCTTCACTTTTAATTTCCTGAATCAAAGCATAAAGAGTTGTGGACTTACCAGAACCAGTAGGACCAGATGTCAAAATCATACCGTTTGGCTTTGAAATACCATTTCTAACAGCACGTAATGCACGTCCCGCCATACCCATTTTCTCAATTTCCATTGCGGTTCCGGTTTTATCAAGCAAACGAATAACCACCTGCTCACCCCAAGTAACTGGAGAGATTGCAATACGAAGATCGATTTCCTTATCATCAACCAAAACCGTAAACTCACCGTCCTGCGGAATACGGTGTTCGTCAATCTTCAAATTAGAAAGAATCTTAATGCGAGACACCAAAGCCGGCGCAACGGTCTTAGGAAGTTCCATAATACGACGCAAAACACCATCAATGCGACAACGAATAATCATTTCTTCTTCAAGTGGCTCGATGTGAATATCAGATGCTTTCGATTTAGCCGCAAAGCTCAAAATAGTCTGCAAAGCCTTAGAAATCGGAGAGTCCTGAACAATAGTTTTAACATCTTTTCCCTGCTCTTGAACAGCAATCTCTTCATCAGTAGCACGTACCGCTTTTTTAACTGAAGTAAAGTCACCTTTATATTGTTCCAAAACCTCGCGAATACCGCGCTCGGATGACATCATCACCTTAACAGGCTTATTCACCAAGTTAGCAAGATAATCCGTTGATTGAACGTTTGTAACATCAAGCATGGCAACAATAAGCGTACCATTTTGCTCGCCCAAAGGAATTGCCATAACACGCTCAGAAGCCTCTTGTGGCAAAAGCAAAAGCGTTTCCTGATCCATACGAATATTTTTAAGTTCAATGTATGGAACACCAATAATAACAGCAGTAGCGTGTGCCACCATTTCGCTGTTAATCAATTTATTACGCAAAAGTTCATCAATCAAAGGTTTGTCATTTGCGTCAGCATCATTTTTAATCTTAGCGACTAATTCAGCATCCGCCAAACCTTCAGCAACAATTAGCTCCGCAATTTTAGCTTGCGCTGATTTAGTAAGCAGAGCCATGTTTTATTCCTCTTCCGCTTCTATATTAGATGAGTTTTCTTCTTCTTCAGATTCATCAACATCAATATTCTCTTCAACATCATCATCACCAACACAACCAACACAAACCTCAACTGTAGGGTTAATGCTTGTTATATTGAAAATATCTTGGCTTGGCTTTTCAACCGTACCAGTGATTTTACCATCAATTGTACTAAATGTAACAGGTTGAATTTCAGGAAGAAGCGCAGCACAAACAATATAAGCAATAGCAACAGAAGCTACAAGCGCAATTGATGCAGTAAGCAAATCAAATTTCGATTCTTTCATTACTTCTTTCCTTTCTTTGATGATGTATCAGGGTTAACTTCAATTCTCTTATTAACTTCTTTAAGTGAAGCTGGAGATGCCCAATAAGCAGAAGCTTGACCACGAAGATTAAGAGTTATAGAACCATCTTCCTTAACAGAAGTTTCGATTGTAGCACGTTCAATATTAAACTCGCGAATAGAGTGTTCAATATTATTAAGAACTGTATAAACTTTTTCTGCATCCGAATCAAGCGAGAGGTTAACCATGATTGAGTTTAAACCTTCCATCTTATAGCTTGAAGTTGAGCTAGAAGGCGTCAAAGATTCTGGAATCCAGTCAGAGATGACAAAAATTTTGTTCAATGATGAAAGCAAAGCTTCCTCGTTTTTCTTTGAAGGCAATGCATCAGGAATTAAACGAAGACCAGAACATTGCTTAATCAAGCCAACAGCTGAAGCAATCTTATCAGCATCATTACTTTCCTTAACGTTGTCATAATTCTCTTTCAAGAATTCAAGCGTAAATGGTTTACCATTATCATCAATACAACGTGAATTATTTGTCTTAGCAACAACACCAAGCGCATCATCATAAGCCAAAATATTCAAAACATTGGCACGAAGTGTACCTGGAACAGAATCTGGAGAAACCGTATCAGGATTACAACGCTTAAGTTCTTCAAGTGAATAAACCTTATCTTTAGGCGCTTTACAGATACCGACATTTTTCAAAGTATCACTATAAGCAACAATTGCCTCATCTTTTGCAGAAATAACACGAGAGTTAAAACCAATCAAATTAATGAAGTAAACAATAACAGCTAAACAAACACCAAGAATAACACCAGTACCAGCAACAGCAAGAATCATGTTTTGCTGTGCTTGTGAAATCCTAGATCTTTTCTCGATAGCGACTTCTTTTGCCATTTTAGTTTCCCTCCACAATATAATCAGCTGCACGTTCTGAGAACATAGATTGAATCTGTGTGTAAGAATCGGTAACGTTATAGACACCAGATGGGCCAAGCGCAACTACGTGATGGTTAGATGCTTTCATAACATTTTTGTCGTAAGTAATAACCGCGACAAAGCGAAGAACGAGTTCATTATCTGCATTAAGACCATCAGAAGATTCGGTAATAACAATACCACCACCGTCAACACCATCAGGAACTAACTTACAAGTATCAGTGTTCTTAGTCCAGTTAATTTTGTTGGTCTTTTCAATACCTTCATAAGTAATACATTGACTTTCAAAGTGAGGGACACCTGAAATTTCACCATTCAAAGTTATCTTACCTTCTTTATACCATTGGTCATAAAGAGGTGTACGCCAAATTTTTACAGCACGCTCACTTTCGTATTCTTCGAAAGCATATTTCTTATCGTCAATCTTCTTAGTTGGATCATCAAGCAAGTTACAACCTTCACGATCAACTAGCCAGTAAGCATAGAACTTTCCATCGTCTGTAAAGAATGTACCATCAAGGTTTTTCTCAACAATACAGAATGAAGGAATTTCTTGACCATCTTCATCAACATATTCGCCATAATCATATGACAAATAATCCATACTCTTTTTGAAAGATTCAAGAACGTTATAATCGATACCTTTTACATCTTTAGCATCAGCTTGTGCTTCAATCGTAAGAACAGATTCTGCAAGGTTCAAGTTCATTTCTGAAATTTCAATTTTGTCACCATTTGTTGGTTGGAAAGTTGAAATAATATTAAAAATGCGAGAAAGCAAAGTTCTGTTATTCGCAACATAATTAATTCTACCAACCTGATTTTGAATAGTTAAGAAATCATCCAAATCGTCATAGTCATGAACAGCCTTTGACATTTGTTGAAGAACATTTGTCTTGTCATTTAAAGCAACGCCTTGTGCACCAACAATGGAGCCAAAAACAGCGGTTACAGCAATCGAAGAGATAGAAACAACGATACAGATAAAGAAGATAAGATTACGAAGCTTCAAAGCCTTAATCATATCTGTCTTAATGTCAGGAACCAAATTGATTTCACGTGCCATTAGTCGTTCGTCCTTTCTGAAAGTCCAATTGCGACACTAAATTCGCTTGCGACATTCGCTAAAATTTTCTCTTGTTCAGGTGTAACACGAACTTGTTGCCATGCATTTCCCCAAGATGTTGGAACACTCGTTTTTGCTTCGATATATTCAGAAATTAGAGGAATCTTAGCAGCATAGCTAGACAATACAATTCCACCAACTTTAATATTTGCATACTTTGTTTGGAAGAAGCGAATTGACTTTGCAAGTTCAGAAACATAGTTATCAAGTGGATTGGTCAAAACTCTAAAGACCTGACCTTCAACCTTATCTTGTGCAAGACCAAATTTCAAAATAAATTGGCGAGCGTGCTCTTCTTTAACGTTCAATGAATTAGCAACAGTTTTAACAAAGATGCTAAAACCACCAGGAATTGAACGAACAAGACGTGGTTGATCTTTATACATAATAACGAGATCAGTTGAACTTTCGCCCATATCAACAATCATACGTGCATCGATGGCACCGATTGGATTCAAAGCACGAGCCATAGCGAGAGCTTCTGGTTCCATAGCGATAACATTGAAGCCAACACTTTCAACGATTTCCATCTCTGTTTCTGCATATTCTTTAGCAGTTGAAGAAACGATAACCTCAGCCTTTGATGGATCAACTGGGCTCTCACCGATAATCGTATAATCAGCCTTAGCATCTTCCATAGCCATAGGAACATATTTATCAAGTTCGTAACCAAAAGTCTTACGAAGTTCTTTCTCTGGAAGATTATCAGTTTCAACAATTGAGGTGAAAGTTTTATTTGCAGGTAAACCAATAGCGATATTTTTAGTTTTAATACCAGCCTGATTTACGGCACCAAGAATAGCCTCACCAAGACGACGCTTTCCAAGATCACTTGAATCCTGCGTCAATTTTGGATCAATAGGAACATATGCGTATTTAGACAATGAAAAACTACCACCCGGACCACTATTCAATTGTACAATTCTCATTGAATTAGTTCCAATGTCCAGGGAGAAGAAATCGCCCACTCCATGAAGTAAATTCATACTTCTTATTATAAGCATAACAAGAATGAAAATCAAGCAATTATTTTGCTCTTTTTAGAAAATAAAATCTCTCCTGATTTCCATTTTTACCAAAAACAACATTGTCACGTTTATTAACGACAACAAAACCATTCATTTTAAGCCACATTTCAAAGTTTTTTATAATATCACGACGCATCTTCTCATTTTTTACAATTCCCTTCCAAAGTTGGTTAGGCTTCGCTTCAAACTGAGGTTTTAACATCACCAAAAAATCCGTTTTAAAAGTCGCAAATTTCTTCGCATGACGCAAAATTTTAGTCAAGGAAACAAAAGAAACATCAGCCACAATCGTATCCACCTTCGGAATCATAACAACATCATCATCTTCCGCCACCGACTGAGGTGACACGGAATTCTTCAGTTTTTCGCACACGTCAAAAAAGTCAGTCTTCTCATGCAGCTCAATCCTCGGATCAAAACGAAGAGGTGCTTTCATCTGCCTCGTTCCCTTCTCGACGGCATAAACTTTTTTCGCTCCTAATTTCAGCGCTAGCTCAGTAAAACCACCGGTTGAAGATCCGATGTCTAGCACTGTCTTATTGCGAAAATCATAATGGAAAGCTCGAGCCGCCCCCTCGAGTTTTCCTTCTGCGCGTGAGACGAAATTATTATTTTCGGCGTTCACGGTAGGCATAAGTCTCCGTATCAACTGAAATAACATCGCCTTCGTTAATGAAAGCAGGAACTTTTACAATAACACCAGTTTCAAGTGTTGCATCTTTCATAACTGAAGATGTTGTGTCACCTTTAACTACTGATTCTGTATAAGTAACCTTGAGCCAAATATTCTTTGGAAGTACTAGGTTAATTGGATTTCCATTATAGAATTGGATTTCCATTTCTTCACCATCTTTCAAAAAATCTTTTGAGTCGCCGACCATGTCGTCGCCAAGTTCATATTGTTCAAAACTTTGTGGATCCATGAAATAATATTTTTCACCATCCGTATAAAGATATTGGACTGTACGAGTTGTAACCTCAGCTGGCTCAATTTTTTCCTGACCCTTAAAGGTCTTTGGAAGAAGTGCCCCAGTGATCAAATTTTTAACTTTGACGTTAACGATTGAACCACCACGGCCCATAACTTTTTGAGAGTACTCAACTACTTTGTATGGTTGTCCATCAAGAGTAATCAAGACATTTTTCTTAAGATCTGTTGGTCCGTACATGAAACCCCTTTATATTAGTTGTTAGAAACAAATGGCAACAATGCGATATGGCGTGCGCGCTTTACAGCGACAGCGAGTTGGCGTTGTTGTTTAGCTGAAAGACCAGTTTTTGAAATTGGTTCAATACGGCCATAAACATCGATATAGCGTTGCAAAGTTTTTACATCACGATAATCGAAATATAGATCTGGATCATTTTTAATCCTTCTCATAAAACTCCTTCAATTTTTAAATTTAATATAAGGCCTCTCTTATTAGAATGGGATATCGGAAAGATCGATAGGTTCATCTGGAATGTCATCAGGGACAACATCTGGCATATCGGCGCCAGCATCAGATTTTACAGAACCTTCACCACGTTCCATACCTGTAAGGAAGTTAAAATCTTCAACGACAACCTCAACACGTGAACGCTTTTGGCCAGAAGTTTTATCTTCCCAGCTGCGTTGATCTAAACGACCAGAAACTAGAACGCCAGTTCCTTTGCGTGCGTATTGGCTAATCATTTCTCCAAGCTTACCCCAAGCTGAGCAATCGATAAAAGAAACATCTTCTTGTTGATTTCCGGAACTATCACGGAAAACACGGTTAACTGCAACTGAGAATGAACAGACAGATGCACCATTTGGTGTTGATCTAAGTTCAGGATCGCGAGTTAAGTTACCGGTAAGGATTGCTTTAGAAAAACCGCGCATAAATAATTATTCTCCTTTAACTTCTTCTTTTTCTTCGTCTTCGCTTGAAGCTTTGCGAGCTTTGCGATGTGCTTCGAGTTCAAGTTTACGTTCATCAACTGTAACCAACAAATAACGAAGGACTTCGTCGGTAATATTGAGGACGCTTGAGATCTTTGCAGGTGCAGCTGCAGGGAGCTCAACCTCGAAATAATAATAGACAGCAAAATCTTGTGAATTGATAGAGTAAGCTAAACGCTTCTTTCCATCGTTTTCTTCCTTAACAATTTTACCGCCGTTAGATTCGATCAATTTTTTGACCTTATCTAGTGCAGGGTCCAAATTCATCTCGAGATCAGGATGAATAAGAACTGTGAGTTCGTAATTTTTCATTACACTCCTTTGGATTAAAGCAAACGCAAATCATGTTTCGTTTGCTGAGCTAATATTATGCCAGCATTATAACACGAAACTCTCTTAAAGTCCACCCCTTATCCCTAGAATTTCCAGTTTCTCCCGCCAAGTTTTTCCAGAGATGCAACAAGTCTCTTCGAGAACCCTTGCAGTGACACGAACAGAACCCAAAACATCATCCATTTTTATCCAATTCTTCAAAATAAAGTAGACATCAAAAGATATCCCCTCAATAATAATCTCACGATTCAAATCATTACCAATTGGGTCTTCATCAATCTTGAGCATTAGAATCTTCAACATATCGCGAATTACCGAAAAACGATAAATCGAGAAATCAATCTTAAACAATTCCCTGTTTCGAAAAATATAAACAAGAACGCGCTGCCATGCATCATAGAGACTCAAACCATCAAGCTCAATGCGCGAAAACCCAAGCAAAAGCTCTCTATCCTTTTGCTTCAAAATATCACCAACCTCCATATAATGTCGACTAAAAGTCATACGAGATTTATCTGCCTTCTCGCACAAATCAGATGGGCGGATAGTCAAATTATATGGATCCTCAAGAATCATCTCCTCAAGAACGGACAAAAAAGATTCTCGGCTTTTCAAAAATCGAGAATCTTCTAAGTCGC
Organism: Candidatus Nanosyncoccus sp.; assembly: GCA_045640685.1. GTDB lineage: Bacteria > Patescibacteriota > Saccharimonadia > Saccharimonadales > Saccharimonadaceae > Nanosyncoccus. The sequence goes on from JAZUFO010000003.1 coordinate 154,207, forward strand.
CCATATTAAGAGTTTGCCAATTCGTCAAATTCTTCGAGTGAAGAAATTAATACGTCGCGTGGTTTGTTTCCATTAGCAGCGCCAATCACACCAATTTCTTCAAACCAAATCGCAAGACCAGACACAAAACCATGCCCTTTACCAAGATAAGTCTGAAGCATTGCGGTTGAAAACTTACCTTTAGTGAGCGAAATTTCAACAGCCTTGCGCACGATTGGATCATTAGGATCATACTTTCTACCAAGATCTCCAAACGAACCACCATCAGAAGGCCCAAGTCCTTTAATCTGAACAGGTTGTGACACGACCTCGTTATTATACTCAGGTGGCCTCTGTTCCTTAAGGAATGCTGCAACCTTTTCTTCTTCCTCATCAGATAACCATGCACCCTGAATACGGCGTGGCTGACCAGACATTTCCGTAGTTAAGAACAACATGTCACCCTGACCAAGAAGTTT
>JAZUFO010000004.1:0-129724 GCA_045640685.1 Candidatus Nanosyncoccus sp.
ATCATGCCAGGACGAGAAGACCCCATGGAGCTTTACTACAACTTTGCATTGATTGTTGGGATATTTTGTGTAGAATAGGTGGAAGACTTTGAAGCAGATACGCCAGTATTTGTGGAGTCGAAATGTGAAATACCACCCTGAATGTTTTAACAGTCTCACGCTTGACCTGATCGGCCAAGCGGACCGTGCATGGCGGGTAGTTTAACTGGGGCGGTTGCCTCCTAAAGAGTAGCGGAGGCGTTCAAAGGTTGGCTAACTACGGATGGAAATCGTAGTGATAGTGTATGCGCAAAAGCCAGCTTGACTGTGAGGGCTACAACCCAATCAGACACGAAAGTGGGAGCAAATGACCCGCTGTACAGAACTTCGGTTCAATTTACGTGGGAAAGACAGCGCACACGGATAAAAGTTACCCTGGGGATAACAGGCTGATCGCGCCCAATAGTTCACATAGACGGCGCGGTTTGGCACCTCGATGTCGGCTCATCACATCCTGGAGGGGGAGCACCTTCCAAGGGTCCGGCTGTTCGCCGGTTAAAGTGGTACGCGAGCTGGGTTCAGAACGTCGTGAGACAGTTCGGTTTATATCCGGCATGATCGTTAGGAATTTTGAGGAGATCTGCCCCTAGTACGAGAGGACCAGGGTGGACGAACCTCTAGTGTACGGATTGTGGCCACCTGCTGCATTGTCCGGTAGCTATGTTCGGAAGAGATAAGCGCTGAAAGCATATTAAGCGCGAAGCCCACTCCAAGATAAGAATTCCCTATGGAGACTCCAGAAAGAAGATCTGGTTGATAGGCGCAAGGTGGAAGCATGGTAACATGTGGAGCCGAAGCGTACTAATAGGTCCATCGCCTTTTTATGTTCCAAATTATCATTCTAATGCTTGCCATTTTGGTGATAATTTGGTAGACTTAACTAGCAATCGGTGCTCGATACACCGAAACGTCATTTAAAATCTAAGCACTTTATGGACATCAACAGCATCAAAATGACGAATTTTGCTGCAAATTGGTGCCCATAGTACTGGTGAAATACCTGTTCCCATTCCGAACACAGAAGTCAAGGCCAGTAACGGCGATTATACTGCAACAGCGGGAAACTAGCAAGGTGCCAAATTATACGAGTAAGCCACCGAATAGGTGGCTTTTCGTCTATCTTAAAGTGCTTATGAAAAAACACTTTATCCACAGAACCACGAAAATATGTTTAGCATCCTAAGGGATGATTTTTTTATTTTAAGATGATACAATACCTATAATTATGGAAGTTAAGTATTCAATCGATGGACGCAAGAATGCGTTCTCCACAACCTATGAACTAACCGATGAAATTAAAAAGGAAATCGACGAACTTTTTGTTCGTATCGAAGAATTTGGCAATACATGTGTAGATGGTTCGGATTTTGAAACCAAGTTTGCAACATCCCCGCTCAATCAAGAATATATTACCTTATTCACTAAAGTTGCTACAACCTGTCCTATGAAAGGTCAATCTGCTCCAGTCACAGCGCAGCAACCGACTCAATCCACAGCTGAACTAATTGCTGAAGAGGCAGCATCAGATCTGAAATATGCTGTCGATTCCGCAACGCAACCAATTCGTCACGCCGCTCGTAGTGCTGGCGAGTCCGCAATTCGTAGTACGGAAATCGGTAATGCCGCATATGGCGTTATGAATCAAATAGATAATGCAAGACAGCTCGGTAACATGTTTGGCGCAATAAAACGAAATAGAGACGCTAAGAAAGCCCTAAAAGAAGAACAGGATAAACAATAATTCAAAGATAAATCTCGCTCCAAAAAGCAGATAATCAAGAAAAAATAGACCCCGTAAAGGGTCTATTTTTAATATTGAAAAGACTATTCTTCTTCTGCGTCTTCAAGAGCTGAAAGGAGAGAATCTTCGACGTTAGTCTTTTTCTTCTTTGGAGCAGCTTTTGAAAGTTCAATATCAATATCAAAACCGGTAAGTTTTGAAGCGAGACGAACGTTTTGACCTTGCTTACCGATAGCAATAGATTGTTGGTCTTCTGAAACGAGAACCTTAGCCTTTTTGCCATCGATTTCAACTTTATTAACCTCAGCAGGAGAGAGAGCTTCGCGAATGAATTCAGAAGCGTTGTCGCTCCAGTTAATAATGTCGATTTTTTCGCGTTCACCGATTTCGTTCATGACGGCTTGGACACGAACACCACGTCCACCAACGAATGTACCAACTGGATCAACGCCTGGAACTGATGACATAACAGCGATCTTAGTGCGGCGACCAGCTTCGCGTGCGATACCTTTAATTTCGACGGTACCATTTTCGATTTCAGGAACTTCTTGGCGGAAAAGATATTCGATAAATTCGACTGAACCACGTGACAAAACGAGTTGTGCACCACGATCATTGCGTTCTACGCCCTTGATGTAAACTTTGATGCGTTCACCAACAGTATAATATTCGCCATCGATTTGTTCTGAGCGAGGCATAATACCATTTGCGCGGCCAAGATCAACACGAACGAGTTTTGGCTCAACACGTGAGATTGTGCCATTAACGACTGTACCGATCTTATCTTCGAACATTGTGAGAACAGCTTCGCGTTCTGCTTCGCGTAGGCGTTGAACAACGACTTGTTTTGCAGTCATAGCAGCAACGCGACCAAATGATTTAACAGGACATTTTTCTTCGACGATGTCGCCAAGTTGTTTGCCTTCACCAGCCTCTTTTAGAGGAATTTCGGTTGCAGGATTGTAGGCGATCTCATCTTCGATAACTTCACGCATGATATAAACATCAGCTTCGCCGGTCGTAGTGTTAAGGGTAGCACGAACGTTCATGTCGCGATCACCGTTATCTTTACGCCATGCAGCAGCGATAGCTTGTTCGACAACATCGAGAACTATTTCTTTAGGCAAATTTTTCTCTTCAGAAATAATGTCAACTAGCGCAGCCATTTGCTTTAGATCTAGATTTTCCATTTTATCCTTTCATTAAATTAAAAATACCGTCTCTTTCGGAGCCGGTCATAATCTGTATATATTTATTATAGCACTATAAATATTATTGCGCAACAAGAAAAAATATAGGAAAAGTGTTGATTTTTTAAAACGCATATGCTATTATAGGCTCGTAGAATACGTGTGGCCGTTTAGGCAAAAAATAAAAATAGAGTTTATAAAAATTAAAATCTTCACAAATAAATTTTTTGAATAAAAAGAGCAAAAACAAAATTCAAAAATTGAAGATAAACACAAAAGAGGTCATACGTGAAACAAACAAACTTTAGGGTCAAGAAAGGGATAAACCTGAATGTTTTATTCTCTTTTTCTTGCGTTACGCTAGCACTGCTAGGAATTCTAACTCTCCTTCCTCCAGTTTTTGTTGAGGAAGAAATTTTTGCTGACATCAACCCGAATGAATACTCAGTTAGCTTAGTAACTGAATCTCAGATTGCGCTTAATTTTGAGCCAACTGCAATGAATAAAACACGAGTCACATCAGATCATATTAATGTGACATCAACCAGTCCTGCTGGTTACAAACTTTACGTATCGACGACCTCAGAAGATACAAACTCTATTTTGCTCGGCGGTCAACAATTTAACGATGTAGATGGTAAAAGAATCCTCGCCACCTCAGGTACCTACGAAACACCAACGACCCTCTCTGGCTCAACGTGGGGATATGCTGTTCCAGGTCTAAACAACTTCGACGCAAGCTATAGTGAAGGCGAAAGCAGCGGTTCGAAGTTTGCTGCATTACCAACAATGGGCAACGAACAACTAATTCGTACACATCGTGGCGTAATCTATAGTGACAATGTTGACGTCTATTATGGTGCAAACGTCGACACGCACATTGCAAATGGAAATTACCTAACACAAATCACCTATACGACACTCTCGGAAGCTTCATCGAACCCAGACGGGGAACTAGTTGTTGAAACCGAAGAAAATCTAACTCTTGGGTATGAAAACAAAACTGCGACTGCACAGACTTCGCTTCTAACAAGCCGCCATTTCGGCAATATTGTTGTAAAAGTCGATGGCAAAAATGCTACCGATATTCAAATCCTTGAAAATAAACCTCTCAAAATCTCGTTTACAGTCCCTGAAGGACTTGGCGTAGGTGAATATCCAGTCCATATTGAACTCCCAAGCCTCGGTGTTGTTTACGATCAAGATAAGGCTATCGTAGTTTACGAAGCAATGCAGGCAATGACCGAAGAAAGATGCCGTGCCCTCGAATTAAATAAAGAATACAAACTCGTCGATCTTCGCGACAATAAAACTTATCTCGTCTCAAGACTTGAGGATGGCAACTGTTGGATGACTCAGAACCTCGACCTCGATCTAAGCGCAGATGTTGAGCTAGACAGCGTCTTAACTGATCTAAACTATAGTCCTGAATATACTCAGAGAGTTTATGTATCTGCAGACACTGCAGCTGACAGATATGCAGAACATAATGCAGCAATCTATAGCTACATCCATAGCGACAATGTTAAATATTGGACACCATCAGTCTCAACTATCAAGACAAAAACTATTCCTTCTCTCGACGGAAAAATCCCTCAAAACTGGGATCCAGGAGAATATTGGTTTAAGCCAGGAATAACCGACGGATCTTCCGGCTGTACCAAGACCGACTTCTCGAACTGTTCAGTCTTAGCAACGGCGAAACCAGTTTCAAAAACAAATACGGTAACAAATACTGAAACTCCACTAACAGAAGATGGTGACCACTATAAAATTGGTAACTATTACAACTGGGCTGCAGCAACCGCAACTAATGCCTCAACGACTATCTATGCTGATGGTGAATATTCGATTGCGGGAAACTCAATCTGTCCACGCGGATGGACATTACCAAACGCAAGCACGAGATCAATTCCAGCCGAAACCGAATCAATCTACAACTCAAAGCTCGGCGAATTATATTATCAATCTGGTCTCGCAACAAGCAGTAGCTTGGCTGTCAGTAATAATAACAGCTTTAGTATAAATCACATTGTTAGTCCAACTGCTCAAGGTAGCTTCTACGCTGTCCCTGGTGGCTTCATTAATACGGGCGGAACAGCGACTGTTGGCGTTGGGCAGGAAATCTTATACTGGACATCAACCCTCTCAGATAATTTAGTATACGCAAAGATGATGCGTAGGAGTCAGGCAATTGCAAACTTCGATTTTAAAGCATCGAGAAACGTTCTCACTCCACTTCGCTGCGTCGTTAGATTTGAACAAGAACTCAAATATGACTTCAATGGTGGCTACGAGGATGGTGTCAATAAATCGCAATACAGAAGTCAAAAAGCAACTGGCTCAACATTTGAAATCCTTCCAGATACTATTCCGGATAACGGCAACAAAACCTTCCTCGGTTGGAGTGAAGATAAAGATGCTGAATTCCCAACATATGTATATGACACCGAAACTCAAACCTTTAATCCAAGCACCATTACAACAACCGGAACAACTCTCTACGCAATCTGGGCGGATCGCTGTAACCCTGAAGCAACTACAATCGAAGAAGCAATCTGTATGCAGGATATGAATGATAGTGTCAAAGAAAGCATGACTCAATATGCTGAATACAAACTCCTCGATTCACGCGATCTAAAGAGCTATTATATTACGAAGCTCAGCGACGGTAGTGTTTGGATGACTCAAAACCTCGATCTCGACTTCGACTCAAGAATGGCATTCAATGATGAAAATACCGATCTAAATAAAGTTCTTAACGGTATGAGCTACACAAATAGAGATAATGGAGCAATTGGCTTCAAACCTTCAAAGAACAGTGTAAACGCACAGTTCACCCTTGGCGTGAATAACTGGACGCAAAACAACAACCAAGTTGATAACGTTTGGAACCCAGGCAACTACTATCTCGAAAACGGTGGCCGCGCTCAGAATACGACAACTGGCGGATGTGCTGCGGCAAATTATGCAAACTGCGCAACGACTACGACAGTTACGACTAATGCAGATATTGCAGGCGATGATCACTACAAGATTGGCAACTACTATAACTGGGCTGCAGCGGTCGCAACAACTCAGGCAGCAACAGATTTTATTGTCGGCACCGCAGATGCAACGCAATATCCTTCACTATCAAGTGTTGAAAACTCAATCTGTCCAAAAGGATGGAGACTACCACAAAGTCGCACCGATAACACAAGTGCCGGCGAAGCAAGCAAAATGCTATTCAATGAAGGCATTACAACGAGTGAACTTACTGGCGCTGGAGCAGTAACATTCACCACGAATGGCGCAACCTTGTTTACTGGAAGCCCAATCTGGAATGCGAAAGCCGGTGAAGTTGGCATCTATAATAATGGCACTAACGCAAGTATCGGCTCTGTCGGTGTACGCTCTCGCTATTGGACCTCAACGATTGTAAGCACTACAACCGCAGATGTAATTCGCTCAGACAACAGTACTGCTGGCGTTTATCCACAAAGTAACCTCAGCCGCCAATATGGCTTCTCGGTCCGCTGTATAGCTCGCTAAACTAAAACCCGAATCTCTCCGACCTCTTGAGATAAAGGTAACAACTTGAAAAAGCATAAGATTTTATGGAAAAACTATTGCATTTCCATAAAACTTATGCTATTCTTGGTATGTAGATAAGTGGCTGTTCAGGCTAAACATAAAAATATAGAGTTAAAAAAAATTAAAATCTTCAAAATAAATAATTTTTGTATATTTACGAAACAAAAAGCCAAAATTTGAAGACAAAAAGAGGTCATACATGAAAACAAACTTTAGGGTTAGGAGAAGAGTAAACCTGAATACTCTATTCTCTTTTTCCTGCGTAACATTGGGGTTGTTAGGGATATTAACTCTGCTTCCTCCTGTTTTTGTTCAGGAAGAAACATATGCGGAAATCGATCCGAGTGAATATTCGCTAAATATCCAAACTAAATCAGACTTAGCTGCTACTATCGAACCAACAAGGGAAGGTCAAATCGCTGTCGTAAAAGACACGGTTACTACAACAACTACTACGCCGTCTGGTTACAAACTTTATGTATCTACGACCTCTAAAGATACGAACTCTATTTTGCTTGCCGGCCAAAAATATAACGATGAAGATGGCAAAAGAATTGTTGCCACTTCTGGTACTTATGAAAATCCTTCAACTCTTTCTGGATCCTCTTGGGGCTTTGCTGTTGCGGGCCTCAACAATTTTGACTCTAACTACGAATCAGCCAACAGTTCATCAAAATTCGCCGCAATTCCAACCATGGGCAAAGAGCAACTCATTCACACACGTAAGGGTGTAATTTATGACGAACAAACCGACGTTTATTACGGCATTAACGTTAATGGTAATGTTGCAAACGGTAAATATGAAACACAAATTACCTACACAACAATTTCAGAAGCATCAGATAATGCTAATGGTGAAATTAATTTAGTAAAAGATCATGAAATCGGTCTAAACTATAGTAACGAAAAGGGAATCCTAAAAACTTCACTTCTCACTAACCGCCCACTTGGTACAATCTCTCTCACTGTTGGCGGAAAAGATGCAACCGATATTGAAATTATCTCAAAGAAACCACTCGAACTCTCGTTCACTTATCCAGAAGGCTTGCAACTTGGTGAGCATAATATCGAGCTTAATCTTCCAGCTCTCGGTCTTTCATATAGTGGTCCAAAGATTACAATCTATGACACAATGCAATCTATGACTGAAGAAAAATGCCGTAGTCTAACACTAAATCAAGAATATAAATATGTTGATATTCGTGATGGTAAAACATACATGATCGCACGTCTTATTGATGGAAACTGTTGGATGACTCAAAACCTTGATCTCGATCTTGATAATACAAAGGCGCTCACAAGTCTAGACACAGATCTTAACGTAAATAAGGGCGAATATGCAACCTCAGATGTCACCTTAAACAATACTATGAAATATAACGCTCCGGGCTTGGGTGACACTGCTACAATTATGAGCTGGACACCTCGCAATAGTACCGTTACTGGAAAGATAACCACAAAGAACTATCCAGATGATACTAAAGTAGGTTATTCATGGGATCCAGGTGAATACTGGATTGATGCATACGGAGCGAACGTCAAGACAGCATGCTCAAGCAGTGATTTTGCAACATGTAAGAGTATGGTGGCACACGAACCGGAGATGACGGTTTATTTAGGAACCTACCAAGCAGCGCTCGTGGCGACCTACTATGGCGGCTACACCTATGAGCAACAATGCTATAGGTTTGATAGAGGAGATGGTGTATTGGTGACACGATGTGATGATGTCCTCGTCGGGCAAACAGTTACCTTTGAATGGTATAATGACGGATCGTTGCTAAATTATCCATATGGATCATTTAAGACTACGGAGTACTATAAGATTGATGAAGCCATAACGCCAAATATACCAACATATACTTCTTCGGTTTATCATAGGGAAAGCACGGATCACTACAAAGTTGGCAACTACTATAACTTCTCTGCAAGAAGCGCAACAGATGCGTCAAACGTAGCATACCCAGCATCAACAACATATGAAGTAGCCGAGAACTCAATCTGCCCTCGCGGTTGGATGATCCCTCGTTCCGAAAGTCAAGCAATTACAGCCAATAAAGATTCCATCTATGCATCACACCTTGGAGAGTTGTATAGGTCAATGGGGCTCATAACAACAAATACGGCAGCTGCAGATTCTGGTTCAAAATTTGATGTAGATCCGACAAAGCAAGGTTATTTCTATGCACTCCCAATGGGGCGTATATATGAATCAGGTATCAGTTACATTGGGACCGATATTAGGTTCGGGGTCGCAACAAGGTCTAGTAAAGTAGCGGAAGACTTTTTCTTTAGATTTACGTCAGCCGTTTTTCATATGCAAGACAGTGGCAATAGACAAACATCTTATCCGGTTCGCTGTTTGGTACGCTTCGAACAAGAACTTAAATATGACGCTAATGGTGGCGAAGGAACCCCAGCCACACAAACACGAGATCAGCGTGCAACTGGTTCAGAATTTGAGATTCTTCCAAACATAATTCCAACCAATGGTAATAAAACTTTCCTTGGCTGGAGCGAAGACAAAGATGCTAAAACTCCATCTATTATATATGATAGTGAAACTCAGACCTTTAACCCTGCAAGCATCGTGACTACCGGCACAACGCTTTATGCAATCTGGGCAGACCACTGTAATCCTTCAGCCACAACAATCGAAGAGGCAGTCTGTATGCAGGATATGAACGATAGTGTCAAGGCGAGTATGACTCAATATGCTGAATATCAACTTATGGATTCACGCGACGAAAAGATTTACTATATTACCAAAATGGGTGACGATCAAATTTGGATGACTCAGAACCTCGACCTGAATTTCGATTCACGTGTAGCATTTACGAGCGAGAATACGGATCTTAATAAGCAGCTTGCATCTGCCGGTTATGATGGTAGTACAGAAAACAAAATTACCTGGAGACCTTCGAAGAACTCTGTGAATAATACATTTGCAGTTGGTACTGCTAAATGGCGACAGAATAATTCAAACATCGATAATGTTTGGAACCCGGGTGATTTCTTCCTTGAAAATGGTGGTATTGAGGCTGGAGCGTCAACTGCAGGATGTAAAATGACAGAAAAAATAACCGACCTCTCGAAGTGTACTACATCAACGACGGTTAGATCAAACCCAACAACCGATATTGAAAAACACTATAGTCTGGGTAATACGTATAACTGGGCTGCAGCTACTGCGACATCCGCGGCAACAACGGATTATAAGTATGGAACCACTCTTCCTTCGTATGCAGCATATACGGCAGTCGAAAACTCAATTTGTCCAAAAGGTTGGAGGCTCCCTCAAGGGCGTGATGCGTCAAAAAGTGCTAGCGAATTTACAAAGATGCTTTATCAGTCCGGGATTATTACTACGGAATATACGGGTCAAACATCGGCTTCGAATACGGCAACCCTCGTTACAACAACGGGCCTAGAAAGATTAAAAGGAGCACCTTTCTATATGGCAAATAGTGGTACGATTAGCGCATATGCAGCAGCAACGGAAACCGCGGCGGCTCAACCAGCAATATTTGATTACATAGGTAAGTATGCTCGATATTGGACATCATCAATATATGAAGCAGGAAAAGCTGAATCAATTTTGTATCTTAACTCAAAAACGACAATAAGACCTCAAGAACCACATAATAGTCAGCTCGGTTACTCGATTCGCTGCGTAGCTCGCTAAAAACAAAACACAACCAAAACCATATAATATATGGTGCTGGTTGTGTTTTTTTGTTTCAAAAAACAATTGTATTTTAATTTGCTTATGCTAAAATAGATACATAAAAGTGTTTAGACAAAAAACGTGTGTTATGAAATATAAGTAGCATACGAAAACAAAAGAGAGGTCATATAGTGAACAAACAAAAAACAATGCGCGTGCGCAGAAGGTTTAATGTGAGACGCCTTGCAACGTTCTCGTTCTTTGCTCTTTTTGCAATCCTGATGACAGGGCTTTTTCCGATTGTCGATAAAACTGAAAATACTTTTGCAGATGTTGATTCGTGGCACTACTCCGTCTCTGTTAGAACTGAAAGTGAAGCCCTTGATGTAGATATTAATTCCCAAACAATTGGCTCGGTCGTTGGCGTAAAAGACACAGTAACGGTGAGTGCTTATTCACCAGTTGGCTATAAACTATTCGTTTCTGCATCCTCAAAAAATTCAAATACAATCCTTCTTGGTGGGCAAAACTATAACGATGTTGATGGTAAGAGAATTACGGCAACCACCGGTACATATCAATCCCCAACAACTCTTACAGATTCAACATGGGGATATGCTGTTGCTGGATTAAACAAATTTGATGCAAGCTATTCAAATGTCAATAACTCATCAAAATTTGCTGGCCTTCCAGTTTTTGGCCAGGAGCAGCTTATTAGAACTCACATTGGTGAGTCTTCATCCGAAGAAGCAACCGAGATTTATTATGGTATTAAGGTTGCGCCAAACGCATCCATGGGTAAATATTCGACCCAAGTTATGTATACCATTGTTTCTGACGTATCGAATAATCCACAAGGTGAATCAGAAACTGTAACAGATACATATCTCACCCCAGGCTATTCAAATGAATATGCAACCTTTAAAGCCTCAACTTATATAACTCACAACATTAATAATATTAGCCTCAAAATTGACAACGTTAACGTACCTGAATTTACAGTCGAAAACAAACAACCAATCGAAATTCGTTTTAAAGTTCCAGAAGGTTTTAATGTTGGCGAGCATGATGTTACGGTATCCCTTCCAACAATTGGTATGGAAATCGTTAATTCGAAAGGCCTCGTTGTTTATAATGCAATGCAATCTATGACTGAAGATAAATGTGTAAGTCTTGAATTAAACAAACAATATCAATTTATTGATCTTCGTGACAATAAACCATACTACGTTGCTCGTCTTGCAGATGGCAACTGTTGGATGACTCAAAACCTCGATCTTGATCTTGTTGCAGGCGAAACGCTTTCGAGCGATACTACCGACCTTAACAATGATGCTCCAACGTCAGCAACAATTAGTGATGGTCGTATAAAAGCAGCTCTCGGCCTTTCTGGTAACACTTATATTAATACCGGCTCATTTACTCCGTCAAAAACTACAGTTGTTGGCAAAGCTATGACCTCAACTACATATCCAAACAATAACGCCATAGCATATTCATGGGATCCGGGCGAATATTATTTGAATATACAAAATCCACCTTCAAGTATTACGGGATGTGCTAAAGCAGATTTATCTCAGTGTAATTATTATACAACGACTAAACCGACATCTATGCTGGGACAGGTATGTGAAGACATAGGGGATGGTACTGTGATGTGTGCCGCGGGGCAAGTCGAAGTCACAGAACCAGAGCACTACGCTGTTGGTAATTATTACAACTGGGCTGCTGCGGCAGCGACTGATACTGCTAACACAACATATCCAGCGGAAAGTATTGCTACAAAAGTAAACAGTTCAATCTGTCCTCGTGGCTGGACGCTTCCTCGTGCAGAAAGTCAGGCTGTTACGGCTGGTACGGATTCTCTCTATGCTTCTCATTATGGTGAGTTGCATCGTGCTCTTGACTATACGACCTCCAATACATTTACTGGTAAACCGACGTTTGCATTCGTTAGTACAGATACGCCATTTTATGCCTTTGCAACTGGTGTTGTTAATGCATACGTACCAGTAAGCGTTGGAACACAGACCTCATATTGGACATCCTCAAAATCTGCAACAGCAAACCAATCACTTGCATATAGGGTTTACGCTTCGAATACGCAGTTCAACCTTTCACTTGCTCGTGGATACTCTATGCCAATTCGTTGTATTGCTCGCATGGGCGAAGATGGTGAACAAAAACTTCAGTACGACGCTAATGGTGGCACAGGCACACCAAATACCCAACTTCGCGATCAACGTGCAACTGGTTCAACCTTTGAAATCCTTCCAAACGTAATTCCGTCCAATGGCAATAAAACATTCCTTGGCTGGAGTGAAAATAGAAATGCTTCAACTCCAACTTATGTATATGAGCCTGAAACTCAAACATTTAATCCTGCAACTATTACAACTAGAGGAACAACCCTCTACGCTATCTGGGCAGATCTCTGTAATCCATCCGCAACTACAATTGCGCAAGCAGTTTGTATGCAGGATATGAATGATAGTATTAAAGCAAGCATGACCCAATATGCCGAATATCAACTTCGTGATTCTCGTGACGGAAAAATGTATTACATTACGAAGATGGGCGATGATAATATTTGGATGACTCAAAACCTTGATTTTAACCTTGATTCAAGAATTGCACTAACCAGCGAAAACACTGACCTTAACAAAAAGAATGGTTCTACTGGTTATTCAGAAAGTACGGATAGTACAATCAAATGGCGCCCATCAAAGAATAGTCTAAATGGCACATTTGGGCTTGGTACGGGAAAGTGGGTACAAAACAATGCTAATATTGCGAACGTTTGGAATCCAGGAAACTACTACCTCGAAAATGGTGGTCGTGCAACCGGCACCACTTCTGGCCCATGTACTTCAACGACATACTCAAGCTGTGCTGCAACAACAACAGTCACATTGAACCCAACCGCCGGCAGGGATGAACACTATAGCGTTGGCAACCTATATAACTGGGCTGCCGCAACTGCTACAGATTTGGCTGCAACCGATTATGCTTACGGTACTAGTACAGGTCAATATAAAGCATACTCTGCAGCAGAAAATTCAGTCTGTCCAAAGGGTTGGAAATTACCACAAGGTCGTACTGCTGCAACATCTGTTGGTGAGGTTTCCAAAATGCTTTACTTGTCAAATATTTCAGCTACACAAGCAAACTCAACATCTGCAGTAAAATTTGTAACAACGACTGGCATCACACGTTATAAGGGCAGCCCATTTTATAATACTTTGAGTGGTTCAATTGGCGCATATAAGAAGGATTCGTCAACTGGCGCTGTAACCAATGCGGCTCTTGGTGGCATTGGTACATATAGTCGCTTCTGGACATCAACAGTCTTGACTGCGGCAAACTCTGAATCATATGCTTACAGCAATTCGGCCACTGATATTACTCCACAATATGCAGCTGGTCGTCAGAATGGTTACGCTGTTCGTTGTGTAGCACGCTAGAAAAACAAAAAAGCACTTGAAAAATTAGATAACAGTATGTTATAATACCTGTAGTGGATTCGTAGCTCAGTTGGTTAGAGCGCTGCCCTGTCACGGCAGAGGTCGCGAGTTCGAGTCTCGTCGGATCCGCCACAGTAACAATAGAATGCCTCAAAGGCATTTTTTTGTGCCCTAAAAACGCGAATAACAGAGATAAAAAACTTAATTAGCACTCTTGTTCTTTGAGTGCTAATTTGCTATACTAAAAACATGCAAGAAGAATTTAGTGAAATCATGAACCGTCTTTCCGAAAATGCACGTTTTGCTCTGCAGAAATCGGATTTTTATAGTAAAAGATACAACAATGGTTATATGGGAACCGAGCATTTGCTTCTCGGTATTCTCGCAATTGACACCTCAACCGGCGCAAAAATGCTTCGCGATCACGGTGCTGTTTTGGATGACGTTGAAAAAACGATTAATAAACCTGCCGCCGAAGTCCCGGGTTCTGAGATGGCAATGATGTCGTTGTCTGAAGCTGTTATTTTAACACTTCGTATGGCTCGCAATTTTACAAAAGAAAACGGTCTTTCCGTTATTGGAACTGAACATGTTTTGTATGCGCTTTTGTCGCAACCAAACTCTCGTGCTTCACTAATTCTTGATGGTCTTAATGTTGATGCGGACGAAATTTTGGATGAAATCGAAAAACTCATTGAAAAACAAACCGCAGATGAAAAAATCAAAAAAGAAAAAGAAAAATATCTTCGCAAAGCACCGCTTAAATTCCTCGGTCGTTACGGGAAAGATTTAACCGAAGAAGCTCGCGCTGGAAAACTCGATACCGTTATTGGTCGTGACTCCGAAATTGAGCGTGTCGTTACAGTTCTTTCACGTCGCACAAAATCAAACCCAGTTTTAATTGGTGAAGCTGGTGTTGGTAAAACGGCAATCGTCGAAGGTCTTGCAACTAAAATCGTTAAAAATGATGTCCCTGGCGCGCTAATTGGTAAACATATTTATCAAGTTGATTTGAGCTCAGTTGTTGCTGGAACAAAATTCCGCGGCGAATTCGAGGAACGTATCAAAGGAATCATCGACGAAGCAACTGGCGACGATTCTATCATTCTGTTTATTGATGAAATTCACCTTCTTTGTGGCGCAGGCTCTTCTGAAGGTTCAATGGATGCTGCAAACATTTTGAAACCAGCACTCGCTCGTAACTCGATTAACCTAATTGGCGCAACAACTCTCGATGAATATCGCAAAAATATCGAAAAGGACAAAGCACTCGCACGCCGTTTCCAAACCGTAATTGTTGAAGAGCCAAGCCCAGCTGTTGCTCTCAGAATTTTGAAGGGAATCAAATCTCATTACGAAAACCATCATGGCGTCGTTATTCCTGATAAAATTTTGGAAACCGCAATTACAATGTCTGGTCGCTATATTAACGATCGCTTTATGCCGGACAAGGTTATTGATGTAATCGATGAAGCCTCAGCAATTGCAAAAGTCGCGGC
Source organism: Candidatus Nanosyncoccus sp. (assembly GCA_045640685.1). Taxonomy (GTDB): domain Bacteria; phylum Patescibacteriota; class Saccharimonadia; order Saccharimonadales; family Saccharimonadaceae; genus Nanosyncoccus. The sequence continues at coordinate 15,177 of JAZUFO010000004.1, forward strand.
CGACAAAAAAGGCGGCGGAAAATATAAGAAACTCAAAATTGAAAAAGCAACACTTGAAGAAAAAATTGCGGAAGCTGCCGAAAAAGAAGATTACGAAAAAGCCGCAAATCTCAAAACTGAATGCGCAAAAATTGAAAAAGAAATTAAGGCTCTCGAAAAAGCAGGCGCCAAGAAAAATGAAACACCAACTTTGACAGAAGAAAATCTTGCAACTGCTATTTCTCTCAAGACTGGTATTCCTGTTTCGAAGGTCCACGGTTCCGAAATGAAACTTTTGATGAACCTAGAGGAACATTTGAAAGAATCTATTATTGGTCAAGATGAGGCAATCGAAAAAATCGCCAAAGCAATTCGCCGCGGCCGTTCTGGAATCGCCGATCCAAAGCGCCCAATCGGCTCATTTATCTTTATGGGTCCAACTGGTGTCGGTAAAACGGAGCTCGCAAAAGTTATCGCTCGCGAAGTGTTTGGTGGTGAAAATGCACTCATTAAAATTGATATGTCGGAGTTTGGTGAAAAACACAATGTTTCGCGTCTTGTCGGTGCGCCAGCTGGCTATGTCGGCTACGACGATGGCGGCAAACTCACTGAAGCCGTCCGCCGCAAGCCATATTCAGTAGTTCTGTTTGATGAAATTGAAAAGGCTCACCCAGATGTGTTTAATATGCTTCTTCAAATTCTCGAGGATGGCATTTTGACCGATGCACAGGGAAACAAAGTTAAATTTAATAATACAATTGTTATTCTAACTTCAAACCTTGGCTCTGCCGATATGTTCCACGAATCTGAGCTTGGCTTTGCTGCAAAAACGGCCAAAGACAAAAAAGATCTTGCTCGCGAATATGAAGAGAATAAAGAATATGCAATGCGAGCACTAAAGAAAGCAATGCGCCCAGAACTCATCAATCGTCTTGATTCAGTCCAAGTATTCCATGCTCTCACCAAAAAGAATGTCGATAAAATTTTCGGCAATCTCATTAATGATTTGAAACGTCGCCTTGCACTCAAGGGAATTGGCATTCGTGTTACCGACGATGTAAAAGAATATCTCATCAAAAAAGGTTACGATCCAAAGAATGGCGCACGTCCACTCCGCCGCGTAATCGAAGACGAAGTTGAATCAATTATTTCAGAAGCAATCATCAACGAGGATATTAAAAAAGGCGAAATTGCCACTATTAAACTCGTAAAAGGTCAGCTAAAATTGAAAGTAGAAAATGAAGAAAAATAAAGTTCTAAATGCTATCGCTATCGTTCTCGGTGTTGTGTCAATTGCCGTTACGATATTTGTCGGTACAAACTTTACTTTGACTCGTGATTTTATTCGTAGTTTTTCTTACAGTCCAACCAAAGAGGTTTCCGAAATCGAACAAAAGTTGGATCTCAGTTTTCCGGGTGCATTAGTTTATAAAGCGTCGAATCCGGAGCTTCAAAACAGCGAAGACTTTAATGAGTTTTGTGAAAGCCACAACGTTAACGCATCAATCCTCGGCTGTTACAAAAACGAAAAAATTTCGGTCTATCATATTGATTCTGTCGAGCTCGATGGAATCCTAGAATCAACCATGGCACACGAAATGATGCACGCAGTTTGGGATCGCTTGTCCGAATCTGAGCAAAAAGAACTAATTCCGTTGCTTGACGAAATTTTCGCAAACAATTCCGAAAAACTAGCAATCATTAATGAATATGGCAGCGAATCAAAGCATGACGAATTGTTCGCTCGCGTCGGAAGCGAGCTAAAGGAATTACCATCCAAGCTCGAAGAAGTTTATGCGAGATATTTTAACAACCGCAAACAAATCGTCGCGTTCTACGAAAAATATTATTCAATTTTCGATAAACTATCACAAAACATCAAACGCCTCACGAGCGAAATTGAAGAGCTAAAAGCGTTCATCGAAAAAAATACCGAAGATTATCAAAACCGCGTCGCAGTGCTCGACCAAGCAATAATCGATTTTAACAATTGCGCGCACACAACGGATTGTTTCACGATCTCGAGCTACTATTCCGAGCTAAACCGCCTTCAAACTGAAAGAGATGAGCTTGGCGATTTGTACGATATTCTCTCCGAAAAAATTGAAGAATACAACAAGAAAGCAGACGAATATAATAGCAACGCACTAAAAACTGTTTATTACTCGAATATCACTAATTCAAATATAGAAAGGAATGAATTATGAAAAACGCATTAGTCCCAACCGTCATCGAAGAAACAAATCGTGGCGAGCGCGCCTTCGATATCTACTCACGCCTCCTAAACGATCGTATCGTTTTTCTTGGTGAAGATGTTAATTCTCACACCGCAAATCTCGTTGTTGCACAACTTCTCTACCTCGCGCACGAAGATCCAAAGAAACCAATTAAGCTCTACATTAACTCCCCTGGTGGATCTGTTTACGATGGTTTAGCAATCATCGACACAATGAATTATATTGAACCAGATGTCGAAACAATCGGAATTGGCCTTCAAGCTTCAATGGGCGCAATGTTGTTGTCATGTGGCGCAAAAGGAAAGCGCTATTGTCTCGAAAATGCACGCATCATGATTCATCAACCTTCATCAGGAACAGAGGGTAAAATTACCGATCAGGAAATCATGCTAAAAGAAGGTATCTTCCTAAAGCAACGTCTCACTGAAATCTTTGCAAAAAATACCGGCAAATCAGTCGAACAAGTCGCAAAAGACATGGATCGCGACAATTGGATGTCTGCAGAAGAAGCCCTTAAATATGGAATCATCGATAAGATTATCAAGTAATATGGAAACTCCAGATCAAAACGTAAATGAGGTTATTCTCATCGACAAACCAGACCAAATGTCGTCATTTGGTGTGGTTGCTCGTGTACGACGCATTCTCTCAGAACGCGCCGGTAAAAAGGTGAAAGTCGGCCACACCGGCACGCTCGATCCGTTCGCAACCGGCCTTCTAATTTTGCTTTCCGGCAAGGGAACAAAACGCTCAAACGAATTTTTAAAGCTCGACAAAAAATACGAAGCGACTGTTTATCTTGGCGCAACCTCTAGTACGGGCGATCCCGAAGGTGAAATCATAAAAAATGAATCCGCTACGGAGGTTGCTCGCGAGCAAATCGAAGCAATCCTGCCAAAATTCATCGGCGAAATCGAACAAAGAGTTCCAAATTTCTCAGCCGTAAAAATCAATGGTCAGCGAGCCTATAAACTTGCCCGCCAGGGTGTCGACGTCGAAATGCCAGTCCGCAAAATCAACATCTACGACATTCAAATCCTAGATTATAAGTGGCCAGAGCTCAAAATATCTTGCCATGTCTCGTCCGGAACTTATATCCGCACACTTGGCGAAGATATCGGCAAAGAACTCGGAGTTGGCGCCTATCTAACCGCACTTCGCCGCACGCAAATCGGTGACCATAAAATCGAAGACGCCGTAAAATTAGAAGATTTTATGAATCAATAAAATTTCGTGAATTACTAAAATTTCGTGAATCGGCAAAAAGCCATGAACTGGTAAACAAAATCCCCCTCAAAGGGGGATTTTTTGTTTGTTTATTTAGTTTGTTTTTGAGGACCCCCTCTCCCCACACTCCCCTAAGAATATAAAATATTTGAACATATTATTGACTTTTATGCATAAACGTGATATAATTAAAAGCATAAGGTGCATAAAAACCACCTTGTACATTTACAGAAACTACAGTGAATATTTTTCTCCGCCCGAATCGATGCGGCTCGCCTTGCGTATCTACATGATGCTCAAAGCGAGTCGTGTTGGCTCAGGGAATAAACTTGTTTTAATAAAGGAGAGAAAAGTATGTTTAAGAAAATGAAGAAAAATTTACAGAAGAAGATGATGTCAGTAATCTTAGAGAGAATTCCATCGGTCATTTCAGATATGATCGAGGAGTCAATGAAGAAGATTAAGGAACTGAAGAAGGCTACAAAAATGGTTCGTAGCAATTCACGAATCTTTGAGGGAACAAATGTTGCAGATGGTAACATTCACTCCGCTGACTTAATGTTAGCTGAGGAAATTGGACGCTATCTGGGCATGGTTCAGGTTGTAGCGGACTTCTTCGTGAAGCCCGAAGTGAAGCTGCAGCTTGCAAACATCATAAGGCTCGGCCTTATGGAGTTTGGGCCACAACGTTCTCTTTCATCGGAGGATCTCGACAGAATAAGAGAAGTTAGTGACTTCGATAAATGGAACGAACTTATTTCCGGTAACAATGCCAATGTTATGGCATTAATTACGGGATTTAAAAGTGGCTATGAGAAGGCGTTTCTGCACGTTATTGACGTTTTCAAAGGCGACAGAAATCTCGGCGACATGGCCGGATTTGGCAAAGGGTATATGAAGGCTAAAGAGTTGGTCAATAAGAATATTATGGCCAACACTAAAGCTTTTATAAGCTTTGAAAACTTCGAGGTAATACCCGAATTAAAAGATCTCTACCGCAGAAACAAAGATGATTCTGCAAAGATTTTCCATTCTGATCATCTGTTAATAATCAAAACGGTATAAAATTATTGTAGTTTCTGAACCCCCAGCCTAGCTGGGGGTGTTTTTTGTGCAAAAAACGCAGCCCGCCCCATAAAAAAGCAACGATCGCCCTGCGAAAATCGCCGCCTCAATTGACTTAGATGAAAAATATGATATAATAGAAAAACGGCACTGCCGCGCACTTTTATAGCTAGATTCCTCCGCGCACATATGGCTCGCCCTGGTTATTGATGATAACTAGAGCAAGCCATATGAGGCAAAAACAAAAAAAGGAGGAAAAATAATGGAAACACCAAGCAAAATTCAGGAGGAATTTTTTGCGAATTCATTCTCGTTTAAAATTCCAAAGCCAATGAAGGATGTGCTCGAGGCATCAGAGGGAAAAATTACAAACGCTCTGAATTCAATCGAGGAGGCAAATAAGACAGAGTTAGCTCCGTCAGAGTTGCTCAATTCGATTAAGTCGAAGGCTGTCATGGATTATAGTCTCGCATCCGGCGAGATCATCGGCTGCCTTAAGGCGGCGTCCGACGTCTTAAAATTGGTCTGTGGTAAGGAGGATCCGGAGGCGAGTATGCTCAATTTGAGAGTGCGAAGCGCGCTGAAATTTGCGCTGGGCGAGGATCACAAGATTAAGAAGCTTTCCGGCTTCGAATATGTCTTTACAGAGGACGAATCAGATGAGATTTTCCACGCTTTTCGTGGAGATTTTGTTTTCATCAACTTTGTCACCGGCTTCACAAAAGGCTATCACAACGCCGTGAAGTCTGTACTGATGCCAAAAAAAGTAGACTACCTGTCATACAGACTGAAGGATGTGCTGAGAAATCGAGAGTTCTTCAATAATCCAACAGATGCTAGCATCGACTATGCTAGCGTAGCGAAGGATATGATTAAATTCATGAATCTGGTTACGCTCGAAGGAAGCGATGATTTCACCAGAGTTGAGGTGACATTTAAACCTATGTCGATAGCATAGGAACACAATCTAGCTAACCCAATACCCCCAGCAATTTTGGGGGTATTTTTCATGCAAGTCCCAGTCATATTGACGAATATGCATAACTATGATATAATAATAAATGAGGGCAATGCCCTTGATTTTTTACAGAACTACTTCCTCCTACTCGTATGGCTCGTTCTGGATATATAAATGTGCTCAGAACGAGCTGTATGAGCTCGAAAAACAAAAAATAGGAGGAACAAAAAACATGAAGGCACAGATTAAACTAATGATTTGGGAGCCGCTTGGCACCCTTTTTGAGGAAAGCGGGCTCAGAATGGAAGTTCTAGAGACAATCCGCGAACTGAAGGAGAAAGCGAACCCTTCGGATATTACTGAAGATTTTCTCGAGGAATTGGAAGACTACTGGGCAGATGGCTCGCTGGAAAAAAAGATCTTCTTTGAGTACGGCTATGTCATGGGTTTGACAAAGGCGGCAATCGACTTTGGTCCGGATAGTATGTATGATCGCGAGAGTGATCAGGCCATAAAAGATGCCGTCCAAGACATCGTCGAGATGTCGCCGGCAAAGAACTCGAAGTGCGTCGTCGAGATTGGCGGAGTCGACTGTGAGATTATCGATGGCGATTCAGCATTCGAGGAAATCTTTGGCCCAGGAACAGAGGCAGCATTCTTCGTAGAAGGATTCGCATCTGCCTATGCAGAATACATAAACTGCGTATCGAAAGATAATAATCTGGGTTTCACGGTTGGCGAATTAAGCAATGAGATCATTGCGAATATAAAGTATTTTACCGAGCCAAAATGCCTGGAATATAGTATCTTGGACAACCAAGATACTGCAAAAGTCAAGGCCCACACGGAAAACGTGACATTCGAACAGTTCACATTTGAGCGAACCGTTATCGATTAAGGCAAGTAGTAGTTCTGAACCCACCCCCCCACGAAATTTGTGGGGGGATTTTTAATGGTATAATCATAATATGTTTGAAGGCGCAGAAAATGATATTAATCAATCTGAGGTAAACGCGAATCAGTCCGCGCACCTATTGGAAGATGCGCCATCTTTTGAAGAGCATATGCAGCAAATCGCGGCCGAGAAAACGCAATCATTCTATGAAGGCTTGGGGTCTCTGGAAGACGAACCACACTATCCGGAAGCGGCGGAAATATATGACATGATGAACTGGGAATCTTTTCCCGACGACGTTGAGATGAAAACCGCATCGGATGAAAAATTTAGCGGAGAATTAAAACAATCCATCGAGCAAATAAAAGCTTTTGGTAAATTTGCCGACGAAAACCCGGCAGAAGACGGTTCCAATAATCGCAACGTCGGCGCAGATGATAGGTTAATTCTGGGGGACAAATATAACAACCTCGTTTCCACTTATAAAAAAGTTGCTGAGCACAGAACAATAACGCCGGTTTTATCTAAGCGTTTTTGTCACGATTTAGCCGCGATAGTTCACGATTATGAAGAAGATAAAGAAATCTGGCAAATAATCGGAGAAAAGAATCTAAAAGAGGCTTTCGTTGCATACGAAGATGTTAATGGCGCCGATACCGCATTGGAAGATCTTGGCGCGAGTGTCCCAGAGCATATCGATCGCTACACAATAATGCCGCTTGTCGCAGAGATTAACAACGTAGTTCGCCAGGATTGGCAAAAAAGAATAACCCCGATTGAATCTTATAAAGAGGGCGCAGAGTATAGTCTTATCTGTAGCAGGATTAAGGAGCCATTCGCAGCGCAAGAAAGCAGAAATAAAATTTTTTCGGGCAGTTTGTTGACCGATTCCTATCATAAAACAATCGGAGACGATGGAAATTTTGGCTTCGTTTTACCTCCGGACCATATCATAGCAGCCGCACCAAATGATATTTATACTCATAACTGGAGCGACAACGACGAGACGTCTCTAAGAACCGGAGTTCCAGTTGTTATGTCGTATGACCGAGTGCTCAGGGAATCACAACAAAAAGAAACATATAGCGAAGTTACGACAAGAGATTTGCCAGTCGGTATTTTCTATATAAAAGAAAAAATAAACGAAGAAGACCAGAAAAAGATCGAAGAATTAGTTAGACTAAACCCTGATTTGCCGGTTGTTGGGTTGTAAGGATCGGCGGCGCCTGCAGTAGTATTAGCATCTCTGAGGTCGAAACTATACTACGGCGGGCGAACTCGCTGCGAGTTCAACCTTCGGCAAAAATAGCAGAAATAAAATAAGACCTTAAAGGTCTTCTTTTATTTCTGGTGATCTCGGCGAGAGTCGAACTCGCGTTGTCGGGATGAAAACCCGATGTACTAACCGTTATACTACGAGACCAAACGATTAATTATTATTCTACACTACTTTTTTAAAAATTGCAAGAGTGAACATACTTAATTTCGTAATCTGTTTTTCCGTAAGGGGCGCGAGGGTAATAATAGACCATCGTTGTGTTGGTATCACAGTAGCCTTCAAAGTAGGATCGGTAGTTTGAATACTTGCCATCACTAAACGACAAAAGCTGGCGCAAATATACTGGCGCGAGTCCGTGTTCGGAGAATTTTGAGAAATTGTCTTCCGCACTCCCCATCACGGTTTGTGTGAACATGTCATAAAAATATTCTTCGTAATAGGCTTTTGAAAGAAAATCGAGTTGCTCCATTGCGGATCGTTCTGGGGTGAAATAGAACTTAGAAAAAGCCGCAGTACCCACAATGCACATCGCACATAAAACAACAACGCTAATAGTTACTCTGGCGCCGTTTGCGGTGTCACTGTGTCTTTTCCTCATATGTTTTAAGTTTACCATAAAAACTGATATAATAGCACATATGAATAAACTATTTAAACGTACAAAAATTCTTGCGACGGTCGGTCCGTCAACCAACTCAAAAGAAAAAGTTGAAGAAATTATTATGGCAGGCGTAAACGGTTGCCGTTTAAATTGTTCACACGGTTCAAACGAAGAACGTGATCAACAAATTAAATGGATTCGCGAAGCTGCCGAAAAGAAAGGTCGTTCTGTTGCGATTCTTCAAGATCTTCAAGGTCCAAAAATTCGCCTCGGAATGCTCAAAGATAATCATCTCGACCTCAAAGTCGGCGATGAACTTATCCTTGATTCGGCAATCGAAGAACACGATGGTTCTTTGAATGTTCCAGTTCAATATAACCTCGCACAAAAAGCAAAAGTTGGCGAACCAATCTTCCTATTTGATGGCCACGTCCGCACACATGTTTCTGAAATCGTTTCAGATACAGCAATCAAAGTTATCGTCGAAAATGACGGCTTTGTTATGTCAAAGAAGGGCCTTAACCTTCCAGAAACCAACTTCGATGGTGACATCCTAACCGAAAAAGATTTGGCTGACATCGAATATGGCGCAAAATGTGATTATGATTTCGTTGCTTTGTCATTCGTCCAAAGAGCAGAAGATATCGAAAAACTTCGTCAAATCTTGTTGGCTCATGGTTCAACCGCAAAAATCGTTGCAAAAATTGAAACCAAACACGCAATTGCAACCGACGAAACTCTCGAATCAATCGTTAAAGCTTCCGATGGTATCATGATCGCTCGTGGTGATATGGCCGTTGAAGCTGGCGCCGAAGTTGTCCCAATCGTCCAACGTAAATTAATTGCAATGTGCCGCTCATACTCAAAACTTTGTATCGTTGCAACTCAAATGATGAGCTCAATGGTTGATTCTCCAGAACCAACTCGTGCTGAAGTTTCGGATGTCGCTAACGCGGTTATTCAAGGCGCAGACGCAGTCATGCTTTCAGATGAAACCGCCAACGGTTCATATCCACTTGAAACCGTCAAAGCAATGAAGAAAGTTATTCTTTACGCACAAAACCATTCACGCATCGCCCCAATTAACCAAAGCCCAGTTGGAATCTTTGAAAACTATGATGCAATCTCGAACGCAGCTGCGCGTCTTGCTGAAGATATCAACGCAGACGTTATTATCTGCCAAACCGCATCAGGTGCAACTTCGAACGCAATCGCTGCACAACGTCCAAACCTTCCAATTATTACAGTTACAAGCGAACCACGTGTTGCAAACCAAATGGCTCTGACCTATGCAAACTCAGCATTCGTTCGTCCATACTCAGAAAACTACGGCTATGAACTCGCAGTTGAGCTTAAAAAGAGTGGCTACTTGCAACTTTCTGAAGGTCAAATCGATCTCGAAACCGTTATTGTATCTGGTGGCAAAGAAAAAATCGGTGGCACCGATACAATTCAAGTACGCCTAGTCTAAAACAAACCCACAAAGGAGAATTATGAATCTAAAAACCATCCGTGATATCGACGTTAAAGATAAAACTGTTATTGTACGTACAGATTATAATGTCCCTCTAAACAATGGCCAAGTTGCGAGCGACTTGCGCATCCGCGAAAGTCTTCCAACTATCAACTATCTTCGCGAAAACGGCGCAAAGAGAATCGTCCTTATTTCGCATCTTGGTCGTCCGGATGGTAAATATGATCCAGAACTCTCTCTTTCAAAGGTTATGGACTCTCTTCAAAAACTTATTTCAGATGAAGAGGTTACTTTCTGTGCAAATTTGAATGCAGAAATGGAAACTCGCCTTGTTCTCCTCGAAAACCTTCGCTTCGATGCAAGGGAAGAGGAGAACTCCGACGAGTTTATTGAAGAAATTATTGATTTTGTGAAACCAGATTTTTATGTACAGGATGGTTTTGCAGTAATTCATCGCAAACATGCCTCAACCGATGCAGTGGCTAAATTCCTACCAGTCTATGCGGGGCTTTTGCTTGAGAAGGAGATTAAAAACCTTTCAAATCTAGTTGAAAAACCAGAAAAACCATTTGTTGCTGTTATTGGGGGATCAAAAGTTGAAGATAAACAACCACTAATCGAGAAATTCCTCGAAACTGCCGACAAAATTATTGTTGGCGGAAAAATCGCAGCTGATGGCTATAAATCTGACAACGAAAAAATCTTCGTTGCGGATGATTTTGATGAAGATTTAGAAGGTCACAAATTAGATGTTGGCCCAATCTCAATGGTAGAAATCTCAAAAATCCTTTCAACTGCCAAAACAATCGTTTGGAATGGACTTCTTGGCAAAGCCGAAGACCCAGCCTACGCAACATCTTCAACTGAAGTAGCAAAAATCCTTGGCGAAGCAAAAGGTGTCGAAACCGTTATCTGTGGCGGCGATACAACCGGCTTTGTGGATGAATTATTGCAAGAATATCCTGATCTTAAATATTCGCTCATCTCAACTGGTGGCGGCGCCGCTCTCGAGTTCCTTTTGGGCAAAGAATTGCCTGGAATCGAAGTTATCGAAACTAAATAAAATATTCATTATGTGATATAATGGTAATATGAAAAAAACAAGCAATTATCAACAGGTAATTGGTGAAACAATTGAGCGCTTGCGTGTCCAAAAAGGTTGGACGCAGGGCGAACTCGCAAAGGCAGTTGGATCATCACAATCTGCAATTCATCGTATTGAAAAAGGCGGTCAAAACGTCTCTCTTGAAATGGTTAAGAAGCTTTCTGATGCTCTCGGAACTCAAATCCTATCTATAAACGATAATGGATCGCAAGGTTTCCGCATTAATGGCGGTAAAGAACTTCATGGTGAAATAACCATCAACACATCAAAAAATGCAGCTGTTGGTTTGCTTTGTGCAGCACTCCTAAATCATGGTCACACATATATCAAACATATTGCTCAAATCGAAGAAGTTTATCGCATAATTGAGGTTTTGGAATCTATTGGCGTCAAATGTAACTGGCGTAATCGTCATCGCGATCTCGAAATTATATCACCGCGCGAATTAAAGATTGAAGATATGGATGTTGAGGCAGCTCGTCGCACCCGTTCAATTATTATGTTCTTGGGTCCGCTCCTTCATCAAAAAACCAACTTCAAAATCCCATATGCTGGCGGCTGTTCTCTAGGTGTCCGCACCGTAGAGCCACATCTAAAAGCTCTCGAATCATTCGGTCTTACTGTTGATGCAACAAAATGTAGTGGTTTCTATGATGTTACTGTTGATCATTCAAAGAAGAATGAAAAAGAAAAATACATCGTCCTAACCGAACGTGGTGACACTGTAACCGAAAATGTTTTGATGGCTGCTGCGCTTTTCCCGGGAAAAACGACAATTGTTGATGCATCTCCAAACTATATGGTTCAAGATGTTTGTTTCTATCTCCAAAAACTCGGAGTTCAAATTAAAGGTATCGGCACAACAAGGCTTGAAGTTATCGGTCGCTCATCTATCGATGTTGATGTAGAATATAGTCCATCCGAAGATCCAATCGAAGCAATGTCATTCATCGCTGTTGCACTTGCAACTCATTCCGAAATCACGATCGCTCGTGCTCCAATCGAATTTCTCGAAATCGAATTAGAAATTCTCAAGAATATGAACGCGAAAATTGAGAAATCTAAAGAGTATTTAGCCGTAAATGGTCATACTCGCCTCGTAGATTTAACTATCAAAAAATCTGATCTGGTCGCACCAATCGATAAAATCCATCCAATGCCATTCCCAGGTCTTAATATTGATAACCTTCCTTTCTTCTCAGTAATTGCGGCAGTCGCAAAGGGAAGAACGATGCTTCATGACTGGGTATTTGAAAATCGTGCAGTCTATACAACAGAACTTTCTAACCTAAATGCAAAAGTAGATCTTCTTGATGCGCACCGCGTTTTTGTTGAAGGCCCAACAAATTGGCGTCCGGCCGAGTTGGTTGCGCCAAAAGCACTACGTCCTTCAGTTGTGGTTCTTATCGGTATGCTTGCTGCTCCTGGCACATCAATTCTTCGTAATATCTATTCAATCCAACGTGGATATCAAGATTTTCCAGATCGCCTTCGTCATCTTGGCGCCGATATTTCACCATTAACAGGAATCTAAATGAAGAAAACTCTTCTTGCGGTGGGGATAATTCTGGCTTCAGTTTTTGGATGTCCAGCTTTTGCTGAAGAAGATATTATGCATGGCGAAGTAGAATCGATTAGCATCCCAGATTTCACAATTACTGGAGAAATAAAAGGCGAAGCAACGGTAAGAAACGACGGCAATTATCCTCTTACGGTCGTTCAGGAACTAAATATTTTCACAGCCTCTGGCTCGTTTTTGTGGTCCAATGTGGAAAACTCCGAAATCTCAGAAAAATCCAGTGGAAAAGTGGAACAAGTCTGGAACGAGGCTCCAGGTGGTGGACAATATAAAGTCGAATACCGCGTCTATGTCCTCGGAGAAATGAGTGAAGTAGCAAAAACCGTTCTTTTTGTCCCAATTTGGGCAGTATTTATTATTCTTCTTGGCGTCGTTTCCTTAGGTTGTTTAATCTATATTGGCACAAAACAGCTTGCTAAAAAGCTCAAAATGCGATATAATTAAAACACTTTATTTTACTTGAAATTAAAAAGGAAATAACATGAATTTAAAAGAAGAAGAGCGTCGCGCGCGTCTTTTGAAGATGAGAGACGAACGCCTTCCCGACATTAAGAAGCAGTTTGAAGAAGCGCAAAAACGCAATTTCAACTCAAACTTTGCTCCAGGCGGGAAAGACGCAAAACCAGCTACAAAAGAAGCTCCAAAAGCAAAAAAGAAAGCAGCTAAAGCCCCAAAGGCGCCAAAAGCCCCAAAAACCGAAGCAGAACAACGCAAGGTTAATCTTTCTGTTACAACAAAAAAAGGCGAGATGGTCCACCATCAAAGAATGCTTTCTCAAGATGTTAATGCGCAAGCAACTCAACACATTATTGGTGTCCCAGTAAATAAATCGCATTACAACGGCTACAATGGTGAGCAAATTACCAACGCAAAGTTAAAAACAATGCGTTCTGATTCAGATTCTGTCCGTATTATTCCGATCGGCGGTCTTGGCGAATTTGGTATTGGTAAAAATATGACCATTATCGAATACAAAAACGAAATGATCGTTATTGATATGGGTGTTTTGTTTGCAAGCGATGATTATCCAGGTGTTAACTACATGATCCCAGACATTAAATATCTCGAGGACAACATGCAAAAAGTTAAGGCAATTTGTTTTACTCACGCCCACCTCGATCATATCGGTGCTTGCCGCCATCTCTTGCCAAAATTTGGTCAGTTTATTCCAATTTATGGAACCGACTTTACTCTTGGCATGATTAAACGCCAAATGTCTGAACTTGAAGATCTTCCAGAAATGAACTACTGTCCAGTTGATCCACTTCAACACAAGATCATCAAAGTTAGTGAAAACTTCTCAGTTGAATTTATCCATACGCTTCACTCAATTCCAGGTAACTGTGCAATCGTAGTCCGCACACCAAACGGCACAATTTATGTTTCAGGCGACTGGCGTCATGAAGAAAAGCCACTTGGCCGTCAAACCGATTATGAACGCATCGATGAAATCGTTAAAACTGAAGGAATCGATTTAATGCTTAACGAATCAACTAATATCGATTCCCCAGGCCATCACCCACATTCTGAATATGATGTTGGTGAAAACCTTGGTAAAGTTATGGATAATTACGTTAATGGACGCGTTATTATTTCATGTTTCTCATCACAAATTTCTCGTATTGAACTTATCCTGAAAGAAGCCGCAGCTCGTGGCCGCAAGGTTGCATTCTCTGGTTTCTCAATGATTAATAACGTCGAAGTTGCTCTTCGTGCAAAATCGATCAAAGTTCCAAAAGATACGATCGTCAAGATGGAAGAAATTGTAAAACTTCCAGACGAAAGAGTCTGTATTGTTTGTACCGGTTCACAGGGCGAGCTTAACGCCGTCCTTAATCGCATGATTACTGGCGCACATAAATTTATTAAGATTAAGTCATCTGATACAATTGTATTCTCATCAAACCCAATTCCTGGTAATGAACCACATGTTGTAAGTACGGTTGATGGTCTTTTGCGTGAAGGTGCTCAAGTTATCCAAAATGGTAAAACCCACCTTTCAAACATTGGTCCACTTCACCTTTCTGGCCACGCTTATTACGAAGATCACGTTGATTTCGTAACTCGCATTCATCCAACAAACTACATGCCATATCACGGCGAATTTTACATGTTGGAGCACAACGCGGAGATGGCGGAAAATGTAATTGGTATTCCACGCGATCGCATTTTGCTCGCTGATGATGGCGACATTGTTGAGCTTAAAAAAGATAAAACAATTCGCAAAGTTGGACGCATTCATGTTGGCAATAAACTTTATGATGATGCGGATCAACCAGTCCACGAAGCTGTTATTAAAGATCGTATTCATATTTCACGCGAAGGTATCTTTGTTATCGTTCTAACCTTGAACAAGAAAACTGGCCACCTCGTTAAAACTCCTGATATTATCTCTCGTGCATTTATTTACTTGGATAATTCAGAAGAATTAATCGGCAAAATTCGCCACTATCTTCGCGCAAAAACTGACAAAGCAGTCTCGACCGATCCCGATATGAAAGTATTGAAGGAAGAGATTAAAGAAGATATTACACATATTCTCTTTGATGCAACTGGCCATACACCAATCGTTATTCCAGTTATCAACAAAGTCTAAAAAATAGTCCCCGAAAGGGGATTATTTTTTATAGTTCCATAATCTTATCATTTATCCAGTAATATAAATATTCAAGCGTTACATTATAGCCGGCATCGTTAATGTGTACATCATCACGGAAGTATTTGCTTCCGCTACTACAATGTGCCGCCTTGTTATTTGAAGCGAGGAGCGTAGTCATAGAGACTGATTTGCCAGTAGTAGGCGATATATGATTTCCGGAAAGATTAAAGATTGGAATTTTTGCCGCACTAACGGCCGAACGTATTCCGGTATAGAACGAAGCTAAACGGGTTGTATAATCTGCGCCCCATTTCGCAATAGCTTCTCCATCGCAGGAAGAATTATCGTAGGTTTGAATAAAACCAAACTTCGCATCCGGCCATTGAGTTTTTGCCTGGTTTATAAACGCTTTCAAATCTTCCACGGAACGATTCACTTGCTTCGAGAGATTGTCGCTAGAGGACATTCCTGGAACCCCTAGACGAGAATCATTTATGCCACCAGATAAAATCACGATATCAGGTTTAATGCTTGGTGTTGTACCTTTGCGAATGTAGTTAAAGAGACAGCCTTGGTCGCTTCGATTGAGCGCTCCATTACTATCGCGCGAACAGGCAAGCTTGATGCTAGGAACGCCACGATTGATAGTAGAGATGCCGTAGGTTTTAGTTAGTTTTTCGGCCCACGCACCAGTCAAACTCCCAAGCCCCGAAGTAATTGAATCTCCGAGGAATAAGATAGTTGTTTTTAATGGATCTGGAGCTTCTGGCTCAGGTGCGCCCGGCTCTGGATCGCTAGGTTGTGGATTTGGCCCAGGATTTTCTGGTTGTTGCGGATTGTCCGCGATAGGCGAATCCTCAATTATGATTTTATATTCGGCTGTTGTTTCGAGACCATTATTTCCAACTGCAACACAGCTGATTGTTTTTTCTTTTTCCGTTCCATTAGTTTCATAACATCCAAAATCGGCAGATCCGGATGGACCATATTCTATGGAGAGATTATTCTCATACTGAGTATATTCTGAGAAATCCGAAACACGTACCGGCGATTGTTTAACGCTAATATTTGGCGTAAGTGTATCAACTAAATATTCCGTGTCGCCGCATTTTGTAAACGAAAAGCCTCGATCATTCTTAGCACGAACACAAACACGCTGTGGAGCAACATCACTAGGCAATTCGAAATATGCGTGGTTAGTATCATCCATCTCTTCAAGAATATTGGTAGTCGGTGTACAACTTGCGTTTGATGTGGTACAGAAACTTAATTCCGTAATTTTAGCTGAACTATCAATATAGACTCCAAGCTCAACATATGTTGCGTATTTATAATCATCGTCAATTTTGATATTCTCATTAACAAAGGAAATCTCTGGAGTTAAAGAATTAATCTTTGCCAAAATTAAATCATTAATTGTAATGCGTCTATCTGAATCAAAATCCTTAAGTCCGTTTTTTGAAGTTGTGTAATTGAGCAGATAGGAGCGAATTGCATTAACTTCTGAAACGGTGGCATGTGCATCGAGCGCAAAAGGAAGCAAAACTAAGCCAAGGATAAAATATTTTTGCAAAAATCGTAAACCGTTTTTATCCTTAATAAAGTAGGACAAACCAATTCCGCCAACGACAGCGACACCAATTGTAATAAAAACAGTCAAAGCAATTTTAATTGCTTCATTATTGTCGCCTTCTTCCATTGCTTCTTCTTCGTCATCAACAAATGTGTCATCATAAATTAAACTCTCGTACGTGGTAGCCTTGATGCTATTTTGGTTGTCGATCGCGAGGGAATTGTTCTCTTGAAACCCAGCATCAGTACTAAGCGTTACACTTTCCAATTTGACTTCAGCATTGTCATCCGAAAAACGGAAGAAATGACAAACGCCAATCAAGGAATTTTTTGATCCAGAATCGCTTTCAAAAAGAATAATGTCATTATTCTGATAAAAATCATAATTTGGAGCTGCCGTACAATCTTCAAGCGAGAGATTTTCAGCGCTAACTTTTGCATGTAAACCAAAGATGCTAGTCTTCTTACTGTAAAGGTAAATTTCAGCACTAGCTTTTTTCGTAATTCTAAAATCGCCTTTAATATCACGACTGCTATCACTAAATGTGCCGGCATTGTTTTTCATTTCAACTTCGATATTGTCATACAAAACGTCGCCACCACGAACAAAATCAAAAACAATTTTCTCGTCGGTAGCGGTTTTGATATTAATGACGTCATTCTCGAAATCAAAGTAATCTTGGCTCCAAGCACCAGTTAAGCCTTTGCTAGAATGATATTCATAAACATATTCAACCGCACCAGAACCATTGCGGTTCAAATTCAACTCAATTGAGTCCTCGTTATAAAACAAATTAAGATTATTTTCGGCAGCAAAAACTTGTGTTCCGGAAAAACTAAAACAAATTGCCAAAAATAGGCAGATTTTTTTGAACATGTTCTTTATATGACCTTATTTATAAATCTATTATAATACAAAAAACATAAACATGATAAAAATTAGACACCGAATGTTGAGTGTAGCCAATTGTAAATTGGATCCACTAAAACATTATATCCGGCTTCATTGAGATGAAGATGGTCTGGCAAATACATTGAAGACTCGGTACAGCCAGAATGAATATCAAGCATATAAGGTGCGCTAGATAAATCAAAATTTGGAACTCCTTTTTCTCTCAAAACATCGGCAGCACCAGTAAAGAACGAAGAGGCCTTGCCAGTATCGTAATCGTTCATACATGGCGTATCATATGTCATGATGTAGCCAATCTGTGCGTTCGGCCATTTTGCACGAGCTTTATCGATATATAAGGCTAGATGTTGCTTAAATAATAGGTATTGAGTGAGAAAATCCACCGTAACATTTGGATTACTTATGATATCATTAATAGCACCGGAAAGAATGACGACAGTAGCTTTGTCGGTTATCATATCGACGTAAGTTGGTAAGCACCAAGTCCCGGATTTAATTGTGTAATCATCGTTTACTCGGCAAGAAACCGTAATTCCGCTACTACCACGATTAATGGTTTTGATGCCATATTTCTTGGCAATTTTTTCTGGCCAGCCATTATTGGGACTTAATACTGCTTCCGTAATTGAATCACCGATGAAGAGAATCGTAGGTTCAGTTGGTTCTGGTTCCTCGACTGGACCAGGATTGTCTGGTTCGGAAGGTTCCACTGGGGCAGGAGTTTTATTCTCGTCTTGATCACCAATTACAATTTTGAAAACTACAAGCGTGCTTAGTCCGTTATTTCCGGTCGCGATACAATCGACCGTTTTGGAATCCGTGGCTGTTTCGTCTTGTAATTCGATACAGCTGAGACTTTTTATCCCCGACACGCCATGTTGCACATTAACATTGTTTTCATAGTCAGTATAATCATCAAAACTACGAACAATGATATTTTCATTTTTGACGGAAAGTTTCGGAGCTTCGCTGTCTACAAGATATGTTTTGTCATCGCATTTTGTAGCGGAATAACCGCGAACGTTAGTCACTTTGACGCAGAGTCTCTGCGGCGCAACATTGTCAGTAAATGCAAGAATTATCTCGTTTTTATTGCTGACTGAAGTCGCCGTAGTTGGCGTGCATTCAGTGCGATCAGTCATACAATATTCCGCCGATGAAACTTTGTAATTACTTTTTACTTTAATTATGCGCGTAGCTTCAGTTGCATAGCTCGCATTATCTTCCTCCATTGTAACTTCTTCATCAGTAAATTCGATACTTGGTTTTAATGAATCAATTTTTCCAAGGATTAGATCATTGATTGTAATTCTTCTATCGTTATCGAAATCTTTTAATCCATTTTTTGAAGTTGTTTCGAGCAATAGGAAAGAGCGGATCTTATCAACATCTTCAATGGTTGCATAAACACTTCCAAGGACTGGAAGTAGGGCTATCGCAAAAATGAAAAATCCTTTTAGAATTTTTATCGCATCTTCGTTTTTAAATAAGAAAACGAGACCAATTGCGATAATTGCGATTATTGTTACTATGATAATTCCAATCAAAACACGTTTTAAAATTTCGGTGCTATCGTCAGAAAAATCTTCGTCGGCGGCGATAACTGCAGTATCATCCAGTGCGCCTCCGTCATAAACTGAGTAAACGACTTTGTTTTCGCCATTAATACTAATCGTATTATTTTGCACGAAACCATCAGAAGTACTAAGCGACAATCTCTGCATCGAGATTTCAAAATTATCATTATTAATTTTCTTAAAGTTACAAATACCAATCAACTCATTTTCATGTCTAATATCGCTTTCAAAAACGATATTATTTTCGTTTTTCGAAAATTCAAAATCATTAAATGGTGTACATGTGTCAAAAAGAATTTTTGAATCATCGTATCCAAAGGTCGAAACAAGTCCAAAAATCTCAGCCTTCTTGCTTTTAATATAAAGATCAATCTCATCTTTTTCTACGATTTCTAATGTTCCACGAATGTCCTGGTAGCTGCTATTAAATTCGCCGTAAGTGCCTTCAAGTTCGGCTTTTATGTTGCTATATAATGCGTCTCCATTTCGCATAATATCAAACGTAATTTCTGAATCGGTGTAACTTGTAATATTTAATGATTCTTGACTATCATCTTCTAGATCTTGATACCATTCACCGGCAATTTTTTTGTCAGCGTGATAACTAAAATCATACTCAACGGAGCTCGAGCCATTGCGACTGAGATTCAAAATGATACTTTTGTCATTGTAGGTCAGGGAAATATTGTTTGCTTCTGCAAAAACTGGAGTGCTCGAAAAAAACAACCCTATCAAAAGAAATAGATATATGACCTTTTTCATAATTCCATTATATCAGAATAAGCATAAAAATTATAAAGATAAATAAAAAAACTAACTATCGCTAGTTAGTAATTTATTTTTTTGGTGCTCGGAGCGGGAATCGAACCCGCACGGATTTCTCCATTCGATTTTAAGTCGAACGCGTATACCAGTTCCGCCATCCGAGCATGCCTATATTATATTATATCATAAAAAACGATTATCTAACCAGCTTGGCGTGCATTACAACTTTTTCATCTTCGTTGTAGCATGTTGAAAGTGTCAAAATTTTATCTGTGGATTCAACTTGAGTATCAAATTTAAATGCGCTGCGCTCCGTGAGGACGTCTAGGAAATCCCCAAATTCAAAAATGTTGTTAAAATCTATTTGCAAATAATCTGACGTGGTTGGAATAATATAAACACTAAAAACCTCCCAACGCGTAGAGCCAGAGTCGGTTGAAAGTTCAATATAATGTTTCGATTTGTCGTGTAGCCAATCATCATTTAACGTGTTTTTTAAAGTTCCAAACATCGTTCCATCATAACGTCCGTGCGCATATAAAATTGTGTTCTTATCAAGGTCTGAAAGACTGTTTCGATAATCGGCAAAAATCCATCCCGCCTGGCTATAACTATTATCGATCGAATGAGTAAGATAATAATCATTATCCTTAGTTTGAACAAAAGGGTAATTAATTGAAGTTCCTTCTACGCGAATCCATCCCATAATATCTTCATTTATATATTTAGCTTCTTCAATCTTCGGTTCTTCTTCGGGGTCCTCACTAAAAACAGCATCCGCAACTTCATTTGTAATTTCTTCAATGTGTTGTCCATCGTTCCAATACTCAACAAGATGTAAGAAAGAAAAAGTAAAAAGCGCCACAAAAAATATCATTCCAACTGAAAAGACAATCTTTGAAGATGTTTTTTGACCTTTATCCATTACATATGATTATATCAAAACGTAAACATAATTGTGATCTATGTAATTATTTTTAGAATTGCGTATAATACTAATTAATGAATATTTTATATTGTGGTGATAGGGGAATTAAAGACGGTCTTCTCGTCTCGATTTTGTCACTCGTAAAAAATGCTACCTCAGAATTACATATTTATGTTTTAACCATAAACTATCAAAATAGCAAACCAATCACGCAGAAAACTACAAAACTATTGGATGAGATTGTCAAGGAAAAAAATCCGAACAATTTTGTAAAAACAATTGATGCTACGGAACTTTTTGTTAAAAATCTTCCAAAAGCAAATATGAAATCTTACTTTACACCGTGTTCAATGTTAAGACTTTATATTGATCAAATCGAGGAGCTTCCGAACAAGATTCTTTATCTTGATTATGACGTCGTTTGTCGTCGCGACCCAAGCGAATTTTTCGATACGGATTTAACTAATATTGAAGCAGCTGGCGTACTTGATATCTATGGTAAAAACTTCTACCATTACAATTTTCCTAAAACGGATTATATGAACTCTGGTGTTTTGCTTTTTAATATGGATGAGTGTAAAAAATCAAACATCTTTCCTCGCTCAGTAGAATTATGTATGAAAAAGCGCATGATGTTGGCGGACCAAGCGGCATTAAATAAAACAATTAAAAAACGCTTATTAATGCCTCGAAAATATAACGAGCAACAAGATCATCCAAAAGAAGATACCGTATTTCATCATTTTTCGAACAATTTTAAATTTTGGCCATTCTTTCATGTTCAAAAAATTAAGCCATTTGAAGTTGAAAAAATTCATAGAATTTTAAACCTACACGAGTATGATGATGTGCTCGAAAAATACCTCGATTTAAGAGAAAAATTATAAAAAATAACCACAAAAACTATTCATTATCCTCATGCTTTTTGATATAATAAATGTGTGGAGAGTACAATTCGAAAAACAGCGAGGATTTTTGCTTTTGTGGCATTAATTTTGTTGGGTTGTACTTCTTTTCCGCTTTCAGCTTACGCTGCAGATGAAGATGAACAACTAATGGTTACGGCCGACGTCGATGTAGAGGTAGATGTTGACCAAACTCTCACACTAACCGTTAGTCGTAATCTTCTCCGTTTTGCAATGAGTGCGAATACCCCTACTTCGCAGTCATTGATTGTGTCTGCTGGAACTAATAACTACACAGGTTATACTATCTCTCTTAGCACGAGTAGAGATTATAACGAATTAAAACATTCTAACACGGCGGTCCGTGCTACGATTCCAAGCATCGTTGCCGATACTGCGCTCGATAATTTCACGGGTGCAGCATGGGGCTATTCTGCTGATCAGGCCACCACAAAAACATATCATCAAATCCCTGTTGATCTTGAGGATATCTTTGTAACTGATGCGCCTAGCCAAGACGAATATGAATTTGCTATTGGTGTTAGAACCTCAGAAGAAACCGCATCTGGTAGTTATTCAAATATGTTAGTCTTTACGGCACTCGCAAACCTCGAGCCAGAACCAATTGTTCTTCCATTCGACGGAATTACAACCATGCAAGCAATGACCAGCGATATTTGTAACGAGGCAAGAATTGGCGACACATCACGTCTTCGCGATGTTCGTGACAATAAATATTACTGGGTTACAAAGTTGAAGGATAATCATTGTTGGATGACGCAAAATCTTGATTTTGATCTAGATCGCACAGTGGCACTTACTCCAGAAAGTTCAGACGTCTCAGAATCATGGACGCCACCATATACTACGAGAACAAGTGGTTGGGATTGGCAACATCAAACCGCGGCTCAATCATTTGATTACGGATATTATTATGTCGAAGGTGGCCGCGGCACTACCATTTCTTCGGCTGCCGGTCTAGATAATGAAGCCGAAGAATGGCACTGGTCTGTTGGTAATTACTATAACTGGTATGCAGTGTCGGCAGGCACCGCTGATAACTATAGTAGCGGCCAAAATGCAACAAGTTCGATTTGTCCAAAAGGATGGCATTTGCCAAGCAGTAATGGCGATGGTAGTTATACGGGAATGATTAATGCGGAAGGATTGAATAATGA
The DNA here is from genome assembly GCA_045640685.1 of Candidatus Nanosyncoccus sp. Lineage (GTDB taxonomy): Bacteria > Patescibacteriota > Saccharimonadia > Saccharimonadales > Saccharimonadaceae > Nanosyncoccus. Next base: position 38,013 of record JAZUFO010000004.1, read on the forward strand.
GGATCTTCAATTGACTCCAATCTATCTAACGCTCAATGGCTCATTCTATGGTTCGCCATCAAACCTTGGTCAAAACGGTACATATTGGACTGGCACTGCTGCAAATAATGGTCAGGCTAACTTTATCCAAATGGGCCCAACATATACTAATAGTGGCTCAACCAGCATGAGTAATGGTGGCGCTGTACGCTGTTTGGCTAGATAATCATTAAAATTATGCTTGATTTGGTTTTCTATTTTTGGTATTATTAAACACGTTGCTCACTTTTATCTGAATCTCAAAACGAGGTGGGTCGGTCGTTTGAGCAATACAATTAAGGAGAAAATCGATACATGCGTATCAAACGACTCAAACGTTCAAATGAACGAAGAAAGTCAACAATTCCTCCTGCCGCATGGCAAGAGTATATCGAAATCTAATCGATACAAAAAAGCTCCGGTAAATCCGGAGCCTTTTTGTATTTAATTATTCACCAAGTTTTGCTGCCGCAATATCTTTAAAGAGTTGAATAAAATCTGCTTCAGCACCACGGGATGTTTCCCATGAGATTGTTTTTCCGTTAATAACTACTGAGCCGGCGCTACTCCAGTTGATATTTTGACCTTCAACATAGAATGCAGGAGTTGATTGGATATCTACACGGTTTGCAATTCCGATATCAAAGCTAATCTTTTTCGAAACGGCCTCTGAGCTCATATCTTTCAAGAATTTATCTACATCACCTTTGTTGTCGCTTGCTTCGAGGAAGTATTGTTTAAAGAATCCATTGCGTTCTGATGATGAAGAATATTCCCAATCAGCTTGCTTTGCGAAGAGAATATCAGCATATTCTTTCCAGTATCCTTGCAAACCGGCTGCTTCTGCTGCTGATGCTGCTGCTGTACCGTTTTGATGATATGAAAGAATGAAATTGCGATAGACGACTGCAACTTTGCCACCAAGAGCTTCGATCATTTTGTTAACCTTTGGATTTATAGAACCACAGCCAGGGCATTGAAAATCGGCATATTCAAAGACTAGAACTGGTGCATCTTTGGAGCCTTTAACGTGGTCAGCGATGTTGCCGCTATTTTCACTTCCTTCTAATACTGAATAGAAATCAATCTTTGTGAAATCTGTTGATTTTGAATTTCCGTCCATAATTGAAACGGTTGCCATGACGAGCAGGGAAAGAACGGCTACGCCAATAATTGAACCTAGAATTTTACTCATATATCTCCTTTTATAATGTTATAATTATAGCATGTGGGACCGTTTTATGAAGAAATTTGTTAGATGGGTGGACCCAAAACTTGAGAGGTATCGAGAGAAGATTCCTGTGCCAAAATATACTCCAAAAACTTTGGAAGAATTCGCCGACGTAATGCGCCGCACTCCAAAAAGCGTCTTAAGTATGGAGGATCGCAAAAAGATTTCGTCTGTCATGTGTTTTTCGGAACGCAAAATTGAAGACATTATGATTAAAAAGGATGAAATGGTTTTTGTTTATGAAAAAGATTTTCTCGGACCGCTCACTCTGGATCGGTTATATAAATCTGGGTTCATCCATTTTCCAGTAATTGATAATAATAATCATGTTAAGGGCGTACTTCATACAGACGCACTTAACACTCTTGAAATTAAAAAGACAGATCGCGCAGAAAAACACCTGGATAAGAATTTTCAATATCTGCATTCTAGCGATCATCTAACCGACATGGTTGAAGAACTTCGCAAAACTGGATGTTTCTACTTTCTCGTTTTGAACGATAAAGAAGAATTGGATGGTTTTGTTACATTAGAGATGCTTCTAGATTACTTTATCCGTTAAAATATGTTATAATATTCTCTATGAGAATTTTAACGAACGAATTAAAAAATTTTTTGGGCAAAACCGTAACTGTATCAGGCTGGGTAAACTCCCGTCGTGATCATGGTGGTTTAATTTTTATTGATCTTCGCGATCATGAAGGAATTATTCAACTTGTTATTACTCCAGAAAATAATGATTTGTTCAGACTTGCTGAATCTGTACGTGATGAATTTGTTTTGACGGCAACTGGTACAATTCGCGAACGCGAACCAGAACTCAAAAATCCAAAAATTGCTACTGGCGATATTGAACTTGTCGTCTCTGAAATGACACTTCTAAACAAATCAGAGCCGCTCCCAGTAAATACTCATGATGATGGCGAGAAATCAAGTGAAGAAATGCGTCTCCGCTATCGCTATCTCGATCTCCGTCGCCCATCAATGCTTAAAATGATCAAGGAACGTTCACGTTACTATCAATTTTTGCGCAACTACATGTATGATCATGACTTTATTGAAGTAACAACCCCAATTCTTGCAAACTCATCCCCAGAAGGTGCTCGTGACTTCCTTATTCCGTCACGTCTACACCCAGGAAAATTCTATGCATTACCACAAGCCCCACAACAGTTTAAACAGCTTTTGATGGTTGGCGGTATTCCAAAATATTTCCAAATCGCACCATGTTTCCGTGATGAGGATCCACGCGCAGATCGTCTTTATGGTGATTTTTATCAGCTCGATATGGAAATGGCCTTCGTCGATGATGGCGAAGTAGTCCGCCAAGAAATTGAGCCACTATATAAATCACTTGTTAAAGATTTTGCCGGCAAACAACTTCTATCTGAAGATATTCCACGTATCCCATATGTTGAATCAATGGAAAAATATGGTGTAGATAAACCAGATCTTCGCTATGGTATGGAACTTGTTGAACTCACAGATTTGTTCTCAGAAACAGAATTCAAAGTTTTCAAAACTCCATGCGTTAAAGCTATCTGTGTTAAAGGCGGAGCCTCATTAACTCGCTCACAAATCGATGACTTTACCGAAAAAGCACGCAAACTCGGTGCTGGTGGTTTGGCATATATTATGTATGAAAACGGCGAAGCAAAATCTCCAATTTTGAAGTTTATGTCAGAAAAGGAAATTAATGGCGTTAAAGAACGTATGGGCGCGGAAGACGGTGATGCTGTATTCTTCGGTTCTGATGAACGTGCTAAGGTAAACAAAGTTCTTGGCCAACTTCGTATTGCATTTGCCGATTTCTTTAACCTTAAAGATCCAAACGTTATCGCTCTATGTTGGATTGTCGATTTTCCGTTCTATGAATGGGATGACAACAACAAAAAACTCGACTTCGGCCATAACCCATTCTCAATGCCAAAAGGTGGATTAGCTGCACTCGAAAATGCAAAAACTGACGAGGAAAAACTTGCCATCGTTGCGGATCAATACGATATGGTTATGAACGGATATGAATGCTGCTCTGGTGCAGTTCGTAACTATAATCCAGAAATCATGTATAAAGTCTTTGAAATTCTTGGCTACGGTAAAGAATATGTTGAAGAACGTTTTAGTGGCATGCTCAATGCGTTCAAATTTGGTGCTCCACCACACGCAGGTTGTGCTCCTGGTATTGACCGTATCTTTATGGTTCTTGAGGGTATCGAGAATATTCGTGACGTGGTCGCGTTCCCTAAGAATGGTAACGGCGTAGATCTCATGATGGATTCGCCATCTTTCGTAGATGAGGCGCAGCTCGAAGAAGCACATCTCTCAATTATTCAAGACGAAGAATAGTGATATAATAAAAACAACATGGGTGGCATCAATCAAAAGAAGATTAAAAAACTAAAATTTCACCGCCTCAAAACATGGCAGGTAATCTTAGTTTTGGTTCCGCTTCTTTTCTTGGATGCCACCCTTATTCGTTTTGATCATCTTAAGATGATTGAACTTCGGGATGCTGTACTTATCGCAGACGAAGAAGAAGATGACGATGCTATTGTTCCAGCTCTAGAAGAATTGAAAGCTTTTACCTTTTCTCATATTATCGTAAATGTTTCCGAATCAAATGGTTCGCAACAAATATTCCTCGGCACAGGACCTTTTTATCTTGAGCGTATGTATAATCGTGCCGCAGAAGATGCAATAGCTGAGGCCGAAGAGGAATTGAGCGTGTATGGTAATGAAAATGTTTTTGCGATTGCATCGGATATATGTAATGCAAGGGGCGAAAATGTAAACTGGACCCGTTATTCGCAATGTATATTAAAGGAGGTTGAAAAGTTCCCAACCGTCGATTCTTTGACGGATCAAATTGTTGCTAAAATTCCATCTACCGAGCTATACCGAAAAAACTACGCGTCGCCAATTTGGGCTCCATGTCCAGCCGGCTTCGCGGTACTAGCAACACTAATACTAATACTGGTAATTATCTTCCGCTTTATCGCCTGGGTGTTTTTGACGGTAGCATTATTATTTATATAGAGATAGTTTTCCACATTTTTCCTTATTTTCCCTATAAAAATATATTGACATAAATCACTTGGGGTCATAAGATAGAGATATATTAACTTAAGGAGGAAAGCTTAAATGGCTTACGAACATACTAACGGCAAGGGAATTAAATACTTCTTGCACAAATCTGAAGTTACCCTTCGTGGTGGCAAACCACAAACCATCTATTTCTTCACAAAAGATGAAAAAGGTGGCAAAGGAACCCCATGTGATCTTCCTGCTGACCGTATGGTTTGCGAAAATCCTCGCAATGGCTTCTTGACTCTCAAGAAAAAATAAGAATTGCGCGCAAGTTAATTAGGTGCAAAAATGACGTCCTGTAGCAATACGGCGTCATTTTTATTTGAATAATATTTGGTAAACCATTGCTCCAAAAACTCTAAAGAGTTTTATCGCTAATGGTTTTCCAAAAAATCACAAGGCTGTCGCCTTGTTTTTTATTTGCATAAAAAACAACGGTCTGCGACCGTTTGCGATTTTTGGTAGGGGCACCTGGACTCGCGCGAAGCCGAGTCGGATTTTTGAAGACGAAAGTCTGGTAGGGGCACCTGGACTCGAACCAGGGACGCTGCGTGTATAAGACGCATGCTCTAACCGACTGAGCTATGCCCCCAACTACCTTATTTTAACACATAATGTTATAATTTTAAGCATGAGCAGGAGTAAAATCGATAACTTCAGGCTAAAAGTCCGCCAAGGACTATACTTCTTAAAACATGACGTTTTTGTTGTCGAGAATACAGCGCTCCTTGTGGCTGTTGGAATTTGTCTAATTTTGACATATAACTCAATTAATGCGATGTCTAGAAACTGGCAGTTGTCCGAACAGCTTGCTGCGGATAATCGTGAAAAAACACTCCTCGAAATCGAAATTGAAACTCTCGAACTAGAAAACAGTTATTATTTGACGGATGAATATCAAGAGCTTGCCGCTCGCAGACTTGCCGACAAAAAACTCCCAGGAGAGAATCTTGTATATATGCCAGCTAACTCGACATATGCTAAAAATAAACATAAAGAAGTAAAAACGAGTGCGACTGTAAAAGAACTATCTAACTTTGAAAAATGGATTAAGTTCTTATTCCAAAATAATTAAAAGCTTATGATATAATATAAGCATGAATATTTTGAAGAAAGGCTTTACACTCGTCGAGGTAATGATTTTTCTTGCAATCTCGGGCGCTCTACTTGCTGGGATTATTATCAGCACGAGTTCTGTTGTTGATAAGCAACGTTATTATGGTTCGGTGCAACATTTTGTCGATTTCTTCCAAAATATATATGCCGAAGTAACCAATCCAAAGAATAATTCTATAGCCGATATCGGCCCTGGTCGTTCTAATAAGGTTATCTACGGAAAACTTATTACTTTTGGCGAAGCGAACACCGATGATTCAATTTTTGTTTATACTGTAGTTGGTCAAAAAGATACAGCGAAAGGCGCGACCATTGATAATGCTATGCGTATGTTAAGAATTCTTGATGCTGATATTTTTTACAAGAAAGATGGCGATTTGATTCCATATGGCATGACTGAACAAAAAATGGTCTGGGATATTGAAGTTTCTGACACTGAAGGTGATCCATTTGTGGGCGCCGTCCTCATTATCCGTTCACCAGCATCGGGTGTTGTATATACATATAGTATTAAAGGAAAAACCGTTGAAGGACAACAAATTCTTAGCGCTAAAGACACTAGTATCTCGAATGGACTCGCTTATTATCTAGACTCAAATTCCGATACAAGTTTTAGTCTTAATGAAGTAGATTTCTGTATTTCTCAAAAGGGAAATCCATTATTTAACAATACGAGATACAATGTTAGGATGACTGGTAATTCTCGAGACGCATCCGGAGTTGCTCTATATTCAATGGATGATTTAGATGAAGACACCGGTAATAGATGTAGGGATTATTAATATGAAAAATAAAGCAAAACAAGGATTTACACTAGTAGAACTATCATTCTCGGTAGTCTTTATCTCGATTCTGGCTCTCATGGTGGTCTTCGTTTCGATGAATATGTCCAATATTTATCAAAAAGGTATAACAACAAAAGAAATCAACACGATCGGCAATACTCTTATTGATGATTTTCGCGCCGCAATCGCAAACTCTTCCGCAAAGAATCTCGCCGACATTTGCTTGACTAACTATAAGTACAGTAGTGAAAGCAGTATCGGTCAGGCTATTACGGGCGACAAAGAACAGCAAAAATGCAATGAAGATGATGCATATAGCTCGATTTATACAGTGCGTATGGGGACGGTGAAAATTGACGACAAAGATGTCGACATTCCACTTTACGGCGCCTTTTGTAGTGGAGTCTATACATATATCTGGAACTCAGGCTACTTCTTTAATGACACTTATCGAATTGAAAATGCTAAACCTGTGACAATTACAATGAGGACGGTAGATTTTCCTGATGGAAAAACCTATGGATCAGAAGAACATCCAATCAAGCTTCTTCGTATTTCCGATCCGTCTCGTTCCGTCTGTATGTCGAAAGTCAGAGAAGTGCATGAAAAAGCGAAAGGCAAGAACGATGATGAGCTTAAGTATTATAAAAACGATAGCGCGGAATATTTGAATTATGCTTATACATGGGAAAATGAAAATTTCGATATCTCCAACCTCAAGTATTATAGTACAATATATGGAGAGGTGTCCGATTTAATAACGGGGCACAAATATAATAATTTAGCACTTTACGATTTGAAGTTATATCGTCCAGCCCAGGATACTATTAGCCGCAATATCTTCTTTGCGGGGTCATTCATCCTAGCATCAATTACTGGTGGCGCAAACATTGTAGCTGAAAGTAATTACTGTGCAGTCCCGAATGATTATACGATTGAAAACTTTAACTATTGTTCAATAAATAAATTTAATTTTGCCATGCAGGCAAGTGGAGAATAAAATGAAAAAAAGAAAAGGTGCGGCATCGTTTTATATTGTCATCTTCTCAACATTACTATTAACGGTTATTTCTGTTGCCTTCATTACTGCCGTCATGAATGATGCCAATCGTACCGTAGATGCAGATTTGTCTCAATCTGCATACGACTCTGCTCTTGCTGGCATTGAGGATGCTAAGATTGCGATTGCGCGTTATCAGAGCTGCATGCAGGAAGAAGACCCTAGTAAAGTTGTGCTCTCCCAGAAGGATGACCTTAGATGCTCAGATGTCATTGAACTTATGAATAGGCACGCTGGTGATTGTGATGTAGTCGGAAGAATTCTGGGGCGCATCTCTAAAGGAGATACTACACCTAATAAAGAAGTATATATTCAGGAAATACAACAATCAGATGGCACTAATAGTAACAATATGGAGCAAGCGTATACATGTGTTACATTATCAAATGACTTAAAAGATTATCGTGCTACGCTAAACTCCGAAGATATAACGCACGTCATACCGATTAGGGTTAAGGAAGATGTTAATTCGGCAAACTCGATTCGCGTAAGTTGGTATTCGGATACGGATGGAACGACCTATAATTATCGCGATAAAAACACCATTAACAATGGCGATACGGCCTCGACATATGTCCAGTTCCCAGCACTTACACAAAGTCAGGTCTCAGTACCACCAACAATTGCAGTTGGACTTATTCAAACTGGACCAACATTCAGTATGTCAGATTTAGATATGGGCGGAAATAGAGGAAAACTATTCTTAGTTCCAACCAATGTTCAAACGAAAGAATATAAAGAATCAGACACAAAAAAATATGGATACAAAAAGATTACTCTTGAAAATGGTAACCAGAAAATAACTGGTGCCTCAAACAGTGATGCTGATTACTTTGATATTACCGGTACATTTGAGGATGGTGTAAACATTATCAAAGAAGGTTCTGACGAAATGAACTTTACAAAATCAAATAATAATTATGCGAAGAATGTTCCGGTCTTAGTTTATTGTCCACAAAATACTGGTAATGAATTTGCATGTTCAGTCTCAATTCAACTACCTAAACCATACAAGAGTGAAAAAAGGAATCCAGATACATTCATGATCTATCTATCGCTTCCATATGGTAGACCGGATACTGATTTCTCTATTGAGGTTTGTACTGATGATGTATGTAAACCGCTTGACTTTGCAAGCAATATCGATGACAAGACACATTTAACCTTTAAAGATGCGCAATTTAGTATTGATTCTACCGGCCGTGCAAATGACCTGTTCCGCCGTGTAGAGGTTCGCGCAGAGAGATATGATCCAAACTTCCCAGTTCCAACATATGCAGTTCAATTGGATGGCAAAGAGAGCTCAATGACAAAGAATATTATTTCAGATTTTACGTCTCAGTATTATCGCAATACTGATGAATGGGACGGCAAATAGTTGACACCAACTAATCCATTTGCTATAATGAATTCATACGTCGTGGGGTAGAGCAGCCTGGTAGCTCGTTTGGCTCATAACCAAAAGGTCGCTGGTTCAAATCCAGCCCCCACAACCATGAATTCGAACATAAAACACATCGTAATTGATGTGTTTTTTTCTATTGCAAAAACAAAGTTTTTATGCTTAAATAGAAATGTAAAAAAAGGTCAATATAAATGAACAAAAAAATACTCACATCGGCCGTTCTCGGGGTTGCAGGTCTCGCACTTGCTTCTACGATTCCGGCGTCTGCAGTTGATCCAAAAACCGCAGATATCCATGTTACTATTTCTGAGTCATTAACACTCACATTGAGTAACAGCAATATTAACTTAGCATTGGGTGATGGAACGCTCAAAACCGACGCAATCACTGTCAGTGGTTCAACCAACAGTGCGGCTGGCTATAAGATTTCTGTTAGGGCAAAAGAAACTTATACATATTTGAAACATGCTAGTACATCTGTAACAGAAAACATTCCAGCTATCTCAGGTTCAATCGCAAAAGCATCATTCCCAACAAATGGATGGGGCTACTCTGCTGATGCAAATACCTTCAAAGGTATTACCACAAGTGATGTAGTATTGTTCTCAACGACTGCAAATGGTACAACAAATCATACCTTTACAGCTGGCGTAAGAACACCTGCAAGCACAGTCGCTGGTGATTATTCAAACGGAGTCGTCTTTAGTATTGTTGCAAACCCAACAAACTAATTAAAAAGACCTTAAATAAATAAAATAGCCTCCAAACGGAGGCTATTTTTTAGTTCTAGATTTACTATTTTTGTGCAGCTATTATTTTTGCGGCTTTTTGGATTGCGCTGCCGAAACTGCGTGAATCGTGTGGCGTGCTAGCGATTTCTAGTACTCCAAAACCATGACGAATGGCCATTGCTAGTTCTTGAATAAGAACCGAAGCGTTAGGAGCGACAATTGTTGCACCAATAATTTTGCTATCCTTATTCGCTAAGATTTTAACAAATCCATTATCAAAATCGGTAAGCTTTGACGCGATGACTTCATCTAGCTTGACGGTTGCTCTGCGACAGTGTTTGTCCTGTTTTAATAAATCATCCTCATTAAAGCCAACAGTTGCAACTTCCGGATATGTGTTGATTACGCGTGGATAACCGGCGTAATTTACGATACCTTTATTCTTGAGCGCAAGAGCAGAAGCGATAAATGTACCTTGATATGCTGCAATATCTGCAGAAATTGTATTTTTTGTAACACCGCCAATTGCGTAGATGTTTTTTACGGAAGTTTGGAAAGTCTTATTATCGATGACGATGCCGGTATTTTTATATGCAATTCCGGCATTTTCTAGGCCAAGATCTTCGAGATTTGGCTTTAGGCCGGTCGCCATAACGACAGTGTCGACACGAACCATCTTCTCGTGGTTATCTTTGCTAAAGACAACACGCTTACTCATGCGATCCTTTTCTAGAGCTACAGCGCGTGCTCCAGTGAGAACAGCTATACCGAGTTTTTTAACGAAATGATCCTCAATGGCTTTGCCGACTTCGGCATCTTCGCGTGGCAGTAATCTGTCTGAACGTTCAAGAATAATTGTTTTAACACCAAGCTCGGCGTAATATTCTGCAATTTCACATCCATTTGCGCCACCACCAACAACACAGACGGCCTTAGGGAGTTTTCGTGATTTTACGACATCTTTCGATGTGAGATAGTCGACAAAGTCGATGCCGGAAATCTCGCCGGTAGAAGTTTTTGTGCCAGTTGCAATAATTATTTTTGCTCCGGTGATTTTTCTGGAGCCGACCAAAATAGTTTCTTGATTAATAAAGCTTGCAGTACCTGGGATGCAGGAAACATTGAGCCTTTGAAGCTCTTCTTTGTTTGCTTCGGCAATCTTTTTTGCAGCTTTTTCTTGCATGTTCACAGCTGTAGGGAAGTTGAAGTGTAAATTTATGCTGGAGATGCCATATTTATTGCCGTTTTTTGCTTCGCTATAGATATGCGAATATGGAAGATCACGAACACTTAGTAATGTGCCGCCAAATTTTTCACCTTCAATGAGGGCAATTTGTTTCTTTGGTGAAAGTTTTGCCAAGGTGAGCGCAGCAGAATATCCTGCAGAACCGCTGCCGATTATAATATAGTCAAAATCAAATTTCTTACTCATCTTAAATAATTTTATCACGAATCGTATAAACATAAGCCAAATCGGCGTTATATTTTTTCAACTCGATAGCGACAATCCTTTCTAAATCTTGTTTTGTTAATGTTTTTCGTTTTTCTAGCTTTTTCTTAATTCCTTCCATGGCCTTGCCTGCGAAAATATCTGCAGCACCAACTGGAATTCCAATAGCTCTTGCTTCACGTTTGATATCGATCAATAATTTCTTTTCGTTAAAAACTGTTTCTTTCATTAAAAAATCCTAAAACAAATTAATAGAACAGCGAGCAAAATATATGAGCTGCCAATCATGAGGCGAGTGAATAATTTATTTTTTTCTCTTGAACGCTCAATATCGGCTAAATTTTTATGAAAACGGAAGAATTGTCCGCGAATAGTGAGGAGAGGGAACATCGTGGCTATCGTAAAAACAAACAAGAGGAGTGGACGTATTGCAACATTGTCGCTAGGGAAGAAAACGATCTCGGTAATTGCGACAAGATAAATTGGAAATGTAAAAAGTAGTTCCAAAATTCCAATTGTCATACCAAGCGCAAAAGCATCGGATGTTTTACGAATACCGCGCGCGTTGGTCGTGATTTTTTTAGCCATCTTTCTCGAGATGAAAAGTCTTGTTCCTGGGCCTTTTCGATAGTAGAAAAAGATTGAGAAAAGTCCCAAAGCAAAAAGCACTCCTGCAACACCCCAACGAACAATTGTTAAATCGAGTGTTGGATTATCAAGAATGAAATGAAAAATCGAAAAATACATTAGAAATAGAAGTGTTGCAGTCATTGAAGCTGTGCCAACCACAAAGAAACTACTAAAATCTAGAAGCTTTTCGCGTGAAAATCTAGCGGAAGCGTAATGGTAAAAAATCAGAAAAACACTAGGCGTAAGCTGCAAAAAAGCGCAAGCGAAAATCGCCAAAATAATAATTCCCAAAGAGGTCAAAACGCTCATGCTTTTATTATATCACGTAAAGGGTTTACTTTCTATTTTTTTCTGATAATAACAAAGGCATGAAAAAAATATTTTCATGTTTGATGTTTTTCGGACTGACGCTTGGCGGAATGATTTTGAATGCAAGCGCGTCCGAAGAACCCTCATTCATCTATATAAAAGCCATAAATCCGGGCTACACCGTGGATGGTCGGCAAAATGTTGGAGAGATGATTGAGCTTGCTAGAAGAGATAAGGACTCCAACGATCCAATTTCGCTCGCTGGTCTTAAAATCGGCTACACTAACTCAAGCGGTAATACGGTTGACCTCCTCGTATTTCCGCAGAACAGTTGGATGACTGGCGAGAATCTAATCCTTCAATTAGCCAGCTCGACCAATAGTGAGCTGGCGCACATTTCGTACCTTAAAACTATAGCTCAAAAAGCTGGACCCCTGGAGCTCATTCTGGATGGGGAAATAATTGATTCTGTCTGCTGGACTGGCGCAGATGGGTGTTACGATTCGTTTAAATCGACTACACCGACAACGCTAGTTCGGGACGACGACACACTACTTTTCTCACACCTAGAATCATATGAGCCAACATTCAAATTCGATAATTATTTCGAAGTTCAGGATGAGACTCCGTCAAGACAATGCGAAAAAATTCAGTTCTCAGAAATTTTAAGTTATTACGAAGACTATCAATCTGAGCAGTTTATTGAATTATATAATCCGACGTCCGAGAAAAAGTTATTGGATGGTTGTTTTCTTCGCTATAAAAACAAGAATTATCCTTTGACTGGAATTATTGACGCTGAAAGTTATTTTGTTCGTTTCCTGAATGACTTTAGTTTAACGAAAAATCCCACTATATCGAATCTGATCGAAATAATTGATACAGATGATTCCGTTGTTGCTTCACTTACGTATTTTAATAACCAAAAGAAGGCAACCTCATATGCGAGAATAGGTTATAAAGAAGATGGGGAAGAGGACTGGCGAAGCACGTATAAGTCAACTCCAGGATCCGAAAATATATTTCAGGAGTTTCGCCAATGCGAAGCTGGAAAAGTGATAAATAAAACAACTGGAAATTGCGTAAAAATAACAGAAATTGTCGAAAAAATTTGCAAGGATGGTTATTATTTAAATCCCGAAACTGGAAGATGTCGCAAGATTGCACAGGAGGAAGAGAAAAAATGTCAGGATGGATACGTTTTGAATCCGCTAACAAATCGATGTAAAAAAGTAGTCATCAACGATGGTGATGACTACCCACTAGTTCCAAATACGTATGCAACTGAATCTTCTTTTATTGCGCTAAACGCAATAATCGTGATTATTGTAATCGGAATTTTATATATTGTATTTCAATTTAGGCAAGAGCTTTTGTCGCTCGTTCGTAAAGTTTTTCGACGATCTCCCTAAACACAGCTTCGCGAGTTTGGTCGCCATTGACATTAATAAGCAAACCAAGTTCGTTGTAATGTTGAATGACTGGCATAGTTTTTACACGAAATTCAATAATGCGAACGCCGAACACTTCGCGATTTTTATCGTCTTCGCGAGTTCCGCGATCATTGAGTTTCTTTGATTCATCGTAACGTTTTAAGACATCAGCCTCGGAGACATTTAAAATAATGACGGCTTTAATTTCATGTCCTGCGTTTTTTGCGCTCTCCATGACCTGATCTTCTTCGCCGGACCAACGTCCGATTGAGGATAAAACTAAAGGTAGATCTTTTAGCTCTTCGCGCTCAAAATATGGCAAAACCCATTCGAAGAAAACATTGGTTGGGATCAATTCGCCGCTTCCGGACATATTATTATTTGTTTCTGCTTCCATTTGGCGAATAATCATGCCGCTTGATAAACATTTGCCACCCAAAGCCTCCGCAAGGTTCTCGCCCTGAGTATCTTTGCCGGACATAGGAAGTCCGAAAATGTTAATAGAGCCAGTTCCAAGCCATTCTTTGATTTTTGAAATCTTTTCTTCCATAAAAAAATTATAGCATGAAAAAGCCCCGCAAATGAGCGAGGCTAACGATGTTTCTTCCTTATTAATATCCGAGGTGATGGGTGCGAGTTGCGAATATGAAGTTGTACCGGCTCCCAGCTGTAAAGGAGCGGGCTTTATCATGCATGAATTTTTTGTTGAGCGCCACGTGTAAAGTGGACTTTTGTTAGGGAATTTTGGCTATATCCGAAAATATAGCAACAACGTCGTACCTAAAATTTTGGGAATTATCCAATAAGGAATAGGACATATTATATATTATTTTCTAAAAAAATCAAGTGCGTTTGCGAAATAGTTGGCACTCTTGCCTTTTTACTGCTAATTTACTATAATTAAGCCATGGAATTAACAGAGCGTCAAAAAGGAATTCTTTTTTCAATTATTGAGGAACATGCCGAAACTGCATCCCCAGTTGGCAGTGTTACTCTGGCAAAACTTTTCGATGTCTCACCAGCAACTATTCGTGCCGAAATGTCACGTCTGGAAAATCTTGGTTTAATTGCTCAGCCACATACGTCCGCGGGTCGCGTCCCGACCGATGCTGGCTATCGCTATTATGTAAACAATCTCGATGAAGTCCCAGAATCTAGCGAGAAACGCTCCTCGCTAGATCGCAGCACTCACGCTCTCGAGGTTCGCGTAAGTTCTCAATCTCGCGCCGATGCAGCAATTCGTGGCGCAGTTGATTCACTTGTTGAACTGACTGGAAATCTTGGTCTCGCAACAATTGATGGCCAACTATATCTTTCGGGCATTTCACGTCTATTTACGCAGCCTGAATTTATTGATGTGGCGCGTGTTCAGTCGGTTGCAAAATTGCTAGACAATCTTGAACCGTGGCTTCGTGAAGCTGCTCCAGGCGAACCGCTTAACATCTTCATCGGGCACGAAAATCCAATTGGTAAAAACTCTGAAGTATCGTTAATTATTTCGAAATTCCGTTCACCGTATTCGGATAAAAGTTATATTGGCGTTCTTGGACCAACTCGTCAAAACTACGGCCGAGTTATGTCACTTGTCCGCCGCGCAGGAAACATGTTAGAGGAGATATTATAATGTTAAAAAACCAAAAACCAGAGAATAAAGAAGAAAATAAGGAAAATAATTTTGAGCAACAAATCGCAGATCTCACCAATGATCTTCAGCGAACTCGCGCCGATTTTGAGAACTATCGCAAACAAATTGAAGTCCGCGAGGAAAACCTCAAAAATATGACCAAACTTGCAACGATCTTGAAAATCCTGCCACTCATTGACGATATTGATCGCGCAATTATGAGCTACGAAGAACTAAAACCACTCGAAAAGAGCCTTAATAAAACCCTTCAAGAGCTTAAAATCTCAAAAATCGAGGCGATTCCAGGCGAGACGGAGTTTAACCCAGATCTTCACGATGCAATCTCGATGGATGATTCGGATGGCGAAAAAGAGGTTATTGGAGAAGTTCTTCGCCCAGGTTATTACTACGAAAATGAAGTCCTTCGCGCCGCGATGGTTAAAGTGACTCACAAATAATTAACAAGATAATTCTTCAAGAAGGTCGAGCCCAAGAGTTGCATCTAGGCTCGATTTTTCTACATTGATTTTTGCCATGCGGAAGCTTTCCTCATTGGTTTTACCAATTAGGGCGCCAGCCAAAATCGTCGCAGCGAGAATGGAATAAATGGAAAGATGAGTCATTAATCCTTCGCGCGGAGTTACAATTTCGCTTGATAAATCGCCAAGCGTAAATTTTTTACCTTTTATATAAACAATGGCATTCTTTGAAATGGCGGAATCATCAATCGGGTGTTCCGTGAAGATGAGTGTGGCCATAGAAATAAGCTCTTTTTCATATTTATTGCGCGGGTTGTTTCGTAAATGAATGACAAGCTTTGTCTCTGGATAGCGTTTCAAGTAATCAAGCAAAAGTTCGTAATCATTAAAATTCGCGGAGCGATCGATAAAAATACAATCAACAGCTCCTTGTGGCTCAATAAAATGTGTTTCATGTTCGTAGCTTGGGGCAAAATAAGCCGTTTTCTCATCGGAAACTAAGATATATCTGTATAAATCAGGAGTCATATCCTCTGGAATTTGAATACCATCTTCGTCAAAAGTGATAGCGGAATCTGAAATACTGGCATCAATGCCGAAATTATTTAAAACTTCAAGAGTAATAGCGGCTCCGCCATAATTACTGACACGACTAAAAAAGCGATGTTCGCTAGAGTCGAAACTGAGATCAAGCCATTTTGTGCCATCTCTATCTGTTTCGAAGTTTTCTGAGCGGCCATCAATGTTGAGATAAACGTCTTTAAAGACATTGCCCACGATCAAAACATTCATAACCTCATTCTAGCATAGAAAATGATAAAATAAGAATATGAAAACGATTTTATCTTTTGATATTGATCAAACATTAAATATCGCAAAGACTCCAATTCCGGACGAAATTGCAAAACTACTTATTAAATGCTTGGACCACTATGAAATTTGCCCTATCTCTGGTCAGAAATTCGATCAGTTCTTGATCCAAATTGTCAACCCGCTAAGAAAAAATGGCGTTACTACAAAACAACTTGAACATCTCCATCTTTTTGTTGCTCAGGGTACTCAGTATTATCGTTATAGCGGCGCAGATTATGACGAATCAAAATGGAAAAAAGTCTATAATTTTCCACTAACCGACGAGCAAGTTTCAAAAATTACCTCCGCCCTCGAGCAATCGGCTAAAGAGCTAAACCTTTGGGAGGCTGATAAGCTTAAAGGAGATGACGAAATTATCGAGAATCGTTTGTCGCAAGTAACTTTTTCTGCGCTTGGTCAAAAAGCTGGCACGGAGGAGAAATATGCCTGGGATCCAGATTGTAAAAAGCGCGAAAAAATTGTCGCAAGATGCAAAGAGCTTGCTCCAGAGTTTGACTACGAGATTGGCGGAACGACCTCCATCAATGCTTTCACTCCTGGCATGAATAAAAAATTCGGCATGGAGCATTTGCTAGAAGAACTCGGCGCAACAAAGGAGAATGTTCTCTATTTTGGAGATATGACCCAGCCAGGTGGCAACGATTATCCAATCGTTGAAATGGGAATCGATACGATCACGGTTCGCAGTCATGAAGATACCGCTTATGCCTTGCGCGGAATCTTGGGTGTGGTAGAATAATAGTATGAAAACTTATATCGTGGGCAACTGGAAGATGAACTTCACTGTCGGTGAATCTTCAATCTATCTTCATAAACTTCTTAAAAACATCCCAAAATATCGCGACCTCGAGGTTGTAATCGCACCATCAACGATTGCGCTCCAACCTCTTTCTCTTCAGGTAGACCGCCATATTTTGAAATTAGCAGCACAAAACGCGTTTTATCGTGATTATGGCACTTTTACTGGTGAAACTTCATTCACACAGCTTCGTGGTATCGTTGATTACGCAATTATCGGCCATTCAGAACGTCGTCATATCTTCAGAGAAGACGATAAATTTGTTCAAAAGAAAGTTGCAGCCGCAATTCGCAATAAAATCACTCCAATTATCTGTATTGGTGAAACTGAATCTGAACGCGCTTTTGGCGAAACTGCTGACGTAATCCGCGATCAGGTTATTGGTGCATTGCTTGATGTTTCCGAAGAAGATCTCGGAAAAGTAATCTTAGCCTACGATCCAGTCTGGGCAATCTCCGCCAATAAATCTGCACGTTTTGCAACTCCAGACGAAGTTGCCGAAGCCGTAAAATTCATCCGCGATACAATTGAAGAAACCTATGGTAAAAAATACGCTGAATCCACCCCTGTTTTATTTGGTGGTAGCGTCAATCCATCCAATGCCGGCGCATATCTAACCGTCCCAGGCGTGAATGGTCTTCTCATGAGCAACTCAAGTTTGATACTTGGCGAGTTCACTGATATAATTAACACAGCAAAAAGAATCTCAGCATAATGAATCAAAGATATATAGATTTTGTCCCATCAAACCGTCTAAAAGAAGAGGCTCCAGCAAAGAAACCTGTTCTTAAGATTAATTTTGTCGACCTCGACCAAGTCGAAGATGAAACTATTATCGAAGAAACCGTCATTATTGAGGAAACTATCCCTGTTTCTGAAGAAACCGAACCGATGTCAGAGAACATCGAAATGCTGGAAACCATCGACGAATCAGACGAAAAAGATCCGTCAGAAGAAAAATATCAGGTTGAAGATGCGCTAGATCTTGACACTGTAATCGACGATCTTGAAGAAAATACAGAGAAAAACGAAGAAAAAACAGAAGAGATTATTCTTGATGAAGAACCTGCTGACGAGGAGAGAAATAAAGCCCCAGAAATCGTTCCGGTCGAAAATGAAAGTGACGGCGACCCTATCCTGGAGGAGCCTGAATACGATCTCGATACTCCAATTGAAGAGCTAATGGGCTCGCGTGACGAGGAATTGGATGCTTCTGCCGACCTCGGCGTTATTGAAGATTATGTTCCAATTGGCGGCGACAAAAGTAAATCAGCCTTCGTGTCCCCGGCGTTTACTACTCACAATGTCGAGAAACGCCCTCTTTCAAAGTCAATCGAAGAAATTAAATCTGAAAAAATCCTCAAAAAGAAACCAGAAGAGAAGAAGGAAGAAAAAAAGGAAGCTCCAAAAACAGAGAAGAAATATCCTTTCATTAATACTCATCTCATCGAAAAACGTCCTTTGTCGAAAACCGACTACCGCGGTCGCACCCCTGTCGTAAAAGAGGAAGAAAATAAAGGTCCAATTACCATTATTGATAATCAAGATAATAATGGCCGTTTTGGCACCCTCATCCTTATTGCGCTCACAATCTTTGTCGGCGCGGCAATCGGAACAATTGCATTCTTGCTCATCCCGCGTTAATATATATCTAGGAGATAATATGCAGCCACAGACTAGAAAAAACCCAGTTATAAAATATGTAATGAAAGACGACAGAAAAGAGGATATTTTTCACTCTTCCGCATATGGTGTTTCGCAAAACGGATCAAACATGGGCACAGCTTCAACCGTCTCATTCTCGGCACGCCAGGCCCTAACCCCAAGCAATCGTCAGTTTGTCCGCGGATTTAACGAGTCGAAAATCGCAACCTCAGTCCAATCGGGTATGCCACGCGCAAAAGCATATACCCCTCCAGTAAAAACCCAAGGCCCAACTCCAATAATGCCAAGAAACCCAGGGATTTCTCGCTAAAAGAGTCTAGCCACCCAAAAAGCCTAGCATATTATATTAAATATGATATAATAGAACCACAACCTATGGCGGGAATAGCTCAGTTGGTTAGAGCGTCTGATTGTGGTCCAGAAGGTCGCAGGTTCAATTCCTGTTTCCCGCCCCATTAACAATTTGCGAGTGTAGTACAGCGGTTAGTATACAAGTTTTCCAAACTTGGGATGAGGTTTCGACTACCTCCACTCGCACCAAAGAATGAAAAAGAGAGCTTGCTCTCTATTTTTTTGTCCTTTGAAGTGGGGCCGAGGGAGATTTTCTGCCTCCACTCGTACAAAAATAAGGAAATATGCTTAATGGGCTCATTTTTGTTTTGATAGGGGAAGGCCGGGGATAGGCTTCGCATCCTGTATAAAGTACAGGATTTGATAAAAAACATTTAAAACATATAAAAGCATAACCGTCAACGCAAAGTGCCACCCCTGTAAAACTTGCGAAACAATAAGAAAATGTGTCAAATATATTGACATTTTATTCCATTTATGGTAGAATAAGAACGTATCAATAAGATCGCACATTAAAAATACGAAGAAACCATATAAAAGGTTCTCTATTTTTCCGCGTGCGATCATCACACACTTATTATGTTTGACCCGCACGAAGCGGGAGAAAAGGAGGCCTTTATGGCAGGAAGAGTATTTGGTGGTAGCAGAGGTGTTACATCGGGAGTTTGTTCTCCTGAATATCTTACTTTCAAAAAGAGTGGTACTGGTTATGTGTACGACAAGACGGTGTCATATGATGAGGCGTCAGATGCTTTATCAAAAAACGACACTGTTAGATTTGCTAAAGAGTTCTTGATGACTTACATCGCTAACGAAGATGTGAGCATCGATAAATATCAGCAGAACGTAAGGGTTGCTATTGAGCGAATCTGCAAGGAAATTGTAGACAAGCACGAGGCGTACTTAAAGACGATTTCTTACGAAGTTGTCGATAAGGCAGGAAAGCCTGTTGCAGCCGATGCTGACGTCCCAGAGGATGCTAAGGTTGTAATTAACCTTAAGGACACAAAAGGCAATGTCAATAAGATTGGAGAGTACGAACTCGCTGATGTCATTGACAGAGCGAAGAAGGCAGCAGCAGCGGTAGCAGCTCCAACTCCAACAGCTCCAACTCCAACAGCTCCAGCTGGAAACGCAGTAGAGGCATTGCTCGAAGCAGTTCTTGCAGAGAAGAAGGCGGTCTTCTGCGAGGGTGAAAGAGCCGTTGACAGAGAAGTCTGGAATAGACTTCCAGACAAGAAGCTAACCAAGAGAGTTGCTATTATCAAGGACGTTGATGATGAAAATACCATCTATAGCCTTGATGATGCAAAGGCATTGGACATGGTAGTAATAATTACCTTCTATAAAATCGATGGCTGCTTCTTTAAGCAGGTTGCCGAGAAGAAGGATAAGGTTACATCTGTATTAATAAAGCCAACAGCTCCAACACCAGTCACAATTGTTCCATAAGGGACAAAACGCACCTTGACAATTTAATATGGTTTCTCGAAAAAGCCCATACCAGTTTTGGTATGGGTTTTTCTTTTGTCTTCAAAAACGAAAGCGATATGCTAATATTGACAAAAAGTCAAACTTTTGTTATAATATAAGAGTAACACACACTGTTTGTACCTTAAAAAGGAGGTGATTCTATGCTAACAATAGTTAAGTTAGCATTTGCTGTTGCATTGTTTTTTATTGCATGGCACAATATCGAAACAATTAAGGAGGAATATGAAGATTTTCTCCCAGGAATGGGCGACTGGCTCATGGTTGCTCTGGCCACAATTAGTCCATTCTTAATATTCAAAGGATGGGGGATTGTCGTCACGATCGCAATATCGTTGATAACGATTGCGGGATACATCTATTATTATCTCTTAATAGATGATTATAATAAAGTGTCGACGATATATCCATCGGTCGCAATATGTTTATGGCAGTTCGTCATAATAATGTATGCGGCCACGGCACTTGCACCAGCAGTCGCGCTTGCGATCTGTATATTGGTGCTTGTGGTATCAGCCATATTCTCAGCTTTTGTGGTGTATGTTCTCTATAAGAGAATATTTCATAGAAGATTAAGAGGTGGCAGATTGCCAAAGTCGAGCGAGATGTTTCGGCTAATGTTGCCATTTGTGGTATTTTTAGCGGTGGCAATTTTTATCGTAAAAGTGCTCGCATCGGCGGCATAAAAAATCACCCACAAACCCAGGACTCATTTGTCCTGGGTTTTTTCTTGCCATAAGCATTAAACCATGGTCTGTATCTTGACAAAAAAGCAAAAGTGTGATACAATTAAGACAGTCTAGCAAAGGGGTGCAAACTCCGATGTGGGATGACCATTTACAACCGAATCATCTCAGTTTCACACGAAACTGAACACACACTTATTTTGTACGACCCCACAGAAAAAAAGACGGAGGTATAAAGAATATGAATATGAACGTATGGATTGTTATGATTGCATTAGCGATAATAATTATTACAAGTTTGATTGATGGGCTTATTAAGCCAATCAGGTTCGCGCCAATTATTACTATGGTATTGGCTATCGTAGCCGGAATATTCGTAATGATGAATATTGGCGACAAAAAAACAACTGAATATTATGAAGGAGAAGGGGGAGCCCCTGTGGTCGTCACTAAAGATGTGCCCGAAGAACCAAAAGAAGCAACAACAGAAGCAATAACTGAGGAGTTAGACAAAGCGCTCGAAGAGTGCATCGTTCTAACGGACGAGGAAATTGCATCTTTGTTCTCCGATGGCGTTATTTACGCAAAATTCGGGGAACCAAGAAAGTTTAAGGATTCATCGTTGCTCGTAAGAGCCGATGAAAGATTTGCTGCAACAGGTTTATCTGATGCAGTAACGTTTAATTTCTTCGATACTGAGACCGATTGGGTTTCAAACGAGCTTCGCTCAAACCCAATTTTTGCCTCAGGCGTCTATAACGCTTTGAATGAGATTGGCATCGTCGGTAAATCTGAATGGGCAAAAGCCTATGAGGAAAATAAAGACGAATGGTCTCACTGGATTTCTAAGGAATATACTTCCGAAGAAATTGAGGCCATCAAGAAGGGTGAAGGAGAGGTCAAGATGTCGGATGAATACAACGGCATTAGTTCGAGACTTGCTCTTTTGGTTAAAAACTCCAATGATTTAGGTAAACAGTCGCTCAAAGACGGCTGGACCATTAAAAAACATTGGGGGCTCGACGCGGAAACCGAAACGCTTTTCGAGTCAACAAAACTCGAAAAGTATGATTTCTATGTACTCGAGTACGTCTTCAAGGACGGTACTAAAAAGTACATAGGAATCAACGCTGTTGACGGCAGAGCAATGCTCATCGAGCCGGCAACAGTAAAAGTTGGCAAGGTTGTTAAGGTAACTCCAAAGGTTACCCCAAAACCAACACCAATAATTCCGGACGATCCAGTTCCGGATAAAGACCCAGACCCAACACCAACACCAACTCCAGGTGGCGGTGACCCAGACGGTAAGGATCCTCAGCAGGGTCCAGATGCTAAAGGCAACGCCCCGATAGGTGGCGTTGGCGAAGATGGTGTGGACGACCCTGGTCCAGGGGAGCTACAACCTACAGAGCCACCACATGCAAATGATGGTGGAAACAGCGGCGATAATGGTGGCGGCACAATAGTGCATGAACCGGCACCAACTGATGCCGCACCAGCAGACCCTGGCGAGAAAGCTCCTAATGATGGAGAAGTAACGCCGTTTTAAAATAAGTGTGTGTGTAGGGAGATACCCAGAGGCATGAGCTGCCTAGTACTTTATTAAAAGCTTGGCGACGGTCCAACCGTCGCCGGGTTTATCCCAAGTTTGAGATTGAGATGATTCGGTTGGTGGGTGGTAGGACGAAAATTAACAATTCGGCTAGCAAAAACCAACCTAGTAATTTTTAATCGAAAGGAAATTATATGAAAAATATTTCTAAAACTATGCTTGGTGCCGCTGCAGCTGTTGCTGTTGCCGGTATCGCTATTGCTCCTTCTGCAGTTTCTGCATGGGGTGACAACGGTGGTGGCCGTCCAGGCTACACCATTAAAGAAATTAACGAAGGTGTTCTTGGTGACAAGATCGTCTTCAACTCAATCACCGATGGCGCTTACAAAGATGCTGACGGTAAAGTTCATGAATTAGGTGACGAACGCAACTTCCTTCGCACCCGTATTTCTGAAACTCACAACGTTTGGTCAAGCAACGAAATCGTTGCCGAAGATGGCAAAGAATATGTTCTTAGCCTTTATGTCCACAACAATAGTCCAAAAGGTACTGATGCTATCGCTAAAGATGTAACTGTTAGCTTTAGTATTCCAGGTACTTCAGGTAACTCTGTTGAAGTAAATGGTTTTATCTCAGCTTCAAACGCTAACCCATCAAAATATTGGGATAACGTTATCTTTAAGAGTGCTGATGGTTCAAACTTCCACCTAGAATATATTCCAGGTACAGCACTTTGGGAAAACAATGGTAAGGCTGCTGGTAAATTGAGTGATGATATCATCAAATCAACCGGCGTCAAAGTTGGTTACAACTCATTAAACGGTGAAATTCCTGGCTGTTACCAATATAGTGGTTACGCTAGTGCACGCGTTAAAGTTGTTTACGAAAACGACTTCACAATGTCAAAGCAAGTTCGCATCAAAGGTACAACCGAATGGGCAGATACCGTTGAAGCAAAAATCGGCGACGTTGTTGAATATATGATCGCTTACAAAAACACTTCAGGCGTAAAAGTTAATGATGTCATTGTAGTTGATGAACTTCAAGAAAACATGAAATATGTTGCTGGTTCAACAAAGCTTAAAAATGCTAACAATCCAAACGGTTTGAATGTTGAATCAAACGAAATCATCGGTAAAGGTCTTAATATCGGCTCATATGAAAGTGGTGCAAACGCATACATTCTCTTTGAAGCTGAAGTTATCGACGAAACATTGCCATGTGATAAGAAAACCAAAACCACTAACTGGGCAAAAGTTTTCCAAAATGGTAAAATGCAACGTGATGATGCTTCTGTAGTAGTTGCTAAGGTCTGTGACCCAACAATCGTTCCAGAAGAATTGCCAGAAACTGGTGCAACCTCAATCGTTGCCAGTGCTCTTGGTGCAGGTTCAATCGTAACCTCACTTGGTATGTACATTGCTAGCCGCAAACGTATGTAATATCTAGACCGCTTCACTTCTTAGTCTAGCAGGCCTAGACAAACAAAAATCCCCCACGAAAAATGGGGGATTTTTGATGGGAAAAATTTGGAAAATCAAAAAAGACGGGATTTTTAAAAAACTTGAAGGAAAACGAGGCGCTCAGAAAAAATTATTTCAAAATGCTTATGTTTTTTATTGTAAAAAATTAATTTGCTTATGTTATAATAAAAAACATATGGATCCGTTATACGACAACTATGATAAGCGCCAAAAGGCACTTGAAGAAAAATCTGCGCCAAAGCCGCAGCCAACCCTTAATTCTATGCCTGTTTTTGGCGCCGCCGCACAGAAAGAAGTTGAATCGGATAACTCTCAAAAAACAAATACAGAACCAGTCGCGCCATCCCAAGAGACTGTTATTAATTTGCATGAAAATACTGAAGCTGCCAGCACGGTGGCTAATTCTGTTTCGGAAAGCGCAGCCCAACCAGCAGCTCAACCAGCTGAAACCGTTATACAAAATGCTCAACCAACTGATGTTTTATCGGCTCAGCCAGCACAAGATTTGGCGGCCCAACCAGTCCAAACTCCAGTTATGAATCAGGCTCCAAACATGGATCAAGCCCCAAACATGAGCCAAGCTTCAAACATGAATCAGACCCCAAATATGTCTCAAGTTGCCGATCAAAATCTTGCGGCAAATATGTCTGGCCAAAACCCAATGATGCAACCTCAAGAAGCATCGTTCGAACAACAATTTGCTCAAATGGTTGATGGCGTAAAACCGGCGCAACTCGGCACGCAACAATCATTCAACCCAGGCTACACCGGCACTGGCGATATTATCTTGAATCTCGACCAACCAAAAAAGAAAAAAGATCCAAAAGTAATCGCACTCATTGTTGGTGTTGTGCTTCTCGTTATTGCTTCGATTGCGCTTTTGATTTTGAGTGGAACAAAAAATAACGTCAGCAAAAAAGATAGATCAAAGAATAACAATGACTTTATCGAATATTTTATTTATGGCACTGAAGGTGAGAACAAGATTACGGATGAAACGTTTAAGGTTGATTCTAATGATTACGCTTTTAAACTAAAATTGAGTACGGAAGATAGTAGAAGTATTTATAAAGAAAAAATAATTGAAAAAGCAAAAGCAATTGAAAATGGAACAAATGTAGTGAAGGATATCGAATTGTATAGTCTCTTGGTAGAATTATCGGATATAATATGGTCAAATAAAATAGATGAAGAGAATGGGATTATTGAGGAACTGTCTAAAATTATCGAGGACGATTTTGTAAGTGTGGGGGCTTATAATGAAATAGATGTATATCTAAAAATCAGATCCGGCTTCGAAGAAGAAGGAATTTTGTCTCAGTGTTATGATGAGCCAGATGTTAGAAGGTGTTTACGTGAAGAATTAGATGGCACAAACGAATTGGAGAATTATCTTGTAACAACATGGTTCTTTGATAGGAAAGCAGACGAAGTGTATAACATATTAATATTGGAGGTTAAAAATGAGAAATAGCTGGAGAAATGTAGAAGTATTATTGCCTGCACTATTTATATTTTTTAATGTCTGTTTACTCTTTTGCGCAGAAAATACAATGGCTATATCGAATACAACCATAAACAAGATTTTATTAAATAATGCGCAGGATTGTTTCAATGGTACCGTATTTTCTGAAGGAAAAGAGTTTACTGTTGGTGTTAATGGATCGAGTGAATTTCTTCAATTCGTCAAATTGTTTAATAAACCGGATAATGCGCACGCAATGGTTCCAACGGGCGTAGCTGGAATTACAGAGTATGGTAAAAGTGCGCAGGAGACTGGGGAAAGATGTCGCTATCTTCTGACGATTGACTCTTATGGTAACGGCATGACCGGATCGATGGATGGCATATTTAAGCGATATGGTGTTTCTATCCCGAATTATGATAAGCCGAGTGCTCCATCCACAATACGAGAAAGGGCTGAATTTTTGAGAAAATTAGGGTACGACGAAACGGTAAATAAGGCGCAGAACGATGAAATTGGTTGTTTTAATGTTTTTTATGAAGTTACCAATAAAAGCGACTCACAAACGCCTAAGGATGGGATGAAAGTCAATGTTGCGAAAGTATGTTGGCCTATGGAGTATTTAGAAAAGAAAGAAAATCTTTCAATGGAGACCGCATCTGTAAAAGACATATATCAGGATACGAACCCTGGCCTGTTCACTCACTTTGGTGAATTTACAATATTTGGCGTCAGCAATGGCGCATATTTGGATTTGACGCCAAAAGACAAATATAATGGCGAAAGATTAAGGCACTCTGGCGGTAGCCCGTATTTTTCTCAGAAGAGTTTTAAAGCTGATGGTAAAGAATATATAATGGGTATTGATAATTCCTTCTATTCTTGGGGTAAGGTAAGTGTTGAATTTCGTTATACCATGAGCAAGGAAAATGTAACGGAAAAAACAGAGACATCCTACATATTCAAAACGAACGACGCCACAAAGTTATATGATAGTGCCGCTAAAAATCTTTTTGGACTGTCCTCGGGACTAAACGAAGTAACAAAAGAGGAAAAAATAGAGCTGTATACTGCGTATCTAGAAAATGTGTTCGGCGTATCAACAGCGGATGCAGCAGGTTGCCAGGCGGAAAAACCAGAAAATCCTATTTCTGACGGTGGTGTATATGTATGTGTTCGACATGAATGGTGTTTGGCACCAGTTAAACATGGTGACAGGTTTGTTACAGCATTTAATGACGATTTGGCAGATAATAAACTAAATGTAGTGATCGGATTCCAGGATCTGGCTACAAAGTTATATAATTTGACCGGCGATGATGAAGATTGTGGTGATGGTGCAAGTGATGGAGGTGATCCAGGCAATAATGGACATACTCCGGGTGGTACTGATCCAGACCTTAATGGGGATGGTGATAGTGAAGCGAGTGATCTTCAACGATGTATGAAGATGTCGAATAGTCTTGGTTGGATTTTATGTCCAGTAATTCAATGGTTAAATGATGGCGTTCAGGGGATCTATAGCCGTGTAGAGTCTGATTTTCTTATTGTTCAGTCGAGCTTCTTTGAAAACAAAAACGTCAAAGAAATCTGGGAATCAATGCTTGGATTTGCAGATACATTCCTTGTTGTAGTGATTGTTGCGATTGTGTTTTCTCAACTTACAGGTGTTGGAATTGATAATTATGGTATCAAGAGAATACTACCTAAAGTTATCGTAGTTGCAATTCTGGTAAATATGTCATATTTGATATGTCAAATAGCTGTCGAAGTGTCTAACATAGTCGGAAAAAGCCTAAACGATATGTTGTCGGTCGGTATTTCCGTAGCTCCTGGTGAAATGGCGGATTCAAAAGGAAGCCTCCTCTTTGGCACATTACTTACTGCTATCTCCGGTGGATTAATCGGCGGTGTGGCTGCATCATTTGTTACTGGTGGATGGTTTGCAGTTCTTATCCCGCTACTTGTTGCTCTTGTTACGGCTCTTGTTGCAGTATTCTTCTTCTTCATTATGTTGGGTATTAGGAAAGCTGCAATTATAATTCTAGTGCTTGTATCACCATTGGCGATGGTCTGCTACGCATTGCCAAATACGAAGAATATTTTTGACAGATGGTTAAAATACTTTAAGAGTCTTCTGTTATTATTCCCAATCTGTGGTGCAATGATGGGTGGTGGGCAATTAATGGCGAAACTTCTCATGTCTGTATCTACAGATTACTTCATGGCGTTTACTGGATTAATGCTTATGGTGGTTCCATTCTTCTTTATCCCTAAATTCCTCAGAGGCGCGCTAGATGCTATTGGTGGGATTGGTGCTGCCGTTACTGGTATGAGCAGAAAGATAGGTGGTGGAGCTTCTCGTGCGGCAGGAAGACTTGAGAAATCAGACTATGTCCAAGATAGTATGAATAGACGTGCTGGTGAGCGAGCTCGCAGAATTGCTGAGAATTATAGGCAGAGGCGTCAAAATGGTGAAATTTTAAGTGCTCGCGAAGGCAGAAGATATGCGAGATATAATAAACACGCCAATGAGTGGGAGCTTGCGAATGATCCAGCACACTTGGATGCAATTTTGGCCTCTCAAAACAAGGCGGTCTCTGACCAGCGAGTAAAAGACGATGAGACATTAATTAGAAGTGGCGGCGTGGCAGGATTGAATGCGGATAACACTACTCAAGTATCAAATGCATATCAAGAAGCCTTGAATGCGATTGGTACTAATCCGAACGACGAGGCTGCAATAACAAGAGCTGAAGCACTTCAAAATATATTGATGGGGACAGAAAAAGGACGCAATAGCATACAAAATAATCTTGGTGCTGCTGCTAGAGGAGCTGCAAGAAGTGGTAGTCAAGAACAGCAGGCGGCTTATGGTAGGGTTGCGCAACATTTGACATCCAATCATGGTGGTACGCTCAAGGCGGCGAACCGCAGTACTATGAGTATGGTTTCGGATATTGCAGCCGGTAATACTATTAAAAGTAATAAGGCATACACCAAAAATAGCCTGGAGGGATACTCGGCGTCGTCACTTGCCGGTGCGGACACACAAGCAGTGCAAGATTTGGTGAAACAGTATTCGTCAGGAGATTCCAGCTATCGTGAGGCACTTGAACAGCTTAAGTATGATATGTTGGCGGAAGGAAGTAGTGTGAAACCTAAACAGGAAGTTCAAGCTGTTCTTGGCGCTATTCCTGCAGTAAATCATCGCTCCACCTCATAGCATAATATAAATACCCGTCCAGAGACGGGTATTTATTATTGGGACAATGGATAATGTAATAATAAACATGATAAAAATTATCGGGTTGTAGCTTATAAACACGTATAAGAAAAAACTAATTAAGCCTCAATCACATGCTCAAATAAGCACGTAACAGTAAGTGGGCCGACGCCGCCGATTTTTGGTGTGAGGGCGGTGAGGTCGTTGCGTTCGCGGACTTCTTCGTCGATGTCGCCGACCAAAACTCCGTCTTCGCTTGCCGTTCCTGCATCAACGATAATGGCGCCTGGTGCGACCATTTCGTTTTTAATCAAATGGGGGACTCCGGTTGCAGAAACAATCACCCCGAAATCGCGAAGCTCGGATAAATCATCGCCGCGATGAAACATTTTTACGTCGTAGCCACTATTGGTCCACATCTTAAAAAGTGGAGCACCAACAAGTTTTCCGCGACCAACGAGGGCAATCCTGTGAGCTTTTAAATCGATTCCATATCCAGCTAGAAGCCAGTTAATTGCCGTTGCGGTCGCTGATTCAAACTTCCCATTCTCAGAAAGGCCGTCAACATCCTTCTCGGCGGCAATTAGATTGGTAAGTTCAGTTGTTGCCTCACGATCAACGAGTGGAAGCTGGATAATGATCCCAGAAATTTCAGGATCATCATTTGCGGCTAAAATTTTCTCACGAATCTCATCGTTATTTTTTGCGCAAAAATCTTCAACCAAAACACCGATATCTTCACCGTAACGTTTTTTCAGGTTAACATACTTCGTAATAACAGGATTATCGCTGTCGCGGATAATTAGTAGTTTTGGCTTTTTCTCCATGCCGCGAACAACATGAAATTGGCGTTCCTTGATGAAGCTAGCTAATTCTGCACCATCAAGTTTTTTCATCCGACCAACTCCATTGGCTCTTGTTCGAGTCTTAATCCAAAACGATCGTAGACTGTATTTGCGATTTCATTGCGTGCCGCAACGAGGTCTGCGAAAGATTTTGCGGACTCGTTAATCAAGACAAGCGCTGCGCTTTCGTTGATGCGGAAGCCATGGATTAATTTTCCAGACAAACCAGCCCTTTCAATTAACCAGCCAGCATTGACTTTATTATGATCGTTTCCGGTGCGATAAACTTGGACACCTTGCATTTCAAGACGTTCAGCATCGCGGTCGCTTACATAAATATTCTTAAAGAAGCTGCCTGCGCTTGGTGTTGTAGCAGGATCTGGAAGTTTGTTTGCGCGAATTTCAGAAACAATTCCGCGAATAGCCATTGGTGAGAAGTCAGTTACTTCGTGGTCGGCAATATAATTTTCAAGAGAGTTATAGAAAGGACGCATCATTTGTCCTTGTTTGAGTTTTAGAGTGATTGAGATAACGAAATATCTGCCGTATTCGGTTGTATTGAGAATGCTTTTGCGGTAGCCAAATTGAAGGTCTGCATTTGTGAGAACCTTAAATGCGAGTTCTTTATTGTCGAAAACTTCGATACTTTCAAGAACTTGTGAAACTTCTTGCCCATATGCACCAATATTCTGGACAGGAGCAGCGCCAGCTGTGCCAGGAATTTTGCTGAGAGCCTCGATGCCAGTAAGGCCAAGTTTGCAGGCTTGTTCGACAACATTGTCCCATACTTCGCCACCCATTGCACGCATATAATAATAGCCGTTTTCTTTTTGATTGACTTCGATGCCGCGCATCTTATTCATAAGAATGACGCCAGCAAAACCCTCGTCGTGACCAATTGTGTTTGCGCCGTTACCAAGAATGAAGGTTGGCATAAAAACATATGATCTTGCATACTCGTATGCATCTGGAATGTCCTCTGGTTTTTCAATCTCAATAACATATCGAGCAGGGCCACCAAGGCGCATTGTTGTTAATTCTGAAATTGGAATATTCTCTAAAACTTTCATACCTATATTATAACATATTTATCGGGGTAATGCTTAGTGAATTAAGATGTGGGTTGATTTTGGATATATCTGTGCTAATACTCTATGCAACATTTGTTTTGGCCAACTTATGTTATAATAAAACTAATTCTAAAAAAGGTAATACTATGGCAAAAAAATCAGAAGCGGTGGAAACGAATAACGACGGAAAAAATGATGCATTGAAACTTGCAATCGCACAAATTACAAAACAATTTGGCGATGGTTCAATTATGAAACTTGGTGAAACTCCTAAAATGGATGTTGAACTTCTTCATTCGGGCTCTCTTTCTCTCGATTTAGCTCTTGGTGGTGGCTATCCAAAAGGCCGCATTATCGAAATCTATGGTCCAGAATCATCTGGCAAAACAACTTTGACTTTGCATGCAATTGCTGAAATTCAAAAACAAGGTGGCCAAGCAGCATTTATCGATGCCGAGCACGCCCTAGATCCTGCATATGCAAAACGTATTGGCGTTGATACTGCAAACCTACTCATCGCACAACCAGACAACGGTGAACAAGCTCTTGAAATCTGCGAAACTCTCGTTCGTTCAAATGCGGTTGACTTAATCGTAGTCGACTCTGTTGCGGCTCTCGTCCCACAAGCAGAAATCGATGGTGATATGGGTGATGCACAGATGGGTCTTCAGGCTCGTTTGATGTCGCAAGCAATGCGTAAACTAACCGGTATCATCTCAAAATCAAAAGCAACTGTCATCTTCATTAACCAGATTCGTATGAAGATTGGTGTTATGTTTGGTAATCCAGAAACCACAACCGGTGGTAATGCATTGAAGTTCTATGCTTCAGTTCGTTTGGACATTCGTCGCATTGGTCAAATCAAAGAAGGCGAAAACATCACAGGTAACCGTACCAAAGTTAAAATTGTTAAAAACAAGATTGCTGCTCCATTCAAGACTGCCGAATTCGATATTATGTATAACGAAGGTATCTCAAAGACTGGTGATATTTTGGATCTTGCTGTTCAATATGGCATTCTCGATAAAGCTGGTGCGTTCTTGAAATACAATGGCGAAACTATTGGTCAAGGACGTGAAGCAGTAAAGAAACTCTTCCGTGAGAAACCAGAATTCATGGCAGAAATCGAAGCTAAAGTTCGCGAAAAAGCAACCGCAGAAGAAGAATAAAAAAATAAACCCGGCGAGCAAAACCCGCCGGGAACATTTTATGGAAATTATAAATCTAAAAACACCGGAACATTCGGACGGCTCTTTTGAATCAGATAAAGAATCAAAAGAGTTAATTATTACAGATATAAAGCAGGGCGTAAAAAATATCAACCGTGTTAATATTTTTGTTAACAAAGAATATTCATTTTCGCTCGATTTAACGCAGGTTGTTGATTTTAAAATTAAAATCGGCAAGGTAATCACCGAGGACGAACTAGAGTCTTATAAAAAAGCGTCAGCATTTGGTAAAATGTATCAGCGAACCCTCGAATGGGTTCTTACTCGTCCGCATTCAGTTCGCGAAACACATGATTATTTATATCGTAAAAAATGTGAAAAAGAAGATGAAGAAAAAATCATTGAGCGACTTGTAAGTCGTGGTTATCTAAATGACGAATCGTTTGCAAAATATTACGTTGAAAACCGTTTTGTGAAAAAGGGAATTTCAACGAAACGATTAAAAATGGAACTCATGAAAAAGGGAATCGACTCTTCAATTATTGAGGAAGTTTTGTCTTCTGGTGCGAGGAATGATGATGAAGAGATTCAAAAAATGATTCTCAAAAAATATAAAAAATATGACAAAGAAAAACTAATTAATTATCTTGTTCGTCAGGGGTTTCATTATCAGCAGGTGCAAAGTCTGGTTCAGGATTTTTACGAAACGGATTTACAAAATTTGGAATAAAATCCTCCTTCTCGGCTTTTTTACGAATGGTTTCTTCTTCATTTTTGACGATAATAGTGCGGTCGGTAACTTCAACAACTTCCTTGCGAGGAATGACGAGTTCCGGATCTAACAAACTCTTCAAAAATGGACGTTGTACGATAATTTGTTGGATAGAAAAATTATCATCCGAACAAGTAAAACCAACAACTTTTCCAAGTTTGGTGCCTTTTTTAGTGATAACTTTTAGATCCATGATTTCAAAATTAAGATCAAGTACTTTTGAGATTTTAACAACGTCGTCGCTCGCGACTAACTCTTCGATTGAATCAATAACGATGCCATATTTCGAATATTCGCGAATGCTTTTTACGTCAAGAATATCTTCACTTGACTTCGCGACGAGTGGCCCAGTAGTTTTAAAACCTAATATTTTGAGCGAATCTGGATCGATAATTGGCGACGAAACTCTCGCAATCATACCTCCAGCCTGTAGACTTAAAATTGGTGAATTAATAAGAGATGAACTACTAATTAACATACTCTAAGTATAGCATAAAAAATAACAGATAGATTTATGGTATAATGTATTTATGAAATTATCTGAAGAACTAATCTATCGCGGTTTTAGCGCAAAAACAACAATCGAAAATCCTTCCGATCTTGACGATCGTGCTTCAAAGAAATTCTATTGGGGCGCAGATCCTTCTGCTGATTCTCTAACGATTGGAAATCTTGCGGCGCTCATGATGTGTGCATGTTTTGTTCGTCACGGCTACGAACCATACCTTCTCGTTGGTGGTGCGACTGGCCAAATTGGCGATCCAAAAGAGAATGGTGAACGCGATCTAAAAACTCTTGATGAAGTTGAACATAACAAGGCTTGTCTTAAAGAGCAAATTGGTCGCGTCATCAATTCTTCGAATGTGACTATGGTTGATAACTACGATTGGTTCAAAGATATGAATTATCTTTCATTCCTTCGTGAGGTTGGAAAAAGTTTTTCAATGACTCAGCTTCTCGATCGTCAATTTGTCCAAAATCGTATTGGCGAAGGTGGCAGCGGCATTTCGTATGCAGAATTTTCATACACCCTAATTCAAGGTTACGATTTCTTACACCTATTTAGAAAATATGGCGTTTCGCTTCAACTTTGTGGCGCCGATCAATACGGTAACTGTACCTCTGGTATCCACCTAATTAAACGTCTTGAAGATTCAGTAGCTGATGTTTGGTCAACTCCGCTCATTATCGATCCAGTAACCGGCCGTAAGTTTGGCAAATCTGAGGGAAATGCTGTTTGGTTAGCATCAAAAGATAACGGCTCCGGGAACTACACCTCCATCTTTGATTTTTACCAATTCTGGCTTAACCAATCAGACGATGCCGTCGAATATCTTATCAAGATCTATACTGTTCTTGAAAAAGAAGAAATCGAAAAGATCCTTGCCGAGCATAAAGAGCATCCTGAACTTCGCATTGCTCAAAAAGCACTCGCAAAGGGTGCAACTGAAGTTGTTCATGGAAAGGAAAATGCCGAAGCAATCATCAATCTAACAGAGCTATTGTTTAATCGTGAGACAAATTTTGCTGAATTCTCAACTGATGAAATCGAAGAATTCGGAAACTATTTACCACTAGTCAAAAAAGGCACAAACCTTGTTGATGCTTTGATTGAAACTGGTCTAGCTGAATCCAAGAAAAAAGCTCGTGAGTTTATTTCTCAAGGCGCAATCTCAATTAATGGTGAAAAGGTTAAAGAGGAAATCGAACTCTCTCAAACCGCCATCATTAAAAAAGGCAAGAATAAGTTCGCGGTTGTAAGATAAGAAGATTTAGATCAGATTTAAAAGCGTTAAAATTACAACGCAGAATGCGTTGTAATCTTAATAAGCTTTTAAGTCCTGCAGTTGAGATATTTTTTATTCTTTTTATAATGCGAAAATAAAAAAACAACGTCATGAAGACGTTGTTTTTAAAAGCTATAATATTAGCGAACTTCTACGCGAACACGTGGCAATGATTTGCCTGAGAAGTGAGTTTTCTTTGTTTTAACAAAGGTAACTACACCGTCTTGTGCTGCATGGATTGTGAAGTTGCGTGACATATAAGTACCTGGGCCTGCAATTTTGGTTGCACCAGTTTGGCGAACGAGTACTTCACCATTTTTAACTTTTTGGCCACCAAAGCGTTTGACGCCTAGGCGCTGGCCAGCATTATTATGGATGTTCTTGGCGGTACCGCCAGCTTTAACATGTGACATCTAATTTTTCCTTAATATTATTATATCTCGCGCCACGACTTGTCCCTCTCTAAAGTAAAGAAGTCCCTCGCGCGACTTATTTTTAACATTATACCCCATATCCTCAATTTCGTCAACAAGATTCATGCGGTAATAGTGTCCGTCTGGCCTTAGCCAAGCTGGAACCGCTATTACAACCGGAGTTCCGGCTTTAATCTGTGAACTTAGATTCTTAAGGAAACCTAAAACGATTGAAGAACAGTTTTGTTTTTCGGTTTTTAGTTTAATATCGACAGGCGGAAGTGACATTGGGCTACCAAGATAACATTCGCAAGCGACGGCGTCGACTGGAAGAGTCCATTTGAAATTTGTTGCATCACCGGCAGAAAGATTGTAGCGAGAACTATCGTCATGAGTGAGCCATTTTAAATTCTTTTCAGAATATTCAATCATTCTCTCGCTTAAATCTGTACCGTATGCTGAGTAATCCATGAGCAAAGCTTCCTGCAAAACGACGCCAGTACCACAGAAAGGGTCTAGAACGCGGGACGATTCTGGAAGATCGCCACAAAGATTAATCAAAATTTGAGCTAGCTTTGGTGGGAGCATGCCGACTTTGGCGTCACGCGCAGGACGCGCTTGGTCGCGACGGGCGTAGGCATCGATATTTTGAATACCAATAACCTTCCACCACTTTCCGTTCACTAAAATAAATTCAATTTTATTTGGTTTTGTCCCAGAAAGACCATTGTGTAGAGATGTTGCCGTTGAAAGGACTGCGGTTTTATTCTCGACGATACGAACGGAACGACCATGGCGTGAAAGAATTTTTTTAAGTTTCAATGCTTCGCCTTGCGCACGGCGTGCCGAGGTATTTTTGGAATAATCCGAAACGCCGATGGTGATTTTTCCTTCAGGAAGCGCGCGCAATAATTCTAGAGGGGAATCGGTAACTTCTGCGGCAATTTTTAAGCTACCACCAAGACGATTGATATCTGGGATCTTATCAGAAGAAAAAGTTGCAAGTTCGTTTGAAATTTTTGTCACACGAGAAAATAATGCTGACAATTCAGCAATCGAAATCTCTGGTTGGCGACCAAGAACAGCGATATATCTCATACTTAAATTATATCATGAATATGCTATAATTTCCCTATGACGAAGAAAATTTCCTTCCGTACAATCTTAACTTTACTCACTACGATTCTCGTTGGATATGTTATTTATCAAAACTGGGCAGATATTGTTGAAGCAACAAGACATCTTGGCGAAACAAACATCTTTATTTTGTTACTTTTGATTCCTGAACAACTTTTTATGTACTATGCGTGTGGACAAATCTTTTTCTCGTATATCCGCTGTCACAGAAATACTAAATATCCTTCACGAAAGGATCGCTTCAAAATTTCAACAGAACTTAACTTTGTAAATCATGCAGTCCCTGCTGGTGGTGTTGGCGGTCTAACATTTTTATCATTTCGTCTAAGAAAATTTGGTATTTCAGCCGGACAAGCAAGTTTTTTGTATATTTTTCGTTATGCAATCACGACTGTGATTAACTATTTCCAGGCTCTCGTCGCTATTGTTGTTCTTTTATTAATCCATGGCGTCCCGGATGATGCACTGTGGATTTTGCCAGTTTCACTATTAATGAATGCTGGTGTTTTTATGGGGCTCACTGCAATTATCTTTGTGGCGAGCGGCAAGAAACGTCTCGAAGCATTTTCAAAGTTTATAGCTAAAACCGGTAATACTCTCTCGAAAATTGTAACCTTTGGACGCAAAAAGAATCCAATCGAATTGGAAAAAATTAATCATTATTTTCTTGATATCCATGAAAGCGTTTTGCGTGCAAGGCGCGAAAAAAGTAATCTAAAAGGACCACTTTTGTGGGGTACGATTTATAGTATTTGTGAAGTTGGGACCTACTGGATTGTTGCAATCTCGCTTGGCCGCCCAGAAATTTTCCCATGTATTCTAGTTGGCGAAGCGATTGGTTCTGTGTTTGACGGCATCGTTCCTTACGGTCTGTACGAGCTCGGCATGGTTGGCGTAATGATTGCACTTGATGTTGATTTTTCGACCGCAACAATTATCACGGTTATGACTCGTGTTGCAACACTTTTGTTTACCGTCTTGTCGGGATTCTGGTTCTATAAAAAAGCAATCATGGAAATGGGCGAAGAAGAGGTGGTTGATGGACAAGACTCCTAAATTTTCACCGACAGAATTTATCGCTGTTTTAAACCAAACGCTTGAATATGCTTATTCTGGAATTATTTTGGAGGGTGAGGTATCGAGCTATAAGGTTAACCAAGGAAAATGGATTTTCTTTGACTTGAAGGATGCCGAATCGAGTATTAATTGTTTTATGAGCATATATCAGCAACGCATGCCACTTGAAGATGGTATGAAGGTTTTAGTGCGCGGTATTCCAAAAATGACAAAGTGGGGAAAGTTTTCCTTTACGGTTCAAGCCGTCCAGCCGGTGGGCGAGGGAAGTCTTAAAAAATCATTTGAACTTCTAAAAGCAAAACTACAAAAAGAGGGCCTTTTCGATCCAGCCAAGAAACGCCCAATGCCTAGCAATATATCGAATATTGGCGTTATTTCATCAACACAAGCTGCTGGTTACGCTGATTTTATTAAAATCGTTAATGAACGTTGGGGTGGTCTAAAAATTACAACTGCACACACGCAAGTTCAGGGGATGGACGCGGCCGATCAAATTATTCGTGCACTTCAATATTTTAATGAGCATGGCGGCGTTGATATTATTGCAATTATTCGTGGCGGCGGCTCAGCCGATGATCTTGCCGTATTTAATGATGAAAATCTAGTTCGCGCGATTGCTGCTTCAAAAATACCAGTAATTACTGGCATTGGCCACGAAGTTGACCAAAGTCTTTCTGATCTTGCAGCCGACATTGAAGCGTCGACTCCGTCGAATGTTGCTCAAATGCTTACAAAAGATCGTAAATCAGAAATTCTCAAAATCGAATCAACAATTTCTCGCACAAAGCAAATTATCTTGCAAAAGATTGCGGCTGAAATAAAAAATAATGACGAAAAAGTCTCAAAAATCTCGCGCGACATACTGCAAAAAATATCACTAATAAAAAGTGCTATCGACCAGAAAAAGAAAATCTTGGAGGCTCTAAACCCTGAAAAAGTTTTAAAGCAAGGCTATGCAATTTTATCGGGCAAAATTTCCCCAGGTGAAACTATAACAATCACAACGAATGAAAAAGATATTAAAGCAGAAATAAAGGAAATTAATGACAGAATCTAAATTGAATCTTAATCAAAAAATTGAAAAACTAGACAATGAAGTTGAATGGTTTTATTCGGATTCCTTTAAACTTGAAGAGGCAACCGCTAAATATAAAGAATCGTTAGAACTTGCAAAAGAGATCGAGTCGGATCTGAATGAACTAAAAAATGAAATCGAAGTTTTGTCTGAAGACTTTTCTAAAAAGTGATATAATAAGCATATGGATAATTCTTTTACGCAACATAATCAGCAGGTTCCAACGCAGCCAACCGTTCCTCCAACTATGCCGTCTAATTTTTTCCAGCAACCGACACAACAACCTGTAGCTCAAAAACCACAAGCAGCAATGCCTGCAAAGAAAAAAATGAGCAAAGAAGATCTTGCAGATCTTATTAAATTAATTGCACTAATCGCAACATCAGTTCTTTCTGTTGTATTTGTAGCATTATTTGCTTGGAAAAGTTCGCAATATAACGAACTCGAGGAAGACTTCGAAACCAAAGTTGAACTCGAAGTTGCAACTGCAAAAGATGAGCAAGCTGAAGCTCTCGAAAAAGAATTTGCAAACCGCGAAAAATTCCCATACAAAATTTTTGCAGGTCCAGCAGATTATGGTGAACTAACATTCAACTATCCAAAAACCTGGAGCGTTTATGTTTCTGCTGACGCATCAAACGGCGGCGAATTTAGGGCCTATCTAAATCCAGGCGAGATTGTTCCAGTCAATGCATTCAACCCATTAGCACTACGTATCTTCATTAAAAACGAATCCTTTGAAAGTGTAAATAAAACCTACGAGGAAGCGTTAAAGAAGAAAGATTCAGATCTAAAAACTGACACTATTAATATAAATGGTGTTACGGCAACTCGTTATACTGGTACAATTCCAGATACTGAAAATTTGAATGGTATTGTTGTCTTGTTTAAGATTCGTGACAAAACCGTCATTATGCAAACAGACTCAATCCTATTCGAAGGAGATTACAACGCACTCCTTCATACTGTAAAATTCAATAGTTAATATGCTATCATAATAATATGCTTAGATTGAGGCACAAGTTCCGTCGTCTATTCATACTTTTAGTCGCCCTAGTGGGCGTCAGCAGTTGGCTGATTCTAAATCCGGACAGCTACGAGCAAATTGTAAGTCAAATCGAAGAAAACATTAATATCGATGTTGATTTTGGTGAAGCAATTAATGCAGTATATGACGTTGTTGCTACTAGAAATGAAATTAATGTTCCAGAAACTGGCAGCGACCAAGCTTTGCTGGCTGCAACAATTTTGGAAAAATTAGAAGTAAAAGGACGTTCTCCAAAGACTGGCTATTCGCGTGAAGAATTCTATACCAATTGGCCAACCGTTGATGGATGTAATTTGCGTCAAAAGATTATCAGACGCGAGTTTGGTGACTCGGCAAAACTGGATGGATGCAATGTAATATCTGGTGAATATGACGAACCGTATACTGGAGAACATAAAATATTTAGTGAGCGATCCCAAATATCTACCGGCGTACAGATTGATCATGTTGTAGCTTTGTCGGATGCATGGCAAAAAGGCGCTGATAATGATCATATGAATGAAGAAACACGATATCAACTTGCGACCGATCCACTCAATTTATTGGCTGTAGATTCGAGTTCTAACCAGTCAAAATCGGATGGTGATGCTGCAACATGGTTACCGAAAAATAAAGCATTTCGCTGCCAATACATTGCGCGCCAAATTTCGGTTAAGTTTAAGTATCATTTATGGGTAACGCAGGCCGAAAAAGAAGCGATGCAAAACGTTCTTGAAAAATGTCCAAACGAACCAGCAGTTGGAGTTACTCTATAAAAAACTGTGTTATAATGACCCTATGGAACAGGAGGTCAACAATATACTTTTAGCTGCGCACGAACTAAAAGCGCCTCTATCTGTATTGCGCCAACTTGCTCTTTCTTTTGAACTTGATGATGATAAAAATGAGCATATTCGCTCAGAAATGATTAGTGTTTCGGAACGCGCCATAAAACAAGTTAACGATTTAACAAAGATCGCCAGACTTGAAGACGGTTTGTTTGTTATGGAACCGGTTTCCGTGCGCGCCGTTTGTGATGATGTAACTCACGAACTTAATTATTTGTTTAGATACAATCAGCGCGATCTATATATAAAATATAAAAATCGCTCACGTTTGGTTATGGCAAACCGTGATCTTCTATATAGTGTTATATATAACTTTTTACTTAATGCTATGCACTATTCCGGAAAAGATACGCGCTCAGAATTAATCGTAAATGAAAATAAGGGAAGAGTCAGAATAAATATTCGTGATTTTGGGCCAGCACTCCCGATGGATGTATGGAAAGAAATAAAACGCGGATGGATTGAAAAACCAACATCAATTGCTATGCGTCCGGGTAGTTCTGGACTAGGCCTATATATCGCTTCGAAATTTTCTCGTTATATGAATGCTGAAGTTGGAGCAATTCGTCATCGTGACGGAACTAGTTTCTTTGTAGATTTACCAGTTTCGACTCAGGCGAGGTTGTTTTAATGATTTATGTAATAGATGACGACGAGTTGATGGCGGAATGCGTTGCTAGGAATTGTGGCGAAAACGTAAAAATTTTTTCAAACGCCATTGAGGCGATGAATTCAATTGATGATGAAATTCCCGATTTAATTTTTTTGGATATTTTGTTAGATGGGCCGGATGGCTTTACATTTTTAAACGAACTAGCGTCATACAAAGACACAGCAAAAATCCCAGTAGTTATTGTTTCATCGCTAAATTTTAAAGACAAGGATTTGTCTATTTACGGTGTTGTTGGAATATTAAATAAAGATACAATGTATCCGGAAGATGTAAAAAAATATGTCAGCAAATACGCAGCCTAAAGATATTCGAACCGACGCTTTTGTTCTTCGTCGAACAAATTATGGTGAGGCGGATCGAATCTTGAATTTGATAACTCCAGACGGAAAAATCTCAGCAATCGCGAAGGGGGTTCGCAAGGAAAAATCCAAACTCGCCGGCAATATTGAAATGTTTTGTTTGACGACAATAAACATTCATCAAGGAAAGAGCGAATTTGGAGTTGTAACGAGCGCAAAAATGCAGGAGTTTTATTCAAATCTTATGACGGACTTTTCTCGTATGGAACTCGCGGCGATG
Source organism: Candidatus Nanosyncoccus sp. (assembly GCA_045640685.1). Classification (GTDB taxonomy): domain Bacteria; phylum Patescibacteriota; class Saccharimonadia; order Saccharimonadales; family Saccharimonadaceae; genus Nanosyncoccus. The sequence continues at coordinate 79,435 of JAZUFO010000004.1, forward strand.
ATTCTGAAAAAAATTGATGCCGTATCAAACGATTCTGATCCAGCAATTTTGTTTGATTTGATAAAGCAAACATTCTCAGAATTAAACGAAAAAACTAACCAAGAGTTAATTGAAACGTGGTTCTGGTTTAATTATGCAAAAGCAGTTGGCGAAGATGTGAATTTATATCGTGATACTGATGGTGAAAAACTTAGCGAAGAAAATAAATATTTATGGGATCCAATTGATGCAGCTCTAAGGAAGAATCCAAACGGAAACATTGGCGTGAATGAAATTAAAATAATGAGATTAATTTTAACCTCCAAACTCTCGCTCGTTAAGAATATTAATAATGTAAGAAATTTTATTGACCCCATCCTATTTATTGCAAAATCGATAAATAAACTATGATATAATAAAAATATAAAAGGAGATAATACTAAATGACCGAAACAAAGTCAAAAAATAACAAATTAATCTATTGCATTATCGCCGCTGTCGTTTTAGTTGGTGTTGGTATTGCTGTTTTCTTGCTTACTCGCGGAAAAGTAATTAACGATGATTTCTTTGTATCAAACGATTCAAAGCTCGTTCTTACTATGGAAGATAATTCATATGGCGCAAAAAAGAGCCACGCAGTCGTCTATATTAACGGCGAAAAAATCACTGGCAGCGAAACATATGTTGAATTTGAAAACGAGAAAGATGCTAAAGATGCTTATGAAGCTCTCAAAAACGATGTCGAAGGCATCCAATTGAATGGCAAATATATCGTTAAATCAGAAGATGTTTCAGAATTCGAAGGTACATCAGCTTCAGAATTGAAAGCAATGTTTGAATTCATCAATAACGGCTACGATTCAATGGTAGACACAGACGTTGTTGAAGAAGGAAGCAACTACGAAGAAATTGTTGAAAAAGCAGAATAATTTCTAAAACAAAAAACTAGCTCAAACGGTGAGCTAGTTTTTTGTTAGTGTGCTAAAATTAAAAAATGAATATTTTGTCAGGACTAAACCCGGCCCAGGCGGAGGCAGTAAACAATCTGGAGGGACCTCTCCTTATTCTTGCCGGCGCAGGCTCTGGAAAAACAAAAACTTTGACCCATAGAATCGCGAATTTAATTATTCATGGTGTAAATCCGTCGGATATTTTGGCTGTTACATTTACGAATAAAGCTGCGCGCGAAATGCGTGAACGTCTTTGGAAATTACTTGAAGAAAAAGAGGGGATTCCTCCACGTAGTTTTATGCCGTATATGGGTACATTTCACGGAATATGTGTAAAAATTTTGCGCATCGAATCTGAGGCGATTAATTTAGATAAGAACTTTGTTATTTATGATTCGGAAGATCAAACATCATTAATAAAAAGAATTATCAAAAATCTTGGCTTTTCTGATGATAAAACACTAAAACCAAAATCAATCCAGTCAATTATAAGTAAAGCGAAAAACGAAAATCAAACGCCAGATGAATATGAGGCGGGCGCTTTCTATCCAAATCAGAAAAAGATTGCTACAATTTTTCGTCGCTATGAAATTGAAAAACAAAACGCGAATGCTCTAGATTTTGATGATTTGCTTCTGAAAACACTGGAGTTATTTGAAGAAAATGAAGATATTAGACATAAGTGGCAACAAAAATTCGCATATATTTTAATTGACGAGTATCAGGATACGAACTTGGTTCAGTATCAACTCATTAAAAAACTTGTTAATGAGAAACGAAATATTTGTGTTGTTGGTGATGACTGGCAATCCATCTACTCATGGCGTGGCGCAGATTTTACAAATATTCTTCATTTTGAACGCGATTTTCCTGGCGCTGTCGTCATAAAACTTGAACAAAACTATCGTTCGACCGGCAACATTTTGGCGGCTTCACAAAAAATTATTAATGAAAATAAAACTCGTACAGATAAAACTCTTTTTACAGAATCAGAAAATGGCGAGCCGATCGATATTGAGGCATTGCGTGATGAAAATGAAGAAGCGAATTATGTCGCGCGAAAAATTCTAGAATATTCAAGAGAATATCCTAATTATTCCGATTTTGCAATTTTATATCGCACAAACGCTCAATCATACACATTTGAAAAAGCATTTATGAATATGCATATCCCATACAAAATCATTGGCGGCGTTCGTTTCTACGATCGCAAGGAAGTCAAAGATGTTTTGGCGATACTTAGATTGCTCATTAATCAGCGCGATAAAATTAGTTTGGAGCGTGTAGCGAAGAATGTTTTATCTGGAATTGGTGATGCATCTATTGCAAAAATTCTTAGCGCAATGGATTCGATGATTAATCCCGAACCACTCAAGGATCCAGATTTACCAGACATTCTAAGTGGAAAAGCAAAGAGTGCCTTTGTGAAACTTACAAACTTTATTAAAAATACTTCACTTGAACTTGCTCCATCAGAAATTGCACAAAAAGCAGTACAATACTTCGATTTTGATTCGCTTCTTAGAGATGGTACGCCAAATGGCGAAGAGAGAATTGAAAACCTTGCTGTTTTGGTTAGTAATGCCGTTTCTTATGAAACGCTTGAGGACTTTTTGGCTGATGCATCATTAATGTCTTCAGCGGATGAAAGTTCTGATGCAAACTCCGTAACGCTAATGACTCTCCATGCTGCAAAAGGTCTAGAATTTCCAGTTGTATATATTGTTGGTATGGAAGATGGACTTTTCCCAAGTTCACGTGCCGAAGACGAAGCCTCGCTCGAAGAGGAGCGTCGACTTGCGTATGTCGGAATGACGCGTGCAATGAAGAAACTTTTTATGACGTACGCACAGTCACGCTATTCATTTGGTAACCGTACATATAATCTACCATCAAGATTCTTAACCGAACTTGGCTATAATCCATATGCTCACGACCAATTCGGAAACAATGACGCATACGATGATGATAATGATGGGTTTAAGGATTATTACGATGAATTTCCAGAAGATGATTTTCCAGTTTTTGAATAGATCCACATCTGGAAAAACATATAAAAAATGTTATAATATATAGTATATGAATCCAGAACAAATCCGAAATTTTTGTATTATTGCTCACATTGATCATGGTAAGTCTACACTTGCCGATCGTATGATGGAAATAACTGGAACTGTCGAGAAGCGCGAAATGAAAGCGCAGCTTCTGGATAGTATGGATCTTGAACGTGAAAAAGGTATCACGATTAAGCTGGCTCCGGTAACGATGAAATGGAAAGGTTATATGCTAAACCTTATCGATACACCGGGCCACGTAGATTTTTCGTATGAAGTTTCTAGGTCATTGCAAGCTGTTGAAACCGCAATTCTTGTTGTTGACGCAACCCAAGGTATTCAAGCACAAACGTTGGCAAATGTTTATCTTGCAATTGAACAAGACCTAACAATTATTCCTGTAATTAATAAAATCGATCTACCAGCAGCAGATGTTGAAAAAGTTTCAAACGAAATCATCAATCTTCTTGGATGTGAAAAAGAAGATATTATCGGCGTATCTGCAAAAACTGGATTAAATGTTGAAGCTGTCCTCGATGAAATTATTAATAAAGCTCCAAAACCACGCAAAGATATGGATGGAAAAGCGGAAGCGAATGCAACGCGTGCACTTATCTTTGATTCGTACTTTGATGATTATCGCGGCGTAGTTTTGTACGTACGCACATTTGAAGGAAGTATTCCAAAAAATGCCGAAATCCATATGATGGCAAATCATAATAATGGTCTTGCTTTGGAAGTTGGCGCACTTACGCCAAAGATGACTCCAAAAACAGAGCTTGCTGAAGGCGAGATTGGTTATATCGTAACAAACCTTAAAACAACGCGTGAAGCAAAAGTTGGTGATACTGTAACTCTCACAAAAAATCCAGCAACAACGCCGCTGCCTGGCTATAAAAACGTTTTACCATTTGTTTATGCGGGTTTCTTCCCAGTTTCGAATGATCAGTATAAAGATTTGAAAGAAGCTCTCGAAAAACTTGCACTTTCCGACTCGGCTCTAAAATTTGAACCAGAAAACTCGCCAGTTCTTGGCTTTGGTTTGCGTATTGGTTTCCTCGGACTTTTGCATATGGATATTATTAAAGAACGTTTGGAGCGCGAATTCAAACTCGATCTAATCGTTACAAATCCATCAACAAACTATCAAGTCATTATGAATAATGGTAGCGAAATTGAAATTAAATCTGCTGCGGATTTGCCAGATATTTCTGAAGTTCGCGAGATTAAAGAGCCATGGGTAAAAGGCGAGATTATCGTTCCATCAACAATGATTGGTAATGTACTTGGTCTAATTAATGAAAAACGTGGTCATCAAACAAATCTAAGTTATATTGAAGATCGTGCGGTGATTGATTTTGAAGCACCGATGGCAAATCTTTTGACTGACTTTTATGATCAACTCAAATCTGCAACTTCTGGTTATGCTAGCTTTAATTATGAGCTTAATGGCTATAAAACCGAAGATCTTGTACGCGTAGATTTTCTTATTGCTGGCGAAAAAATGGATGCGCTTTCTGTTATGTGCCATCGTACCGAGGCAGACGGAATCGGTCGCGATATTACAAAGAAACTCAAAGAAATTATCCCACGTCAAAACTTTGAAGTCGCACTTCAGGCTGCAATTGGCGCAAGGATCATCGCAAGAGAAACAATCGGTGCATATCGTAAAGATGTTACTGTTAAGATTCACACGGGCGATCGAGATCGTAAGGCAAAACTTCTTGAAAAACAGAAACGTGGTAAAGCCCGCTTGAAACGATTTGGTAAAGTTGATATTCCATCAGATGCGTTCACGGTGATGTTGAAGCGCAATTAAACTGAACGTGTTATAATCGAAATATGAAAAAAGCAATCATTTTTATGATCTCTCTTGCAATTCTGTTGCCTTCTACGGCAGCTATTGCGCTTTCTGGAAATCAAAAAAATGTTATTGCTGGGGAATGTGAAACAATTCGTCAAACCTTGCAGGCCCTCCAAAAAACCGATTCAAAAACGCGCGTTTATCTAGGCTCGTATTATGAAAAAATTCTAAGCAAATTTATTATTCCGCTAAACGCTAGACTTGTTGAAAATAGTTTAACTGACATAACGCTTGCGCAAGTTCAACTTGATTTTAAAGAAACTAAAGATAAATTCTCTTCAGATTTTATTATCTATCAAAAAACGCTCGAAGAACTTGTAAACTCTGATTGTAAAAATGATCCAGAAGGGTTTTATGGAAAAATCGTATCGGTGCGCGAAAAACGTGAACAAGTTTTTCAAGATGTAATGAAAATTAACACGCTCATTATTAAGCATAAAGAATCAGTAAAAGGTATTATGGAGACACTATGACAATTGGCGGACGTAATTTAGTTATATTGGGTGTAGTTTCCACGGTTATCGCAATAACTACGACATCGGTCAGTCTTTTGGTTTATCATAATTCCGGAGACATTTATCTTGATCGCTCTCGTCCTGGTTTCTTGCCAGACGAAGATGAGCTTGAGAAAAAAGAAGAGAAAAAAGAATCCGATTACGAATTTAATAAAACTGGAGAAATCACAAAAAGTGTTCTTCAGGAATATCTCAATGAGCTAGAAGAGGAAATTAAAGAACTAAATGAAATTAGTTCACCATTTGACGCGAAGGCTCTTTCTGATAAAACTTTCGGTATACCAGCTGCAGAATAAAACAAATATAATTATTGCAATTCTTTTCTTGCCCACTCGTCGGTTTCACCAGTGAGGATTGCAAGAATTAGATATCCAGAATCGCGATAGCCGCGCAATTCTTCCGCGAGTGCGTTGTCCATTTTTGCAGGTTCTGCAATTTCTGGATTCTCAAGTTCAAGAATTAAATCTTCTGGCGACAAAATAGCAAACTCAGGTTTTTCGCGAGTTAAATATGTTGGGAGCCAGAATAATTTTGTGGCGCCAAGGAAAGAATTCTTGTATAAATGACGAACTTCGTGCTGGCGCATATTTTGCAATGGTTGATAAACAACCACGACACCTTTTAAGCCTAGGCGCTTTGCTTCTTCGTTCGCAATTGAAATGACGGTTTCAACTTCTTCTGGGTGATGTGCGTAATCAGAATAGACATTCTTTGCAATTTTTTCAAAACGACGACCAACGCCAGGGAATTCATTAATAACAGAAATAATTTCTTCTTCTGAAATCTCTGGAAGAATAGTTTTTATAGCACGTAGCGCAAGCGTCGCGTCAAAACGACGCGCTTCGCCAACGAGCGTAATTCTAGAATCGGTTTCACCACCTTCAAAAACAATCTCCGATTGCGCTTTGAATTGATTGAAGGCAGCATGATAATCTTCGCGAGTTGGATAGATGTCCGCATGGTCGTAAGTTTCGGACGGAATAAGGGAAATGTATGGATGAAAATGAAGGAAATTGCGATCAAATTCATCAGCTTCATAAATAAAATATTTATCACTTGATTTGTAAGAGCCGGCAGGCGCAAAGCTAAGCGTTGATCCCACCAAATGTGCCGCAGGAATATTAAGTTTTTGTGCAAGAAAAATGAGTAAAGCAGTTGTGGTTGTTTTGCCATGAGTTCCAGCAACCGCAATCATTTTGAGTTGCATTTTTTCAATCAAAAAAGCAATCAGCTCATCTCGTTTTGAAATCTTAATGCCTAATTTTTTTGCAGTAACAAGTTCTGGATTATCCTGAGTAATTGCGGAGGAGTGAACATACCAATCAACGTCACCAAGCGACTCGATAAAAGAACCGTCTTGAGGACCAATTTTGACCTCAATTCCACGTTTTTGAAGTTCTGGCATAATGTCGCCATCGGCAGCCAAATCAGAACCAACAACAGTTAAACCAGCGTCGCTAGCCATTAAGGCGAGCGGCCCCATGCCTTTACCAGATATACCAGAGATATAAATTTTCATGATATAATTTTAACATGAAAATTACATCTGAGGCGGAAATGATTGAGTTTGGTAAGGAATATGCTAAAACTATCCATTTGCCAAAAGTTATTGAATTGATTGGGGATGTTGGCGCCGGCAAAACAACTTTTGTTCGTGGCTTAGCTGAAGGGCTTGGAGTAAAAGAGCCAATCACAAGTCCAAGTTTTACAATCTCAAAAGAGTACGCTTTTCCTGATGGAATCTTGATTCATTATGATTTTTATCGTCTAAAAGAGCCTGGTCTTATGATTGGCGATTTGGAAGAATCTCTATTTGAACCAAATGCAGTAGTAATTGTTGAATGGGCAAATACAGTGGAAAATGTTCTTCCTGAAGATCGCGATAAAATAATTATCAATTATCTCGAAGACGGCGGTCGTGAAATTATAAAGGAATAAAATGAAATTATATTTAGACACTTCAACTCCAACAACAATTTTAAGGCTTGATGAAAAGGAATATCGCTGGGACTCTGGTCGTGATCTTGCTGAAAAACTTCATGCATTTTTGCGCGATAAACTAGCAGAAAATAATGCGACCTGGACTGATATTGAAGAAATTACATTCATGTCTGGTCCTGGCTCATTTACGGGGTTACGCATCGGAGCCTCCGTCGTAAATTCGCTTGCATCAGAATTAAAAATTCCACTTTTTAATCATAGAGGCGAAAAAGTAAAAATCATTTTACCGGATTATGGTCGCGAGGCAAATATCACGGCACCAAAGAAATAAATATGATATTATTAACTAAAGCATAAGGAGTTATATGGAAAAGGAAGTTAAAGAAAAGAAAACAACAAAAAAGTCACACAAAAAATTGATTTGCGGAATTATTATTGCAGTGGTTGCTATTGCCGCTGTCGCGGTTACATTATTCTTCATCCTTTCAAACAGGAATCCACTCATCGGTAGATGGATTAATGATCAGAGTGTCTACTATGAATTTGCTAACGACGAAAAAGGCTCATATGGTATTGATGGTATCGGTGCTATGAGTGATTTCAAATATACAAAAACTGAAGATAAAATCGAAATTTTCTATACGGACAACGAAGTAGAAAGCCAAATCCCAATGTCTTTCAAATATCGTCTCGAAGATGACAAGATGATTCTGACCAATTATTATGGTGAAGACGTTGTTTATGCAAAGGCAAAAAAATAGTATAAAAAATACACCTCGCTCGGGGTGTATTTTTTTATGAATTACTGATAGGATAATACTATGAAACAGAAAACCAATTTTGTCTGTCAACAATGTGGTGCGACCTACGCAAAATGGGTTGGTCAATGCACTAACTGTAAATCATGGAATTCTCTCATGGAACAAGTTATTGAAACTGAAACCGAAAAGAAGTCCGCACTCGAAAAAGGAAAACTTTCGGGAAAGAAGTTGGTTTATGAAAATATAAAAACAATCACGCCTTCCGATGCAAAAGAACGTCTAAAAACTGAGTTTAACGATTTGAATATTGTGCTTGGCGGCGGTTTCTTGGCTGGTTCAATTAATCTTTTGGCTGGACAACCAGGAATTGGCAAATCAACGCTTTTGATGCAAATTTGTAATGAAGTTGCTAAAAAGAAAAAAGTTCTGTATATTTCCGGTGAAGAATCGGCTGGCCAAGTTAAGCTTCGTGCGCAAAGACTTGGCGCGGATTCGGATAATTTAAATTTCGCAAGCAGCACATCTGGTAATGATATTGCTAAAACTATTGAATCAGCAGAATTTGATTTGGTTATTGTAGATTCAATCCAAACATTGATAATGGATGAAATCTCTTCGGCTCCTGGTACCGTTTCACAAATCACAAACTGTGGGAACTTAATTATCCGTGCAGCAAAAGCAACCGATACGGCAGTCGTAATAGTTGGTCACGTCACAAAAGAAGGAACCTTGGCTGGTCCAAAAACATTAGAACATCTTGTTGACGTTGTTTTGAATTTTGAGGGTGATCGATATGGCGGTTTTAAAACCGTACGCGCCGTTAAAAATCGTTTCGGCGGCACGAACGAAGTAGCAATTTTTGAAATGAACGAAAAAGGCTTGAAGGAAGTTCAAAATCCATCAGCTGCATTATTGTCCGAACGTCAAAACACAGATGGTTCCGTGATTCTCGCAACTATGGAAGGGAATCGTCCAATTCTCGTTGAAATTCAGGCACTCGCAATAACCACAACTTTTGGTTATCCAAAACGAACTTCATCTGGCTTTGATATAAATCGTCTAAACCTATTGATTGCTGTAATTGAACGACGCACAAAGTTAAAACTAAGCGACAAAGATATTTTTATTAATGTGGTCGGCGGTATGAAATTGAATGATTCCGCTGCAGATTTAGCAATCTGTCTTGCTATCGCGTCAGCAGTTGCAAAACGTAAACTTGACGACAACTACGTTGTTTTTGGCGAAGTTGGTTTGGGTGGCGAAATTCGCTCTGCGTTCCGCTCAGATCAGAGAATTGCAGAAGCCAAGAAGCTTGGTTTTACTCACGCAATTGCTCCATCAAAAACTGGCGACAGTTTTGTGATTCCAGTTAAAGACCTCCGTGAAACCTTAATAAAATATGTAAAATGAAAATCTTAGGTATTGATCCAGGAATTGGCATTTGTGGATTCGGGCTAGTTGAAAACGACGTAGCTTTGGATTTTGGTGTAATCACGACCGTTATTCGTGCGCCGCTGCCTAGTCGCTTGAAGGAATTATATGAAGGTCTAACTGAGATTTTTGAGGAATGTAAACCAGATGTAGTTTCTGTAGAAAAACTGTTTTTTAGTAAAAATGTTACTACCGGTATTTCAGTTGCGGAGGCACGTGGGCTAGTTCTTCTGGTTGCCGAACAGCATGGAGTTCCAGTTTACGAATATACTCCAAATGAAATTAAAAAAACTATGACAGGAGATGGTTCTGCAAAAAAAGGCCAGGTGCAGGATATGGTAAAAATGCACCTAAAACTTGAAACGCGTCCACGTCCGGATGATGCCGCAGACGCACTTGCAGCTGCTATTACACATTCGCTTATGTCGAGAGTGAATATCTAGTATTAAAATACCTCTTATGTCTTGATTTTTTATTGCGATTATGCTAAAGTGGGAATATAAAAGGTCAAAAATATGAAACATAAAAAGAATATTCTAAAATTTTTCGGTGGTATGATGCTTGTTGGTACGGCAGCCGCAGCACCAGTTTCCGCCACAACATCTCAGCAAACAAATGTCACGGTTAATCATGCCGAGATGCTTTCGCTAACCTTAAGCTCCGAAAAAATTTCTTTCGGTGAAGAGGCTAAGGACTTTACGTCAAACACGATCGAAGTAATCGGTGCAACCAATAATCCGAATGGATATAGTATTTTATTTAATGTAAACAATGATTATAACGACCTTAAAACTTCTTCTGCCCAAAACCCATATGTGATCCCTTCAATCACTGAAACATTAGCTCCATCAGCATTCCCGACATTAGGTTGGGGCTACAGCTTGGATACTGAACAATATAATCAACTCCCGCTACTCGCGACGAAGATTTTTGAAACGAGTTCAGAAGGTCAAGGCCAACATGATTTTACAACTGGTATCCGCGTAGCTGAGACTGTTCCGAATGGTTCATATAAAAATGAGCTTCTATTTACGATTGTCTCTAATGGTGCAAATATTTTGACAATGCAAGACTTTACGGATGATATGCTTCCAGAAATTGGTGATTCAACTATCTTGATGGATAGCCGCGATGGAAATATGTATACCGTAACAAGAATGCCGGATGGGCGCGTTTGGATGACTGAAGATATTAGAATTGCAGGTGTAACGCTAACACCGGACGACTCAGATGTTCTTTCCGACTTCGTACTTGCTCCAAGCGACTTGAATTCATTTAATGAAACCGATAAAGAAGACAGCGTCTATGTTGATCCAGTTAATGGCGGCTACTATACATGGATGACGGCTACTGCAGGTGCAACAGATGATGATATGGAGATTGGCATGTATCATGGAGAAGAGATTTCTAATATTCTTCATGCTCCAGAATCAATTTGTCCAAAGGGATGGAAACTTCCAGAAGTCTTTGATTACTCTGACCTTGCAGAACAGTATAATTATCAAGCTGAGCCGCTTATGAATCCACCATTTAATATGCAGTTTAAGGGGAACGTTTATAACAGTGATGGAATTGTGTTTACTGAATGGTATGGCGAAATGTGGTCATCGAGCAAGGCAATGAGTACGCCAGATTATTGGAGTCCGATGGTCTTCATGATTTATGATGATGATGGAACGCGTGAAATAATCGAGCTCAATATGAGTACGGAAAATGGCATGTATGGCTCACAAGTCCGTTGTATGAAACGTTAAGGAAAATGAAGGAGAGAATAAAGAAAATGAAAACGAAAAACATCATCCCATCAATCCTTGGCGGACTTGCACTTACTGGTGTTATGCTTAGTGTCCCAACCAAAGCAATTTCAAAAACTGCAGAAGTTTCTTATGATAATCCGCTAAACCTATCCCTAATTCTAAGTACAAACAAAGTTGACTTTAATATGGAAGGGGAACTAGGGCTAGTAACGAACACAATGACCGTTAGAGGTGAAACAAATAATATTTATGGTTTCACAATTAGTCTTAACACCGACAAAGAATATAATAGTTTGAAAAATGATTTTGTAGGCTCAGCTGCTGAAATTCCATCAGTAACGGAAGATACTCCTGCCGAAAATTTTCCAACACTCGGTTGGGGTTATAGCCTTAATAAAACGACATTCAAAGAAGTTCCAGTAGCTCCACTCAATCTATTCGCAACACCAACATTTGGTGCCCAAACTTATGATTTTACCACTGGTGTACGTGTAGCTGAAATGACCGAATCTGGTGCATATTCGAACGACCTAGTCTTTACAATTGTTGCCAATACAACACCGGCATCATTGGAAATTATTGGCTACATGCAAGATATGACGCCTGATATTTGTGCAGCAACCGAGCCAGGAACCCAAAAACAACTTATTGATAAACGCGACGGTAAACGTTACTGGGTTTATAAAACAACCGACACTCTTGATTGTTGGATGCTTCAAAACCTCGACTTCGAGCTATATGAAGGACTAGCGCTCGATCCAGAAACGACAAACGTCCATGAACCTAAGACGATCACATTTGAAATGCTTCGCGATCAATACTATAGTCCTGGATGGCAAGAAGACAGAGATGATCCAAGGTATATTGACGGGGGAGACGAATATTTCGTACGTAGACCATCGGAAGTTCAAGAATGGATTGAAACACCGAGCGGAACCTACGAACATAATGAAAATTACGAGGATCTAGTTCGCGAAACTCTCCCAACAACTAACTTGGCGGCAGATAGTGTTAAGTGGCAGAACCATGTCGGTTCAAGATATGATATTCAGGCCGCGACCGTATCATCAACCGACAGAATTTTAAATGAATTGGGTGCTATGTATGGCATCGGACAATTCATGTCGATTGCATATGGCGGCTCAATCTGCCCTACAGGATGGCACATTCCAGCATACGATCGCTACTCCGAATATAGCTGGGAATCTAATGACCCAGTACTCACGAACTCAAAGTTGAAACTTTATTTGTTGGATGAACATAATGTAAATGGCTTAGTCTACTACGAAGCAAACAGCGGTGCCTACCTAGAAGGAAACAATGCTGATGTATATATTTACTATTCTAGACTTACTACCTATCCTAAATATCTACGCTGTATTGCATACTAAGATAATGGCAAACTTGTATATAAGTAATGTTTATGCTTAAATAAAAACATAATAAAAGGTCAAAAAGAAGAATGAAGAATAAAAAAATACTTTCAATCCTCGGATGTGCGGCGATAGCTGGATCGTTGGTTCCTTCAGCCACCTTTGCTCAAACATCTCAAACTGCAAAAATTAAGGTAAGCGCTCCTGAATTCATTTCGCTCAGTATTAGCGCAAACGAAATGGTCTTTGATTCAGGAATTAAAGGTCTCATGACCGATACGATCGTCTTGACTGGCGACACTAACAGTCCAGCAGGCTACAATATCTCATTTAATGTGGATAATCCATATAGTGGTTTGAGGCATACCGTCTCTTCGGCTATAGATGATATTCCTACAATTACTGCAGATGTTGCAGCAGAAGAATTTCCATCCCTCGGTTGGGGTTACAGTCTAGATACGGAAATCTTTAAAGAAGCTCCGCTAACGAGCACGAATATCTTCAGTTCTTCTACAAATGGTCGTTACAACCATGACTTTACAACTGGCGTTCGCATTGCTGATGCTATCGTTGCCGGTACTTACGAGAACCAACTTCTATTCACAATCATCGCAAACGGCGTTTCAAGCGACTTTGGCGGAATCGCATATCTTCAAGATATGACTCCAGACATTTGTGCTGCAACCCCTGATGGTGCCGAAGCTCAACTTGTTGACCGTCGTGATAATAAAAAATATTGGGTTACCAAATTTGACAATGGCGAATGTTGGATGACACAAAACCTCGACTTTGAAGCAACGATTGGTACTGTCTTAACAACGGACGACACTGACGTCTTAAGTAATAGAACCTTGCAAACAGAAGGGTATATAGACCGTGGAGAATACTATTACCAAGATGGGCATAAAAGGATTTCCACCGCTGGACTTGCTGAAGATAGCGTAAACTGGCACTACTATGCTGGATCTGACTATAATCATGTTATTGCGGCCGCAGAAAACCCAGATGTTATTAATAATAATTTAGATTCAGAGAATGGGGATTATCGTACTAAGGAATCTATCTGTCCAAAAGGATGGAAGTTACCAGAAAGTCGTCCATACAATGGAGTTGGTGAGAATAGGACTGGCCAAAATATCGGGATTCTGACGTATACTGTATATAATGGAGATCAGTATAACGATAGTGAAGAAACTCAACCCGAGATAGCCAAATCATATTGGACAAATAATTCATACGGAGGTAGAGGGACATTTACGGAAACTGTTTCCGAGAAATATGGTCCATGGATTCAGTATAATAGTTATGGATATGCCGCAATTCGCTGCGTAGCACACCAATAAAACTGATAAAAAATAATAACCTTCTTCAAGGTTATTATTTTTTTGCGCGCAACATCTTGAAAAAATAAAGAGTTTATGCTTAAATAAATATTGTAAACAGGTCATAAAAACAAAATGAAATACAAAACAATTATTTCGTCTATTCTTGGTGGCGTAGCAATTGCGGGCGTAGCTGTTCCGTCGGCTGTATCCGCAACGACGTCACAGGTAGCAAAAATCAAAGTTTCTACCGAGGAGACATTGTCCTTGGTTTTGGATGAAACAGAAGTCAACTTTACAGCGGGGGAAGATGCATTGGGTGTTTCTCCAATAAAGGTTATCGGTGATACGAACAGCGCAGCTGGGTATTCGATCTCATTCAAAACGGTAAATGATTATAATTACCTTAAGCATACGCTTGATTCTGTGACGGACAAAATTCCTTCCATCACTGGTACTATCGAGCGTGCAGCTGATTTCCCAACACTTGGATGGGGTTATAGTTTAGGCAGTTCCTTCGAAGAAATCCCAACTGAAAGTAAGACGATTTTTAAAACAGAGAAAAATGGTAGACAACAAAATCTGTTTACTGTCGCTGTACGTGCTGCTGAATCTCTTGCGGCAGGTGATTATGAAAATGAATTGATCTTTACAATCATAGCTAATAAAATTCCAGCCGGATTAAATTCCATCACTTATATGCAGGAAATGACTCCAGATATTTGTGCTGGCGCACAAGTTGGTGATACTAAACAACTCATCGATATCCGCGACGGAAAGCGATATTGGATTGAGAAAATGCCATCAAATAGATGTTGGATGACTCAGAACCTAGATTTTGATGCAGAAGTTGGGACTCCTCTTACGACCGATACTACCGATGTGAAAGAAAATACAACTATTGTCTACAAAGATTACAGTGATGGCGGAGACTATTATTTAATTGATGGTATCACAAAGACATCAACCGCAGGTCTTGCTGTCGATGATACTCAATGGCACTATCAAGTTGGTAACTACTACACATTCTACGGTGCAACCTTACTTGATCACTCTAGGAAAAACGCATCTGATTTCGAAGAAAGTGAAATTATTGAAGGCTCAATCTGTCCAAAGGGCTGGCGCCTACCGATTAGTGTCTATTCACCACCGCGTGACGATATCGAAATGGATCCATTGGATGGATTAGCTGCATATAAAACAAAGCAGTATTACTATAGAGGCGAAATAAGGAACGATTATTATAGTGTTTACGTAACTTCTGGTGTTGCACAGTGGACCGCGGCTGCAGTGTTGTATCAAAACGGTAATACAACGTTTAATCCATACGACTCAATGACTAATCTTTATAGCGTTCGTTGTATCGCATATTAAAACAAATCCCCTCGAAAGAGGGGATTTGTTTATTGTATAATATTGCGAAACGAAAACAGTTATGTTATTATGTTTAAAGTAAACAGGTCATACATAAAAATGAAAAACAATAAATTTGTTGCCTCCGTTCTTGGTGGTGTAGCAATTGCTGGTACTTTATTCCCAGCTCCAGTAAACGCAGCAGAATCGCAAACTGCAAAAATTAAAGTTACAGCAGCGGAAACGCTCTCGATTGCACTAAGTGCGAACGAAGTAGATTTCTCCATGGGACAATCGGACCTTATGAAGAAAAATATCACTGTGACCGGCTCAACAAATAGCCAAGCTGGATATAGCATTTCTTTTGCAACAGCAAATGACTACAATAGCATGAAACACGCCGTAAGTTCAGTTACTGACAATATTCCATCAATTACAGAAGATAAAACCGAAGCAACTTTCCCAACTCTTGGTTGGGGTTATAGTGTTGATGCGGTAACCTTTAGTGAGATTCCACTAACTCAAAAAAATATTTTCTCGACTGATATATATGGTACAAACGAACATACCTTTACTACCGGCGTTCGTATTGCAGAAGATATTGTTGCTGGTGATTATGAAAATGACCTACTCTTTACAATTATTGCAAATATAACCCCAATGGATCTTGAGTCTATCACTTATCTCCAACAAATGACTCCAGATATCTGTGCGGCAGCACCAGATAACCTCGAAAAACAACTGATAGATAAAAGAGATAATAAAAAATATTGGGTAAAAAAGTATTCGAATGGTGAATGTTGGATGGTTCAAAATCTAGACTTCGCACTTCCTGTTGGAACTGTCCTGTCGCCTAGTACATCGGATGTTTTAACAGATATAACTGTTACGGAAACTGACTTTATTGAAAACGGAAATTGGTATTTTGAAAACGGCACAACTCTTACATCGGCCGACGGATTATCTGACACTGATACGAGATTACACTATCATGTCGGAAACAACTATAGCTTCTTTGATGCAACACAAATGGATAGATCCAGATTGAGTGATGCCGACTTCGAAAGGGATGAAGATATTCAAGGATCAATCTGTCCAAAAGGATGGCGCTTGCCAATTTCTCCTATTCATCGTGACAAACATGACTCCACGGAGGGCGTAGAGGATTATGCGATTGATGGTCTATTCTATGATTCATGGGTAGACGAAACGTCCATTGATGAAGAACATACGCTATTTGATTATGCGTCTTACAACTCACACTATTGGACATCAAGTATTGCGCTAGGTCCATATGTATTCTATCATCCAACAGAATATAATACCTTCGATCAGCGTGCCAGCATTCGCTGTATTGCGAAATAGGGAACACTTAAAGCCTCTCTAAAAAGAGAGGCTTTTTCTATTGATTTTATATAGAGTTTATGCTAATATAAAAACATAAACAGGTCATAAATAAAAAATGAAAAATAATAAATTCGTAGCCTCCATTCTCGGTGGCGTCGCAGTAGCCGGCGTTCTTCTTCCGACCTCTGCGAATGCAGCAGTTACTCAAACTGCAAATATTAAGGCGTCAGCCCCAGAAACTCTCTCAATTGCCCTCAGCGCAAATGAGGTAGATTTTGCTCTCGGTAGCAGTACTGATCTTATGAAAAAGAACATTACGGTTACTGGTTCAACAAATAGTCCAGCTGGCTATAAAATCTCTTTCTCGACGGCAAATGATTATAACAGTATGAATAGTAGTATTCCAACTGTTACGGACAGAATTCCATCAATTAATTCAGATACGCCTGAAGCACTATTTCCAACCATTGGTTGGGGTTACAGCACAGATGGAACAATGTTTAAAGAAATTCCATTGATGCAAAACACAATCTTCACTACAAGCACAAACGGTACAAACAATCACACCTTTACTACTGGTGTACGTATCGCAGAAGATATTGTTGCTGGTGACTACGAAAATGACCTACTCTTCACTATCGTTGCAAATATTGGCTCAGCCTCAAAGATGCAAGATATTACTTATCTTCAAGAAATGACTCCAGAAATCTGTGATGGCACTCCTGATGGTTATTCAAAGCAACTCATCGACCGTCGTGATGGTAAGAAATATTGGACTGAAAAATTTGGTGCTACAGAATATTATCCAGAACGATCTGAATGTTGGATGGTCCAAAACCTTGACTTCGATCTCACGGTTGGTATGACATTGGATCCAGCAGATACGAATGTTAAAAACACAATCACAGTTACCGAAGTTGATATGATTGACGATGGCGACTTTTATCTAGCGAATGGTGCTTATGGTAATCGCGTCTCTACAGCCGGACTTGCGGCAGACGATGAAAAATGGCACTATCATGAAGGGAACTTCTATTCGTTCTATGATGCAACACAAGTAAGTCGCGATTATACTACCGGCCGCATTGAGTATGAGGCAAACGATGAAAAAGTAGATAACTCAATCTGTCCAAGAGGCTGGCGCCTAATGAAAGAAGAAGATACTACTGCTGGTCTTCAGGCTTGGGAAACTATTACTGGTTATTATAGTCATGGTTATAAGTATGGTGGCTATGTTGGGACAACATGGGCGTCCTTTATGTATAGCGGATGGGGTGAAGCATATCATCCGCAATCAGGCTACGGTATGTTTTATGAACAGCACGGCATTCGTTGTATCGCGGAATAATAAAACCTATAAAAATATCACCTCTTTCGGAGGTGATATTTTTTATATTCGGGTGTAGATTATTTATCTACAACCTCGCCTTCAACAGCTTCGCCATCGTCTGAGTCTTTCTTGTCTTCAGATTTTGGAGCTTCTTGTTGATAAAGCTTTGCGCCGATTGGCATAATCTTATTTGAAAGTTCGCTTGCTGCTGATTCGAATTTTTCTTTGTCGGCATCTGCGTCATTTAAGACCTTTTTAGCCTCTTCGACAGCTTCCTTGATAGTATTCTTATCTTCGTCGGAGATTTTATCTTTATAATCTTCAGGCATACGTTCTGCTTGGTGGATTGTTGTTTCTAGGTGGTTCTTTGCATCGATTGCTTCGCGGCGTTTCTTATCTTCGTCTGCGTGCATCTCAGCTTCTTTTTGAGCCTTTTCAATATCTTCTTTGCTCATGTTGCCAGAGTTTTGAATTGTAATAGATTGCTCTTTGCCTGTACCTTTGTCTTTTGCGGTAACATTCAAAATACCGTTCGCATCAAGATTGAAGGTGACTTCGATTTGTGGGATACCGCGTGGAGCAGGGGCAATACCGTCAAGAACGAAGCGTCCGAGTGATTTGTTGTCTGCTGCGAATTCACGCTCACCTTGGAGGACATGGATTTCAACTTGTGGTTGGTTGTCTGAAGCGGTAGAGAAGACCTCTGATTTTGATGTAGGGATTGTTGTGTTGCGATCGATAAGTGGTGTACGAACGCCGCCCATTGTTTCAATACCAAGAGTCAAAGGAGTAACATCGAGAAGAAGAACATCTTTAACATCGCCCTGAAGAACGCCGCCTTGGATAGCAGCACCAACTGCAACGACCTCATCAGGGTTAACACCTTGCATTGGATCTTTGCCGAAGATTGATTTAACTTTTTCGACGACAGCTGGCATACGGGTCATACCGCCAACCATAACGATTTCGTCGATATCCTTGGTTGTGAGCTTGGCATCTTTCAAAGCTTTTTCGACAGGCTCAGCAAGACGATTTAGAAGGTCAGCAACGAGTTCTTCGAGTTTTGCACGAGTTAAAGTTGTTTCAAAGTGCTTTGGACCTTCTGCATCGGCAGAAAGGAAAGGAAGGTTAATATCGGTTGAAGTTGATGAAGAAAGTTCTTTCTTGGCTTTTTCAGCTTCGTCTTTAACGCGTTGCATAGCTGCAGCGTCGCCTTTAATATCAATTCCTGATTCTTTTTTGAATTCATCAACGAGGTAGTTAACGATGATATTATCAAAATCTTCACCACCAAGGTGTGTATCACCATTAGTTGACATAACTTCGAAAACACCGTCACCGAGTTCGAGAACGGAAACATCGAATGTACCACCACCAAGATCGAAAACAACAATCTTCTCGTCTTTCTTAGACTCTAGGCCATAAGCAAGAGCGGCTGCGGTTGGCTCGTTAATAATACGCTTAACTTCGAGACCGGCAATTTTACCAGCATCTTTCGTTGCTTGACGTTGTGAATCGTCGAAATATGCAGGAACAGTAATGATAGCTTCTGTGACTTTTTCGCCAAGGAAAGCTTCAGCGTCAGCCTTGATTTTTGAGAGAACCATTGCTGAGATTTCTTCTGGGGTATATTCCTTACCATCCATTTCAACAGCGACGCCGTTGCCTTTTTTGATGATTTTATATGGTGAAATATCGAGATCGTGTTTAACTTCTTTATCCTCGAATTTGCGACCAATTAAACGCTTGATACCATAAATTGTATTTTTTGGATTAGTAACACGTTGACGTTGCGCAACCTTACCAACAAGGCGCTCGCCTTTTTTCGTAACAGCAACAACTGATGGGGTTGTGCGGTCACCTTCAGAGTTGGTGATTACTTCTGGTTTTCCAGCGACCATATAAGCGAAAGCAGAGTTCGTTGTACCAAGGTCAATACCAATGATTTTAGACATTATTTACTCCTTTTCTTATTTGGCACTCATTTAATGTGAGTGCTAATCTACTCTAATTGTAGTTAACTAGCACTCGTTTGTCAAGAGTGCTACAAACAAAAATCACCCCTGTTGGAGGGGTGGATTTTTGATATTTTCTAGTATGAATGCCAGAAAGGATAATTATTCGGGTTTTTGGCTACGCAGTGCACGCTAGCAAAAGTGCCACGCCAAATACCATCATTGTGAATATACGGGGTGCCATAAATGCCAAGACCAACCGCTCTGTCATCATAGTAATTGGTAGCCGTCCAATAACGGTTTCCTAGGACTTGGACATTATCAAATGTATCCTCATATCTATGGAAAGAGGTGGTGTAATCCGTTGTCGAAAAACCTTTTGGAAGTTCCCAACCCTTTGGACAGATAGAATCTGGTGCGTCATAAAGTTCTTCCGTGTAGATAGATGAGTCATTTGATGCAATTGCTGCGGCCCAAGTGTAAGAATATATATCAATGTCGGATTCTTCGTAATAGGAGTATGTCTTTTGGTGTTGACTGTATGGGAAATCTTTTTCTTCTTCAGCTACATAAGATTCTGGATAATCATCTACGCCATAGCTTACAGTTGAGAAACTAGGCGTCCAGTTTGATCTCACATCAGTATCATCGGGAGTTAAGGTTTTGCTTGTACTGAGATCTAATGCAAGTGATTCATACATCCAACAGTTTCCGTCAGAGAACTTCTTTACTGTATATTTTTTGCCGTCACGAATATCAATTAGTGGTAATGCAGTTCCGGCAGGAGTTAGTTCGCAAATCTTCGGGGTCATTTGTTGAAGATATGTAATAGTCTTCAAACCCGATGGAATTTCGTTTGAAATAATAGTAAACATCAATGTGTTAGAGTAGGATCCAGACACGAGTGCTTCAGCTACGCGAACACCAGTCGTGAAATCGTGAGAAACGGTGCCGACGGTGGATGTAGAAAAGATGTTCGACGCTTTGGTTGGAATGCTGTTAAAAGTTGTGCCATCCAAGCTATAGCCCCAACCGAGGGTAGGGAAGGCAGTGTCGGAAACACTCTCGGAAATAGAAGGAATATTTGAAGTGACGGAACCAAGATTGTGTTTTAGTTGGCTGTAGCCAGTGCTCGTTTGTAGACTAATGTTGTAACCATGTGAAGCGTTTGTGGATCCAGTAACGCTAAACGTCTCTTTAATTAGATCCGTATTAGTTGTTGTATCAAAATCGATATCGGTTTCACTAACTGTAAGAGTTAATATTTCGTCGTTATCAACCGATACACTCAATGGCTGTTTTGTGCGCGCAGAAACATTAATGCTAGATATTAGACTAAAGGCTGCGACTGCGGTTAGTGATAAATATTTTTTTGAAATCTTTTTCATATTATTCTCCTACTGCCCTTAATGTACATCTAATAGGAACGCCTTTTGAATTGCCATCGCGACCAAAGCTACCACCAGACCCACCATTATATCCAAGTATGTAATTTGTTCTGTACATATTCCCACGGTATGGATAGAATGTTGCAACTGATTTTTGCTGAGACATACTAATGTAGTCGAACTCCATGTCGCCGGTTTCGGTGACATAAGCAATATCGTCAGCTTGATATAGGTTAAAAATGTTAGCTTCGAATTCGTTTGGCAATCTCCATCCTTTTGGACAGATTGAAGTATTCGCCGTTTGATTACCGATGTAATCAGAGGCGTCGTTTGTTGCAATGGCTGCTGCCCAGTTGTAGTAGTTTCCTACGTGACCATGTGTACCAAACAATGCGGAAGGTGAAGTTGAGAAACCATTACATTCACTAACATATAAATCACAGTCTTTACCATACTCGATAGGGTTACCATATTCGTCGTAACGATCTATACCAATGAAGTAGAAGTTACCAGGGTCAAAAGAATATGGATAATCTAGGCTATTTTTGTAGTCGGCAAGATTGTTCATTCCATGAACGGTCGAATTCATCGGTGTCCAGTTGTAATTAATGTCGGTATCTTCTGGAGTAAGTGTCATATTTTTTGACAAATCGAGATCAAGATTTTGAGTCATCCAACATTTGTTGTCGCGAAGTCTTGTGATCCAGTATTTCTTTCCATCACGCTTATCACGAAGTTGAACTTGTTCATTTAGGTCGGTTGCGGCACAGATATAATTATCAACATCTTGGAGATAAGTAACAGAATCCGCACCGTGATATGCAGAGTCTGAGACGATAGTGAACATCAATTCGTTTTCATATCTACCAGATGGTGTTTCATCTGAAAGATTTACGCCAATTGTAAAATCGTGATCAAAAGTGCCAGCCGTTGAGGTTTCATAGATTTTTGTTGAATCCATTGGAACTTGTTTGTATGTTGCATTATCCAATGAATAGCCCCAACCGACGGAAGGGAATGCTGATTCTGCCGTGTTGTTTGAAATTGAAGGGATCATATCGCCCGTCAAAAGATTTTCAAGATTGTTGTGGTCACCATAAATTGAAAAAGAAATCTTATAACCGCCACGATAATTAGTGGAACCAGTTACTCCGATTGTTTCTTTCATGAGCCCAGAATGGTCATTATTAAAATGGACACTATCTGTACTTAGAATTATTGAAAGCTCCTCCAAATTGACCGCTCTCACGATCGCATTTTGTTCTGTGACGGCGGAAGCAGGAGAAGCGCCAATTGCCATAATACTTCCACCAACAATAAGTGGTAATAATTTTTTATATTTCATTTTTGTGTGACCTTATTATGCTTCCATTAAAGCATAAGCAAGACAAAAATGCAAGTTTAAAATGAAAATGATTATTGTCGTGTGTATTCGTAATGATTTATTGGGTTTTTAGCTACACAATAAACGCCATGATATTCCGTTTTGCTGATACTGTAGTTTGGCGCATAAGGTGTTCCCCAGATCCTCAAGCCTCTCGCCTGTCCATCATTAACAACTGTACTTGTCCATCCACCATAATAATTGATATTAATGGCGTCAGCTTCGTTTGTTGTGCGTTCGAAGACGGTCGTGTAATCAGTTGTAGAAAACGATTTCGGCAATTCCCAGCCCTTTGGACAAATTGAATTTGGAGCTTCATACCATGATTGGCTATAGGAAGGGTCATCACTATTGGATGCTACGGCGGCTAGCCAGGTGTATTCGTAATAATCGATCGTTTTATCATGCGCACCAGTGTCATCGTCTAGGTCGTAACTGGTAACTATTATGCTGAAAGGTGTGTTGTAGTCATCTAGATAATCGATGGAGTCATTAATACCGTAGCGAATTGCTGAAATGGATGGTGTCCAGTTGCTGGTTATGTTGGTGTCGTCTGGTGTTAATGTGGTGCTTGTTGATAACTCAAGCTCAAGCGGTGATGCTATCCAACAGTTGCCATTTGAAATCTTCTTGATAGGATACTTTTTATTGTCACGAATATCAATCAATGTTCCAGTATATCCTACTGGCGTTTGTTGACAGATTTTTGGCGTCATTTCTTGTAAATATGTGATCGTTTTTGAGCCAGAAGGAATATCGTTGGCGACAATCGTGAAAAGAAGAGTGTTTGAATAAGAACCGGATACAATCGACTCGGCAACGCGAACGCCGGTTACAAAATCATATGAATTGCTTCCGAGTGTATTTGTGTTGAAAAGATTTTGTTCTGAGATCGGAATTTCGTTGAAAATTGTTTCATCTATACTATAGCCCCATCCGAGCGTTGGAAAAGATGCTGCGACGGTGGTTTCAGAAACAGAAGGGATCGTTGTGGAAACCGAAGCAAGCTTATGCTTTAGTTGATTATGGCCAGTATTGGTACTAAAGCTAATTTTGTAGCCATTTGCAGCATTTGTTTCACCAGTAACGATAAGATTTTGTTGAATTAAGTCAGTGGTTTGCGCTGTTTCAAAAACCAAATCGTTGGTACTTAGTGAGAGGGCTAAAAATTCGTCATTCAAAAAAGCAACATTGGTGTATTTGTTGATTGCCGAGCCGTTACAGACACATAGCCCAGATAAGGAGGCGATACTTAGTAATGTGATAATTTTCTTTTTCATTCCTTATTACTCCTTATTTTGCTACACAGCGTACGAAACGTGAATCGACGCGGCGATGATTTTTAGGTACGGAAACATCTTGAAATGCTGACAGACCTCCATAGGGAGGATAAAATGGGGAAATTTCGTCGTAGGAATAAATACTTAGCATTGTCTCAATGGCCTTTTTCCCATCCGTAAAACCATTATGAAGCTTTTCGGTTAGCTCCCAACCCTTCGGACAAATAGACGATTCCTCGACACGATAGGATTCCGAGTTGTTAGTATAATTAAAAGGCATATCCGTGGTGTCATTTCTTGCGATTGCAGCAGTCCAGTTATAATAGTTCCCATAATGTCCATGTGTGCCATTCTTCGGGAATGGAGTTGAGGAGAAATTAGGACAATTATTAAACAAATCTTCGCAATATCCATAATGCTCATCATCTGATCTGTCTGAATAATAATGATTGCCTAAATCCATTGAAATCGGTTCGTACATATTTTCAACCCACTGGCTTTCGCTGGTGACCTTTTTGATCGTTGAATTCTTTGGCGTCCAATTATATGTAATATCGGTGTCGTCAGGTGTGAGAGTTATTGATGATGAAAGGTCGAGATCGAGGTTTTGTGTCATCCAACAGTTATTATCGCGTAGTTTTGCGATCCAATATCTTTTACCATCGCGCTTATCGATCAATTGATATTGCTCGTTTTCTGGGGAAGCACTACAAATGTATGAGTCCATTTCTTGCATGTAAGTAATAGAATCGGCGCCGTGATAGCTAGAATCCGAAACAATTGTAAATACGAGATCATTTTCGTAGCGACCGGAAGAAACTTCATCGGCAACTTTCATACCCAAAATAAAATCATGCGAATAGGTTCCGGCAACACCCGTTGCGAAAATTTCGGTTGCATCCATTGGAATTTGGTTAAAAATGGCGCCATGATTTGTACTAAAGCCCCAACCAAGTGAAGGGAAAGTTGCTTCAGACGCAGAACTTGTAATCGAAGGGATATAACTATTATCGTCAAAAATATGTTGAAGATTATTATGTTCGCCATAGATTGAGAAAGAAATATGATAGCCCCATTTATAATTCGTTGAACCAGTGACAGTGATATGTTCTGTCATAAGTCTTCCGGTCCTGTCGTTCTCGAAAACCACATTGCGAGTGTCAAGAGTAAGCGAAAGCTCTTCTGAACTAATAGCCCTTACTGTTGCATGCTGCTCAGTAACAGCAGAAGCAGAAGATGCATTTATTGCCATAATGCTTCCGCCAATTATAATGGGTAAAAGTTTTTTATATTTCATATTTTATGGGGCCTCGTTTGTATTAATTTAAGCACAAACGATTTTCAAAATCAAGAAGAACCAAAAAGCTGCGAAGCAAGAACGCTTAAAATTCTATGCTATAATATATATATGGTAATTGAGCGTCAGACAGATCCCAGAAAAGACCGTATAGTGGAGCCAACAATTTCCACTACAGATTTCGATGAAGAAAAAATCGAAGTAAGTCTACGCCCAACAACTTTCTCTGAATATATTGGGCAGGAACATCTTAAAAATAACATTAAGCTCTCGATTGAGGCGGTCAAAAAACGCAACGATGGCGCAAGCCTTGATCATGTGCTTCTGTATGGCCCTCCAGGGTTGGGAAAAACTACAATGGCGAACGTAATCGCGCACGAACTTGGCGCCAATCTTCGCATTACTTCTGGTCCAGCCATCGAGCGTGCCGGCGATCTTGCCAGCATTTTGACAAATCTAAAAGATGGCGACGTTTTGTTTATCGACGAGATTCATCGTTTGCGTCGCGCGGTTGAAGAAGTTTTGTATTCCGCGATGGAAGATTATAAACTCGATATTGTTATCGGTAAGGGGCCGGCAGCACGCTCGGTTCGTCTAGATCTTCCGAGGTTTACGGTTATCGGTGCAACAACTAGAACTGGTTCTTTGGCTGGGCCACTTCGTGATCGTTTTGGTATTATTCATCGCCTTGAATATTATAAAGAGAATGAAATCGGTCAAATCATCGAGCGAACAGCTGGAATTCTTGATACTAAAATTGATAAAGAAGCAACGGAGCTTTTGTCGACGCGTTCCCGCCTTACTCCACGTATTGCGAACCGCATTTTGAAACGCGTTCGCGACTATGCTGACGTAAACGGCGACGGAATTATTGATAAGAAAACTGCCGAGAATGCTCTTGGATTGATGGAGATTGATTTTCTTGGGCTTGATCCTGCAGACAGAAACATGCTTCGCCTTATGGTGGAGAATTATGGTGATCGCCCAGTTGGTCTTACAACTATCGCTGCGCTTACCGGAGATGAACCAACCACCATTGAGGATTACTACGAACCATATCTGTTGCAGCTTGGACTTTTGGCTCGTACTCCGAGAGGTAGATTGGTTACGGAAAAAGGGAAAAAGCATTTGGAAAAATCCAAAAATATGATATAATAAATAAAATTAGGAGAGCCAGAAAATGGATGAAACTATAGCAAATATTCGTCACGAACGAAGCAAAAAAGACTTCCCAGCCCTAAAACTTGAGGATGGTGAATATGTTGAATTTGCTTTGTCGCGTGCAAAGGTATGTTATATCTTAATTTGGGCTAGCGTGCTTGGCATTGCCATCGTTGTGGCCGCACTATTCTTATTCGCAATCACAACTCAGCCAGCAGGCACAATGGATGAAATGGGGCGCAACTTTATGTGGCTCATGTTTGCCACCATCATCGGCGTTTCGATTATTGCAGGACTTATTGTTTCAAAAGTTTTCTCATGTAATAAGCTTTACATTACGAATCGCCGCGTTATCCAATATATTATGATCTCTCCAGTCGTTACGTCGAAAAATGTTATCGATCTAGCCTCGATTGAGGATGCAAGCTTCCATCAGAACAGTATTATTCAAAAAATCTTTGGAATGGGAACATTCCGTCTCGCTACAGTTGGCGACGAAACAACCTACACACTTCAATATGTTGAATTAATTGATGCAGACGATCTAAACAGTATCACAAAACTTATTCGTACGAATAAAAAATCCAACAAAGAAGAAGAATAAAAAATAGCCTCTTATGAAGAGGCTAATTTTTTTAGTTGCGGCTATTTTTGATGTAGATATCTTCTTTTTCTAGAACTGCTTTAAGGACGTAGCTTTTACATTTTCCTTCTTCGCAGTTGCCTGGAATGTAGAAGAGGGAGCTTAGTTCGTCGCCCATGTTGACACCGAGTGGATCGGTCCAGAAGGCTGGATCAATCATTTTGATATTGTCTTCGGAAATCGTTTCAGGATAATATCCGTTCTGGGCATAGAATCCTTCCTCGAGAGCGTAATACATTGCATTGATGGCTGTTTTGCGGTCTTCGTCGCGTTCCATCGCGTCAATATTAACTTTTTGTACGAAGAATAAGATAAATAATAGTGTTGCAAAGAAGGCAACAATAATTAATTCTAAGATTGTAAAACCACTTTTATTTTTCATGTCTTTATTATATCACGAACGTGTGTTATAATAACAAAAGTTGGTACCATAGCTCAGCTGGTTAGAGCGTGGGACTCATAAGCCCAAGGTCGGTGGTTCGATCCCACCTGGTACCACCAAACATGACACCTCCAGAGGGTGTTTTTTGTTTCTGGAACCACCGTTCTAACGAATCGGTGGTTCGATCCCACCTGGTACCACCAAACATGACACCTTCAGAGGGTGTTTTTTTGTTTCTGAAAACTTAAGGAAGCATTTAAAAAACCGGGAACATTGTTCCCGGTAGGTGAAAATAGTAATTGAGCGATGTCTATGTTATAGGTGGCCAGCGAAAAGGCTACCACCTTCACTCTCTGGCATTAATGCAAGAGAGCCGCCTATCTCGCCAAAGAATAAAGTTGATGCTAATCCTCTAAAGATAGCACATTCAGAGACGAAAATTTTGTCTCTTTCAACTGGAACAAGGTGAGAAATTATCTCTACCCCGTCCTCACTCTCTGGCTTAGACTCTGAAATCAAGATGTAACCTCCCAAAAGGGTGAGGTACATAGACTTGGTCTCTTCCGAGAACCTATAATCGGATAAAATGATGTTGCCATCCCAATCCTGGGTGGCGTCGCTCAATATGCGAGGGAACTCAACCATGATGAACCCAAAATTAGATAATTCATCAAATAAGAGTTGGTCCCTTTGTTGTGTAGAAACTGCCATATTTCTACCTCCTTGTAATGTACTAAACTCCCACATCCGTGGGGCAATTTAATTGTATCATATTCTCGAGAAAAATCAATAAAAAACGCCATACTACCGAAAACAAAGTTGCCTTTATTTCCGCTAGTATGGCGGAAGGGACAGGATTCGAACCTGCGAAGCTATTAACTTGCTGGTTTTCAAGACCAGTGCCATCAACCACTCGGCCACCCTTCCATTTCTAATTATAGCACAAAAACATATATTTTAAAACCCCAAAAATAAAAAAGCGACCAATCTGGCCGCTTTTTAGGGAAACTTCGATGTAATTACTCTGCGTTTTCGTAAACAGCAACTACGTCATCGAGGTCATCAATGGCGTCGAGAAGCTTTTCGAGTTTTTCGCCATCTTCGCCTTCAACAGGAACAGTATTGTTTGGAACATATTTAAGTTCTGCAGATGTAACGGTGAGGCCAGCAGCAATCAAGTCAGCGCGAACCTTCATTAAATCTGAAGCGGCGGTGAAAATTTCAATTCCGTCCTCTTCTTCGGATGCATCTTCGGCACCACAATCGAGTGCGGTCATGAGAGCATCTTCGCCTTTTTCGGAGATCATAATAACGCCTTTGCGGGAGAATTGGAACATAACTGATCCAGGATCTGCCATACGACCACCATTTCTTTCGAGGGTGTGGCGAACTTCAGGCATAGTACGGTTTTTGTTATCTGTTGCAATCTCGATAACAATACCAACGCCAGCAGGACCATAAGCTTCGTAAGTTTCTTCAATAAGAGCTGCAGCGTTTTTATCTGCAACACGAGCAATAGCGCGTTCAATGTTTGCTTTTGGCATGTTTGCAAGGCGAGCCTTTTCAAGAACCATTGCAAGAGATGGGTTCATATTTGGATCGGTACCAGCACGAGCTGCGATTGCGATCTGGTTTCCGATTTTGGTAAACAAAGCACCGCGTTTTGCATCTACGACTGCTTTTTGGCGTTTTGTGGTTGCCCACTTACTGTGTCCTGACATAGTTTTCTCCGTTGAATTTGATATTAAAAACTTAATTTATTTTAACATATTTTCTCTTCAAAATCCACCTCCGCACCCAATAAATGAAAACGGGAATCAAAACTGCAGGATAAAGAAGAAAAATATAAGGATTGGAAATTGGGATTTTAACAACAAAATATGTCTGTGCCGCAAAAAAGTCGATCACAAAAATGTGAAACTTTAAGATTAGGCTAGCCGAGAAGGAAAAGATATTACCAATAATTGGAATATCAGATAATAATCCAGACAAGAGCGTGCAGACCATCACAAAAGGGAGGGTTGGCAGAATTAAAATGTTGGCAACGACCGAAATAAGCGAAAAAGATCCAAAGAAGTAGAGTGTGAGCGGAAGTGTGAGGAGAGTTGCGGACACGGATGTGATTATCATAGATGCAACAAAATTCGGTTCTCCGGAGCCGTAGAAGAATTTTTTAATTTCTGGCCCAACTATTGCGATCCCGATAAAAGAAGTGAAGGAAAAAAGCCATCCAAGATTTGTTAAAAAATCCGGCTCAAATAAAAGTGAAATCGTTGCTGTAATTAAAATGATTCTCCACGGCGCAAAGCGCCGCCCGACATACCAGGCCAACATCGAAAAACCAGACATAATTCCGGCTCTCAAAATGGATGGCGTCCAACCAGTCATTACTATGAAAAGAAAAATAAAGACAAGAGAGAAAAATAGACCGCCAAAACGTGAAATTCTGCCCATAATCTTCTTAACGAGATCCGTCAAAATTGAAAGATGTGTTCCAGAGGCAACAACAATATGCGTTAACCCAACCAATTTGAGATTTGTGGATAATAATTTGGGTAAGTCATCTTTAATTCCTAATAAATATGCCACGCCGAGATTTGCTTCTGGCTCACCAATCGTATTCATTACTCGGTCATGCAACCAGTCGCGAATGGCGGCGACCCAAAACCACTGTTCTGGTGTTGTGGTCTTCCCATCCAAGCCACTATGTGTCCTGCAAAAACCAAGAATTGCACCTGCGAAAAAAGTTAAAATTAGAACACTTTTTGTGGAATAAATGCAAGCGTAAGCAAAACAAAGCAAAACGACGATAGTCCAGAGTGGTGAAGAGAAAAAATCAACTCGGATAAAATGAGCAAAGAAAATGCTAGACAAAATACCGAGGCAAAACGAGACAGTAAGGAATGATGGATGTAGAAATTTTTTCACGCTATTTTTCTAGCATGGGCAAAACGGATTTTCAACCCACAACAAAAACGTGATATAATAACAGGGACGCACCCGTAGCTCAGTGGATTAGAGCATCTGTCTTCGGAACAGAGGGTCGTGGGTTCGAGTCCCTCCGGGTGTACCATTCGTAATTAACTAACTATAAATAGTTAGTTTTTTTATGAGCATTTGATATTAATAATGCTTATAAATTATCTTGGGACGATAAATATAATGAATTATGTAAGGAACAGAATATAAAAGTTTCCAATATTGTTAGATTTGGTAGTGAAATGCCAAAGGTAATGGAAGTATTTGAAAAATAGAAACTCCAACAAAAAATCCCCATAGAAAGGGGATTTTTATTAGCGACCGTTCTTCAAGTTTGGATGTTTGCGCTTGTCGCTATGCTTGTGGTTGTTGTTGCGATTTTGCTTAGCAACAGGTTTTAACGTTATTTTTCTTGCCATGAAAAAATTATATCATAAAACAAAGAAAAATACTAATCATTTATTTAAGAATTATTATGCTTATGTTATAATATATGGTATGGATGAGCAAAATATTCAAGAAAAGCGTCGCGATAATGAAGAAAATGCAACCGCGAATCGTGCGAGACTTTTAGGTCTCCCATATCTTGATACTCGTGAATTTGAGAACGATGTCGAACTCGTTCCAAATCTTTTGACCGTTGAAGAAATGCATAAAAACTTCATCATCCCATTGCAACGCGGTGGTGATGAAAAGCATTATCAATTCATGATCACAAGCCAAACTCCAAACAATTTGGTTGGCGAAATGCGCCAGGCTTATCTCGATCAAGGTGAACGTGCTGATTTTTATCTCATTTCCGGCTCCGCGTATAAAGTATTTATTCTACGCTACGATCCGCCAAAAGAAGTTATTTATGATGATATTTTAATTGCCGACGAAGGCGATTCTGAAACGATTGCTTCGGTTTCCAAAACCCTTGATTCGGTTTCTACCGAGCAAGTCTTCGATTATCTCATTGAGCAAGCCGACAAACTCGGCGCATCTGATATTCACATCGAAAATATGCGCAGCGAAATTCGTATTCGTATGCGTGTTGACGGTATGCTTCACCCAGTCGCAAATATTGATCGTGACAAATATCGTATTTTCATGGGCGAGCTTAGCTCTCGCGCAAACGTTTCGACCGCATCAAACAAGCCGCAATCTGGCCACATGCAAAAAGATATCTTCCGTGATGGTGCATCGCACCTTTTGAATATTCGTGTTGAAACAATTCCAACACTTTATGGTCAAGATGCTGTGCTCCGTTTGTTTAACTTTGACGAATCTCTTCTTAATATTGATCTCCTCGGTCTAACCGAAGAAGAGAAAAATGAAATTAATAGTGTTATTTATCACCCACGCGGTCTCGTTTTAATGGTAGGTCCTACTGGTTCCGGTAAATCAACAACTTTGTATTCCATTTTGAACGCACTAAACTCAACCGAACGTAAAATTATTACGCTTGAGGATCCGATCGAATATGGTATTACTGGTATTTCTCAAATTCCAATTGAAACAAACCATGGCGGTTCATTTGCCGACGGTCTTCGCTCAGTTCTTCGTCTCGATCCTGACGTAGTGATGGTTGGTGAGATTCGCGATGCCGATACTGCAAAAACTGCAATTCAAGCTTCAATTACAGGTCACTTGGTTTTGAGTTCTTTCCACGCCAACTCAACCTCTGCCGCTTTCTCACGTATGATCGATCTTATTGGCGTTAACCCAATCTTCGCAAGCTCAATTCGTCTCATTATTGCACAGCGTCTTCTTCGCACTCTTTCCGAACCAAAGCAGAAGCGCGATGCAACTGAAGCAGAAGCGAATTATATCCGCACGGCCCTAGAGGGTGTTCCGGCAAGATATCTCGAGGGAATCGATATGAATCATATTAGCCTATATGATCCAATCAAAACTCAAGAAAACGTTTTTGGTTATAACGGCCGTAAGGCAATCATGGAACAGTTAATTGTTTCCGAAGATATCCAAGGCTTCATTACTGGTAGTATTCAAGATATTAATACAAACGCAATTGAAAAAGTTGCCCGTAAAAACGGCATGTTAACCCTTGAACAAAAGGGTATCATTGCAGCTCTTCGTGGCGAAACAACTCTCGACGAAGTATCGCGTGTAATTTAGTAAAAATATATTGATTTTTAAAAAAACCTATGCTTAAATATATTTAGAGTGTAAGGTTATACGGCCCAAAAATAAAAACAGAGAAAACATTAAAAACAAGAAGGGTTTTCGTTTTCATAGCAACTATAGTTTGAGGAACGATTTAACCTAAACATTTTGCTATAAGCAAAACCCTTTTTGGTTTTCTCCCTAAATGGTCGGGACCTACACTGAAGGTATGATATAATATATCCATGGTATGGGGCAGTCGTTCAACGGATAGGACATATCCCCTCTAAGGATACAATGCAGGTTCGATTCCTACCTGCCCTACCAATTAAAAAGTAAAATAAAATAAAACATAAAAAAAAGATTAATTAATAAAAGAAGAGGTAAAAACTTATGGAGAAAAATAGAAATCTAAAAATTGTTGCTTTCGCAGCACTAATTATTTCAGTCTTAGGTCTATCTATAGGTTATGCAGCCTTTTCAGAAACACTCGAAATCAAAGGTAGTGCAGTTGTCAAAGGTCAAGCATGGGATATTCATTTCGAGGAACTTGCAAAATCTTCAGCAATGACCGCAAAAGAAATTGACGCTCCAGAAATCAAACCAAGCACAACCCTAATCGAAGGTCTTAAATCAGAATTTGATACACCAGGCCAAGTTTCAGAATACACATTTGATATTGTAAACGCTGGTACATTTGATGCCATCATTACAGACGTTACAATCAGCAATCCAACATGTACCGGAAAAGGCGACAACGCTACAACCGATGCAGAAAACGTTTGTAAAAATGTTAGCGTAAAAGTTACCGATCCAGATGGTGCAGCAATCGCTACTGGTAAAACTCTAGCAGCTGGCGAAAAACTCGAAGGCTGCAAAATCACAGTCACTTACGACAAAGACACTACTGTCGAAGAATTACCAAAAGATGATGTAACTGTTGATGATATTGATGCAATCATTATCTTCTCACAAAACTAGTCAAATAAGTAATCTTAATAAAGGATATTCCATGAGGAGTGGCAGGGATAGGGGGATTGCAATGTTCGAAATATTTGCAATACTGTTATTCCTCATAAATATCCTCTTTTTGCATGTAAGTAATTTTTATATCATCACCGGCATAGTTCTTGCGCTTGTCGTGATTTTGATTAAGTTCTTAAAAGTTGGTTTTGAAAAACGTGATCATAGATATTTGAAAGATGTGTTATTGGTTGTTGCAAACGCATCAATCTTTTATGTCTTGTTCTATTATTTATCCGGTTTAATTTTTGGATTTTTAAAAAGCAGTTATGGTCTTAGACCTGATATTATTCTAAGAAACATTGTCCCGGTAATAATTATTATTGTTAGTAGTGAAATTCTAAGATATATTTTAAATCACCGAATTAAAGAAAAAATCTCACTCCTAACACTTTCTGTAATTCTTTTTGTTTTTATTGATATTAGCTTAAATCTGTACCAATATGATCTAAGTACCAACGTAGGAATTATTTATCTTCTCGCAAACTGTATTATTCCGAGTATTTTTAAAAATGCATTGCTTACTTTCTTGTCTCTAAAAGCGGGTCACAAACCAACTATTGCGTATAGGCTTATTACGGAACTTCCAATCTTCCTAACGCCAATTATTCCAGATATTCCAGCATATTTATATATTCTACTTAATATTGTATTTAACTGGTGTCTTTGCATGTATTTGGTGAACATCTATGTAAAACATCGAGTTGAAAGCCCAAAACAAAAACGACATTATCTCATTCCGACCGTAATTGTTGGAATAATGATGTCTGTTACAATTTATCTTTGCTGCGGATATTTTACATATAGCATAATTGCAATTGGCTCTGGATCGATGGAGAGTACAATTTGTAAGGGCGACGCGGTTATCTACCAAAAAACCGATCCGTCCGAATTAAACATAAGTGATATAATTGTATTTAAGAAAGAAAACAAAAGAGTCGTACATAGAATAGTGTCGATCGAAAGAGAAAACGAGTCATATTATATTAAAACCAAAGGCGATAATAATTCCGAAGTTGACAACTGGATCGTAACGAATGACGAAATAATTGGCATTGTTAGAACAAACATAAAATACATAGGTTATCCGACGATCTGGATAAGTGAATTAATAAAATAACGGAGTGGCGAAAATGAAAAAAACGAAGAAAACTGAAACAAGTAAAGATGTGCAGAAAAGGCTAGATAAAAGAAAACAAGTCAAGCACAAACTAAATATTAGTATTGTTGTTTTTATTGTTTTGTCACTTATTTCGCTCGTTCCACTTTATCTTGGTTTTAAAAAACAAAGCACTTACACCATCAATAAAATTGAAAAGAGTGTAACTGATTACAAAGTATATATGAACAAGGATGAAATATATACTAAAGATTTTCAGGAATCCGGCTACGGTTATATTTCGTCGACAATCGACTACGTTAAAGCGAACTATAATTATGAACTTAAGTTTAATAAAGACGCAAAAACAAAATATGATTACGAAGTAAAATCCATTCTTACAATCAAAGAACCAGGAATTGATGGAAGTGTTCTCTACACGAAAGAATTCCAGGAAATGGATAAGAAGGCTGATTTAATCGCAGAAAAAGATTTGATTCTTAACGAAGAAGTTAATATTGATTACAAGAAATATAACGGACACGTTGAAAACTACAAACAAAACTATGGCGTTTCTGTTGATGCATCCGTCAAAACTGTCATGTATATCACAGAAAAAACAATGTATGACGGAAGAGAAATTTTCAAAGAAGTCAGGGAATTGAGTACTACGATTCCTCTAGGCGAGCATACATTAGATATTAAAGTAAACAACCCAATTAATTCAGTTGTCGAACTAACTGGTGAATCAAAACTCAAACTAGATTTTGTCTATGTTGGATTAGGTGGAATTTTGGTTCTCATGGCGATCGTTTATATCATTAAAACAATTGTTCTACTAAATAGTTATGAAGGATTAAAAACTCCATACGACGCACGACTTGCAAAAATCCTTAAAGAATATGATCGCATTGTTGTTGAAACTGACGTAACAAAAATTGGTCAAAATTTCAAAAACGAAATTACTGTTAATGAATTTGATGAGTTGGTTGATGTCCGCGATAATACTGAGCAGCCAATTCTCTATGTCGAAAGAAAAATCGGTAAACAAGCAGACTTCATGGTTATTAATGATGAAACAGTCTACGTCTATCATCTAGAAGACAAATAATATATTATATACACTGGCTCCTCGATTATGAGGTGCAAATAGGGTATAATATATAGTATGAAAAAAGAAACCAAAATCGCACTCGCGCTTAAAATAATTGCAGTTATCGCATCAATTTATGGCATGTGTCGTAATTTTGACGACTCTTCATTTACCTATTTCACAAACCTTTCAAACGTTTTTATGGATGTCATGCTTGTCATCTCAATCATTAACGATATTGTAAAGGCTAAAAAAGAAAAAGGTATCATGTCTAATAAAACGTACCTTGTTAAGTTCCTTGCAACCATTTCGATTACGCTTACATTCTTAGTCTATATGCTTATCTTGGCACCAACATACGACGAAGGATTTATTACTGCATATCTCTATAATGGCGCCGGAAGTCTTTGTGTTCACTTCGTTATGCCAATTCTTGCAATTATTGACTTTATCTTATTTGATAAAGCATATAAATCGGAAAATAAACATGTTTTCTATGCAATTATCCCGCCGCTCCTTTATGTTGGTTTCGTTATTATTCTTATGGAAAATGGCTATGTCTGGCGCGCTGGTCCAGCACCATATAACTTCCTTAATTACAAAGCTCCAACCGGTTGGTTTGGCTTTGATCTCTCCGTAGTAAACAAGGAGACCTTAGGAGTCGGCGTATTTTATATGATAATTTTGTTATCCGCCATTTTCGTTGGTCTTGGCAAACTATATCTTAAGGTTCGCAAAAAAGAGGAGGAATAAATGTCATCAAAAGTTTATTTTACAAAAAACATTTCGCCAGAAAGTTTAATTCGGCTCTATGAAAAACTAAACATAGAATTACCTGGCAAGGTTGCAGTAAAACTACATTCCGGCGAAAAAGGAAATCAAAATTACGTTAAACCGGAATTTGTTAAAGATATTATCGAGCATGTTAATGGCACGGTTGTCGAGACAAATACAGCATATCCTGGCAGTGAACGTGACGAAACCGATAAACATCAAAAGGTGATTGAAGAACACGGTTGGAATAAATATTTTGATGTTGATATTATGGACGCCGAAGATGACGATATTGTTTTTGAGATTCCAAATGGTAAAGCAATTAAACAAAACTTCGTTGGCAACCATCTCAAAAACTACGATTCAATGTTGGTCTTAGCGCACTTCAAAGGACATCCAGCCGGTGGCTTTGGTGGAGCATTAAAACAGCTTTCGATTGGCGTCGCTTCAAATCGTGGTAAAGCTTGGATTCATTCTGCAGGTTACACGAAGGATAAAAAACTATGTTGGGAACATATGCCAGAACAAAATGCGTTTCTTGAATCTATGGCTGATGCTGCTGGAACTGTAGTTAATTACTTCGACGGTAAAATGGCCTTTATTAATATGATGGTTAATTTGTCTGTTGACTGTGATTGTTGTTCTGTTGCTGAAGATCCATGCATGAAAGATGTTGGTATTTTGGCATCACTTGATCCAGTTGCAATCGACCAAGCGTGTATGGATTTGATTGAAAAATCAGATGACCCAGGCAAAGAACATTTTATGGAACGCGTAAATTCGTTAAATGGTAAGCATACGATTGAAGTTGCTGCAGAACATGGTTACGGTAGTCGTGATTGCGAGCTAATTAATATTGACGAGGAATAAAATGGCAAAAGCAAAACTATTCGAAGGAGATTTACCTGAAAGCGAACGCGTGTTCTATTATGCTTCGACCGAGGATGATCCGATTCAAACCGACGAACAAAAGAAAACTCACAATAAAGTTGAACTAAAAGATGGATATGTTTTTATTCGCAAAAATCCGTTCGTGAAATTATATAGTTTTGTTTTATATCGCGTTTTTAAACTCTTCATTCGTTTTTATGTTAAATTCTATCTTCATGCCAAAATCGAAAATCGAAAAGTGCTCAAAGCGGCCAAAAAGACAGGCTATGTAATTTATGCAAACCACACGCACCCATTTCATGACTGTTTTACGCCAGCAATTGTTGCTGATCGGCATATTTACACAATTTGCAGTCCAGCAAATCTCGGCATCCCTTTCATTGGTAAGTTATTACCATATCTTGGCGCCATGCCATTAGGTAAGAATCCGGAACAAAAAGCGGAGTTTAATGATGCAATTGATTATCGTCTAAAACAGAAAAACTGTTTGGTTATTTATCCAGAGGCACATGTTTGGCCATACTATACTAAAATCCGTGAATTTCCAGCTGGGGATCGCTCATTTAAATATCCGGTACGCAATAATATTCCAATTTTTACGATGACAACAACTTATCACAAATCAAAGAAAAAGAATAAAGCGCGTCCAGATATCAAAGTTTATATGGATGGACCTTTCTATCCAGATCCAAAGTTGTCTGATGATGAGAATCGTGCCAAATTAGCAAAAGAAGCTTATGATTCTATGGTAAAATATTCTAAGAGGAGCAGCTATGAGTATTTTCAATACAGGAAAAAGTCTAATTAAAGGACGCAAAGTCGTTCCTGTATTTTTGACTATCAATAATGATTATGCTGCATATGCTGCATGCACAATTGCTTCGCTAATTCAACATTCTAAACCAAAAAATCGTTATCGTGTAATTGTTTTGCACGACGGGCTTTCATTTAAGAATTATTTTCGCTTGCGCAGTCTTGTAACGTCGAACTGTGAAATCCAATTCAAAAAAATGACACACAGTTTGTCGCTTCGTACAATTAGTATGTACTGCTCAAAAATGACTGGTTCTGGTGATTTCTTTTCGTCGGCTGTTTATTATTACCGCTTATTCATTGCTCGTCTATTTCCAATGTATACAAAGGCAATTTATGTTGATAGTGATGTAATATTTATGGATGATGTCGCCAAACTATATGATATTGATGTCGAAGATTATGCGATTGGCGCCACGGTCGATCCTAAGGTCGAAGAAATTCCAGAATTTCGCGGCTATGTCGAGAACGCACTTGGTATTCCATGCAAGGAATATGTTAATTCTGGTGTTTTGCTTCTAAATCTAAAAAGACTTCGCAAGATTCGTTTTATGACTCAAATGATTGATCTTATTGAAAAATACAAAGCAGATCTTGTTGCACCAGATCAGGATTACTTAAATTTTATTTGTCGAGGACAAATTAAGCATTTGAATCCAAATTGGAATGCTGCTCCAGTAAAAGGCGAACAACCAAGAACATCACGTATCGTCCACTATAATTTATTTACAAAACCATGGCATAGTAAAGGTGTTGCCGGGGAAGAGATTTTTTGGGAAACCGCAAAACATACAAAATTTTATAACGAACTTCTCCAAAAACGCGATGCATATTCCGTAAAAGAAACACGTATCAAACAAGCTCAAGTCGAGGCCCTAATTAAAAAAGCCGGTAAATTATCTAAAGTAAACGAACCAATCCTAAAGAATCTGTGATAAAATAGGTACATGGCACTTTGGCGGAGTGGTTACGCAGCGGTCTGCAAAACCGCGTACACCGGTTCAATTCCGGTAGGTGCCTCCAAATTATAAAACCCAATGGGTTTTATTTTTTGCATTAAAAAAGACGGATAAGCTCCGCCTTTTCATTTTTATAACATCTGCATAAGTGCAACACCAACCGCGGCGAGAGTCGTCGCGATTAGGCGAATCGTGATGCTTTTCTTTGTGACCTTCTCACGTCCGAAACTTGGCCAGAGAATAGATAGAATAACGCCAAAGAAGAATACGAAAATTGGTGTAATTGTTTTAAGGACAGCCGGGACGATGGCGATGGTAGGTGCCATAACGAGCGCAGTGTAATAAGTAAACTCATGAATAATATATAGTAAATGATCTGCTGTGAGACTACTCCAATAGCCAAAACTTTTACGATAGCGTCTTGAGACATATTTAAAACGATCACGCCATTTTTTATTAAATGCAAGCAATATACCATCACCAACGACCTTACCAATCATGAGGTAGAAGATCATAGTTATGGAATCACAGTCCGCGCCAGCCTTCGCAGCGATTGTATGTGCGAGTGCGGCAATTGCAACGTTTGTAAGAACAAAGCCTGCGGTTTTAATTTCGGTATTTTTACCATGACGACGTGATGTGAAAATAATTAGAAGTGGCGCCGATAATACGATTAAGAATGCTAATAATTTTCCGCCAGAAATTGATTCGCCAAGAATGAAGCGACCAAAGATTAAATAGAAAATTGGTGCAAACTGCTGAAGTAATGTAATGTTTGTCGTGTCATCTTTTTCTAGCGCAATATAATATGGGACTGCACTGATTGATGAAATGATACCGGCCGCGATAAGCATTAAGGCGACAATGATCGGAACTGCCTCGATAGGGAAAAGCAAGAATAGAATAAATGCAGTAAGAGCATATGCAGGTGCATAGAACATCTTCTGGGCCTGTGCAAGTTTGCCCTTAAAGAATACGTCGGTTAAATAGTTATCGAAGAATACGCAAAATGCGGTTGCAATTGATGCCGCTACGGTAAGAATAAGCCAGGTCATGCTATAACTCCTTGATAAATAATGAATGCATAGTAGGCAACAAATGCAAGGAGCATGATAAGACCATCAAAACGGCTAATTTTATGATCGTTTCTTGCGAAGAGGAAGAGAAGTGCGGCGGAACCAACAAGCATAATTAAATCAATCATCTGGAAGCTTTCCGGCGTAACGGTTCCGAAGAGTGCAACTGGAAGACCAAGAACGATACAAATATTAAAGATGTTGCTACCGATAATATTACCGATAATAAGATCGGTTTCTTTGCGGCGTGCAGCAGTAATAGTTGTAACGAGTTCAGGCAAAGACGTACCAAGTGCGACAACGGTGAGGGAAATCATACGTTGTGAAACGCCAATTGTTGAAGCGATCGTTGAAGCACTGTCGACGACGAAATGGCTA
Source organism: Candidatus Nanosyncoccus sp. (assembly GCA_045640685.1). Lineage (GTDB taxonomy): Bacteria > Patescibacteriota > Saccharimonadia > Saccharimonadales > Saccharimonadaceae > Nanosyncoccus. The sequence continues at coordinate 120,096 of JAZUFO010000004.1, forward strand.
CCAAGCACGATTCCGGCAAGACCAACACCTGTAAGAAGGAAAGATTTACCAAGTTTGTATTCTGGTTTTTCATTTTTGCCAGCTTTTGATTCGCGATTGCGAATTGCGAGACTAATAAGATAATATAAGAAGATTCCAAAGAATAACAAACAGATAATCGCATCGCCACGAGTAATTTCATTAGTCGTGCCGTTAGCAAGTGAGATGTCTAAGAATAAGACGACAAGGGCAGTTGAAATTAAAAGAAGAATCGGAAGTTCTTTTGCAACGGTGGCACGCTTAACGATAATCGGACAAATTAATGCGCCGACGCCAACTAAGAGGAGAATGTTCATCACATTACTACCGATTACGTTACCAAGAAGCATGTCGGTTGTGCCGCTAAGAAGCGAACTGATTGAGACCGCAAGTTCTGGCGAGCTCGTACCGAAGGCGATAATGGTAAGCCCGATTAACATTTTTGATACTTTAAAGTTTGCGGCAACTGAAGATGCGCCGGAAACAAGGACGTCGGCACCCTTGATCAAGAGCACAAAACCGACAACCAAGATTAGAGATTGTATTATAATTTCCATATTTTTATCTGTTTGTTTTTATAATATTTATGCTTTTATGATAGCATATTTTATTGTTTTGTCTAGATGGATAAAACGAAGAGTCGGCGATTCTTTTTTTGTTCTCGTTTTTTTGTTTTTATCGAGAGGAAGGAAATAACTTGACTTTTGCGTCCTCATGAGTTAATATAGATTCATATGCGAATGTAGCTCAGTTGTTTAGAGCGCTTCCTTGCCAAGGAAGAGGTCGAGAGTTAGAGTCTCTTCATTCGCACCATCTAAACCCGATTAACCCCCCTTAATCGGGTTTTTTGGTGCTTAGTGTAAAAAACTTATGGTAATATATAATTATGCTGATTTATGTTTTAGCCTCTTTTGCTGCGACATTTCTTTACGCCTGTGGAAGTCATTTTGATAAGTTTTTGTTGTCGAAAGGCTCAAACAAGGATAATAACATCTGCTCGATGTTGATTTTCTCATCGTTACTCTCTGGACTATTTTTTATCCCTGTAACCTTAATTTTATCTGGCTTCCATATTGAGCTTGATCTAGTCGCAATCTCAGCATCAATCGGCGCGGCCATTGTATATATCTTGGCATGCTTCCTTTATTTTAATGCGCTCGAGAAAAACGATGCTTCAATTATCATCACAATGTTTCAGCTAACCCCGGTATTTACATATCTGCTTTCCGCTGCATGCTTTGATGAGGTTTTTACGCCAAGACAACTAATCGGTTCGGCGATTGTGATTTTTTCTGCGGTCGGGATTAGTTTTGGTGTTAAGAGTCGAAAAAAACAGGGAAGATATCAGGCATTCGTTCTCGTTATGTGCTCATCAATCTTATATTCTCTCTACTATTTCTTAATGGATGTTGCAATTCGTCATGTCGAATATCATAGCTGCGTATTTTTCTACCAAATTGGGCTAATTTTGATTGGCCTATTAATTATCCTGAACAAAGAAAACCGTGACAGGTTTAAACGACTAATAAAAAGACGCGGAAAAAGCTTCTTTGCGATTAATATGTCAAATGAATTATTCTGTTCAATTGCGACATTTCTTGTTAATTTTGCAAACACCGTCCTTCCAATCACGATGATTAATGTTATCGATGGTTTTCAGGGATGTTTCTCATTCCTAATTGCATTTATTGGCACAAAATTCCTACCTAAATTCTTCAAGGAAAATCTCAGTAAAAAAGTGGTCATTAGAAAAATCTCATTCATGACGATCTCGGTTATTGGCTTAGTTTTAGTTCTACTCTAATGAGTTGAACTCATGCTAAAAAAGTGTATAATTATATATGTAAATAAGGAGAAAAAATAATGATAATTGCTGCCATCATTATAGCGATTCTAGTCGTACTTATTATCGCTATTGTTGCAATGTATAACGGTTTGGTAAAAACCAACGAACGTGTTGATGAAGCATGGTCAGATATTACTGTCCAACTCAAACGTCGTTCAGATTTAATCCCAAATCTCGTTGAAGTTGTTAAAGGCTACGCAAAACACGAAACTGAAGCTATCAAGGCTGTCGCTGAAGCACGCGCAAAGATGATGGGTGCTCGTACAGTTGCCGATACTGCAGCTGCAGATAAAGGTTTTATGGGTGCACTTGGCCGTCTTATGGCTGTTACTGAGTCATATCCAGAACTCAAAGCAAACGAAAACTTCAAACAACTTTCTTCAGAGCTCACTGATACTGAAGATAAAATCCAAGCAGCACGCCGTTTCTACAATGCTGGTGCAAAAGAAATCAACACCAAGATTCGTCTTTTTCCACTCAACATTGTAAACTCAATGTTTGGTCATTTTAAGAAACGCGAATACTACGAAGTTTCTGAAGATGAACTCAAAACAATCAATAACGCTCCAAGCGTAAAGTTCTAATTAGGACCCAAAATGTATAAGCAGATCGCCGCAAATAAAAGAAAAACCGTTTTTCTAATGATTGGTTTTGTTGCTTTTATTACGGCGATTTCTGCTGCTTTTGCATATTTTTATAATGACTGGTGGATTGTAATTTGGGCTGTCACCGTTTCGGTTATTTATGCTTTAGTTCAATACTTTTCTGCAATTTCCTTAACAGTTATGATGACTGGTGCTAAGGAGATTACAAAAAAGGATTGTCCAAGACTATATAATGCAGTTGAAAATCTAAGTATAACAACTGGCCTTCCGATGCCGAAAGTATATATCATTAAAGATTCTGCGCCAAACGCATTTGCAAGTGGTCGTGATCCAAAAAATTCAATCGTTGCCGCAACGACTGGCCTACTTGATATTATGGATGATAAAGAACTTACGGCTGTTATGGCACATGAAATGTCTCACGTTAAAAATTACGACATCCGTGTTTCGCTTATCGTATTTGGATTAACCTGTGCCATTGGTATGTTGGCTGATTTCGCATCAAGAATGATTTTCTATGGCGATCGTCGACGCGATGAGGAACGCAGTCCAGTTGGTGCAATCATTATGATCGTAACCTCAATTCTAGCCCCGATTCTCGCATCAATTGCACAAATGGCTGTTTCTCGTGAACGCGAATATTTAGCCGACGCATCCGCAGTTAATATTACTCGCTATCCAGAAGGAATGATCTCGGCCCTCAAGAAACTTCAATCGCATTCACAACCGATGAAAAGTCAAAACTCAGCCGCCGAAGCGATGTATATTAATAATCCGCTTCGTAAAGGATTCTTTAATAACTTATTTAGTACACATCCACCAATTGAAAAGAGAATCGAAAGGCTAGAACATGGCAAAACAAGTTTCTAAAAAGGCTAAAGAAAATTCAAAAAAGAAGATTTTTGAAGAAAAACTTGAGAAATTTAAAAGTCGCCGTTACAAAGGCGTAAAACTACACAAATCTTTTAAACGCTCATATCGTGAAGATTATATTAGGGAATTGCAAGTTCCGGGCATAATGGCGCATCTTGCAAAAACCTTTAGTGTCATCTTTAAAAATAAGAAAATTTTTGGTCTTCTTTTGGTTTTTGTAGTAATTGCAAACATCATTCTTGTTGGTCTTATGAATGAAACAATGTACAAACAATTCCAGGATGTTCTCGACGAAACCAGCGAATCAGTTTTGGATGGTAAACTTGGTGCCGTTCCAAAAGCGGGTCTTTTGCTCGTCTCAACAATCACAACTGGCGGCTTATCTACTACGATGTCAGAATCACAAACAATGTTTTTGATTATTATTCTTTTGATCGTATGGCTTGTAACGATTTATGTCTTGCGTCATCGATTCGCTGGTCACGTTATTAAACTTCGTGACGCGTTATATAACGCATGCGCGCCAATCATTTCAACGTTTATTGTTCTTGCAATTATTTTCTTTGAATGTATCCCAATCTTTATCTTTATTGTTGCATATTCAACGGCGGTTCAAACCAATTTCTTGGCAACACCATTCTACGCATTATTATTCTTCCTATTCTCAGTTTTGATGTTTGCTATTTCGGGATATCTCCTATCCAGCTCAGTTGTTGCAATGGTCGCAGTTAGTGCGCCAGGGCTTTATCCAATGAAAGCAATTCACACGGCACATGATTTGATGATGGGTCGCAGAATTAAATTCATTATTCGTTTGCTTGGCTTGTTCATTGCGCTTGCAATTATGTGGACCGTAATTATGGTTCCGTTTATCTTGCTTGATCTTTGGATAAAGACGTACGAATGGGCGGCCGGAATTCCGTTCATTCCATTAATCCTTTCAATTATGACCATCCTCACTGTAATTTACGTAACAACATACTTGTATATCTACTACCGTTGGATGCTTGATTATGAAGAAAAGTGAGGCTGAAGAGCGAATTTTAAAACTTCGCGAAATAATCAACGATTATCGTTATCATTATCATGTATTAGATGAATCAACCATGTCTGAAGCGGCAGCGGATTCATTAAAACATGAGTTGTCGAAACTTGAAGAAGAATTTCCAGAATTAATCACGCCAGATTCTCCAACACAGCGTGTGGCCGGAAAACCGCTTGATAAATTTTCGAAAGTTACACATGAAAAACGTATGATTTCTCTTGCCGATGTTTTCTCAGAAGAGGAAGTGCGTGACTGGATTACTCGAAACGAAAAACTAATTCCTGGTGACAGAATTGAGGAATTTTTCACCGATATTAAAATGGATGGACTTGCTTGTTCTCTCCACTATAAGGATGGGCTTTTTGTTCAAGCTGTAACGCGTGGCGATGGTCTTGTTGGTGAAGATGTTACTATGAACGTTCGTACAATCGAAAACATTCCAATCCGCATCGATGAGCCGGGTGAAGTTGAAGTCCGTGGTGAAATTATTATTTTTAAAGATGATTTCGAAAAAATCCAAGAAAAACAACGCGCGATGGGTGAAAAAGAATTCGCAAATCCACGCAATCTTGCAGCCGGTTCAATTCGCCAGCTTAATCCGAAAATTGCCGCATCTCGCCCATTAAAATTCATGGCATATGATTTAGTTAAGCCAAATTTGCCTACACATAAAGAAGCCTATGAAAAACTTCGCGCAATGAAGTTTAGAACTTCAAATGAGGACCTAGTTTGGAAAGGAAATCAAACTAAAGAATTATTTGAATATATTCATAAACTTGATGACTATCGTAAAGGTTTGCCGTTTAATACGGATGGTATGGTTATTAAAATTAATAATCGTGAAATTTATGATAGTTTGGGTATCGTTGGTAAAACTCCACGCGCTGCAGTTGCGTTTAAATTCCCAGCCGAAGAATCAACAACAAAAGTTCGTGATATTGTAATTACGATTGGTCGTACTGGTGCAGCAACTCCGGTCGCAATTTTGGATCCAGTTGAAGTAGCTGGCTCAACTGTTCGTCATGCAAGTTTACATAATGCAGATGAAATTGAACGTCTTGGAATTCGTATTGGCGATACGGTTATTATTTATAAAGCTGGTGATATTATTCCTCAAGTTAAAGAGGTTTTAACGTCGCTACGCCCAGCCGACACAAAGCCTTTTAGTTATGAAGAGGCTTTAAAGGAACAATATCCTGAACTTGATTTTTATCGTCCAGAAGGTGAAGTTGTCTATCGTGTTAAAGGCGAAACATCTGATTTGATTTTGAAGCGTGCAATCGAATATTACGCATCAAAACCTGCGTTAAACATCGAAGGTCTTGGCGAGAAAAATGTTACCGCATTGATTGATGCTGGTCTTGTTTCTTCTATCGCCGATTTGTATCGCCTTAAAGTTGAAAAAGTTGCACAACTTGAGCGTTTTGCAGAGTTATCAGCAAAGAACCTTGTTAATGCAATTCAAGAATCAAAAACTCCAGCGCTAAATAAATTTATTACCGCACTCGGAATTCGTCATGTCGGCGCCCAAACTGCAACTGTTTTGGATCGCGTTTTTGGTTCGATTGAAAAACTCAAAAATGTCACAAAAGATGAACTTCTCGAAATTAATGATATTGGCGAAACTGTTGCTGAGTCTATTCTTGCTTGGTTTGCCGATGAAGATAATTTAAAACTACTTGATGAGCTCGAAAGTCTTGGTATGAGCCCTGTTCATGTTGACGCATCAACACTTCCGTTAACTGGAAAAAGTTATATCGTTACTGGAACCTTGAAGAGCATGGGTCGAGAAGAAGCCGAAGATAAACTACGCGCACTTGGTGCGACAATCACGAGTTCTGTTACGAAAAATACAACAGCCTTAATTACTGGCGAAAAACCAGGAAAAGGTAAAACGGACAAAGCGGAAAAACTTGGCATTCCGTCCATTTCTGAGGACGATTTCCTAGCGCTTATTCAGTAAAACAAAACGTGCTAAAATATTAGTCATGAATGGTTCGCATTTACATCTGTCGTTCGGAACGGAAGTCATTTATGATGACTGTAATTTTCATCTCGAACGCGATGATAAAGCGGGCGTTGTTGGCGTTAATGGTGCAGGCAAAACTACATTTTTCAAAGTATTGCTCGGTATTCAAAAACTCGATGATGGTGAGATAACTTTTCCTTACAATCGTGTTGGATACTTGCCGCAAGAAATTAAAATTCCCGAAGACGCTAATGATATTACTGTTTGGGATTATATATATAAAGCACGCCCAATCGATGAAATTCAGGAAAAACTAAACGAAGAATACGAAAAACTTGCCAAATATCCAAATAGTACGGTTATTATGGATCGCATTAATGATCTGCAAGATTTAATGGAATCATATGATCCATACAAAGCTGATACGATTATTCTTGATATTATTGAAAAAATGAATCTCGGTGATCTTACCGAAATGCGTATGAAGGATTTGTCTGGTGGTCAAAAATCAAAAGTTGCATTCGCTCGTGTTTTATTTGAGAATGCACCAGTTTTGCTTTTGGATGAACCAACAAACCACCTCGACGTCAAAACTAAGAACTTTGTAATTAACTATTTACGTCACTATGATGGATTGGTTTTGGTTATTTCGCACGATCAAGACTTTCTAAATCAAGTCACGAACAAAACTTTGTATGTCGATAAAACGGAACATAAAATTTCCGTATATGACGGAAACTATGCAACATTCAAAAAAGTATATGCAGCTGAGATGGCGGCAAAGGATCGTCGTATTACTGAACAAGAACGTGAGATTAAACGTATTCAAGAATTCGTTAATCGTGCTCGCGCCGCAAAACGCTCAAATACTGCCTTGATTGGTATGGGGTATCAGCGTGAAAAAGTATTAGCTAAAAAGATCGCCGAACTCGAAGAGAGAACAAAGGAATATAAAAAGATTTCAATTGATACGACTCCGAAGAGTTTAAGCGGCCGCACGCCAATTGAACTTCAGAATGTTACGTTTGGCTACGAAGATGCTGAAAATCTATATGAAAAATTGTCATTCAGTTTAAATCGTGGTGAAAAATTTCTTGTCGTTGGCGAGAATGGTATTGGTAAATCAACCCTTCTAAAACTCATTGTCGAAAAACTACATCCAAAAGATGGCTCGGTTATTATTAATCAAAAAACAAATATTGCATATTACGCGCAGGAGCTTGAAATTTTGGATGAACGCCGAACGGTTATGGAGAACGTTCAAAGTCATGATTATACAGACACCGAAATTCGTGGAATTTTGTCAAACTTCCTTTTTGTTGATGATGATATTAATAAAAAAGTTGAAGTATTAAGTCCTGGCGAAAAGGCTCGTGTAGCTCTTTGCAAGATTTTAATGCAACGTGCGAACGTCGTTATTTTGGATGAACCAACGAACCATTTTGATCCAGAAACGCAAAAAATCATTGGTGAAAATTTCAAGGACTATACTGGAACTTTGATTGTTGTTTCGCACAATCCTTCATTTGTTGAACAAATCGGCATTACTCGTATGCTTGTTTTGCCGGATGGCATAATCAAAAACTATTCGCCAGAACTTTTGGAATACTATTACTACCTTAATTCGGATTTGATTTAAAAAGCAAAAGATATTGTGTATTATATAAATATGGGAAACGAGATTGAAGCACAATATCTAGACATTAATAAAGACGAAATTCGTGAAAAACTTGCAAGCATTGGTGCGGTTTGTGTAAAACCGGAAATCAAAATGCGTCGTACAATGTTTGATACTGGTGAACATTCTTTTGCGCGCGTGCGCGATGAAGGTGATAAGGTTGTTATGACTTATAAAAATGTTGAAGATGATTATTCAATTCTCGGCACAAAAGAAGTTAATGTCGTTGTTGATGATTACGATAAGGCTGTTATGTATATGCGCGCTTGTGGTCTCACCGAAAAAGCTGTACAAGAGACATTGCGCGAAGTCTGGGTTCTTGGAAACGTCGAATTTAGTATTGATACTTGGCCATGGCTTCCGGTAATCCTCGAAATTGAAGCTCCAACTGAAGCAGAAGTTTGGGACGCATCTGAAAAACTTGGACTCAAAAAAGAAGATGCAAAATTTGGCTCAGTCGACACAACCTATCAATATTATTATGGCGTGGATTTGGACGTCGTAGACCTTCAAACTCCAATTATAAATTTTGAAATAGATCCACCAGAATGGGCACGAAAGAGAATTAGGTAAATAGCATAATGAATATTTTTATTTTGCATTCGTTAAATAGTGACACCCTAAAAACCTGGGGACAGGACATAAAGAAGGTTTTTGAACAGAAAGATATCGATGTATTCTTGCCGGAATTTCCAATCAGGGAAAACTCTAGATATAAAAAATTTGATGAAGTACTGGGTGAGTATTTGAAAAACGGGCAACTTAGTGAGGAATCTATTATTATTGCTCACTCGATCGGGAATCCATATTTTATTAGATTTTGTAAAGAGCATAACTTTGTTCCAAAATGTTATATTGCGGTAGCTCCGGGCGCAGTTTATGAATATCCAACCACGCGGACTGATTATATTATTGAAGTAAAGAAGCAGGCGTGGCTCGACAATGAATCGCTTTTGTATGCAAAAAACATGAACTGCGAAAAATACTGTTTATATTCAGATGAGGATGATAATAATCCGGAGAAATTTACTAGATTCATAAATGACACCAATGCGAAAGGAATGTACTTAAAAGGCTACAATCATTTTGATGGATATCATCAGATTAATGAGGTCCCAGAATTAGTTGAGTTAGTTCGTACGCAAGTTGAATAATGATACAAAAAAGAAGAGCGAGGCTCTTCTTTTTTTTCTGTAAAATGCTAGTATATTCCAAGTAACTTAGTTAATGTTCCAGTTGTTAGTCCAATTAGTAAGAAAAATGCAGATAACACTAACGGGAAAATAAAAAACCATTTAATGACGGCTATGTGGTGTTCAATTCTATCCAAAGATTTGATGAGCTCCATATAAGCTTTTTTGTAATCAAAGTCGTTGCTATTTGACATTTTTTCTCCTATCTAATTAATTCTGTCATTACGTAGATATTCCAGATGATACTACCTGTAACCACTACAAGAAATAATAATAGTATTATAGTGATAGCCCAAGTATTTCTATCTATTCTACTTAAGTTTCGTTCAATTTGATCTATGGTTTTTAAAGTATTTTTAATACTTGGTTCATTATTGTTTGGCATGATTTACCTCCTTAAAT
>JAZUFO010000005.1:0-89774 GCA_045640685.1 Candidatus Nanosyncoccus sp.
AGAAACCATGGAATAATACTGTTTATTCTGCTCTTTTCCCTTGTAGGCATCAATCCTCCAAGAAATAATGAAGTCAGCAATCGAAGGAACTGATAATGGATTGTCGTATAAAACTATATCGTACTTTCCTGTTCCGCTGTCATATTTAAAGGTCCAGCACTGAGCCTGTGGTCTTACGGAAATGCCTTCACTTTTTAGGAAACCTTTAAAACGCTCCTCAAAACCTTTTTTCATGATAATAAACCTCCTTTTTAAAGTACCTATTTTTAAAAAATACTTATATATTATATAATATGTAGCTTATGTCGTCAATATTGGCTTATCTTTGTGGCATAAAAAAATTGCCATTTTGTGTGGCAATTTTTTTAGTTGTAATTATTTTTTACATTGCATGAAATATGCGCCGATACAAACACAAACTGTTGCGCAAAGTAGAAGAATGATGATTCCCTTTGTGAATGTGCGATAAACGCGAGGTTCTTCGTTTGTTTTTGCAGCTTTTTTAACTGGAGCAGCTTTTGTTGCGACTTTTTTGGTTGTAGTTTTTGCAACTGGTTTTTTTGCTACAGTCTTCTTTGCTATTGGTTTAGCTTTGGTTGTTGGCTTAGTTGTTTTCTTTGCCGTGGATTTTTTTGCGGTTGGCATAAAAAATTCTCCTTTTCTATATAATAACATATACTGCTTATGTTTAAAAGTTTTTCGCACAAAAAAAGCGGACTTTTAGTGTCCGCTTTATTTTTTTTATTCGCTACGCAATGCTTCGACTGGATCTTTCTTTGATGCTGAGCGTGCTGGAATTAAGCCACCAATTAAGGTTAGGATGACACTAATTACTATAAGAACGGCAGCGCTGGTTGGGTCGAGGTATGCAGACAAAGGAATGTCGCCGGTGAAATGATGCAAAATTGCGTTGATGATTGGAATTAGGATGTATGTAATTCCAATACCAAACAAACCTGACAAGAAACCAATAATAAACGTTTCTGCATTGAAGATGTTTGAAATGTTGCGCTTTGAAGCACCGATTGCGCGAAGGATGCCAATTTCTTTCTTTCGTTCGAAGACTGAAATGTAAGTGATGATACCAATCATGATTGAGCTAACGACGAGTGAGATCGAAACAAATGCGATGAGAACGTATGAAACTGCATCGACAATTGTTTTGACGGAGCTCATAAGAATCCCGGCAGTATCAGAATATTCGATAACTTTTGTTTCGTCGTCGATTGAGCGCATTGAATCGTTGTAGCTGTCGATATATGCCATAAAATGTTCTTTGGCTGCAAAGTTTGTGAAGTAGAAATTGATTGATGTTGGCGAATCAAGATCTTGATAACCGAGCGAGATTAGATTTGAGCTTGCGGTTGATTCTTGCGTACTGAACATCGTTGTGATCATGCGAGTTAATTCGTCTTGTGAGAAATTGAGTTTGAATGCACCTGTGATGGCTTCTTTGTCGACATTAAATGCATTTGCAAAGTCGCTTGTGAGGCCTGAAGTTAATTCACCAACTTTGGTTAGAACTTCTTTCTTGACTTTTGCTTCGGTCATATTTTTGCCCATTGTCTCGGATAATGCAACAAGTCCTGCGGATAGTTCTGGAACTGCTGCAATTTGTGCGCTTGGATCGTATGATGCAGGTTTTGCGGCGACAGGATTTGAAGGCTCTGTTGTAAGGGTCATATCGATATTTGAGTAGATATATAGGCTCATGAGTGATTTTAGAATGCTTGCATATGATGTGGTGTAGACATCGCCCGGAATAACATAATTTGTTTCAAGGTTTGCAGTATTCATCTTGGTTGATTCGTGTGTTAGTGCGTTTGCAACTAACGTATCAACTTCTGAAAGTTTGAGCTCGCTTGGTGCGATTTCGAACATTGTTGAGATTGCGGCATAAAGGCTGTTTGTATATGCGGTTTTTGCTGGATTAATGTCGACACTGATTGAGTTTGAAATTTCGGTCATAGAATCGGCAACTTTTTTCGTGATGGCATTTTGATCAATATTTACACCAAATGCTTTTTCGAGTTTTTCAGAATCAACAGACACGAGGTCGGAGAATTTGAAATCGAAATTCTTTGTTGCTTCATCAAAACGTTTGCCCGAGAATACATCAACGTCACGGTTGCCGAGTTGTTTCTTTACGATTTCGCTTTCGGCTGCAGTGTTTGAAACGTGCGCTGTGAGTTCTGGAAGATAGGCGATACCACCAGTACTAATACCGAGTGAGCTATTCATGTATGCAACACCAACAACTTTGATTTTTTCAGAATTATTGTAAAGATTGAGCATATATTCATCGTTGTTTGCCATGTCTTCATAAACATCGTATTGATCGTTGTATTTGTACATGTCGCTTTGTTTGATGAGTCTGAAATCAAGATTTAAGAATTCGCTTGGCGCAAAAACTTTTTGTTCGTTATGGATTTCGATTGATTCGCCACTCATGAATTTGGTCATGAAGCTTGTGAGTTCTTTTGTGTTACGGAGACCAAGTGAATATGTTAAGAAATCGCTAATTTCATTTTTGCTTGGCAAAACAAGAAGAACTTCGTCATATTTTTCTGGCAATCTACCGGTAATAATTTCGTAGTGTTCCATGCTTTTTCTTGGCATTTGAACGAAGACTGACATCATTGATGAATATGAACTAAATACTGATGATGAACCATAGACTGATGTGAATAGGCTTGATGGATTCAATTTTGCTAATGCGTTTGTGGCGTCGATTGTGTAAATGGCTGGTTCGATGCTGTATTCGTAATTGATGAGAGTTAAATCATCTTTGATTTCATCGTAATGTGTTTCGTAATATTTTTTGAAACTTTTTAGATCGTTTGTGCCGATACTATTGACGGTTGACGATAAGAGATCGGTTTCGGTGATTTTTCCGTCTTCGCGCGCTGGAATTTCTGATGTTGCATTAAGAAGAAGTTGCGCAATGTTAGCGGTTTTTTCGTGGATCGAAAGTGGATATGAGTTGAGTGTGTCTTCTTGAATGTGATCTACGTAGTTTTGGAAACCGGTTGAAACAGCTAGAATGAGAGCGATACCAATAATACCAATTGATCCTGCGAACGCAACGAGAACGGTACGACCTTTTTTGGTGAGAAGGTTTTTAAATGAGAGAGAAAGTGCAGTAAAGAATGACATTTTTGTCTTCTTTTGCTTGCTACTTTTAACGATTGCGGATTCTTTGGTGTCGATTTTGCCATCATACGGATCGGAGTCGGAAATAATTTTGCCATCTTTGAGTTCAATGATGCGGGTTGAATATTCTTTGGCTAGCTCGGGGTTGTGAGTGACCATAATAACGAGCCTGTTTTCGGAGATCTTTTTGAGGATATCCATAATTTGGACACTTGTTTCAGAATCGAGTGCGCCAGTTGGCTCGTCGGCAAGAAGAATCTCAGGATCATTAACAATTGCGCGTGCGATTGCGACGCGTTGCATTTGACCACCAGAGAGTTGGCTTGGGCGTTTGTTGATGTGTTTTTCGAGACCAACTTCTTTTAGAGCCTTTTTAGCGCGAACAATGCTTTCGCGTTTTGAGATACCAGAAAGTGTTAGAGCAAGTCTTACGTTTTGAAGAATTGTTTGGTGAGGGATAAGGTTATAACTTTGGAAAACAAAACCAATACGATGGTTGCGATAGCTGTCCCAGTCTTTGTCTTTGAATTTTTTTGTACTAACTTCGTTGATTTCGAGGTCGCCATGAGTGTAATTGTCGAGGCCACCAATAATGTTTAGAAGTGTAGTTTTTCCAGAGCCGGATGGGCCTAAAATTGAAGCGAATTCTGATTCGCGAAAATTAATGTTAATTTTGTTTAACGCAGTTTGTTTTAGGTCTCCGGTATCGTAGACCTTTGTTATTCCCTTTATCTCTAACATAAGTGTATATATTATACCACAAAAAGACCCCCTTTCGGGGGTGGTTTTTAATAGTTTGTTGCTTTTCGTTCAAAGTATGATTGAGGGTGTGAACAAACTGGGCAAATATCTGGTGCGTTTTTGCCAATTACGACATGACCACAGTTGCGGCAGACCCAAATCGTATCGCCGTCGTTTGAAAAAACTTTTTTCTCGTTGATATTTTTGAGCAATTTGCGATATCTTGCTTCGTGTTCTTTTTCGATTTTTGCGACTCCTTCAAATTGGTTCGCAATTTCTTCGAAACCTTCTTCGCGAGCGGTTTTGGCAAAGTTTTCATACATGTCTGTCCATTCGAAATTTTCACCATCTGCGGCAGCTGCAAGGTTTTCTTCGGTTGTTTTGATGGTTCCGCCTTCCAAAATCTTGAACCATATTTTTGCGTGTTCTCTTTCGTTGTTGGCGGTTTCTTCAAAGATTGCAGCGATCTGTTCGTAGCCATCTTTTTTGGCCTTTGATGCAAAATACGAATATTTATTACGTGCTTTTGATTCGCCCGCAAAAGCCTCCTGTAGGTTTTTCCAGGTTTGAGATTCTTGTAGATTCATAATCCTCCTTTGGTGTTGATTATACTACTTTTTTAGGGTTGAGGTTACGATTAGCCTATGCGTGGCATCTTGGTCGCCGACTGGCGTTCCAGCACATGTCATGAGAACTAGGGTTTTTTCTTCCTCTGCTTTTAAGAGTTCAGACATCCGAATAGCTTGTTTTTCGTATGTATTGATGTCGGAAACGACGTAGGTTTCTTCGTTATAGTAAATTTCAGAGCCGATCGAGACACGATTTAGATTCCTAAAGGCAGATGTTGAATGGGCGATAAGAAGTGTTTTGTTTTCGTTATTGGAATAAGCGCCGACGATTCTCTCTGGGGTAGAAAGCTGTTTGCCTTCGAGTTGTAGGGTTGTAACATCTGAATTTAATGAGATTTCCGGAATCGTAATTTGACCCGAAATTTCGTAGTTTTTGGCATCGACCGGCTGCAAGCCTATGAAAATATAGACCGCAAAAAATACCGAATACAAAGCCGTAATAACAAAACGTAAACGTTTTGGATTTGCTTCCATTTTTACACACTCCTTTTGCTTAATTATAGCATGAGTGTTTTGCCTGCATACTCTTTACTTTTTCTGAAATTTGTGGTATAATATAAGTATATACTAATTGGGAGTGTATATGAGGGTTAAACGTTACTACGGGGGGATTTTAGAAATTATTTCTTTTGTTGTTCTCTTGATATGTGCTTTTTGTGTCCCTGAACCAAACTCTCATGTTAGCCTTTCTAAAAAATCATCAAATATTGCTTATGATATTGTTGATACTTCTTCAAATTTGGACTATTTTGACGATATTAATCGTGCAGAAATTCCTGAAATTGCTGAAAGTTTTGAATATACGCCGGTTTATTATGATTATCCTGTAAATTACACTCCAGAGTCTGTTTCTCCAGCCGCTATTTCGAACTATTTTGGCTATACAAACTATGTCTCTATTACTGGTTTTCCTGTTAACCTTGTCAATGGATATTTGAACGGTCGCAATCTTTGGGTTCCAGATTATGACGCGGCTCGTTATGGCTCATTTATTTATGGTCATAATAATATATTGTCTGGTTTGTTTAGTATCGGAATTGGTTCGATAATTGAGGTTCAAATGGATGGCGTTCATCACACTTACCAAGTTGGCAATATTGTAAACCTTGCTAAGGCAGATATTAATATGAGTGATGTTATTAATGCTCGTTATAATGGCGTTAATTATTCTGTTTCGCTTATGACTTGTTCGGGTATTATTTATGGCAACGGTGATGCTTCTCATCGATTGCTTGTATTTGCTTACGAAATATAAAAAACACCCCTTTCCGGGGTGCTTTTTTTGTTTTTAGGATTTCTTTAGTAATTTTAGTGTTGCTGCTGCACCTAATAGTGCCATAGTCGCGACAACAGGATAAATTGCAATGGAGTCGAATGTGTATGGTACATCTGGCGTCACTTCGTTGGATGTATTTGATGTGTTTGGAACTTCCGGTGTGGTTTCGTCTTGTAAATCACTGCTAGAATCTTCACCTGGAACATCTTTATCTTCGCCTTGATCTTGGTCTTTAGGATCCTCTTCTGTTGCGGGTGCTTGGTCTGTCCATACTGCTGATAATGTGACGCTGAGGTCTGTATGGTAATCTGAGTCTGTTCTTACGCCTATTTCCCAAAGTTCTTCGTCGACTGAGTCATAAGTATTGCCATTCTCATTACACTTCCAGCCGCCAAAATATTCACCTGTGGTATTCGTTGGTGTTTCGACCGAGAAGCTTTCGCCTTTATTTAGCCATTCGATATTATTGACTGAACTAGAACTAAAATTGCCGCCATTCGGATCAAATGTAATTTTGATTGGTAGTTCGTAGTCTCCTTCAGTTGCGCCAAGCAGTGGATAAGTGGTTGAGGAACGTTCCATGACTAGCATAATGCCAAGATATCCTCCCCATAAATAATATGTCGAGTTGCCAATGTTGGTTAGGTCGATAGTTCCGGATGTTTTATCGTCAATGAGTGCTTCTGCAAAGATTTGTTTTGGATAATTATACGCCGCAAAACTAGTACGATTTAGGCCTGAATTACTATTATTGATTCTTGATGAATAAGAGTTCTTCATTGATGCGGTACCGAAGACGTAGTATGTTTTGTTGTAATAATCTACGGCAGGTAGTCCTTCTATCGTTAGGGTGCCGTCATGGTTATTCGTAATGATGATATCTTCGCCTATTTTGCCTATTGATGAAACTAGAGGCTGTGGCACGAAAACATCTAATGCATTTACATTTTTAACATTAACCAATAATGATGAGACTGCAAGGCTTGTATATAAAATTTTTTTATATCTATTTTTCATATGACTCATAGTAATTTAATTTAACCATGAGCGGGATGTGAATGTCAATAATTTTACACGCCAGGATTGTAACTTTTTAGGAGTTGTCTATGACGTTTGTAATTTTTGTCATGGCTCTCAACTTCCTTCCAAAAATCGGCAGAATGATCCATATGATTTAGATGAGCTAATTCGTGAATAATGACATAATCTCGCAAAATTTCTGGTAAATTCATTAGGCCAATATTGAGTGAGATTGTTTTGTTTGATGAACAACTTCCCCACCTTGTGTTAGCATGAGAAAGTCGACATTTGTCATATTTATAACCATACAGATTAGCGTAGTATTCGAGGCGATAAGGAAGGTATTCTTTCGCCTTTTTTGACATTGCCTTTTTTTGATAGTCGCGTGCCCTTTGGGTTTTTGGATCTTTTATTGGGAGATTTTTTCTAATATTTTCGCGATTAACATTTAAAAATCTTTTTACGAAAAAGTCTGGTGTCGTCTTTGGAACCGACATCTGTAATCT
Source organism: Candidatus Nanosyncoccus sp. (assembly GCA_045640685.1). Taxonomy (GTDB): domain Bacteria; phylum Patescibacteriota; class Saccharimonadia; order Saccharimonadales; family Saccharimonadaceae; genus Nanosyncoccus. The sequence goes on from JAZUFO010000005.1 coordinate 7,326, forward strand.
TCCAGAAGTTGAGATCGAAAATCTAACCGTTCTTGCAAGCGGGCTTTTTCTAACTATAACTTCGCCAAATTCTTTATCTTCAAGAAGCATTTTATGCTAATGAAGAAAGAATGTGTCTTAGTTGGGTTTCGAAAGTATGTTTGCCAGACAAAATGACTGGAGCCTCGAGTTCTGATGGAGCTTCGAGTTTTGGTACGATTGTATCGTATGCTTCTTTTGCTTTTGTGACTGACTTATATTTAACTTTGAGACGTGAACGGATTGTTGCAACGTCGGTTTGTACCCAAACTGTGGTTACCTGATATCCTGCTGGGCGCAAAATGTGACGCATTTCTTCACGTTCTTTTTCGGTTCCAACGCTACCTTCAAGAACGATTGTTTGGCCAGTTTTTGCAAGTTGCTCAACAAGCATTAAAACGACTTTGTGTGTTAGATTATATTCTGCTTTGAGTTCGTCGAGATCGTAATAAGCGATTCCGAAACGTTTTGCGAATTTCTCCGCGAATGTTGTTTTGCCACTACAAGGCGCACCAAAGATAAGGAGTGCGCGTGGCTGTGCTTTTTTACCTTCCATAATGTTTTTATTGTAGCATACAAAATCTTGTTTTCTCTATTTTTTTGAAAAATAAACTATTTATGTTAATTTTTTATCTTTTAATAGGGGTGAAAAATTCATTTTAAAATAAGCACTTTTATATAAAAATCGCTCCTTTTTTGTAAAAAAACTTATGGTAATTCATTTTGGTTATGATAAAATTATTGAAAAGGTTATATTTTTATGAAAAAGAAATTATTTATATTATTTATGGTAATATGCGGAACATTCATGTCTTCGCAAAGTGTTAACGCAGAGGATTCGATTGTTATTAGTACTCACGTCACAACTGGTGTTAGTGCTAACTGCCCTGCTTATGGTAAAAAGGTATATGCCTGTATTACTGGTGAACGTTCTGTTAATAAATTTCGTCCAGACGACTTTTTAACAGCTGTTCCTCGTTGGTTCAAATATAATGATGATGTTCAAAAATGGGAATTAATCGGCGACCAAGGTACTTATTTTGAAGAGGGTCGTTATAAGATGTCAATCCATGTTACTTATCAGCCTTCTACTCGTGATGAGTATCTAGACGATTTTGATACTGCTGTTTATGATTCCACAAACCCATCAATTTTGTACAGTAGGCTAGATAAAGATCAGTTTTATAATACCAGAAATCTTGTGATGTTTAGTGTTGATAAGCTATCCGGATCTTCGCAAGGCTTTTATTATAGCGATCAAGAGGTCGTTGTTACCAAAGATGAAAATTCTGAAACAATTGGATATGAGTTTGATTCTTTGAGGGTGAATGCTCCTAATACCATAAAAGTTGGTGATAAGATTTCTGATTTCTTCAATACAGAGTTTAGTGACTCTGAAATATACAGTTTGACAACTTTTGCGATTGCTAAAGTTGATAGAGAGACAATGTCTCCTATTGCTATGTATGGAAATATTCCTGGCGCCAATCCGGAAGAGTTGAAAAATGCCGTATTCGAAAAAGGATACTATTATATGCTCGTCACTTTGTTTAGACTTAATTATTACGATATGGAAGATTCGAATATTGAGTTCACTGCTGAAAATATAGTACAAATTCAGGATCTTAATCAATATGGACACAAGACTTATGAGGTTTTAGCTTCGAGTATTTTTGATACTGGTGTTGATTTTAATATTAGTGACATCGACAATGTCACAGAAAGACGCGCTAAGGAACTATCAATTAGCACTGATATTAATTTGAGTGATTCGAGTAAGTTATATATTAATGATGAAGAATATATTGTTAATGAAGATGTTTTGGTTAATGGTCAGTCTTTTGTATTACTTGATGCTGGTCTTGCAAAGATTAATCAATTGGCTATTGGTGACTATGATGTGCGTGTTGAAGTGGAAACTGGTTTGATTTATTCTGGAGTTGATTTAAGGCATTATGTATATAGTACTGGTAGTTTAACTATTGTTCCTTATGACTATTCCTATGAATTTATCGAGGGCGATAATCAAGAATTTGAATATTCTAAGGTTAGTGGTTTCAAGTTCAGAGTTGATGGTGATTATAATCTTTTCGATTCCCTCTTTATTGGTGGCGAAGAATTGATTCGCGATGAAGATTATGTTGTTTCCGAAGGATCAACAACTATTGAACTTACTGAATCTGGTCTTAATAGATTAAACGAATTTGATGCCGACACTTATGAAATCGAAGTAAATTATTCAAATGGTAAACAAGCCAAAGGAACGTTGATTATTAGTGAAGCTATTACTAATGAAACCATTGTTGAGGAGGTCACTCCTATTGAAGTTCCATTTACTTTTGATAATGCGATGATGTGGTTCGCACTCGGAGCAGTTTCACTTCTGGGTATTGGCGGTACAATAATTTTCACAAAGAAACTAAATTAATTTAAAAGGAGCGACAAAAATCGCTCCTTTTTTATAAAAAACTTATGGTTATATTATTTTGTTTATGGTAAAATTATTGAAAAGGTTATATTTTTATGAAAAAGAAAATTATATTAGTATTTTTAATGACATTAGGTGTATTTACGATACCTAATTCTGCACAAGCAAAATCTTGTAGTCCAATTAAAGGGACGGGTGAAAATATTGGTGATGAAATAAGATGTGGAACAGAAGATTTTTATGTAGTATCAAATGATGGCAAAACAGTAAAAATGCTGTCTAAATATAATTTGAATGTTGGATACAAAATAGAAAAAGATACGGAAGAATTTGTTTTTTCAGATCAAGCGACTAATAGGTGTGAAGAACTTAAAAAAACTGGTAAATACGATAAAGTTTTATTCACAAGAAAAGTTACTATTGATGGTAAAACCGATGTATGTTTTTGTAGGTTATTAACTAAAATTGATTATGATGAAGTATTACAAAGTGAAAACGCTAAAGGATTGTATCCAAATGGCAATAAAGAAGTTGCTTATCCAATTTATGGTATAGATGATTTGGTAGTGTATGATTTAGAAGAAAATGTTAATTATTTAGAAAGACATCCCTTACTCGATTATGTGCTAAGAAAGTATCAAGAATATAATCTTATCGATGAAGTTGATGTAAATGATGAAAAAGTTATTGAACAACTTATTTCGGATTTAAATTATGGATTCCCATATGCCAATATAGATGTTAGTAAAACTAATTTTGCAGAATATTTTGATGGGTATAGAGAAACACTAAATTCATATGGTCTTGATGTTGAAAATATTAGCCTGATGACAATCCCGGAATTTGAAGAATTATTAGAAAATATAACAGGAAATAAACATAATATTATAGAAGAACTTTCAAGTGGAATTTTAGATTTAGCATTAAAGTTTGAGATGACAGGAGAAAATACAACTGAAGAAGAATTCTTATCTGTATTACATTTTTATGAAGATTATGAACTTACTGTTTTTAAAACGAATTATTTAAAAGAATTAGATGAAAGTAAATATGGATGGCTACATTCAACATCTTCATGGTTGGGTACTGCATATGCATTATATAACAGTTTATTATTACCATTTAATACTACTTTAGGAGAGGTATGTTCTAGTGCAGAAGGATGTTATCAGCCATATATGGGATTAGGAATAAGACCTCTTGTTACAATTTCAATAGATGATATTTCTACATATACATATACATTCCTTGAAGGAGATAATCAGAAGTTCGAGTTAGCCAAGGTAGATAATTATAAATTTAAAGTAGATGGTGACTATGAATTATTTGATTCATTAGTAATCGGTGATTTGACTTTAGAAAAAGACATAGATTATAAAGTAACTGAAGGTTCAACAGTAATTGAATTTACTGAAAGTGGTTTAGCTAAACTAAATACATTTGAATCTAAAGAATATGTCGTTGAGGTAAATTATTCAAATGGAAAACAAGCCAAAGGCACGTTAATTATTGATGAAGGTGCTATCGATGAGGGCATTACTGATGAAGACATTGTTGAGGAAGTTGCTCCTATCGAAGTTCCATTCACCTTTGATTCTGTAATGACTTGGGTTTTGCTTACTGGTGTGTCTATGATTGCTATTCTTGGTATGATTATTACTCAAAAGAAACAGAGATAATTAGAAAACTCCCCGTTCTGGGGAGTTTTTTGATGAATAAAAAAGATCAACTATTTCTAGTTGATTTTCTTAGTGGCAGGGATGCACGGAATCGAACCATGATCTACGGTTTTGGAGACCGCTATACTAACCGTTGTACTACATCCCTAGATAAGCACATATATATTATAACACATGACGACAAAAAAATAAGCCCTGGTGGGCTTATTTTAGCGTTTCTTTTCCTTAACTTCGTTACGGCCGAGGTTTTTCTTGGTTTCGGTGAAAACTACGTGTTTGCGAAGAATTGGATCATACTTTCTGAGAGATAGTTTATCAGGAGTATTCATTGTGTTCTTCTTGGTGTAGTAGGCACGTACGCCAGATTCCTCAGAGACGAGGCCAACGAGTTTGCGCTTAGTATTATTCTTTTTTGCCATAATTAAGATTTATTTTATCATAGTTATATTAAAAAGTAAAGAAAAAAGAGGTCCTAAAACCTCTTTTAACCTTGGAAGAAGAGTTTATTTTTTCTTTGCGGCTCCTGCGTTTGGCGTTTTGCGTTTGCTGCAAAGGATTTGAATTGTTCCCTGTAGGGATCGGAGAACAATTCTTGCGTACTGTTTAAACTTCAATAAAATAATTTTTTGTTAACGTTACCTTGTTTTATAAGTAGTACTTTTTGTAATCCTCTGGGGTGACACCATGTAGCATAGCGAGCTGTCTGATCTGATCCGAATCTTCGCTAATTCGGTCTTTGTAGCCATTTGCTACTACATTTTTTACCGAAGATTCTAACTCTCTGTATCCGCTCATTGTCGGAATAATATTGTGAGAATGATCTTCTCTACCATCTCCTAAAAGTCCAAACATCCATAACACCCCCTTTCATACGCAAATACTGGTCTATAATTAGATGTTTCTCTGCTTTCTAGATGAAGATCATCGCCCCCCTTTCTTACTCTTCTTCCAAATAGTTTTTAATGTGCAAAAACTATTATTAGTATAACATAAAATTACGATTTTTGCAATAGTAAATCTTTAAATTCCTTAATATCTTTAATTCCCTTGTTTTTATCTGCAGAAATAAAGAGCTCTGGGTCGTCTAGGAAGTCTAGAGTTTTTACTCTTGAGTAAACAGTCTTAATTAGCTTTATTAGTTCTTCTTCCTCTTTTTCGTTGAATTCATAGATCTTATCATGAACTTCTTCGTCTTTTCTGTCTGGAACCACAAACAAGATGTGCGCCTTCTCTACCTTATACTTTGAGTATGTTGGTGAGAGATTGAGGAGAAGTTTATAAAAACCGAGTTGGAGTCTATATTTATATAATGCTGGCTGAGAATCCCACTTTTCTGCATGAAATTTACCGGTTTTGTAATCGTAGATTTCGATTGTTTTTGACTCCTCATCTATGACGATATGGTCGATCGTACCGATGATTGGAACGCCGTCGATACTGAGTTTTTCGTGACTCAAATTGACCTCGGCTTTACCTTGTCTGAGAATTTTGCCGAATTTTTTGAGTGAAATTAATAGGTCGTGTGGACCTTTTTCTCGAAGCTGATTCATAACTTCTGGTTCCATCGAGGTTTTTTCTAGCTCATCGAGGAAAAATTGAATCGCTTCTTCATCTGTTATGTTTGAATTCGTAACTTTTTCGAAGGTTGCGTGGATTAAATTACCAAAAATTATTGACTCAGTTGCTGGTTCTGCAGGCGCGCGCAAGATATTGCTATTAAAGAATGATTCTGGGCCAGCATAAACAATGTCGATGAAGCTTGTGAGTGCGGTTGCAGATAATTTGAAGTTCTCAACGCGCTCTTTGAAAATTGAACGCATCTCTGGAGATGGAACGATATAGCGATTAATCCAGGATTTAACACTCTCGATGTTTTCTGTGACGGTCTTTTCCTGATAGTGACATTCGATTTTGCGCTTTGGAAGTGCATCGCAAACAATGATTTTTTCACCATTATCATCTTCTTGATATTCTTCGAGATAGCTAAGGCGTTCTGGTGATTTTTCATTAAAATCTTTGAGCGCATTCGTCATAATAAGATGTTTTTTGGCACGAGTCATGGCGACATAAAGCAAGCGTACGCGCTCGCCTTCGGTTGTGCCGGTGTGACGGATTTGGATTAAGTTTTTTGGCAAAGAGAGAGTTGTATTATTGCCTTTTGCTTTACCCCAAGACATATTATCCATTGCGATCATGAACACATACTCAAACTCAAGGCCTTTCGATTTGTGGGCGCTAAGAATTTGAATTGCATCTTCAGAATCGCGGTATGGGCTCGAACTTGAGATTTGAGCGGTTGCCGCTTCGTAATCTTCGATCATCGTGATTAAATCGATTAGTTTTGAAGATTTATTACCAAAATGTCGGTTCATCTTGTCGCGAAGTGTGGCAAGGTTTTCGTAAAGTTCCAACGTTTCGTAATCTGATTTTTGAGAGTAATAGTTTAGGAAATTAGACTTAAAGCCAGACAATTCCCTCGTTCCGAGGATATAATCGAGGAATACTTCTAGTGGTGTGTCGTATGCTTTTGCGACAAGGTTCGCTAGGAAGTTTGCGATTGCTCTTAGATTTTCGTCTTCCGATTCGGCTAGATAATCGAGCGCAGTTTTCTTGGACTCTTTAGCACGGTTGATTGATTTTATAACGTTTAGCATGGAAATATCCCAGAAAGGATATGACAAAATTTCCATGATGCTGGTTTGGGGTTGTTTTTGGTAGGCGATTTCGTAGACGAAGCGAGAGATCGTTAAAATTTCATGGATTTTGTCGTTTTCGAGCAGGTTGTCACGTTTTTCGTAGGCGATATTAATCTCTGGATGTGATTTTAGATATGGCAAAAGTGGCAAGAAATATTTATGTTTTGAGGAGATAACGGCAATTTCGGTTTGCGGAACGCCACTTTTGATTAGCTCGGAGATTTTTTCGGCAATAAACGAATATTCTTGATCTGATGAGATAAATTCATGGCGTTCGATTTTTGATTCGCCATCTTGATCTTTGTTTGCATGTAGAATTTTATCCGAAAAACGAGTATCTTCATCAACATGCTGAATCATACTATGTGAAAAATCGAGAATTTCTTGGGTTGAACGGTAATTTTCTACTAGAGTAATAACGTTTGCGCCATAATGATTTTGAAATTCTTCCATAATTGTGGCGGATGCGCCCTGAAACTCGAAGATTGCCTGATCATCATCGCCCACAGCCATAATTAATGGTTTCTCATAATCTGTGAGGAGTTTAATAATTTCAAATTGTGTTGGGTTTGTGTCCTGGAACTCATCCAGCAAAATAACTTGATATCTTTCAGACAAAGTCAATCTAAAGCCCTGATCTTCTTTTAGTGCCTTGATTGCTTCGATAATCATATCATTGAAATCATATAGGCCATTTTCGCGCATGGTTTGTTCGTATTTTTCCATAACGACGGCGATTGATGCGAGTTTTTTGTTTGCGATACGGTCGTTCAATTTATATTGGCCATTTTCGTCTTTTTCAAAGGTTTTATTGCGCCATGAGGTGAGTGCTGTGATTTTGCCGGTTGCTTCGGCCTCTTCGATTGCTTTGCCTAGTTCTGTTACGAGTGTTTTGATTGAGCGATCGATATTCTTCAAAATAACTGGAATATCTGCGTAGTTTTTGAGATTTTCGTAGAGTGGATAGTATGCGTTTTCGAATGATTCTTTGAACTTACGCGGAACAACTTTTTCGAGGAAAAGCGTTGCAAGATTACTAATTACTTCCGAATCTTCAATGTTTTGCTTTGCGATTTGCTTTAAATCGTCGGCGGTTAGGTTGGCAGATTTAGCACTCGAAATTACTTCGCGAATATTTGCAATACTGTCACCGCGCAAGATATCTGTTGCGGGGAGTTTATTTTGAATTTCTTTGAGGATTTTATATTGAATTACTTCGTCGATGGCGGAGTCGAGCTCACGATTGTAGGTTTCGGAGTAGTTTTTGTATTGACCTAGAATTTCTGTACCAAATGAATGGTATGTCCCAATGTTAACTTTTTCGGCATTCTTAACGCCAATAAATGACTTTAGGCGCTCGCGCATATTTTGGGCACCGGCCTCTGTAAAAGTCATACATAAAATATTTTCAGGACTTGTATCTGTATTGTTAAGAATGTATTCGACTTTTCTTGAGAGAAGTTGAGTTTTGCCGGTTCCTGGGCCAGCAATAACAAGAAGTGGGCCGTCTAGATATTCGACTGCTTCTTTTTGCTTTGGATTTAGGCCCATTTTTCACTCTCCTTGATTAGTTCTTTTAGAATTGGTGCAACTTTTGGTATGATCATGCCGCCATTTCGGATTCCTTCGAGCGCTGAGATACCTTCAACGGTTTTTTCTGGCTTATATTTTGGATCTATGGCAATTTTTTGACCAAATTCATAATTTCGTGATGGATAATTACATGTTAGTCTTAAATCACCCTTACCACATTCGAGATCGACCGTTTTTGGATCGGCGTCGTTTGCGAGTAGGATTGCTTTCATTTCTTCGGCTGCGGTTTTTAGGAATTTTTCGTGTGACGAAGTTTTTGCTTTGTAGTTTTTGTATCCAGCATAAATGGCGTATATATTTTTGAGCGAGCCACACATTAAAACGCCCTTTTTATCTTCGGTAAAGTCAAATTTGAGCCAATCTCTTTCAAATAAATCAATGATTCTTTGGTCGGTGGCCGTTAATTTTGTTTTGTGATGCCTCTCAATGTCGGCAGCAAAGCCAGGACCAGATAAAATCATAACATCCTCAAAACTTTTGAAGATATCAAAATCTAGGATTCCCTTGGTAGCAACTATGAGTGGAACATTTTTGGGAAGTTTAGGGAGAATTGATGGAAGAGCTGCGGATGGGACTGAAATAAGAATGGTTTCCGCGTTTTTTAGGGCTTCTTCTAATGTTATTTTAAGAGTTATGTCGTAATAAACTACTTCATGTTTTTCTTCAAGAATATGGCCCAGAGCGGAGCCATAAACACCTGCACCTAAAATTGTAATCCTCATGCTAATAATTATATCTTAATTATGCTGTTTTTCGATAGTTTTTGATGGCATCTTCCAGAGCTTCGTGGCCCAAAATCGAACAATGGAATTTGTGTTTTGGAAGATTGCCAAGGTAGTCATCGATTTGTTTGGCGTCGATTTTTAGAGCTTCGTCTAGGGTTTTCCCTTTGGCGATTTCCGACAAAGCCGAGGTCGAGGCAATTGCGCTGGCACAACCATAAGTTTTCCAACGAATATCTTCGATCGTGTCGGTTTCTTTGTTGATTTTGAGGAACATTTTCATCTGATCGCCACAAATTGGATTTCCAACAATACCAGTTGTGTTGCATTCAAATGCTGACTCATCGCCCATCAAAAAGTTTCTTGGGTTCAAAAAGTGTTCTTTAACGATATCTGAATAAACCCATCCTTGTTTGCATGAATTATCTGTCACTTTTTGCTCCTTTCAATGAAATTGTGCTCATTCCCTGAAGTTTCTTGATAATTCCAGGGAGTTTTTCTAAAACTATATCGATTTCTTCTTTGGTAGTTTCGAGTCCGAGTGAGAAGCGAATACTGCTATGCGCAACTTCGGCGTCATGTTTTGCTGCCATTAGTACATGGGATGGTTTTATGTCGCCTGATGCGCAAGCTGAACCGGTCGAAACGATTATTCCTTCGGCATCGAGATATAACTGAATTGATTCACCTTCTGCGGTCTCGAATGAGGCGTTTAAGATATTTGGGAGTGATAGATCGCCGTTTGTGCTGCTACCTGGAATTTCGCTTAGAATTCGATCTTTTAGGTAATCTCTTAGATCTTTAACTTTCGTATTGTATGTCTCCCAGGTTTTTGACTTTAGCATTTCATCTAAAGCTGTGCCGAAACCAATAATCCCGATTGTGTTATAGGTGCCGCCGCGTTTTTTGTTTTCTTGATTGCCGCCAAGGAGGTATGGTTTGTATGGCGAGCCGTTTTTGATATACATGGCGCCAACTCCGAGGGGTCCGCCAATTTTGTGGGCTGAAAATGTCGCATAATCTACATCGAGATCTTTTACGTCGATTTTGATTTTGCCAAGCGCTTGAGTCATGTCGGAATGAAAAAGTGCGCCTTTTTCGTGAGCCTCTTTCGCTAAAGTCTTAATATCTTGAACGGTTCCGAGTTCGTTGTTGGCATAACAAATTGATACAAGTTTTGGGGCGTTTGCCCATATACTTTCATTATAGCATATTTTGCCGTTTTTGTCCACTTTGACAGGGGTGGCTGAAGCAGCGTATGCTTTCATTGGTTCAATAATTGAATGATGCTCGATTTCGGAAACTGCTATATTTTTTCCTTCAAAAATATGAATAATTGTATTATTCGATTCGGTTGAGCCTGACGTGAAAATTATTTCTGACGGATCAGCGTTGATTGCTCTTGCGAGAAGTTCCCTTGTTTCTTCGATAGAATTTAAGGCGATATGACCTGGTGTATGTAATGCGGACGCGTTGGCAAAATATTCATCCATCGCTTTATTCATAGCGTTTTTGACGGATGACAAAATTGGCGACGTCGCTGCGTAATCCAGATAGATCATATAACTCCTATTCTTGAGATAAGATTTTACCAGTTCCATACTCTAGATGCAAGAGACGCTGGTTTCGTGATCCTCTAAATTTAAGAGAGATGTCACGTTCTTCCAGGATGAAAGGACCATCGATAAGGGCATCGAGGGATTTGAGGAATTCTAGAGCTGCACCGCCACGATTTGTGATTTCTTCATACGTGTAGCCAGAGAAACTCCAGATATTCCAGCCGAGTTCCTTGCGACAGTAGTCGGCGATTTCTTTGCAGGCTTCTGGCTGTAAGAATGGTTCGCCGCCACAAAAAGTAAGTCCAGCTTGACCTTTGAATTCGGAGAGTCGTTTTTTGATTTCTTCGACATCAATAAGCATGCCACCTTCTGGATCCCATGATTCTGGATTCTGACAGCCTTTGCAATGCTTGAAACACCCTTGGGTCCAGAGAACGGCCCGGAGGCCGTTCCCATTTACAATACTATCGTGTTCCAATGGACCTGATAGTCTGATTTGCATTATTTTTTACCCTTCATTGAAGATGCGGATTTCTTTGCAGCTTCGCGTTCGGCTTTTTCGCTAACTGTGTAGCAGCCGTCGATATTGTGTTTGACGCGAGCTTTCTCTTCAGCTTTCTTTGCATCGTTCCAACGATCGAGTGTGCCTACGAGATAGCCGGTGATGCGGCGAAGACGTTCGAATGGTACGTCATCCTCTTTGCGTCCACAGCATGGACAGACATCGCCAGGGATAATTCCAGAGAAGCCACAAACTGGATCGCGGTCGACTGGGTGGTTGACTGAGCCATAGCCGATTCCTGCGTCGTGCATTTTACGGATGACTGCTTCGAATGCATCGATGTTTTGTGATGGATCACCATCGAGCTCGATGTAGGTGATGTGGCCTGCGTTACAGAGATCGTGGTATGGAGCTTCGATATCGATTTTCTCGAATGCTGATACTTGATGATATACAGGAACGTGGAATGAGTTTGTATAGAATTCACGATCTGTTACACCTTTGAGTTCGCCAAATTCTTTGCGATCCATCTTTGTGAAGCGGCCAGATAGACCTTCAGCTGGAGTGCCAAGAAGTGAGAAGTTTAGATGATGCTTCTTGCTGTAGCTATCACAGCGTTCGCGCATGTGGGTGATAATATCAAGACCAAGTTCTCGTGATTCTTCATCTTCGGCGTGATGTTTACCGGTCATAGCAACGAGAGTTTCGGCAAGACCGATAAAGCCTTCAGATAATGTACCGTGTTTGATAACTTCGCGAAGAGTATCATCTGGTTTGAGATTTTCTGAACCAAACCAGTTGCCTTGACCCATAAGGAATGGGAAGTTGCGGACGTGTTGGTTGGCTTGGAATTCATAGCGATCGATGAGTTGGTCGCGAACGAGATCCATGGTTTCATCAAGTTCTTTATAGAATCCTTCCCAGTCTGCTTCTTTGCGTTCGCCGGTTGCGATACCATGTTTGATACCGATGCGGACTAGGTTGATTGTTGTGAATGAACAGTTACCACGACCTGTAACGATACCGTCTGATTCTGGGAAGATTGAGCCGAAGACACGTGTGCGGCAGCCCATGGTTGCGATTTCTGTGCGGTAATCGCCTGGTTTGTAATATTGAAGATTGAATGGTGCGTCGATGAAGCAGAAATTTGGGAAGAGACGCTTTGAAGATACTTCCATTGAACGTTTGAAGAGATCGTAGTTTGGATCGCCTGGATTATAGTTGATACCTTCCTTAACTTTGAAAATTGAGATTGGGAAGATTGGAGTTTCACCATGACCCAAACCTTTGGCGGTTGCCTCAAGAAGTGATTTTGAAACTAGGCGACCAGCTGGAGTTGTATCTGTACCAAAGTTGATTGAGGTGAACGGAACTTGTGCGCCAGCGCGAGAATGCATTGTGTTAAGGTTATGGACAAATGCTTCCATTGCTTGATAGGTTTCACGTTCGACGTCCTCATTCGATGCTTCGATAACGGTTTTAGGGAATTTAGCTTTTTCGAGGGCTTTATCGTCACCGTATTTATATGAATCTTTAACTTCTAGGCTTACTGTTTTTTCGGCAAATTTATTATATTTTTCAAGATTGCGTTTTAGAGCTTTGCGGAATGATTTATCAACACCTGGGGCCATTGCATAGTCGAAGTTAGGAATTGATTGACCACCGTGTTGTTCATTTTGGTTTGCTTGAAGAAGGATTGCGGCCAATGCTCCATAAGAAGTGATTGAGCTTGGTGTGCGGAGATGTCCGTGACCAGTATTGAAGCCGTTTTCAAATAATTTTAGAGGGTCTGATTGGCAGCAAGTTAATGTACCTGTTGCATAAAAATCGAGATCGTGAATGTGAATATTGCCGTTGCTGTGTGCTGCTGCAATTTCTGGGCGAAGAAGAAGATCTTTTGCGAAGACTTTTGAACCTTCAGCACCGAATTGGAGCATTTTGCCCATTGCTGAGTCGCCATCAACGTTCGCATTTGAACGTTTGATGTCTGAGTTTTCTGAAGCATCTGCATGTGAAATTGTGCGATAGATGTTCATAAGATCAGATTTAGCTTCGCGGACACGTGAGCGTTCTTGGCGGAATGTAATATATTCGCGTGCAGTCTTTTTGAATGCTGATTCCATGAGAACTTGCTCGACGATATCTTGGATTTGCTCGACATTTGGCGTACGAGTTTTGATTGTTTCTTCGGCACGCTTGAGGACTTTCTCTGCAATTGCTTTTGCGCGTTCAGCTTTAAATTCTTCAGTTGCAAGACCAGCTTTTGCGATTGCCTCTGTTATTTTATCTGGATTAAAGTTGACGATCTTACCGTCACGCTTCACGATTTTTTTAAACATTTAAAAATTACCTCCTTCAAAATGTAGTTTTTATAGTCATCGTTTTTGTTTTTATTAACACTATATGTAGTGTCTTGAAATTATTTTAAGCCACTATATGTGGGGTGTCAATATATTTATGCTAAAAAAGTTTTTTTTACAACATTACAGATATAAACATGAAAAAGGGACCCAAATGCCGGGTCCCGTGAAAGGTTTTATTTAATTTTATTAGGATAGAGCTCCGAGGCCGTCGCGAAATGCGTAAACCTCTCTGGCTTCTTCAAACGTCTCGATGAATTTCTCTTTTGCCTCTGCAATAACTGATTCATCTGGAACTAAGTCCCTAAAGAAGCCTTCTGTAACCCCATCCTGAACGAAATCTTTGTTTTTGTCGAAATATCCGACAGTTATTCCGTTCACTGCGAGATGCACGTGGAATCTCTTTCTGTGGCAGTGTCCGTTATCTGAATCAATATAGATTCTAATTCCGTTCTTGATTTCAATTTCGTAGCTATTTATCATAAGTTAGCTACCTCCCATTTGAAAAAATTTACTCTATAAAACCTTGTAAAAGAGCATAATATTATTATACCACACTATTCCTTCTAAGTCAATCCCCTTATGTTTTTGTTTGAAATTTTTCGGATTTTACGTAGTATATATAATATGGGTAATGACAAAACACTAACTCGTAAAGAAATACTTTCACTCGAAGATGAAGCCTCTATCTGGCACATGAGTTTATCCGATAATGATGTTTTAGATTTATTGAATGATTTTAAGACGAAGCTTAATGATTATGCTTTTAATACCGACTCGGATTTTGTTATGAATGATCGCCGAGTTGTATTATCTGAGAATATTGATCGTTTTATTGAGACAAAAGAATCTGGCTATTTGCAGCACGCTTTGCGAGCCATTTGGGAGTTTATTTCTGATGATTATGGTAATAGTTTCAAATATATCGTGGCACAAACTGGTGATTCTTTTGAGATGCTCAAGAATGCCGACGATAGATATCGTTCGCGCGGAATCGTTTGTCTTGAAGAAAAGAATATTATTTTAGAGTTAGTTCAGAAGATTATCGATAGTATGCATCAATAAAAAAATGCAAGCATTTTTGCTTGTCATTTCTTCATGGAGCCGACTGAACTTCGTTGCAGATACTCCATTCGAAAATATCAACAAAAAATTGCAAGCACTTTTTGCTTGCTATTTTCTCATGGAGCCGACTGTCGGGCTTGAACCGACGACCTACGGTTTACAAAACCGTTGCTCTACCAGCTGAGCTAAGTCGGCAATACCTCTATATTAGCATATGTTTTTGTTTTAGTCAAAGAAAAATGATAGAATTGTTTTTATGAATCGTCACAATCATCTAAATCAGATTTTCGAGTATGAGCCCAAACGTTGTTGGGTTGGTGAGAGTGCAAAAATTATCTATGCGACTCGCGAAGAGGCCGAAGTTGCTGCAGAGGTGGCTGGTTATGATCATGGCATTAAACTTGGCGTTTATAAGTGTGAATACGGTAATCATTGGCATTTAACAAGTATTTCGAATGCAAAAAAATAGTCGGCAATATAACTGCCGACTGTATATAGAATAGAGAGAATTTTTCGCTAAGAATCCAAATGCGATAGTCTGCATACTGATAAATATGGTTCTTGAGCTATTGAGGATATTTGTAATTTTGTGATGATGTGTTTTTCTACACTTTTGTTGTGACTGTTGTGATAATGAAAGCGTTTCTTAGTGAGCGTCCAGTAATGTTTCTATACTTGACTTTTTTTAATCCTAGGCGAACGGGGGATGTTTGCCTTGGACAAATTTTATCAGGAAAAGTGACCGCTTTGCGGTCCAATATGATCCTCAAAGATTCTCTCTATCTATTTCTAACTTATAAAGTACGATAATGTTTGTTATTTTAACACGAAAATTCTTGTTCGTCAACGATAATCGTGCGTTCATTCCAGATATTCTTCCCTAGCTCTTTTTGGGCGCCCTCATCGTATCCATCCATCGCCTTGAATGGCATAAATTGGGCTGCCCTTTCAGTATTACTCATATATGGCTTCCCGCTTGCGTGAAAATGTTCTAAATTGATAATGTCTTCGTATTTATGCACGATGACCTCCTACCGTTCTGTTTCTTGCGATTGTTGTTGCGCCTTCTTCCAAACTCATAGCCTTTACGATTGCATTTTTACCATATTTCTCTTGAATTTTTAGAATTGCTCTTTGTAGTTCTTTTTCCTTTTCGTCATTTCTTTCCTGTTCTTCGTAATCTGTAAAAATATTGAGCTGAGTTAACTCTTTGACGTCTTCATATTTAATGTGATTTGTGGCGATATAAATTTTTCTAATCAACAAATCTTTGTTTGCGATGTCTTGATATAGTTCGCAGGCCGTCTTAACGATTTCGCTCGTTGAGGCTGTGCGATGTGATAAATTTCTTGAAGCGTGCGAATTTTTTGGTAGCATGCGACCATAAAAATCTTCCGTCTTCTCTCCTTCGTAATTATTCGAAATATCATACACGATTGTGAGTGCGATTTGATCCGTTGTGAGATGTGTTGAGGCTAAGCGGAATGAAATTTGGTCGGCCATTTCCTTGATGATTACCTCCGCTTCATTAAAACTATATGGTCTAGACAAAACCTGACCGTTACTAAAACTATGATCATTCGATCTATAATTTTTAATATCACGCATCTCAACCGGTTCATGGCCCCAGGCATGATCGATCATTAATTCGGCGTTTTTCCCAAACTCTTTATATAGCTTGTCGGAGCCGGTTATTGAATATTTGGCCAAGTCACCCATGGTTCGAATGCCTAGGTTATGTAGTCTTTTTGTTAGACCTTTTCCGATGCGCCAAAAATCTTGTAGTGGCTCGTGTGTCCAAAGTTTCTCGCGATATGTTTTTTCGTCTAGACTTGCTATCCTTACACCGTTCTCGTCTGCCGGAATATGTTTGGCAACAATATCCATCGCGATTTTTGCCAGATATAGATTGGTCCCAATTCCTGCGGTAGCTGTTATTCCGGTTTCATTTAGAACCGTCTTAATCATTTCGCGAGCCAATTCTTCTGGTGTTTTTTGATAAGTTTTAAGATAACTTGTTGCATCAATAAAAACCTCGTCAATTGAATAGATATGAATATCTTCTGGCGCAACAAAACGATTGTAGATACTAACGATTTTGGTACTGATTTCCATATATCTGGCCATTCGTGGCGGAGCAATTGTGAGATTGATATTTTGCGCTTTGTCCATAATCTCATACAATCTGGCGCGACCAGGAATTCCTAGAGCCTTCAAGGCTGGAGAAACCGCAAGACAAATTGTTTTTTCGGTTCTTGTAATGTCCGCAACTACCAAATTTTCGGTCAAAGGGTCTAGCCCTCTATCAACACATTCGACAGAGGCGTAGAATGATTTCAGATCGATTGCGATATATATCTTTGGCATTTTAATGATGATGGTGATTTGCTTCGATTTTTTGATTTTTGTGTGCTGGATCTAAACATTCTTCTGTTGAGAGTTCAGTTTCGATTACAACATGTGAAACACCATGCTCTTTTAGTTCTTCTCTTATTTCGCTTTTGATTCTGGAAGACTCATTATAGCTTTCTATTTCAACATGCATGGTTGCATAAACATGTTGTTCGTCTGCCGACCATAGATGAATATGATGAATATTCGTTACGCCTTCAATTTCTTTGAGATGTTTTTTGATTTCGGAGATTGAAATTGTGTCAGGTGTGGCCTCCATAAAAATCATGCTGATTGGTTTTAGGTTCTTGATTGCGGATGCGAAGATGAACGATGCGACACAAATCGATAAGATTGGATCAATGATTGTAAGTCCTGTAAATCTGATTACTATTGCACCAACAAGTACAGCGAACCAGCCCATAACATCCTCAAGCATGTGAAGATTTACGGCGCGTTGATTTGTATTCTCTTTACGATTTGTAATCATGACGGCAATAAAATTCACAATTACACCAACTATTGCAAAACCAATCATTGCATCATGATTAATTTCTTGAGGGTTCGCGAGTCGCTCTGCGGATTCGGTAATCATCATGAGTGAACCCACAACAAGCACGGCCGTAGTTATTAAGGCGCCGAGAGTTGAATAGCGCGCGTATCCATAGGTATGAGTGTGGTTTGGGCGTTTTTTGCTGTATTTTTCAAGCCCATATGACACACCAATTGATATTGCATCGCCAAGATCATGTATTGCGTCGGACGCAATTGAGACGCTTCCGGCGATTGATCCACCAATAAATTCAAAGACGGAAAAAACTAGATTAAGAATAAAAGCAAAAAAGATTTTCGTTTCGGTTTTCATATCTTTATTATACGCCTTTTATAGGGTAAAATCATTTGACTTTTTGTGCCTCTTGTTGTATTATTTTGATAGATGTTCATTATTAATGAGCATTGTTTTTTTACGTTTTTGATTTTATTTGAAAAGAGGTGATTGTATTGAGCAGAGAGTATTTTGGTTACAAACTTATTAAACCTTTATATTCCCCAAATCCGCAGCTAGAAACTTTTTTAGCTACAAAGGACGAAGAGATGTTTCTTTTGAAGTGTTCCATTGATTTAGATTCGGCGCACTATTTAAATACTGAATTCAAAAAATTCATGTTATTTAATATGGTTGAGGATAAAATTAAGGAATTACTGCCTACCGATCCGGCTTACAATCTTTTGTTTGCCAAGACCGTCCTTTCTCGTACGAGTGTCGAGGATGGTTGCCGTGTAAATATTTACACTTTGACGGACATGGATTATGAAGACTTGTCTCTTTTGTCCGAATTGGCGACAAATGTTTTTATTAATGCCAGAACATGTGTATGGATTATTGGTCGACTCTTTAAGCTTTATTCATTTTACGAGTTGGCCGCTAGAGAAAATGAAGAATTTTCCGACACAAATCGATACATTATTGATTTTCCTGCGTTCAATCCTCAGGAATATTTTGTATCGACAAAACATCATCGTCTTGTTTATTATCATTTTGGAGAATCTAAACGTTTTACAGTAGCAAATGAATATGTAAAAGACATTACAAATTTCATGCTGAACTGGACTGATTTTTCCAACGATGATTATGATCAGGGCTACAAAAAGCTACTGCAGGATTTTGCAGAAAACGGTCGCGAAAGTTTCTTTGAGGCTCACACAGAGCTTTATGATTATGTTAAAGAAACTTGGGGAAAAGGATATTATCCTTTCACTTATCGCGGCGAAAACATGTCATATTGGGTTTCCATTACAGAATAAAAAGGAGGGCAAGATAATGGGAGATCTATCTTTTAGTATTGATGACTACACAAAGGCAAGAAGTGATAGAAATATTTCTTCGAGCAAAAACGTTACTCGCGTCGCTGAGGAGAAGGTCAGAAAAACTGGCCATTTGGACTCAATCGTGGATCCAGCAATCAATCCGATTCGCCAGTCTAAGATTAGATTGGATGAATATGGTGACAACTGGATTTCAACTTGCGGTTGTCCAATGGATATTGAACTTCTCTGCGACACAACCGGTTCTATGGGGAGTGAAGTAGATACACTCATGGAAACATTACCTGATTTATATGGATCACTTGTTCCAGTTTTGAACGGATATGATCCGCAGGTTAGTATTGGTATCTTTGGCGACCATACAGATCCATTTGTTTTGTGCAGACCTCAGTTTGAGATGCACGCTGAGAAAATCGTTGACTATTTATCGCGTGAAGCACCTCAGCGTCGAGGCGGAGGCAATAGTCATGAAGATCCACAGTATGGTTTCATTGCATCAGCTTATCTAACTGACAGATACACAAACAAAATTGGTTTAAAAGGTTATCATTTTACTGTTACCGATGAGCCAGTCAATCCTGAAATTGATGAGTATCAGATTCGTAGAATTTTTGGTGAGAACATTCTCAAGAATGAACTCGCAGAAGTTCGTGACAGATGCACTGATCTTCATTCAGTCATCCAGGATATGCAGTCAAAGGTACATCAGTTTGTATTTTTACTGCCTGATTATTTTCACTGGTATTCGATTGATAAGTGGTCAGATTTTGTTCCTAGAGACAAAATTATTCGCATTCGCACAACTGCAGATCTGCCAAAAGTTATAGCTGCAGTAATCGGTTTAGTTGAAGGCACTCTTGATTTTGAAAATGTTCGAGAGTTTCTTGGTCCTGAGATTGCGGATATGAAACTGCTTGCTGATTTATCTGTCATCGATATAGGTGCTCAGGCTGAATTAAAACGCAAGCTTCCATCTCCTGTTCCAAAGAAGGGAGATATTTTTGCGAAAAAGACTGACATTTGGCCAATCCCTTCTGAAGCCGACAAAAATAATGCTGAAGAAGAAGCCGAAGAGGCTGAAGAATTATAAGATTGAAAACGTTTTTTACAATTTGATTTTGCTAGAAGACGTAGGGAGGAGCGAAAGTTGATAAGTACAATTTATATTGTTACAGATTTAGGCCCCGGAGACGGCGGCAAGGGTGGAATCATTCACTCGCTCGCAAAAGAAACCAATGCTTCACTAATCATTAAGAGAGGTGGGGCTCAAGGTTCACATGGAATTAAAACTTCGGACGGAAAGACATTTAGTTTTTCTCAGTGGGGTTGCGGTACAATCGACAATATTCCAACTTTTCTCTCATCACAGATGGTTATCTCTCCTCTTGCTATTGAGCAGGAGGAGAAAGCTTTGAGGGAAAGGATTAATATTCCAGATCCTTATGATTTATTATTCGTGGATCATGATTGTATTTGCGCTTCACCGTATCATCGCATTGCTTCGCAGCTCGAAGAGCTGAAGCTTGGCAATTCGCCACATGGTACGATAGGATCCGGCATCGGACAAGCCTATCGCTTAGATTTGGAATCTCTACACAAGCTAACACTTTTTTCTAGAGACTTAATTAATGAAGAGGTGGTTAAATCTAAGCTGCATGGTCAAAGAGACTTTTATAGAGACAAATATTTTAATCTTTATAACCAGTTTCGAGATCTTGATTTAGATTCAGACATGCTTGAATCAATCGCAATCGATAATGATGGCTCTGAACTTGAAGTGCCAATTGATGATGCAAGATTATTTAAGGATAATTTATTGCTTTTGTTTGAGGATGAGTATTTTTATTTCATCGTCGAGCACTCTCTTGCTGTTGGCAAGAAACTCAAAATCAGACCGCTGAGAGATGTTCTAAGCAAATATAGTGGTGTTGCCATTGTTGAATCTTCGCATGGTGTTTTGACAGATGCTAAAACGGGAATTGTTCCTCATGTTAGTGCAATCAGAACACTTCCAAACTTTACTCAGGATATGCTGAGAATCGCAATGTTTAATGGTCGAATTTATAATATCGCCGTTCATCGTGCATATGAAATTCGCCATGGTGCAGGACCATTACCAACTTATGATCGGGATTTTACGGATAATATGATTCCAAATAGTCATAAAATGGATAATCGTTGGCAAGGATCAGTTCGTGCTGGCGCGCTTGATATTAATCTTATTAAGCATGCAATCGACAGTTGTCAAATCAAATTCGACGGAATAGCAATTACTTGGTTTGACCAGTTTTTATTCCAGACCGACGACAAAGTATCTAATTGGCCGATTTGTACGGGATATGATTCCGAACGTCGTGATTCTGAGGAGTTGGTTGACTATCTAAAGAGAGTTAAACCAATTATCAAAGATCATCCTTTCAGGAACTCGCTAGTTGATGAAGAGGCCATGTTGAAATTCGTAAGCGATACGCTTTCACAGTATATCGATATTCCGCTTTGGATCCTATCAACAGGACCAACGGAAGTCGAAAAACTCTACTCAAGGAATTTTAAAGGAGGAAAATAGTATGGTTAGTTGTGACGCTAATGACATCGTTGTTAAAGATAACAACATAATTGAGAACGGAGACACAGATAATGCAGTAGTAGAGGTTATCCTTGATGAAACTACTCCTCAGGATGCCGGACCAGGCGATCCTAACCCATCTATGGGTGTCGTTCAGGAAATTGCCAACTTTGGCATAATTAATGAAGAAGTAGCAAATTATGTCGTAAACAAGCTCGGCATCGAATCAATTGACGATCTTAAGCTTGTTTCGGTTAATGATTTGGTTGACTGTGGCATTAAGATTGTTCAGGCAAAGAAACTTATGCAGATTATCGCAGATTCTACCACGGCGAATGATGCGAAGGTTAAGCCTTCTGCTTCTGATGGACAGATTTTTGGTTTAGTTTTGCCAGCCATCCCAACCGATGAATCTTGGCTTAATTCCCTGAAGACTACCGGAATTTTGAAGGTTGATACTTCAACTTATATTGCCGCAATTCATGCAGCAATGGCTGATCGTGTTGGACTCTACAAGATTCCTGACACACTTATCAAAAAGATGGGCGACTACGCCGAAACCGCCAAGGAACCTGTTGGCAAGGAATTCTTTGCGCTTCGCAAGGAGTTAATTCGTCATAATTATGCTGAAATTTTTGAGGCAATTGATGGACTTGATGGAACTTATATTACACAGGCTAGACGTGATGAGTTCTTCAGAAGAGTTAGAAAGATTCTGATCCCTGCTATTTGTAACAGCTTTGTTGCTGTAAAGGCATGGAGTGAATCATGGAATAACAATCCTGGCATTATGATGGGACTTATGACTAGAATTGCTTCTGGTGACGTTCCAAATCCTGCCCTGGTTGCTCCAGACACGGCACCGATTCGTGCTGCTAGTGAAGCTCTCGTTGATAAGATTAACGAGGTATTTGCCGGTTACGGTGTTTATGTTGCTTCTGCTCTTGCAGTAGATGCGAAAAACATTATCAAGACTCTTGAAAATAAGGATTTGCCTGCTTCTATTGGAGCCCCAAGTCGTGAGTTGATGCTCAAAGAAATTGGAATCGACATTTCCAGCGATTATGTTCGTCAGGAAGAGTTGGTTACACGCTATGTTTTGGGATTAATTGAGGTTTCAAAGTCTAATGCCGACATCGATTCGAATTATTGTATGGCACTTTGGAGTATCGGAAATCAGATTAATTGGTCCCTTCTTGGAGCCAACCCATCTCATAATGATCTTATTCCAAAGTTATAAGCAGAATCAAAAATTTAATAATTGTTCTTTACACAAAAAGGCCCTCCGTTTGGAGGGCTTTTTCATGTCGAAATTTAGAGCCATACATATTTTGCAAAGAGTTTTGTAGCGATTTTGCGATATTCATCATCATAGAATGGACAATCTCCATCCATCTCTGTGTAGTCTGATGTTTCGAATTCACGTTCTTTTTTTACTCGCTCATACCCCTTATGCAGGAGTCGATATTGACATAAATCCATCTCGATTTTTTCCATGGTTTGTTTTAATCTGTCTCCAGATTCATAACACCTTCGAATATATTCTCTTGCCTCGAAAACTTTCTCGTCACCTTTGGCGCCGATCCAGTAGCTGTTTAGGTATATATGTGCCACGTTTGGATCGCCCGGCTTCTTTTTTCTATCTTTAATTATCTCGTTATAATAAAAGACATCTCGATCCGATTCTTGTGTACCGTATCCTTTAACGATTGAACCCCCAAACAATGCAATTTCTCCTGGTTTTAGACCTTTTGAGATTTCTTTTACTATCGGTAAAACAACATTGTTGGTCGTTTTAAATGGGTTCGATAAATCAGCTTTTGGAGATAATAACAAGAACGCATCTCTCGACATTTCGTTAAGCCATTTCTGCCTTTTTTCCGAATTAAAGCGTGGTGTTTGTCTTTCGAGCGGAGAGTCTTTCGACATTTTACGCATCCAAGTTTTTAGAGTGTCGATGCGTTTTTCGATGTCAATTAGCTGACTCCTTTCTGCTGATGACAGAATTCCCATATCTTTCAAGAATCGGAATGTTTCCGAAAAACTCAACACTAAGATTGGGCTATCAACATTTTTATCGATAGTCTTCTCAAGCTGAGATATAGACAAGAAACCATACTTAACGAGCCAAGGTGTTAGATGGGCGCATTTTACAACGCGATCGTGATCCTTCTTTGATCTTGCTGACTTTTCGAGAATGTCTCCTCGATGAAAGTTTTCGCGTACGTCCTGAACATGCAGTAACCTGTTCCAGGCCTCCATATAGGTTTTTCTAAATGAAGTTGGCGCGTCTTCCAAAACTTTGAACGGTAAATATAACAAAATTCTCTGACTATATTCATTTGCGAGTAGACTCTCGCACGCCTGATAGAAATCATCTGGCCTAACTGCTTTCTTATCAAGATATTTGCAGATTTTTTCTGCCTGACGACTCCTTGTGTGGTCGCGTCTGGAATTACTTTCAATGATTGGTTCTAGGTAATTTAACATGAAAATCCCCCTTTCTTTTAATGTGCAATTTTTAATATTATATACTAATTTTCCCTACCTGTCCATCTGGTGCTATAATATATAGTATGAAGAAAGAGCTTAGTACTGGATGTATAATTATCAACGATAATAAAGTTTTACTTGTCAAATCTCTCAATCATGATGGTGGTTTTTATGGTTTTCCAAAAGGTCATCAAGAACCTGGTGAGACCGATGAACAAACTGCTCTTCGCGAAACTATGGAGGAGGTTGGTTTGAAGGTGAAAATTACAGATTACGAGCCTTTCTATAACTCTTATATCATTAAGAATGGCACGGTTTTGAAGGAGGTCCACTTATTCTTGGCGGAGCTTGATGGCGAAGATCAAGAAGTCTCAATCCAAGAAGAAGAGCTCAGTGCGGCTGAATGGGTACCAATTGATATAGTTTTGGATACGCTAAATAGTACATCTTCTGACTTTTATACTAAGCTTTGGGGCGAAGTTAAGGAACGTCTTTCCCTTAAAAAATAGGCTTATCCTCTTTATTCTTGACTTTTTACCATAAGTATGCTAAAATAATATGGCAGAACTTTTTGTTCTAGTACATTTAGAAAGGAGGTGTGTCCAATTGGCGACGACACTCCAAACAAATGTCTGTCTCATTGACGGACCAAACAAAAATGGATTATTCGACTCATACAGTGAGTCGAAAAAAATGGTTTCTTTTAAAACGGGAACCAAAGATGAACTGGTTGGAGATATCTCCCAACTAGTTCTGAAAAAGGGTGCTGAAGTGTCATTTACAGGAGATTTCCTGCTAAATAATACACCAGTCATCCTGACAGGAATTTTTGATACATACCACAGGAAGGGAGTGGCTGTTGTAGCCCCACGGCTATAATCAAATTTTCCATTATTAATCTCCTTATGGCCTCGCATCTCGCGGGGCCTTTCTCATGCTTTTTCTACCCCTGTTATTGTCGTTGCTCCACTTGATTTTTCTTTGCGTTTATGCTATAATAATAAGAGACGAAGTTGTTTTTAGTACATTAAAAATATATTTAAGGAGGTGATAAAAATAAAAAAAATATTTTCAATTTTTATCATTTTAGTTACTTTGCTTGTTGGATGTGGTACAGAAAAAATGCCATATACAGCAAATTTGCCAATGGACAAGCTCCGATATGGCGATAATTTACTATCTGAGTTCGATAATTATCTTATCGATGCAGATGGTTTTGACGATGCAGTCGAGCTCGTCAAAGGTCTTGAGGGAGCAGTCCTAGTGGATGAGGAATATTATTCCCTTCTTGACTGGGATTCGCTTAGCAAGATCGAAAACGTCTATGGAGTTGACGCCTTTGCGCTCACCCGTGACGGGATGAATGATAGGCAGGCGCTTTTGGTTGAAAATTATCTTGCTTTTTATAGATATCAGGATAATTCGATAATCATAATGCCGCAAGGCCAAATAGCTGATACAAACACGATGGCTTATGCCTTGATTCATGAGACATGCCATGCGCTCGTGAATAAGAAGAAAGTCCCTCAGTGTACACAGCTCGCTGAAGGTGTTACGGATGATATCGCATTCACAGTCTGTAGGGCTGCAGAAATCGATATTATACCGGCGTATCAATTCGAGCTTATCGCCGTTCATTGGCTGTATGATCTCTTTGGCAAAACTGAGGTCATCAAGGCCGTAAAAGAAGATACTCTCGTCGACTTGATTGATGGGGTACTCGGCGACGGCATGACCGAGAAGCTTAATTACGCCATTTTGCTATCAAAAGACGGCAGTATCGATGCTACATACGCAGAGCTTGAAATGCTTTGCGATTGCTCTGCAAAAATGGGCAAAAGCGATATTGGGCGTAAAAGGCTAAAAATTTTTAAAGAGGTTTATGGCGAAATTGGTCTCGACATTAACGAGAAACATTTCGCAAAACTATTAAAAAACTAACTTTGTCTTTCGCAGGGCCTTTGGCCCTGCTTTTTCTTGATTTATATCTTGTTTTATTTTATAATATATGGAGGCATTTATTGTCGATCGACTTTAGAAAAGTCGTACTTTTACAGATTGGAAAGGATGTTTTTTGTTGAATGATTACGGAGGAAAAATGCATGGATTATTTAGATGAAGATTTGAATGAGAACGAAAAGAATAGGATTAAAGACCTTTTGCTTGTTGGAAAAACGACAAAAGACTTTAAGGAGAATGGCACCTCGCCTAAGATCCAGAAAACGGTTGCGGATAATTTTGATATTTTTTATTATCTTGTCGACTCAAAGCAGGAACTTGTTGATATGATGGCAATTGATGACGTTATGAGGCATTTTGATGAATTAATCCCTCAAATTGATGTCATGAGATTTGCTGCTGGGTTAACCCCAGAGCAGCTATTTAATAATTTTCAGTTGCTCAGCCCATATCTCTCTTGCAAGAGAAAAACCGACGATCCTGACAAGGCGAAGGAATATTTAAGATATAGCAAGAAGATTCAATCTTTGATTGCTGAGTGGGAACCGGATGATTCTGGACGTGTTGTAGAATTTATTGATATGTCTTGGGGCTATATTCTGGATGATTATTTCTTCAATATGCGCGTACAGCACATTGTTTGGGATTTACTTGAACATAATCGCATCAGAAATGCTATTCGTTATGGTATAAGTCGCAATCTGGTCAATCGTCTGATTGAAGGCTTTGGTTTTCCGGACGACATCGAGCCGATTCTCAATGAATTTTTAGCTGTTTTTGAGCAAAGCGACGTGAAAAAACTTAAGGAAAAATCGTTAGGCAACACCCACAGAAAGCTGATTGTGAATTATTTTCTGGACTATAGTGCCGAATATTATACTTATCACGAAGCTTTTGCGGAGTTCTCCGAGCTCACTAACGGCAGGGATTATATCGAGGCCGCGATTCGTGATAGTGAATTCGATGACTATTGTGGTGTTTTTGAAACATTTCGTGACGATAGCGAGGCGGTTTCCGCTATGTCTCCTATATTTGTTCAGCGTTTGCTTAGGTATTCGAAAAGTAGCCACAAAATAGAGGTCAATTGCCCTTCGACTGAGGCTCAGGCTAAATTTTATGAGTATTTGGCCGAGGCGGCATATAGCGCACCAGATAATTATTACAGGTTTGCCGTCGCAATTATGCATCTCGAGGTCTTATCTCCAAGAGTTGTCGAGATTGCTCACAAATATGACATTAAGAAGATTTATGAAAAATTACGCGCTCATGGCGGCTATAAATCATCAGTTATTGATGTATTAAGAAAATATTTTTAACTTTCCAATCTTGACCCCAGTTTCGGCCGGGGTCTTTTTCTTGATTTTTCATTATGTTTATGATATAATATGCATACTAAATTGTACTTTACCAACGAAAGGGGGATTTTTATGGATGCACGTTTAAACTGTGCCGGATTCGGATTTTCGGACGCAAAGATTGCCACTCGATTAAAGGATGGTGAATCACCAAACGATGTTGTGCTCGACATGAGTTCAATGCAGCTCTACGATTTTATTGGTATGATGGCCGATAATTTGACGAGCAATTGCAAAATTGAGTCAATGATCATGTTGGACTGGCAGCCAGAGCAGATTGCCAACAAGATTGGCTTCTTACTGAAGATTGGTTGTTCGCGGTATTTCTTTACCGCCATGATTTCAGAAATCATGCCGCATATCGTTCAGGATGAATTCCCGGAGTTAATCAAAAATTCAATGGAAAATTTTTGGTTTTCGGCATTTGTTCTTGCTTGGAACGCTCGACATTCTTTGCAGCTTACAGAAGACATGGATCTTCTACAGATTATGAGTATCGTAAATTCATAATCAACAAAGCTCCAGTTTGACTGGGGCTTTTTTCTTGAAAAAAGCGGCCCCTTTTGGAGCCGCCATTTTATTTGCGTGATTTTTCCCAGATGTAGCGAACGACTTTTATTGATAAGGTCGATAAGAAGAAGCCCATAACTGGAACTAAGGAGCTCAAGAAAACATTGTCGAGCTCTTTAATGATGGTTGAATATGCAACAACGACAAGATACGTGAGTGTCATAATACAAAGTTTGCGAGTGAGGCTTGTTTCCCAGGCCTTATCGTTTTCAACACGCTTGTTACGTTTTTTGATTTCATTAATCTCTTTTTCGTAATCCATTTTTTATCCTTTACTTTTCCTTATTTTAGCATAAAAAGCGGCCCCTTTTGGAGCCGCATTTCTCAAGAAAGAACATATGTCTTATCTTCTGGAATTTTGATCCATCCATTTCCCGTACTAATGTTGTATGTCAATGAAAATTCATCGACTACTTCATCAGGCTTTGGATCTAGATCCGTTACCAGTATCATATTCCAGGTATCATTCTGCTGGTTTTCCATCTGTTTTATGTATCCAGCAATCCTAATATCTCCGACTAGTTCGAACGCAATCTCCTCTCTGTGTCCCACCATTAACAGAAGATCATCCATTAATGGACCTTTTTTGATCAATTTCCTAAAATAACCCATTTTCACCTCCGTTAATCTTCTTTTTGAGATCTTCCATACTCATTTTTGAAAAATACAAATCATACGAGTTCTTCATCAGAAGATTTTCAGGATGCGATACTTCATGTATTACCGCGTATTCCAGAATGTATGATTCGTCTAATACGACCCGCGAGACCATCAATGTCGCGTTTAATTCAAGCATAACCTCGACCTGTTCCTGCTCCGGAAAATTCCCTCTGGCAATACAGAGAAAATGCAGATTTGGGTTTCGATTATGCTGCATTTCTACAATCTTACAAACAAATTCCAGATCAAACCCTTCGATCTCTATCTTCAGGTTTTTATTATTCTCGTGCGAATCTTTCAGATCCGTATACAATAAATTGCCATTCACACTTCTGGATATTTCCATACGTTTCCCTCCTTTTAAAAGTACAAGCAACTTTTTGCTACAATAACATTGTTATAGCATATTTTTGAGGTTTTTGCAATGGCGTAGACTAGACGGTGAGAAAAATTAGTAGTGGCAACACATAGAGATGCAAGACATTTGGGAGCCCTGAAAGAAAAACGAACGCAACACCATATGCGATTGCAATACTAATAAATAAATCTTTTTTCTTGTGGGACAAAACTTGCCTTGCGATATAAAACATATCAACCATAAGTAAAATCGTACCAATCGCCCCAAACTCGACGAGAACTTCGGTATACTGATTTTGAACATTCATTTTTGGTGTCCTTGATCCGTTCTTTTCAAGCTCTTTAGCAAATTCCGGATCATTCCCCTCTTCAAAATAGTATTCGTAAATTGATGTACACGCACTACCAACACCGACGCCCAAGAGTTTGTTCTTAGGGTTTCCATTCCAAACCGCAAGGGCCGCCTTTGATAGATTCACGCGAACATTTGAAGATTCTTCGACATATCCATTAAAATATGACTCATCTTCAGCTGGATTTTCGTTTTTATTCTCTGTTATCTGTCCAGCATTATTCTCATTATTGTTTGAGTCAGTTCCTTCATCTATTTTAATGATACCAAGCGAAAGTTGGTTAATATTTTTCTTAAATACGGTCACATAATCATCATTCGTTGGCGCTATGACGGCCAAAGTTCCCTCAATTAAAAATGAAGAAATAATAGATAGAATGCCGAGCGGAATAAATAGCAAAGCTTTCATATTTCGTTTCCATAGCAACATTACAAATAACGCAAAGAGGGCAGCTATTAATGCAAAAATTGCTCCACGCGACAATGTGAGAAAGATGGTTGTTGCAAAAATTAATGCGAGTGCTAAATATTTCTTTTGCCTTTTTTGAGCAAATCTATAAAACGTCATAATGGTTGGGAGTAGTAGGATATTACCCAGATATTGCGGTTCCGCCATAAAACCATTTGCTCTCGGAAAACCGAACATCTTATAGACGCAACCGAGGCACATGCTTGTGATGCTTCTGTCTAACCCAAGAACATCTAGAATACATTGAATCCATGAAATAATACAGAAGACTATGCTCGCAATATAAAAGATTTTGAGAAGTTTTGTGCCAACTTCTTTCTTATCTTGTGAGGCTAATTGCTTAAAGAATGTAATAATCGAAATAATAGTAAAATATAACAGCCATAAGATTCCGCAAGTCAGAATTCCGCGTAAAGTATTGCGTGACCATAGAATTGACAACGATACATAAAACGGAAAGAGTGCCGTCAGTATTAATGTTTTCTTTTTGAATACATCGAGCGTTTGCCTGATGAAGGGCGCTGAGACGATAAAGAATAATACTAACCAAATTAATGGTAGTGATAATTCTAGATTCATAGTATCGTTGGCGCCAAGATCTAATACAGGATAATATCCAAACCAAAAAATAACCGGTGCGGAGTAGATAAAGTATTTTCTAATCCGCGAAAGAACTTCTTTTTTCTGTTCTTTTTTACCGGTCATTTTGGAATTATTCCGTTTCTGACATTCCGCCAATGATGATTACGACATCATAATTGTCGGAATAAATATCTTCTGCAAGTTCTGAGAAGTCTTTTGCATTAACAGCGTATCTTGACTCAAGATCTTTAACTGTAGCAGGAACATTCGCAGAATTTGCGTAAATAGTATATTTTTCTGAATAGTTTTCAGGAGCATCATCAATAGCAACTTTATTGTAGCCTAGGTCTGACAAGATTTTCTTTTCCTTTGAGGCGATGCCACCAACTTCGGTGCCATTCAAGACGAGGATTGAAGCCTCTTCAAGTTCTGCTGGATTATTGCGAATGATCTTAGCTACATATTCACGAATTGGGCCATAAACTCCAACGCCCGCAGCTGGATATACATATGAGATTCCATCAATCATGCCTGAAGAGACATAATATATATCTTTATCATAATCAACGAGTGGAATTTGACGCATTGTTTCAAAATCAACCGTAAACGCAATATTTGCTGCGGATTTCAATTCTGAAACTGAGAAATTCGTACGTAGGTTATCACCCAATGTTGATGCAATATCGATCAAATCCGTAACATTTAGGTCTGATTTATCAAATTTATCCTTAATGCCCATCAAAATTTTTTGCTGATTGTTGCCACGGGAAAAATCGCCCATTTTGGTATCTTTTCTTGCTCTAGCAACACCAAGAGCTGCACGACCAGTGAGTTCGGTTGGTGTGTTTTCAGGAAGGACTGCTACAATATTTGAGCCGTCATAGTTTATATAATCGTAAGCAATGGACTCATCTAGGGTTACCGTGATTCCGCCAAGAATGTCCACAATATCAATCAATGATTCCCAGTTAACGTGTACATAGTATTGAAAATCCCAGCCCAAAATCGAACCAACTTCTTGCATCAAAGCATTTGCACCTTTTTCTTCCGCATCTCCGTCAATATTATTGCACCAATAGACTTCATTAATCTTGCCAGTTGCAGTACAGGTTGGACGAGCCTTAAAATCACGAGGAATACTAAGCATGACTGCATCGCCAGTCTCCTGATCGATACTGATTGCCATGATAGAGTCCGTAAGTTGTGCACCGTCATGAACAACCCCGCCCTCGCTTCCTTCCATATCATAACCACTCGTTCCGAAGGCCAAGATATTGGTTCGACCGTTTATATCGGTCTTTAGAGGATCATATTGCTCTCCGACAAATAGGCCGATTGCATCCATAATGTTGCCGCGTCCACCAGTGATTTTTGCGATAATATCATTACCCCAAAGAATCAATGCCGTACATGCGGATGCAAGCAATAGGAAGATAGCCACCAAAATTGAAATAATGATTTTTCGTTTTTTGCTAAACTTTTTAGGTTCTTTCTCTTCTTCACTTTTTCTTGCTTTGGTTTTTTTGTCTTTTTTCACAACCTCTTCCTCGTCATCATCAAGATCAAAATAAGTTACAGGCTTCAAAAATGAGTCAAGAGCCTCTTCTTCATTATATTTCTCTTCTTTTGTTTTTGCAGGACTTGCTGTTTTCTTTTTTACTGCAGTTTTAGTTGTTTTCACTTTCTTAGGCTCTGCGCTCGCAATATCAATAGACTTTGCCTTTTTTGCAGCTGGAGTAGAGGTACTTAGAGCAATATTTTTTGTAACTTTACCTTTTGCTTTTGTATTATTAAGCATCTGGGCATTTATATCTGTACTCTTTACCTTTTTAGTTGTTATACCATCAATCATTTTCATCACCATTTATTATAGCATAATTATTATGCATTTTAGCTTTTTCGACATGAAAATGGGCCACACTTGGTGGCCCGTGGATAAGAGGAAAAAAAGTTTATCCATTAAAGACGATACTGCGAGCTCCGGATGCAAAAGGCATCTTCTTTTCGATTAATGTTCCGGCGAAGTTTGCTCCATAACGTGCCGTAAAAATAACCGACGAGAATCCCTCGACATCAATCCTAAATACTGCAGTCACATCATCTTCGTCTGGATAGTTGCGAGCATTAGCAGGATCGCTTATGCTGTAAACTCTTGCCATTTCATCGTCGCCATCAATCACTATAGGACAGTCCACAAAACGATTCTTTGCGTACTTCGCGATTGGTGGCAACTCGATTTCAAACTTTTTCATTTTCTCTTTCCTCCCTGTAAATGTACTAGAGAATAATTCTCTATATTGGAAAACCAATTTTTTAATATTATCATTATCACGCTTATGCGTCAAGAAAATTTTTCATGAAAAATCCCCGATTCTACCCACACTGGCTGTGTGGAAATCGGGGATTGGTAATGCTTACCTCTTAAGATGCGCTCTGTACTTCGCGCCATCTTTTATCGAGGGTGGAATCACAGATTCTTTCCGCGTTTGAGAACGGTACGAACATGTCGTACGTTTCGCGGTACCCTGCATCTCTGAGGGTGTCGCGAATCCATGATGGCGCAACATATGTGTTGCCATCACTCGCAACAAAGATTGTTACACCATTATTGCTGGTGTACGTCCCTAACTTTTTTGCGTCGGAACCCGAGAGAAATGTCTTCTCGATTTGTGGGTAAATCCAGTCATGATCCCCGTGCATGATAACTTCGACACCATATTCTGGCATCTTGAAACAGGTATCAAGCGTTGCTGCTGGTAGGATCTTAACTCCTTTTTCGGCAACAGCAATTGCTGCATCCTTTTCGAAGTCAGCAATATTCTGCTTTCTTGCCTCTTCGATTACCTGACTCCATCTGAAGGAGTCCTTTGGGCTATCACCGTTAGAGAAAGGTACATAAAAGTAATCCTCTCTGAAACCAGCGTTTCTAAGTGCCCTCATTGCCATCCTTGTATAAGGGGCAACATAGATTGCATCGTCAACGAAGCAAATCTTCGCATTATTCATTGCGAAACGTCCCTTGTGCTCGGCGATGAAACCATCAAGCATTACGAGGTGCTCGCCCTCTCTTGTGACCTGGACGAAAGTCTCGCCCATTTTAAAACTGTTCTTCTTTAAAATTTCCATGTTTATCTCCTTTTCCGTTTTACGCCCGTCGGCAATATTTATTTCGCCGCGGTTTCCGCGGTTCGATCCGGCCACTAGATTAATAGACGAATCGAACCGCAGATGAAAAGGGAGATTTAGGTAAGCATTTTAATGTACCGGTCATTTTATTGACCTACTTATATTATAGCACATACGCTTATTATTGTCAATATATCATCCCTGTTAGGCCCGTTCTATAACGTATAAAAAGAGCCGCCATTTTAACGACTCTTAAGTTTAGAAACAAATAATTTCTAAGTGGTTTTCTGAATTATTTAGATGCTTCTAATTTTTCGATAAATACAAATTTATCATCAAGTGAGTAAAACTCAGAATCTGTTTTAGGCAAGACAATCTTTGTGGTATAGTTGCCATATTTTTCAGTTTCAATAATAAAAGTGATTATTTTTTCGCTTTCAGTATCCTTTTCTTCCACTGATTCCTTATTCGCCTGATAGCCAGTAAGCGGGATTGCAGCGCCATTATTTTGCGCTAACAATACCGAGCCAAGTTCATGTTCAATATTATCCTTAACATTTCTATTTACCATCGGCGAAATAAAATCTAGATTTTGGATTTTCAGTCCTATCCCTGGAGCTACTTCGGTCTTATTAATAGTAAAGTTTACAATCAAAAGAAAAATCGCCACAAAAATTTCTACGAGCACAAACGCAATCCTTTTTGTTGAGATTTCATATGATTCGTTTTGTTGATTCATTACAGATTAATACCTCCGCCGACTATTAGTTGGTCATCGTTAATGTGTGCATATGTATAATCACTGGTTGTATACATTGTGATTGGGTCTTCTCTGACTAGGGGCCACCAATCATCATTTTTCCATCCATGACACGACGCATGTCCAGTCACAATTGTTCCGCTTTCCGTATTAATTCCAAGAACTACAAATGTATGGTTCCCACTCCAGTGCGTCGTATCCGTCGTGCTTCCGATTGAATACGCTTTCGGTGTATTTCCGCCATACGTAAACACTCCCGGATAACTACTTATAAGTTCTCCAGCATAGGCACTCCCTCTCGCGCTACTTGCATTTGGGCCTGCGGTTGTGTAGTTATTTACGAACCATTGAGAGAGAGCTACACAGTTATTTAGTGTTCCATACATGCATCCCGCATCATTAATAAAGCCATCACCAATTACTGTGCCGTTTGAATAACCACTACCATAGTTTCCAGTCTTCTTTTTTTTCGCCTCCTCAATATAGCCACTCAAAAAATTTTCTGCTTCCTCTTTTGTCATACCGCCTGGCTTCAATTCAACATTGGATACTTTACATATGTCATCTTTCTCCATGGCTGGGTTTGTGCCGCTGCCACCACATCCTTCCCCTAGAGGATTTTCACCTCCAATAGGAATATTCTCAGTTTTCGCCAATTCTTCCGATGACGGCCACCCCATCTCCTCACGAACCTTTTTTATTGTGCCATTAATTGTTGCCAAGACCGACGAAACATAGTTTCCCACATCATTTCCATCGGATGCTGGGGCATACACTGAAATAAACTCATAGAGAAAATTTTCTAGATCATAATTATCAGGATCCAGATAATTGAATGCAGCGTCATAGCGACAGTTTCTCGCAATATATCTTCCTGCCCAGTCGCTTATCATATTTTCGATCGTGTCGTATTGTGCCCAGGTGCGACCATTTGAGCTTTTCCAACCACCCGCACCAAATTCTGCGCTACCATTACCAGAAATGCCAAGCCAGTTATATTTTCCGGTCGCTTCAAACATACTTTTCGCCACGCCTGCAGTACCAACACTGGATTCGTGTAGCATTTGTGCAAAAACCACTTCCCATGGTGTACCCCATTTCCTTTGAAGATCCATTGCAAGTTCTCCATATTCCCTAACAATCTCGGCTAGACGTTCGTTATTACCGCCGGCGCCTGGATTAATTGAGATTGGCGGACTTTGTTCGCAGAGATTTTCATCGCCCTCATAAAACCAAATGTTGTTTTCGGCGTACTGTTGGAATAATTTTTTCTTAAGTGCCGTCACATTTGTCGGAATACAAAAGGCCACAATTAATATTAGAGCCAATAGAATACTGCTTTTTTTAGTAAATAATTTCATAATCCTCCGGATTAAAACCTTTATCTCTAATCATTTCTTCAGCCGTTCCTTTAACATCTTCCGCATTGCTTGTGACTTTGAGACAGATCAAATTTCTACAGTTCGTGTCCATATTCATAATGACTGTTTCTTCTGATTCTTTATCTCGACCACCATATTTATATTTAACAATTGGTAGCTTGTCTTTTATTTTAATAATATCAATAATTTTTAGTGCTTCTTCAGTATTTACTTTTTCTAATGCATGAATTTCTTCTGGGTGCTCAGCCCAATAATGTGGGTTTTCTGGCTCAAGAAGATATGTTAGCCCGGATATCGTTTCTTCTTCCATTTTTAGTGTAGTTGTCTTTTTTTTAAAGCCGTCGGCAGAAATAACCACTTCAACGTCTTTTGGAGCCATTTCGTGCACTCCATTATAATATTCTTTTCCTTCGATTTTTATATTCGCCTTTGATGGTGCGACGTTTATATAGAGTAGGGCTTTTGCTGGTTCTGGAACAAAATTTTCAGCAACACATACTGCCAGTAGTATAAAATTTACCACCGCCAAAAGCGCGATTGTAATTTTTGAATTTAACACCCTTTCCATTGATTTAAATTTATCATGTTTATGGCTTTTGTACAATTATCATTTAAAAAATCCCGGAACAAGTTCCGGATTTTCTATTTCGTCGAGTTTATTCTGGAGCCGATATCTTCGATATCGTTCACCACTCGTCGAAATAAAAATTGAGAGCAAGCTCTCTTTTTTCTTTCTCCTCGTGGAGCCACGATCGGGGCTTGAACCCGAGACCTCATCCTTACCATGGATGCGCTCTACCAACTGAGCTATCGCGGCACGGAAGTTTCTTCCTAAAAAAATGGTGCTGGAAGTAGGACTCGAACCTACGAAGGCCGAAGCCGAGAGATTTACAGTCTCTTGTCATTGCCGCTAGACGATTCCAGCAATATCTCTATTATAGCATATTTTTTCAGAATTCAATCATTAAATTGCAAGGAAAATGATTGCCCATGAATATATTGCAGTATAAGCACAATAAAATATCAATAACCACTATGCGCAACATAACAGATTGTTATTTATTGCAGAATTACCGATAGTATAGCAATAAGAAAAATTAGAATGAACACCCCACACATAATTGCGGTTATGAGATGTATCTTTCGGCTTAGATTTTGAACTTCTTTATTTTGAGCTACTTGCTTTTTACTGTAGTAAATTTAACCGAAGATACCTCAAAAAAATAAAGACGACTTTGTCGTCTATAATTGAATGGTGTGGTCTTACAGGGCTCGTACTGCGAAGCAGCGAGCCGACGCCTTGCATTCATGTGTGGTGGGTCTTACAGGGCTCGAACTGCGAAGCAGCGAGCCGACATATTGTGCTTATGTGTGGTGGGTCTTACAGGGCTCGAACCTGTGACCTTACGAATGTGAATCGTACGCTCTAGCCAGCTGAGCTAAAGACCCAACGTTTTTATTATACCATACGGTGTATAATAGATTCATGGCAAAGCTATTTTTAATGACCGGGCCATGCGGCGCTGGAAAAACCACGCTCGCAACCAGATTGATAAAAGAACGCAACCTTCGCCTCATTGAGCCGGAGTGGTTTTATCATGCCTTTTTTGGGTCCGATCTTGTTCATCGTGAAAAAGATACAGTTTGGGAGGCAATTTCTCTCGCGATCTCCGTCGCCGAGAAGGAAGGTGTTGATATTTTGATCGACACAACTTCTCCATCTAAGGCCGACCGCGAGTGGTTCTTTAAGCGATTCCCTAGTTTTGAATTTCATCTCATTATCGTTGAGACACCAAAAGAAATCTGCCTTAAAAATAATCGCGAACGAGAGCGAGTTATTCCAGATGATGATATGGAGGAAGTATTTTCGCGCATTGAACCGATTTCGGATGATGAAATGACAAAATATGCTTCGATCGAACTCTATCGCAATACCGACAATACTGGCGTAAAATTCGTTGAAAAAATCAAATAGTTTTTCTTTTCTCTACAAGACTAATCACCTCTTTTATGTTATAATATTTTTATGGATTTTGAAAAACTTAAAAACGAACTTACAGAACTTGAAAACTTTTTAGCAAAGCCTGATGCATTTTCAGACCCTGATTTTGCAGCAAAAGGTCGTCGCGCTGCAGAACTTCGCGAGATCCTTGGGCTTCATGACGCAATTCAAAATAAAAAATCTAATCTTGAAGAGGCTCGCGAGCTTTCTAATGATCCTGAACTCGGCGAACTTGCTCGCGCTGATATCGAACGTTTAACATCCGAGCTCGAAGAAGACGAGGCAAAACTCGAAGAATTACTTCTTCCTCGTGATCCTGAAGATGATAAGCCAGCAATTCTCGAAATCCGCGCTGGTGCTGGTGGTGATGAGGCTTCACTTTTTGCGGGTGAGCTTTATCGTATGTATGTTCGTTATGCCGAAAATCATGGACTTAAAGTTGAGCTTATTTCTCAAAACGAGAATGAAGCAGGCGGTATGAAGGAAGTTATTTTCAAGGTTTCCGGAGATCGCGCTTACGGCCAGCTTAAGTTTGAAGGTGGCGTCCATCGTGTCCAACGTGTTCCTGTCACAGAATCCCAAGGTCGTATCCATACCTCAACCGCTACGGTTGCTGCGCTTCCTGAAGCATCCGAAACTGATCTTGAAATTAAACCTGAAGACCTTCGTATCGACATCTATCGTTCCGGTGGCCACGGCGGTCAGGGCGTTAACACTACCGACTCTGCCGTTCGTATTACTCACCTTCCAACAGGTCTTGTCGTTGCTATGCAGGATGAACGTTCACAGCAACAAAACCGCGTTAAGGCAATGAATATTCTTCGTTCACGCCTTCTTGAGCGCAAAAAAGAGGAAGACATGAAAAATGCTTCTGCAGCTCGTAAATCCCTTATTGGTACTGGTGATCGCTCCGAAAAGATTCGTACATACAACTTCCCACAAGATCGCATTACCGACCACAGAATTCATTATTCTCGTTCAAATATTCCTGCTGCAATGGATGGTGATATCGAAGATATAATTATGGAGCTTATCAAAAATGAACGTGCGCTCATGGCTGAAGAATGCTAAAAAAGACATCGATTCTCTTGATGCTGAATTGATTCTTGGTTTTGTTTTGGAGAAAGATCGACCATATCTCGTTTCACATGATGATTACGAATTAGAGCCAAACGAAGAAGAAGCGGCCGATGATTTGGTTTTTGCGCGAAAAAATCACTATCCTCTTGCCTATCTTACTGGCGTCAAAGAATTCTATGGTCGTGAATTTAATGTAAATGAAAATGTTTTGATTCCTCGCCCGGAAACAGAAACAATAATTGATATATTAAAAGAGTTGAAACCTACTTCGATGATTGATATTGGCACTGGCTCTGGCTGTATCGCTATCACTGCAAAGCTCGAGATGCCCGACTTGAAGGTTATCGCATCCGATTTGTCCGATTCCGCTCTTATTGTTGCAAGAGAAAACTGTGAGAAATTAGAATGTGAGCTTGATGATATTCGCAAGGCCGATTTGCTTGAACAAGATATTACGAATATTGATACAATCGTCGCAAATTTGCCATATGTTAATAAGGATTGGGATTTCCTTAGTCCTGAGATAAAAAATGAGCCAGATTCTGCGCTCTATGCTGATGATAATGGTCTTTCTTTGATCAAGAAACTACTTAACCAAGTTGTTGAGAAAGATTTTAAAGGAAATATCATTTTAGAATCAGACAATTCTCAACAAAAAGATATTATCGAATTTGCAGAAAAACTCGGAATATCTCACATCACAACGCAAGGTTTTATTACCGTTCTAAAAAACGCCTAGTAGATCTAGGCGCTTTTACTTACTCTGTATTAGATATTAAAGATTGGGTTTGAGAACCAAATAATAATAATTGCAACAATTACAATACCAAAGATTACTGGCGCAGTGATATCTCTAAAACGAACCTCGCCGTCATGGCGTAACATTTCCTGTCTAATGCTATTAAATACGAACGCGAAGATTGTTAATATAACAGCGAGTTGAGGAATGCGAATGCCGGTGTTGCCGAATGTATAGATAATCATCCAAGAGTGGCAGAGCCATGCGATTTCAGAGAATGTAAGACCACAAACAAGAGTTGTTAGTTCGTAATCTTTATCGATTGACTGAGATAGGACGTGACGACTTGCGCTATAGCCAATTATGAACGACGCGATAACAATTACGATTGGATCTAGAGTTGCGGTTGCAATTGTGGCAGCCGAAACACCCAAGAATACGCCAATAAGAGATTGAGCAAGATTAGCACTTTCGGATGTCATTGGCTTAATTACGATTAGCCACAAACAATAAAAGACGACCAGGATAAAATCTTGGATATTAATTTCGCTACCTGAATAATAGGTTAAGATAACAATACTTATACCAACAATAAAATCGAGAAGATTTGACTTAAAGTTGATCCATAGATAACGTGGACGAACTGCAAAAACGCGCCATTTCGAGATTAAAACCAAGAGAAGCCCGAGCCAAACACTGTTGGTTAAAATTGTAACCATCACCGTGCCAATACCAAACAAAAGATTTAGCATTGCGTGGACTGCAGAGCTTGCGACATTACGCGTTTTTCTTGCTAGGATATAATCAGCCATGTGTTCATTATAACAAAAAATAAGCATGAAGTGTTATAATAGTCTTTATGAAACCAAAATTTTTCCAAAAACATCCACTTTTGAAGGATATTTTGAGTTTGTCTTCATTTGTTGTAGCAATTGTTCTTGGTACAATGCTTTTGAATACATATGTTTATCGCTCTTATAACGTTGTTGGCAACAGTATGAATAATACCTTGCATAACGACGATCGTCTTATCGTTAATCGCCTAGCCGTTTCTTTGGCACATTTTGCTGGACATGAATATATTCCAGATCGTGGGCAAATCATCGTTTTCGCAAATGGTAGCTCTTCTGGGCCTCTAACCTGCGAAGCTCCAGCTGAAGTTACTGACCAATATATCATTAAGCGTGTTATCGCGTTTCCTGGCGAACGTGTCGTTGTTAAAGACGGAATCATGACCGTTTATAACGAAGAATATCCTGATGGTCATATTTACGACGAAGAATGGCGCGTTAGCGAAAATGACGGCCCAAAGAAAAACACATCTGGCACAGTTGATATGGTTGTACCTGAAGGTGAATTATTCGTTTCTGGCGATAACCGCGAAGGCCAAAACTCATTTGATTCTCGTAGTGGTCTTGGCACAATTCCTTATTGTCGCATTATGGGTCCAGTTATCTTCCGCCTTACCCCAATCGACGGAATGAGATTCTTTTAAACTATATATTATTTAGCCATCGAAAAGCGCCCCTTTCGGGACGCTTTATTTTATACTTCACCAATCATCTTGATCGATTCTGATTCTGGAAGTTCTTCAACATCTTTCAGTTTACGTTCGATTTGACGTGAAGTTGTTTTGGCTGATTCAATTTTATTAGCAGATTCTGTAAGCTTCTTTTGAACACCTTCGAGGAGATCGCCAAACTTACCAAATTGAGTTTTTACGGCGCCGAGCACTTGCCATACTTCGGCTGAGCGTTTTTCAATTGCGACGGTTCTGAAGCCCATCAAGAGCCCTGAAAGCATAACTGGAAGCGTTGATGGCGATGTAATGGCAATGTTAAATTTCTTACGAATCTCATCCGATAGACCTGGGATGCGTAAGATTTCAGCATACAAGCTCTCGGTTGGAACGAACATCATACCAAAATCTGTTGTTTTTGGCGGCTCGATATATTTGGTTGAAATTTTCTTGGCTTGTTCTTTGACGTCATTCGCAAGCGCTTTTTGATATTCCGCAATCTTTGCCGAATCTCCACTATCATATGCCGCGATTAGTCTAGAATAGTTTTCGACTGGGAACTTTGAATCAATTGGGAGATAAACATTTTCGTCTTTGCCTGGCATTTTGACGGCGAATTCAACACGATCATTCGAACCAGTTTTAGTGATAATATTTTCTTCATATTGATTTTTAGTTAAGATATCCTCGATAATGGCGCCGAGTTGAACTTCGCCATAGATACCGCGGGTCTTTACGCCTTCCATGACTTTTTTAAGATCGCCAACACCGTTCGCAAGATTCTTCATTTCACCAAGACCTTGATAGACCTGAGTGAGTTGGGTTGAGATGGTTTTGAAACTTTCATCAAAACGTTTTTCAACGGAGGCTTTTAGTTTTTCATCGACCGTTTCGCGCATCTCTTCGAGCTTCTTTTCGTTTCCAGCCTGAAGAAGACGGAGATTGTCAGAAATTTCTTTGCGGTTTTCGCGGAAGTTACGATCGATTCCCGGGTTGATTTTGTCGATTTCCCCCTCCATTTTAATCATGCGCTCATTCATGCGAGCAAAATCTTTTCCGAGATCGACTTTTGGCTTTTTATAAATCAAAACAAGGAGCAAACAAATAATAATTACTCCCAAAACTACTAATAATATATCCATAAGGATATTATAGCATTAAATACGCTTACGGATAGATCGAGTTTTTGTCGTCATTGGACGAGGATGTTTGGTTGGGGTTTTAACCGTAGACGGTTTGATATTTGCGGCACGCTTGCGCAAAATTGGAGCCTTCTTTGGCTTTTGTTTGATTTTGCGTGCATTTTCCTTTTTAACATGCTCTTCGATGCGAGCTGCGATTGTTGCCTTACCTTCTTCGTCTTCCATTTTTTCATAGATCATAAGAATTTGACGAAGGGTGGAAACTTTTTGGTCAAGTTCGTAAGCGCTTTCTAGTGCTGAGACTGCATGTTTGTAGTCGCCGAGCTCCTCTTCAGCTTTTGCAAGTGCGATGTAGCGAGAAGCGACGTCGCCTTCAAGGGCGATTGCCTGCTCAAATGCTAGAATTGCTTTTTCAAATTCTCCAGTTTCTAGATAAATTAAACCAGCGTTATGGATTGAGGATGGATTATTATCAAGAGATTGTGCAATTTCAAAACACTCAACAGCTTCGTCATATTTTTTTGATTTAGCATACAAAATACCAAGACGGTTATATGCCGCAGCGTTCTTTTCGTCGAATTTCAAAATCGTAAGAAGTGCTTTTTCAGCACGAAGAGGTTTATGCTCCTTGACTGAGGTTTGAGCAATTTGCCAAAGTTTTTTCATTTGTGCATTATATTTTGGTGATTTTGGTTCTTCCTCTTTTTTTCTAAATTCGATTGGGTAAACAAAAATAAGAAAGATGCTAAAAATAAGAATGGCGATTATTGCACTCATGGATTTATTATAGCATATCCGCAACAAGATGAAGCTTTATGTGGCCGTTTGCCGCAATATTCTCGTATGTCTTGATCATATTTGGGATCTTCTTTAAAAAGATTTGGTTGTTGGTTTTGAAGAATGATTTATAACTCATTTCGATTGCGGCCTGAAGAATATCAAGCGCAAACTCGCGCACGTTATCTTTTTTCTTAGTAATTTCATTCATAATGTCGAGATAGTCTTTTTCCTTCGCGACGATTAGTCGTTTGGCAATATTCTTAATTTCTTCACTAGCGTTTATACCTTCATCGAGCGGATTATTATGTTTCAAAATAAATACTTCCGAACGGCTAATTATCGTAGGGAGAATTCTTGATAGTTTTTCGGTTTGCAAGACATAGTGATAATTCTCTTTTGGCTCTTCGAGGTTTTTTAGGAATGCATTAGCGGCAGCAGGGTTCATTAAATCGGCCTGCTTTACAATAATATATTGTGCCGTTTTTTGTTTTGAGCCGGCTCGAGAAATGACCTCGCGAATTTGATCAACAGAAATTGAGGATGCACTTCCTTTCTCGATAATTGTAGCGTTTTTAATTGGGATTTCAGTATTGTTTGGAACTACAAAAATTGCACAGCCGATTTTTTCGACAAGTTTCGGAATCTCTTCGATCTTATCGAAGAACATTCGTAAATTCCTCTGGAAGTGGGGCTTTAAAAGTTTTGCGGATACCGCCAGGGAGTGTAATTTCTAGTTCACATGCGTGCAAGAATAAGCGTGATTTTGAGTTCTTGCCGCCATTTTTATCATCATAAAACGCGTCACCATAAACAACATCACCCAAGATTGGGGTACCAAGATATTTTAGATGAACACGAAGTTGGTGGGTGCGACCAGTTTTTGGTTTGAGCTCAACAAGTGAGAATTTTTCATTACGATCAATAACCTTGTAGTAGGTTTCGGAAGGACGACCTTGCGCATCAACACGGAATTGTGTTTTATGCTTCAAATCACGAGCAATAGGTAGATCGATATTGGCCTCATCAAGTTTTGGATGCCCTTCGATAATTGCGTAATATGTTTTATGCGCCTTGCGATCCTGGAATTGTTTGCGCAAAAATGTTTGAACCTCTGGATTTTTTGCCATAATAACAACGCCTGACGTGTCACGGTCTAGACGGTGGACGATGAGTCCATATTTTTCAAGAGTATTTTCTGGACAATACTCACCCTTTGCCATAGACAAAAGACCAGCTGGCTTATCCAAAACGATAACATTTTCATCTTCATAAATTGTGGTCGGAACAAGATCAGCATTTTTGAGCTCTTCTGGAACGTTTAGTTCGAGTTTGGCGTCTTTTTCATATTTTTCATTGGCCTTTTTAGCGATTTCGCCATTTACTTTAACGTAGCCAAGTTTAATGAATTTTTGCAATGATGCGCGGTTGTAGCTTTTGTATTTTTCAACTAGAAGATGGTCGAGACGGAATTTAGGAATAATTTCTGGACCCTCATCCAAAATAGTGTCTCCATTAATTACACGTGACATATCAGGTTTTGAGAATTTTTTTCCAGTAATAATCATATCTTTATTATATCATTTTTTATGCTTAAATTCAAGCGCCTTGGACTTCTTGCGGTGCAACGTTTTAGCACTTTTAATTATTATATCGTGTTATGGGTGGAAATGACTCATTATTTTAATATGCTTTGTGATATAATCTTATTATCTCTTACGGGGCATTAGCTCATTTGGTAGAGCGCTTCCATGGCATGGAAGAGGTGAGGAGTTCGAATCTCCTATGCTCCACCATTTTTTTGTACAAAAAAACACCCAGACCGAAGTCTGGGGATTTTTAAGTGTGTGTACAACCAGGTTTATAGTGTCTGGCCCACTTAATGGAATTAACGGAAGCGTCTGTCGAATGACTCGCGGATATTCTCTCTTAATGAGAAGATATCCTTTGCGTCAGTGTAGAGGATTCTTACCTGGTTCCCCCAGTT
Organism: Candidatus Nanosyncoccus sp.; assembly: GCA_045640685.1. Taxonomy (GTDB): domain Bacteria; phylum Patescibacteriota; class Saccharimonadia; order Saccharimonadales; family Saccharimonadaceae; genus Nanosyncoccus. The sequence continues at coordinate 52,043 of JAZUFO010000005.1, forward strand.
GTTGATATGGAAAACCAAGTACCACTCTTCACCGCCAACGTTGCCAAAGCAAAACAACTCATCTTCGAGACGCATTGCACTCAGGCGACGAACCGAGTCGATATTGAACTCGGCAAGGAAGTCCTGAAACTCCTCGCTGCGGAAGTATGCATATCTCTCGGTTATGTTTCCTCCTGCCAGTCCCACAGTTCCATCCTGGAGCGCGAACTCCTTATGACAGGCATAAAGTCCGTCTGAATACTCACGCTCGGAATGACAGACAATCTTGCCTGGACGTCCGTCAACACCGTCGACGATTGTGACTTCCCAGCCATTGCCGAAATATTTCTTAGCATCTTCCGAGATGCTTCCGAAGTATCTGTCCATGTAATCGACTACTTTTCCGTTCTTGATCATTACTCTTGCTGTTGCCATGTTTTTCTCTCCCTCTGCGTTTTATGCCCGCCGGCTGAATCTACCAGTGGACACCATGTCCGCCGGTTTACAACAATACACCCGCGCAGGACTATATCCAGGCGGTGTGAGATAGCTTATGCCCAAAGCCACCTCATACCGCCTAAATAACAATAGGAGTTTAGTCAACAATCTCTTAAAAGTACTATCTAGTTTTATAGATTTTAAATTTAACACTTTGCCAGATTCATTGGCAAAGCTCTTAATAATATCACATATAAAATAATATGTCAATAGTTTTAACATATTTTTTTGAATTTTTATTTTTATTTTTTTATATTTTCACTTATACTAGAGATATGAAGTATTATCTTAGACTTATAAAAAACAAACAATGGCTTACGCTCCTTATCTTATTTCTTTGGGGCTCTATAGGTGTATTCTGTACGGTTTTTAATCTTATTGGCGTCATTAATAATGGTAATGGCTGGAACGAGTCTTATAATCCTGCAATTTCAACAGACGCCGTAACAGGATTTTTATCTATGACAGATGCCGGAATGATCCTTGTTGGTCTCATCTGTATGTGGGCAGGTTTCATTCTTTTTCCTCGCTGCGCAAAAATGTCGCAGGATGATTCGGATTATAGGATCGAATTTGAGGGCGATAAGGTTCATATCTGGTTCAAGAAGAACGAATGGATTGCTGATCGCGAAAAAATCGAACCAACAGATCTTTTCTTCAGGGATAAAAATAAGAAGTTTGTCTCTATAACTCGTGGATATCAGGTCTATAATTATTACCATCTTAAATATCAGCAATAGTTATCTGGCTTATGACTATTTTTGCTAGCTTTTCTTGACATTTTACTAGACTTGTGCTATAATAGTTTTATTGTTCGTATGAACAAAATAAACCCCGTATGGGGAGTACATTAGGAGGTCTTACTATGATAAAGGTAAGCATTGTAGACGGCCCATGCCGTGATGATTTGTTCAAGTGTTATATGAAGTGTTTCGATAATGTTAAGATCATCGTTACCTTCAAGGTACAGGAATTAAAGCCTGTTACTGGCACAATAATCGATTTACGCCACGAAAGTGGTTCTGGAAATGATTTTATTTTTACAATCAGAACCAAATCTGGTGATTTTGAGGGATTTTACAATTCCCACAACAGGAATGGTTGGGTTGATATCTCAGCCCTTATTCCAAACAATCTTTATCGTTAGGGCGGAAGTATTTATCCGCCCCTCCACCGCCCGTGTATATGGGCGGTTTTTTCTTCCCTGAACTTGCCCCAAAATCATTCTAGTGCTAAAATTATTATATGTTTTATCAATCATCATTTATACCATATTGGCGCTCTTAAATCCCGGTGGGATAAATTTTGTCAAAGTATAAATAAGGAATCTTGAAAATGCAAACAATTTTAACAGGCGTACGCGCAAACGAGGAACCAACGATTGGGAATTTTTTGGGTGCGTATTTACCAATGATTAAACTTTCACACGAACATGCAGGCGATTCTCAAATTAATATGTTCGTACCAGATCTTCACTCTTTCACAACCCCAATCGACCATTCAAAGTTTTACGCGCAAATTATTAAAGGCATCAAATATTATATTGCAGCTGGACTCGATATCAATAATCCAAATATTCATATTTATCGCCAGTCTCGCGTCCCTGCACATTCTGAGCTTGCATGGATTTTAGAGTGTTTTACTCCTTTTGGTGAAGCAAGTCGCATGACTCAGTTCAAGGAGAAAGCTGAGGAGCACAAAGAATCTGTTAATGTTGGCCTATTCAATTATCCAATCTTGATGGCTGCCGACATTTTACTTTATGATGCTAAATATGTTCCGCTCGGCGAGGATCAGTTCCAACATCTTGAGCTTGCACGTAATATTGCAATTCGCATGAACAATAAATTCGGTAAAGAATTATTTACTTTGCCTGCACCGGAAGCCGAACAGGTTAAGTTTATGGGACTTTCAAAAGGCCTTCGCATCCGTAGTCTTACTGATCCAACAAAAAAGATGAGCAAATCGAGCACAAACGAAAAATCCAAGATTTCGCTCAGTGACGACCCAAATGTTGCAGCAAAGAAGATTATGTCTGCAACAACCGATAATGAAGGCGTCATTCGTTTTGATATGTTTAACCAGCCTGGCATTTCAAATTTGATGCAAATTGAGGCTTTGCTCTCTGGTCGCGAACTTCAAGATGTTATCTCGGACTACGCTGGTTTAACTAGATACGGTGATCTAAAAACAAAAGTTGCAGATTCTGTATTCCATTTCTTGAGCGATTTTCAAGAAAGGGTTGCACAAATTTCAGACGAAGATGTCGAGAAAGTTTTGGCACGCGGCGAGGAATATGCAAACGAAGTTGCGAATAAAAAATTACATGAAATTCAGACCGCTCTTGGTCTTAGAAAATAAATTGGCCCGACGCTTAATATAAGCTTCGCCAGATTAAGAAAGAAATTATGGAAAGAACAAAATTAAAAGATAAAAAAATGACAAATTCTGAGATTGTATCTTTTTACGGCTCGGATATTTTCGAATATAAAGATTACACGAAGAGTGCTGGATATTTGCAGCACAAAGGCACATCTGTTCGCGAGCACTCGATTTCGACAGCGCGCATTTCGGTTGCGCTTGCTAGACACACACCTTTTAAGTACGATTACGCCGCTCTCGTTCGCGGTTCGCTTTTGCACGATTATTTCCTTTATGACTGGCACGATAAGAATAAAGATATTGAACATCACATGTATAATCATGCAAGTCGTGCGCTCCAGAATGCGGCTCGTGATTTCGCAATCAACCCAATCGAAGCCGATATGATCAAAAAGCACATGTTCCCTGTAAATTTGACTGCGATCCCTCGCTATCGCGAAACATTTTTGCTTACACTTTCCGACAAAATTGCCGCCCTTCGTGAAATTTTCCTCTGGAAGAGATAATCGTGAAAATTATAATTACAAAAGTTTTTATTAATTCATGGAGGCTCGGGTGGTAGAGTTTATTGCAAAATATTTTCTCATTTTCATAATTTATAGCTTTTTGGGTTGGGTTTGGGAAGTTGTGCTTTCGCTTATCCAAAGGCATAAGTTCGTTAACCGAGGCTTTTTAAATGGGCCATACTGCCCAATTTATGGTGTTGGCGTACTTCTTTTTCTGTTCATCCAAACGTTCACCACGCGCCCCGTCGAATTGTTTTTCATTGGCGCCGTAACCGCCTGTACAGTCGAATATATTACATCTTGGACCATGGAAAAGCTATTCCACGCTAGATGGTGGGACTATAGCGACAGCCCGATGAACTTGAACGGGCGCATCTGTTTGTCTGGTTTCTTGGTTTTTGGTGCATTTTCAGCCGGTTTGCCGTATTTTCATATTCATATCGAGAATTTTCTTGGTGGCTTCGAGCAAGCACATATCGTTTTTATGGCCGTTGTGCTTGCGATCGTGTTTGTGCTCGATGTAATTGCGACAAACACCAGCCTTGCAAAACTTAACAGTTTCTTGCGTAAGTATACGACCGACAGAATCAAATTGCCTGCTTTTCTACAAGAAAGACTTGACCAGGGTAAGATTGTTTTCTCGCGCCAACAACAACGTATTATGGCCGCTTTCCCTGCGTTTAGATCGCTTAAATATAGCGACTCGTTCGAAAGACTAAAGAAGCTAAACGAACGTGCTAGAAAAAAGATTTTAAATAGCAAATTTAAGCCGATTAAGAAGAAATAAGACCATACTAAACGTCTGATTTTGCGAGTGAGGGCTTGCAAAAACATGAACTTTTACGCAGATAAATGTAGTTTTCTAAAAAAGATCCCCGCGAAGGGGGTCTTTTTATTGTCATGAAATAGCACAAACAGATCAAATGACTTTTAGGTTGTAATACTCTTATAGGCATTCCGCTCTATAAACAGTTTCAATATAATATACTGACACTATTCGTTTTCCTATTGTCCTGAATATTTATCCATAAAAAACGAACCCTTACGGGTTCATTTTTTCGATTAATATCTTGGAGCCAATTCGCGCATGTAGACAGAGTTTATTTTTGTTTCGTCTAATGCACTTCTTGATGCACCAAATAGGTAGACACCGGTAGACAAGTTGAATAACTCGGCAGGGTTTGTTGATCCTCGACCCTGGTTTGCGCCGTATCCGCGCATAAGCTCGATAGTATTAGCAACTACAGGACCATTGATCGTTAAATGATATACACTACATTCCCATTTGATAAGATCTCTCTTATTGTTGTCTGGATCTTTTTCCGGCTTACTTATTTTAATTCCGTCACACGTGTTAAGATTTTTTTCCGTAATTACCCAGCCATCAATTTCGTATACATCTTTGCCGATAATGATATCATCCTTGGCGTAAATAATCGCAATAGGAACATCGCTTGCTTTTTCCATCTTCGTGTTTTTAGCTTCAATACTAGCGTTAATTCTCATCTTACCATCACAGTAGAAAACATGAATTGAACCATTTTCCATCAATACTTTATCATTAATATTACATGTCTGCTCACCACCATAACGGTTCACGATACTATTTATAACTTTTTCCTTAAACGATAGGTTCAATGACGATCCAATACCTTTGAATATATTCGTAATCGATACGCCTACAGTTGGAATGGTTAGAGGTTGATACTTGCGAGTCTTAAATGCTTCTTCGTCGAATGATCCGCCCCATTCGGTACCACCGATATAATGTTTTTTCGAAGCGTCTGGTTTTGGAACATTAATAGATGCACCCGATGCTAACCTTGTGATTTTTGCGTTATGCCCAACCACAATTTCATGTTCGACCCATGAATAATATTTTCTAGTTGGGAGCTTCTTAATTTCCTCGTCAGAGTATTTTTGAGGAGAATATTCATTCTCATTCATGCCATTAACATTGTTTTTATGAGCCACTGCGCCAGAACCAACTATAGCCCCTTTGTCTCCAGTCGAATCTACATAGAGACCTCCACCACGAATTTGGAATGTGGTTTTCTTGTTAATTACCCTACAATATGGAGCACCAGCATTTGGAGAAGAATGTCCGTCAAGATTGTTATCGTCCATACTATTGCCACCTTCCCCAACAATCACCATTACACACATAAAGTTTCCAGCGTTACGATCAGGTACCCTAAATACACCATTAAGCACATTAAGAGTATCCCCTCCCATGTTATCTGATGGATTTAATTGTCCACCTTGCTTATCCGCATATTGGGTTATATTCCAACAATCCGTAGAACAGCCACCTGATGGGTTATTATCACTTCCGGAACCATCCTTTGACACATACATATAAATCTGCCAGTCAGCATTTGGCACCATTGTTGCATAAAATCCATTAGTAAGCCGATTGTAGCGTCCCTTAGTAACAATATCGACAGAAATACCCATTTCTTCACCGTCATAAATTGGTCCCGTGATATGGGCTACACCTTCGTTAATGAAGTTGTATGGAACAGCGAATGCTGTTGCGGCTACTGCACTAGGATTTCCAATCCACCAGTCAATATATGGGGAACTACAAGTACTCTTTGCCGATTCAGTTTTATAACAGGTCCAGATGGTTTTTGTAACTTGATGTGATTGATCGTATTCATATTCATAGCTGATACTATCACAGTCATTCGGAGGATATGTGCCTTGCCCAATTGCGGGATAATCGCCAGTAATCTCTTTTTCTGCAAGATATTCATTACATGACCAGTCTTCAGTTGGTGTAACTCTAGCCTGTCTTACAGCCCCATAAAAATCGCTCTTAATTTGATGGTAGTTTTTAGTATGCACTTTATCACCACCCAAGTGCTCAAGGGCAGGTATTTTATATTCTGCATGTATCGATGGACTATCTTCTTCTGGGAAGTTGTACATTTTTGGACCTTCATTGTTTTCCTGATTACCACCAACATTACCATTTCTAACACCAGTTATTGTTGCACCATTGGTTTTCCAAGGGATTGCGTCTTTGAATTCAACATTATTTGTCCCGTCTGCTAGCGGCACTTTTTTATCAACCGGACCTTTACGCTTCACCGGCGGAGGATCAATGCCAACCCATTCACTTCCTATTGGTGCAGGCTTTTTAGGCGGAATATTTTCGGATGTTACTTTCCTGTTCCTGAATGACTGAAGGCCACTATAATAACAATCATGAAAGAAAATTGAATCCCCTTGTTTTGCCCACACTACCTTATTAGTCGATTCTCCCCATTCTTCATCATGAGAAATAATCCAACCGTACCCTTTTTGATTTTTTGCTAATCCACTATTTCTAATACCAGAAGCAACATGCGTTTCTTCTGGTACTGATACGCCCCATGTATTACATGTATTCTCAAGATCAACTTTTATCGGTTCTGGATCTGGATCCGTTAGGTCACACCATGCCGCAGCGTTGCTACCATTCTTACCATAAGAATCTAGTGCCCTATCTATTTCGTCAGCCCCAAGCCCCCACTGACCAGTACTAATATCCCATGCCCCCCCCCAGTTAAATCTATTATGTTGGTAATTAGTTCTATTCCATACGGAATATGAACCATCCGCATTTCTAACACCAACCCAACAGACGCGTGATGCATTAAGACATTTCTCACCTTCTTCAACATTGTATGATCCGCTCGGATCACGTGACGCCCATGCAGCCGCATAGTCGGAACCACTTCCGCACATTATACGCGGACACCTTTCATGTCTAGTGTCACAACAGTTCGTTTTTGCCGAACCGCCAGAAACCCATCCATCTGCACCAACAGAATAATTGTCGCCAGAACAATCACCTTTTGGCTGTTCACCTCCACCGCCAGGAACATCTACAGGCCCCTCGGCTATAACTGCAACACTTATACTCACTGCACCTATCAAGATTGAAGCAATAATAACTGTTCTTTTAATAAATTTTCTAAAAAACGTATTATTCATATGCTTATTGTAACATTATTTTTTTTAAAAAGTAAATAAAAAACACGCCACCTAGGTGACGTTTTTTGTAAGGAGTCTTAATAAGCCTCAATAAAATCGTAGACTATTTTCATGTTCGGTTCTGGATATCCCATTGTATCAAGTGACGCGATGGAATAGTTATCCGAAACCAACTTGCATACATGACCAGATTTTTCGAAAGAATAAATCGTGACGTTTAACTGTCTAGTACTGTAACTCCATCCTCTCGCCTGAGCGTATGGGATGATATCATTAATGGCTGCTGGTGTTAAAGCACCATTTGCTGAAGCTGGTCTACCGCCTGCTGGAGCTGCTGGCTGCTGTGGCTGTGCAGGAGTTTCCTGTACTGCTGGAGCTGCTGGCTGCTGTGCTGCTGTAGCCTTTACAGTTACAGATGTTGTCATACCGTTATATGAAACATTGATAACAGTGTTTTCTGAATCAAGCGTAAGCTTGTCTGCTGACCAGCCTGCAGGATTCTTAATACTACTACCATCACTCATGTTAACAGTAATGGTGAAATCTGCAGCACTAAGTGTTTCGCCAACTGCATGGTTACCATTAACTTTTGCACTAATTGACTGTTGTGTAACTGGCTTCTGCTTTGGCTCTTCTGCTGGAGTTTCTACTGCTACTGGCTCAGCCTTTTCCTCAACTTCTTCCTTTACTTCTTCAGTAACTTCTTCTGTTGCTTCTTCAACAACTTCTTCTGTTACTTCTGGTTCCTCTACTACTTCTTCTACTACTTCCTCAGTAACTTCTGGTGCTACTTCTTCAGCAACTTCTTCTGTTACTTCTGGTTCTTCTACTGCTACTACTGTAGCTGGTTTTTCGCTATATTCAGTTGTATTTGTTGCTGCAGTATCGCAAGCAACGAGGCCTAAAGCCATAATAGTAACTAAAACTGCTAACATGCTCTTCTTCATAATGTTAGTCCTCCTTATTAATGTTCGACCTGGACAATTCCAGATAATTTTCGATTATATCACCAAATTAATTGATGATACTTATATTATATCAAAAAACTTAATAATTGTCAAGGTTAAGCATCTGTGCTATAATTATATATATGAAAAAGATTGGGCGAATTATCTCTGTTTTCATCGCTAGTTTGATGACTTTTTCGCCGGTTTTGGCGCTTGATGCTGAGACTTTATATTTTTACGCCAAGAACCATATTTATTGGTATGATGGTTCGGCGCTTCTTAGCAATTGTATTCCTGATAGCACGCCACAAGGTAGTAATATTACCTGGATTGGCGATGGTGAGGTTTCTGCAGACGAAATCACCAGTACTTTTCCTGGAATTTCGCTTGATCCTGTAACATTTGACGGGGTTACATATAATTATCTCGAGCCAGGACGCAGTTTTTCGGATGGTATCGGTTTTGCCGGTAAACTAGTTACCGAAGGTGAGATGAAAAATACCTTGATTTTCCCTCTCGGATCCAATGAAACCGTTAGTGAATCGCAAATCGATAGTCTTATGGGGACGGTTGGCGAAACTCAAAACGTTATTCTCGTGACTGGTAGGAGTGGTAATAATACTGCCATTTTGAATGCGCCAAATAAATATAGCAACGTTGCTGTCTCAGACTGGGCAAATACTGGCGATAAAGTTGGCTCGATTTATGCTGCCGCAACTACTCTTTCCAGTGCATCTGCTAGCTTGATGGCCGAAAACGTCAACTATGCCGGCGATCAAGTTTGGTCGGATTCTGAACTCCAAATGATTCAGGCAAATCGCCCATTCTATGAGGAGGCCGCTAATAAATATGGTTTCCCATGGCAAGTTCTTGCTGTTTTGCATAGCTTAGAGCATGCGCTACTTCGCGATAATCCAGCCAACGGTCAGGGCGTTTATCAGTTATATACATATACTGCAGGCGGCACAAATGAGAATGCTTTCTTGCCGGCTGGCCCAATTTCTGACGAGGAATTCCAGCGTCAAACCGACATTGCTGCTTCACTCGTTTCGAGCTATGGACTTAATTCAGATTCCGATGATGGCGTAAAACGTTTCTTCTTTAAATATAATGGTCAAGCAAAGCCATATATCGACAAGGCAGTTGCTATGGGATTCTCTCAAGAAGAAGCGATGAATGGCGAGGGTTCAGCTTATGTTATGAACCGTTTTGATGCGCGTCGTGATCCAACCAGCTCTGGAATGGATCCTTTGTGGCCAGGTCGTTATACTAGAGATGGTCATTATGATCCTTCTAGCACAACCAACAACTTTGGCGCGTATGTTAAGTATATTGCGCTTGGCGGAACTGGTAGCGGTTTTTGTTCATCAACCAGCAATGATATTGCTGAGGTTGCACTAACTTTATCATGGCCAGGCCTTCGTTCACATGCTAAAGATGATCCAAAACCTGAATACATCACTGCGATGAAAGACGTCGGTAATTATATTACACCTTGTAATGCGAGTGGAAACTGTGCACCAATTGGTGCTAGCTGCGACATCTTCGTAAGTACAGTTATGCATTATTCCGGCGCCGATATGGACTTCCCACAATATGGACCATCGACTCAGATGGCCTATATGGCAAGCAATACAGATAAATACGAAGAGGTTAACCATGGTGGCGATATTGGAACATTGAAGCCTGGTGATATCTTTGTGACTGACGGACATATCTTTATTTATGTTGAAATTGATGGCGTCCCTGGACAGGCTTCTGCATCATTTAATGAGCGTACTGCTGAACACTTTGAGAGTATCTATTTCCAAGACACTGCAAACTCCAGAACGCGCTATTATAGAGTATTTAGAAGGATTAATCGATGAAAAAGTTTAACCGACGCGTAATTCTTTTATATGTTGGATTCTGCGCCATTATTGGCATTTTTAGTCTAGTTTTTCTTGCAACAAACACTCCTAAAGTTTTTGATCGCACTGAGGATCAAATCAAAAGCGAGGCAATGATTGAGAATTATAATAAACTCGTTGAAAAATATCCGCTTGTCGCTAAACTCCCGATTAATGTCGAATATTATCGTGGCTATTCTGAGCATATTAAATATCAAATTTCTTATCGCGTCGAAGATGAAGAAGCGATAATCGTTATTCACGACTATACCGGCAACAATAAAGAAAAAGCCTTTGGTAATATTCGTAGCCGCGGTTTTAATCCTGAAGATTACACTATCGACTACTTAGACGAATCTGGTCGTTTGTGATATAATTATTCCAGATTAGTGGTTGGGCGTAGTTTAAAAATTTTTTTGTATGGGGAGGGTACAAATATGGAAATACATGCGACAGAAACTGGCAAGAGAGTTTATCTCGCTTACAGAACACAGACATTACTATGTAATGTTCAGAGAACTGGCGTTTCGCTTTGTGGCGTTAATGGTCCAGCTCCAGATATAAAAACATATACTGGATTTTTTGAGAATCGTATGCAGTCCGACGCAGAACATTGCAATGGAATGCACATTTTACTTTCTTTGATTCACGATTTTTATCCTGAAATAATCGGTCCTGTTATGTATTCGCAGTACGATTTTATAATCGATGTGCACGAGCTTGGAGAATTGCCGACTGGCGATTTGCCAGATGATGGCTCACGCGATAACGAAAAGAAGGATAGAGAAGAATTAGAATTTATTCAGAATTATCTCAACTCAACCTACGACGAGTTTACGGCTAAGCAGAAATATTCTTTAGTGCTCGATTTCGTTAATAAGACAACTGCTTTTGGCGGCACAGCTTATTTCCTTGATAAGTTTGATGCGATCTTCCGTAATTTCGTTTACGAATACGAAGGTCGTTGCGGTCATTTAATGACCAAGGAAAGAGAAGGTCGTCTTACCGAAAAAGACCGCCATGATATCGAAATATGTGGCACGGATACCATTGCAGACTGCTGGCTTTGCGGTTTACTTTGCAATCCAGTTGTTTACAATTTTCCTGCCGCTCTTCGTGTTTTTATCGAAATCGCACAGTCTGCCGCTGTTGTTGAACGCGGATACGAAATGGATTGGATTAACGATAAATTCGCAGACAAGTTCCACTAATCTAGCGCCTCGAGGTTTTCCTCGGGGCTTTTTCATTTTAAACTTTTATGCTAAGATTATCTTAAATTAAGTGGAGGTTATATGAGTAAATTTGATGAGCAATATTTGGATCTTTGCGAGAGGATCTTAAAATATGGCGAGAAGGTTACGACGGATCCTTCCGTTTTGAAGAAGAAGACCGAAGCATCAACTGGCACAAATATGCCAACTCATGTTGCACAAACTGCAAAACCAACCACAACTTATTCCCTCCCTCATCAAGTTTTACAATTTGATCTTGAGGAGGAATTCCCAATTCTTACAACAAAATTTGTTGCCTTCAAAACTGCCGTTCTTGAAATGCTTTGGATTTACCAACAAATGTCCAATGATGTTTCATGGCTCCACGACAGAGGTATTAAAATTTGGGATGAATGGGAAATCCCAGAAGACGGTATGTATGCTGGTAAAGATTTCAAGAAACTTTTCCACGACAAAGGCTTAGATGAGAATCCAGTAGGCACAATTGGAACAGCATACGGCTGGATCGTTAAAAAATATGCACTAACATCAAGCCTTATTGAAACAATCAAGACCGATCCGGCGAACAGACGTATGATTATGTCTTTGTGGCAAAACGAATGGCTGCCAACTGCCGCCCTTCCTTCATGTGTATGGAATTCACAATGGAATGTAACGAACGGTCGACTTAATATGATGGTTACGGTTCGTTCTAATGATGTTCCACTAGGAATGCCATTTAATGTTGCACAGTATGCAGTTTTATGCCACCTTATTGCGCAGTCTTGCGGTCTGAAAGCTGGTCAATTTACATATGTTATCAATAATGCCCATATCTATGAAAACCAGATTGATGGCATCAAAGAACAATTGGCTCGCCGCGACGAAAAGATTACCAAAGATGGTAAGTTATTTGATGCACCAAAACTTTGGATTAATCCTGAAATTACAGATTTCTTCTCATTCGACAGCTCGAAGGAGTTGAAAGACATTAAATTGGAAAACTACGAGCATCAAGGCAAAATTTCAATGCCAGTAACGGAGTAATTATGTTTACAATTATTGCTTGCGTTGGAAAAAATAATGAACTCGGTATTAATGGGCAGCTCGTTTTTCATATCAAGGAGGATATGAAATTCTTCAAAGAGAAGACTCTTGGACATTCCATTTTGATGGGTTCAAAGACTTTTCGCAGTTTGCCTGGAATACTCAAAGATCGCAAGAATTTTGTCGCCACTTCTCATCCGGAACTTCTTCCTGAAGGCGTTTTTCCAGTAACAAATCTTGATGAGTTTATTCGCGAGCATTTAGATTCTGACGAAGAAATTTTTGTTATTGGTGGCGAGTCTATCTATAAAAAGCTATTGCCATATTCTAAAACAATTTATTTAACTGAGGTTGAGGCGAGCGCCGAGGCTGATGTTTTCTTCCCCGAATTCGATAAATCCGAGTATAATAAAGAAGTAATAAAGAGAGGAACTTGCGATGATTTAAACTTCACCTTCGCAAAATATATTAAAAATAATTAGGAGTTTTTATGAAAGATCCAGTATTTGATTTGATTGACAGTGAGAAAAAACGCCAAAGCGAAGGTTTGGAGTTAATCCCAAGCGAAAACTATGTTTCAGCCGAAGTCCTTAAGGCTATGGGCTCAGTTTTAACTAATAAATATTCTGAAGGTTACCCTCATTTTGACGGAATTGGCTGCGTGGACGACGAATGGGACGAGGAGAAGATTTCTTCCGAGATTCTACCTAACTATCGTTATTATGGTGGCCAAGAAAACATTGATCGTATCGAGCGTCTTGCGATTGATCGTGCTTGTAGGTTATTTAATGCCGATCACGCAAACGTACAACCGCATTCTGGCGCGAATGCTAACGAAGCTGTATATTTTGCTTGGTGTGAACCTGGCGACAAGATCCTTGCAATGTCACTCGCAGCTGGCGGACATCTAACCCATGGTTCTCCAGTTACTCGTTCTGCAAAAATCTACAATTTCATCTCTTATGGCGTAACCGAAGATGGCGATATTGACTACGAAGAGCTCGAGAGAAAAGCCATCGAAGAGCAACCAAAAATTATTCTTGTTGGTTATTCCGCATTTATGAAGATTCCAGATTTCAAGCGAGTCGCAGAAATTGCCAAGAAGGTTCCAGATTGTTTATTGATGGCTGATATGGCACACGTTGCCGGCCTTATCGCTGGTAAAGCACATCCAAATCCTCTCGATTTTGGTTTTAATGTCATGACCACAACAACACACAAAACTTTGCGTGGCCCTCGTGGTGGCATTATTCTTTCAAAAGGTAACGTTGCTTCCCCACTCAAACGCCCAGAGAAGACCCTCGAGAATATTCCAATTTTGATCGATCGCGCAGTATTTCCTGGCACCCAGGGTGGTCCGCTCGAACATGTCATTGCAGGCAAGGCCGTCGCGTTTGGCGAAGATTTAAAGCCTGAATTCCAAGAATATGCAAGGAATATTGTCTTAAATGCTAAAACTCTAGCAACCGAGCTTATGAATGCTGGTTTCGTTTTGCAAGGTAATGGCACTGAGAATCATCTTATTCTTGCCGATGTTAAGAAGAGCTTTGGGTTTGACGGCAAAATCTATGAACGCGCACTCGACATGGTTGGACTCACTCTAAATGCAAACGCCGTCGCAACCGACAAAGGCGGGGCTTTCCGTCCTTCCGGAGTTCGCCTTGGCACTCCAGCTATGACTACACGCGGACTTGGCGTTGCAGAGATGAAAATTCTTGCAGGTTGGATGAAGAAAGTTGCAGATATCTGTATTAAAGCCGAATCTGAGGATAAATTGTCGGATTATGCCGATGAATTAAAAACTATCCGCGAAGAGGTACGCGAGCTTGCGCTCAAGTTCCCTGTTCCAGGAATCGAATAATAATATATTGTGGCTCAGATTTTAGTCTGAGCCACTTTTTGTGTTCGATTTTAACTAAATCTTTGCTATAATTATTCTATAACTTATGGGGTGCTAGCTCATCTGGTAGAGCGCGACATTCGCATTGTCGAGGTGAGGGGTTCGAGTCTCCTGCACTCCACCACATAAATGCAATACAGTGTTCGACTCGCTGCTTCGCAGTTCGAGTCTCCTGCACTCCACCACATAAATGCAGATGACGAAGTCATCTCTATTTTTTATTAAAAATAGAGGATAGCAAAGCTATCCTGCATTTATGTGGAAAGCCATCAAGTAGAGCGATGGCTTACCATACAACTAAATATAATATTTTCCTATTTATCTGTACGCTCTGCGATCTTAATAATATCAAGATCGTAGTTATCACCGCGCTCTGCGGCCTCAATAGCGATCGTAGTCAACACATGATCACGTAATTCATCTTTTGCCTTCATTTCCATGATTTCGTCATAACTAAGCCACTTCGTATCCATAATCTCATCTTCGAGTCGTCCGACATAATCCGTGACTTCGGCATTAAAGATGGTAACATGAAAAATATCTTCTTCAAAAACACGATTACCTATAAACAAGATGCTTTTTAGCTCGGAATTATATCCCGATTCTTCGCGAATTTCACGCTTTGCGCCTTCGAAAATTGTTTCATTTGGTTCAAGATGTCCTGCCGGTAAGTTCCATTTACCAATATGGCGACCTTCGCCTTCTTGAACTAGGAGATATTTTCCGTCTTTTTTAAGTAATCCGCCAACAATAACATGTATTTTCATATTTTTTCTCTTTCTTTTTTCTTCTCTTTATATATATTATACACAAAAATATCCCCCAGTGAACTGAGGGATATTTTGTCTCGTAAAACGAATTAACGTTTTGAGAATTGTTCGCGTTTGCGAGCTGAGCGAAGACCGTATTTTTTGCGTTCTTTTTCGCGTGGGTCGCGTGCGACAAATCCAGCTTTTTTGAGAACTGGGCGCAAGTCTGGAGCTTCAGTTGTGAGAGCTTTTGAGATTGCGAGTTTGATTGCGTCTACTTGGCCTGCTAGACCACCACCTTTGACTAGGATAGTGATATCATAGTCTTTTTGTTTGTTGGTGAGTGCTAGTGGATCGGTGATTTCTGCAAGATAAGTCTTGTTGTTTGAAAGATATTCAAGGGCTGGCTTATCGTTGATTGTGATTTCACCTTTACCCTTGTAAAGACGAGCGGTTGCAGTCGCAGCTTTGCGGCGACCTAAGCCATAAACGTAAGATTTAGTAGCCATTATTTGATCTCCTTTGGATTTTGGGCAGTGTGAGCGTGTTCAGCACCATCGAAGATGCGAAGGCGACCAAGACGATCTGCTGCTAATTTATTCTTCGGGAGCATTCCCTTGACTGCTTCTTTAACAGCGTATGAAGGGTTCTTTTCAATAACTTCTTCAAGCTTGAGTTCAGTCAAACCACCTGGGAATCCACTGTGGCGATAATATTTTTTATCAACCATTTTGTTGCCGGTTGTGACAATGTTCTTAGCATTGATAACGACGACATAGTCACCGTTGTCGATGTGTGGTGTATAGGTAACTTTTGATTTACCCATAAGTTTGTCAGCAATAACGACAGCAAGTTTGCCTAGTGGCAATGTTGAGGCGTCAATAATCCACCATTCACGGCTAATTTCTGAACCTTTTTGACTATAGGTTTTCATTATTTAGCCTCCTTTTTCTCAAGGTCGATTTCATCGACAAATGAGATGGTACCCATTTCTGCGTTATCACCACGGCGGTAGCCAGCGCGCTCAATTCTGAGGTAGCCGGAATCGCGTTTGATTTGTGGTGCGATAACGTCGAAGAGAAGGTCAGCTGTTTCGATATCGTTCAAACGAGCAATAACGAGACGGCGATTTGCAAGACCACCCTTCTTTGAAATGGTGATTAATTTCTCTGTGCTGCGGCGAATTTCTTTTGCTTTAGCAAGAGTTGTTGTAATTGATTGGTATTTAATCAGAGAACACATCAATCCACGAGTGAGTGCCAATCTCTGATCGGTTTCGCGGCCGAATTTGCGGCCTTTGTATCCGTGGCGATGCATATTAGAATTTAAACTCCGTTAATTTTTCTTTAACTTCATCTAATGCCTTTGAACCGAAACCTTTGAGATCTTTGAGATCGCTTTCTGAAAGCATTACAAGATCACGAACGGTTTTAATATCGTTGTTCAAAAGTGCATTAGCTGTTCTGGCTGAAAGATCAAGATCTTCGATTGGAAGCATCAAATTTGAATCTTCTTCGTCAGATTTAAGTCCTGGGGCTGGTGCAGTTTCGACTTTAGTGCTGCCAGCAAGGGCTGTGTATTGGTTTACGAGGATAGCTGCTGCTTCTTCAAAAGCTTCTTTTGGAGAAAGAGTGCCATCTGTGTCAACTGTCAATACGAGTTGTTGAAGGTTGGTATCTTGACCAACACGAGTATTCTCAACTTTATAGCGTACACGAAGGACTGGAGTAAATACTGCATCGAGAGCGATCATATCGCTGTGGACACGTTCTTCACTTGATTTATCAATTGTAAGATATCCGCGACCGTTTTCGACGATGAAGCGCATCTTGAGGACGAACTTTGGATCATCGATGTGGCAGATAACTTGATTTGGGTTAGCAACTTCAACGTCTGCTGGAAGTTTGATATCGCCAGCAATAACACGCTTGTCGCCATCTTTTTCAGATTGATCGCTACCCTTGATTTCAAGAGTAAGTTCAACTGGATTGTCGTTATGGCACTTGAAGCGAATTGTCTTCAAGTTAAGCATAATATCGACAACGTCTTCGCGAATGCCTTCAATGGCTGCGAATTCATGAGTTGAGCCTTCAATAGAAAAAGCGGTAATTGCGGCACCCTTTACGCTTGAAAGGAGGACGCGGCGGAGTGAATTTCCGAGAGTATTGCCATAGCCATAGTAAAGTGGCTTGATGGTAAACTCAGCGCTATTTTCACCGAGTTCTTTAACTTCGGCGAGTGCGGCTTCATGAATAACTTTAGTTGTCATATTCTAGTTTTCTCCTTAGCGTGAGTAATACTCAACGATTAATTGCTCATTAATGCCCACCTCAGCTTCTTCGCGCTTTGGCAAACCGGTAACTTCGATTTTCATCTTCTTTCCGTCAGCCTTCATCCATGAGAGAGGAGCTTGTCCTGCAGCACCCATGATTTCTGGGAGATTCTTGAAATATTCAGTCTTTGCTGAACGAGGGCGTACTTCGAGGACATCACCTGGGTTCAAGCGAATTGAAGGGATGTCAATACGACGACCGTTTAGAAGGAAGTGACCATGTGAAACGAGTTGGCGAGCTTGGCGACGAGTTGTTGCGAAGCCTGCACGGAAAACTGCGTTATCTGCACGGCGTTCCAAGAGTTCGAGAAGTTTTTCACCTGTAAGGCCTTCTGACTTTTGTGCTTCTTTCATTAGTTTAGCAAATTGCTTTTCAAGTAGACCGTAAAGACGGCGAACTTTTTGTTTTTCACGAAGTTGTGTAAGGTAGAGGCTACCGCCACGTACACGCATATCGCCATGTTCACCTGGAATACCAGATTTTCTTGCCATGACTTTATGTGCTTTAGGAGCGAGAGCGAAACCTTCACGACGGCTTTGTTTTACAATTGGGGAATGATCACGTGCCATTACGGTTTCCTTTCTCCCTTTGGACGCACACCACCGTGCGCGATTGGGGTTACATCAGTAATACTATCGATTTTGATACCGAAAGCTGAGACGGCGCGGATAGCGCTATCACGACCAAGACCAATACCTTTTACGAAAACGTCAACTGAGGTAAGACCGTGATCTTTTTTAGCTTTTTCAATAGCTTTTTCAGCTGCGATTTGTGCGGCGTATGCTGTACCCTTCTTTGAACCGCGGAAGCCGTTAGCTCCTGCTGATGAAGCGGACAAGATACCACCGTTTTTATCGGTGACACTGATTATAGTGTTGTTGAAGGTAGCTTGAATATGAAGTTGACCTGCAGTAACAACACGTTTACCTTTTTTTGCAGACTTAGTTTTAGGAGCATTTTCAGCTTCAGCTGCAACAGTAGTAGTTTTAATTTCTTCTTCTGCCATATTTTATTCTCCTTTCTAAGTTTTACTTGCTGCTTTTGGTTGTGCACCACCGACCGCGATCGCCTTACCCTTACGTGTACGTGCATTCGTACGAGTACGTTGGCCGTTGACTGGTAATTTAGCCTTGTGGCGGATACCCTTGTAAGAATTGATATCCTTTAAACGTTTAATATTGTTGCTCACGAGACGTTTGAGATCACCTTCAACATGATATTTTGCGGAAATAATGTCGTTGATTTTCTGTTCTTCAGCCTCGGTGAGATCTTTCACCCGAGTGGTAGGCTCGATTTTGGCCTCCGCAAGGATGGCTTTTGATGTTGTACGTCCAATACCGTAAACGTAAGTCAATGCAATCCAGACTTGTTTATCGGAAGGAATAACAACGCTAGCAATTCTAGCCATATATTTTAACCCTGCCTTTGCTTATTTTTAGGTTTTTTCTTATTAATGACATGGAGAACACCTTTGCGGCGAACTAGGATGTCATCAGGGGAGATTTTTTTAACACTAGCACGTACTTTCATGTGTTAAAAGATTCCTTTCTTTTATGTCACAGTGTTATTTTTAGCGTAAAACAAATCATTAGCGTACAGAAACGCTGTTTAGACTTTTTATCGCTAAAATTCTCATAAAACTTCGCGAAAATGTTTTATGAAAACTGTAACGGTTAATATTAATCTTTGAGTCGGAAGCTGATTCTGCCCTTTGTAAGATCGTAAGGGGTTAACTCAACCTCAACTCTGTCGCCTGGAACTAGACGAATGTAGTTTTTACGCATACGTCCGCTCATGTGGGCAACAATAACATGACCATTCTCGAGTTCAACCCGAAATTGGGTGTTTGGCAAAGCTTCGACGACTTTACCCGTGAGTTTAATCACTTCCTTTTGACTAGCCATAAATTACTTTTTTAGTTTAGCACAAAAATGCGGAAATTACAATATTATTTTTCAACAATTGCGCGAAGTAATTGACGAGAATCGTAGCTTTGATTATTGAGATTCCAATCACCAATACATGTGATGATTGAGAGTGATGGGACACCTCTTTCTGGAGAGGTCATCGCATCTCTCATTAGATCTTCTGATTCTTTTGGATATGCCTTATTATCTACGACAACATAAGTAATGATCGTACCATCACCGCGTTCGATTTCGATTTTGGCGCCAACTTTTACGGATGCAAGATTTGCAAAAATACCTTTCTCGTTTGGTCCACCACTGTGACCATCGATAAGAACAGTTCCTTGTTCGCCTGGTTTTGTTGCACTAACAGGCTTTGCTGAACCGTTATACCAGCCAGCGTCGTGAATATTGTTTGGTGCATCAAGTTCTTTTGTGTTACCTTTTAGACCCAAAGCAATTACTCTAGAGCCAAGAATTCCAATTGATTCGATCGTAATATAACGTGGATGATCATCTGGAACCCTGTAGGCAGAAAGTTGATCCGCCGTTGGTGGAGTCTCTTCGAGAACCTCAGCAACAACTTGAGTTTCAATAGCTACAGAGCGCTCTGAACCTTCTTTACCTTTATAGTAATCGTTTTCCCAAATTGCAACTCTTAAGAAGAAGATTAATAATAATCCACCCAATACTGCGTAAGCAATATTTGTTGCTAATTTTTTCCAGTTATTAATCTTCAGTGTCATTGCTAAAATCGTCGTATGTTACCATTAACGCGCGAGAATCTAGTGAACGAAGGTTCTCGAGCGCCACCGTCACTACGATTAGAAGACCTGTACCTGAGATTGAGAGGCCAATTGGATAGCCAATCAATACGATAAAAATGTAATCTGTAATAAATGGAAGCATTGCGATAAGGCCGAGCGCCAATGCACCAAAGAGATTCAAACGATTTACGGTTTTACCAAGATATTTCGCTGTAGTTAAGCCTGGGCGAACACCTTCAATGAAACCGCCTTGTTTTTGAAGGTTATCTGCAATCTCGTTTGTATTAAATACAATTGATGTATAGAAATATGTAAATACAATTACGAGGATGAAATAGACTGTTGGGTATAGGAACCAACGAGCGTTAATACCATCTGGATAAAGAGTTGAGAAGTTGTTTGCTGATGGAGCAGTAAACAATGTAGTCAATGTGGTACCAAATGTATTGTCTGGATTGGTTGATGTAATAACCTGACCAATAAGTGCAGGGAGTGAAAGGAATGCTGTTGCAAAGATAACTGGGATAACACCGGCTGCAATGAGCTTAATCGGAAGAATTGATTTAATTCCACCATAGCTTGTGTTTCCGTGAACACGCTTAGCATAGTTGATTGTAATAATTCTTTGAGCTTCGTTAAGTTTAACGAGGAAGTAGATAACAACAAGCATAGCGATGCTAAATCCGAGTAGTACCCAGAAAATAACAGGGTTTACTGGAAGTTCGAGCCAACCAAACATACTAAGTGAGCCGTTCGTTGTATCAAAGAGAGCTGCACCGAGACTTGCAAGTGTTGTTGGGAGTTGTGAAATGATTGAAGCAAAGATAATCATTGAAATACCATTTCCAACGCCTTGCTCGGTAATAAGTTCGCCAAGCCACATCAAGATTACTGAACCTGCTGTCATTGCGGTAATAGATAGGGCCCAGTCTCTCATTGTTGGTTCAAATGTAGCAACGTTTGCTGAAACTGTTGATTGATAAAGAATGAAGATATAAGCAACAGATTGGACGATTGCTAGAGGGATGGTAAGCATACGTGTCCATTGATTAATCTTACGACGGCCAGTTTCACCATCTTGAGACAACTCTTCGAGAGATGGGATAGCTTTTGTGAGAAGCTGGATAATGATTGAACCGGTAATATATGGTGAGAGACCAACCAAGATTACGCTAAATGACGCCAATCCGCCACCAGAGATAAGGTTGAGGAAGCTAGAAAAATCTGACTTCTCCATTAAGTTTGAGACAGCTTCTCTAAATGTTGAAGCGTCTCCCATTGGAACTGGGATGTGGGCTAGAAGACGATAGGCAACTAGGATACCGAGAATAATAAAGACGCGTTTTAGCATGTCCTTATTTTTTAGGGATTTGAAAATGGTCTTGAAATGCATGAATACCTCTACAATTTAAACTATTACTATCATAGCATATATTTTTATAAAAATGTAGAAAAAAATTGTTTGACATTTTAAAAATTTGATATATAATGGAGAGTAATGGGGTAATAGCTCAGCTGATTAGAGCGCTGCCTTTGCAAGGCAGAGGTCCAGGGTTTGAATCCCTGTTACTCCACCAACTGGGGATATAGCTCAGCTGGTTAGAGCGCGTCACTGATAATGACGAGGTCTGTGGTTCAAGTCCACATATCCCCACCAGAAAAACGAGATTTGATCTCGTCTTTTTTATTGCCTTTTTATTTCCCTTTTCATCTCCATATAAAAAATAGGATAGATTATTCTATCCTATTTTAGTTTTGTACGGATTTCTCTTTTATGTATACCGTATTATATTCTGTTTTTTGTGATTGTTTTGCTTCGACGAACAGATATGATGATGGCGTAAAGTTAAAGGTTTCGGCTGGCACTGATGAATTTAGGCCAGAATCGCCGCCAAACGTACGACCAAGGTTCATTCCTTTTGAATAGGTGATACCGTTAATCCTTAGAGCGTTTGAGCGTGCCCCGCTATTATCGTCGCCACCGTCATAGCATGTATTAATATATCCTTTTGAAAGAATCCACGCATCAATACGATCTACTGAGCATGAAATTTCAACATTTCCTTCTGCATATATTATATATAGTGGAATTTCGGTATTGTCAGAAAATTCGCCTTCAGCAATTAGATTGCCTTCAATCTTCATATCCTCATATGAGTAAATTAGGTGCGTAATTCCTGCATCTAATGTCGAATCTTGAATTGCGGCGCCTTTATTTGCCTCAGTATAGCGCATTGAATTATTTTGATAATAATTATCCTCATTATTCAAAGAAATTGCTCCGTTTGTGCGCTTAAACTCATGGCCACCATAGAATGTGGCATAAGTTTTTTCCAAGATCGCATCGCCTATGATATGACCAATTCCACCATTTATACCGAAGATACTGCAACCAGAATTCGGGAAGGTAAGTGGAGTGTTTTGACAGAATAAACGATTTGTTGTTCCGCCCGGATCATTGCTGGTTGCCATACCATATGAAGCACCAGAGCCAACATTCTTTACTCCAGAATTTGTGACAATTTCTTGGCTTGCCCATGATCCGAAGGCCAGTTTTTTACCGCCAAACATCTTATATTCATAATCATCAAAGTTACGAATATTATTTTTCAAGGCAATATTTCCAGAGATTTCACCTTCTACATACATTCCACCAAGGACACGGAAGAATGGTTTTTTATAGACAGGCTTACAATTTGGCTTTGAAATCATCCATGATTCGTCGCCGTTTATATTAGTATTATCATCTGCGCCACTAGTTGACGGCCATACTGCTACAGCTGCACAGAAATAATTTCCAGCATCAACATCATAGACATTTACTGTTTGTGTAGCCATATCGTAAACTGCACCGTTAACATTTTCTGGCGTATTTAAGATACGATCTTCGCTTACAGTTTTAACTTCGTGACAATAATTGCCGCCTAGGTGGTCGATTGTCGCGCAGAGATCGTCATTTTTAATGCCACGAATTTCTTTTTGATCACCATTATCCGTAGCATATATAAATAGACGAATTTTCGCGTTACGAACGACGGTTGCATATGTGCCATCCGTGAGCTTGTTATATTTTGGATTTGTGAGTGCTTTTGCTGAAATTGTTGCAGTTTCTCCAGAGAAGATCTTATCATTTCGCATCCAGACATCGCCATTATTACTATAGTTATATGGGACAACTACAGTTGCAGTTTCACTAACTGCATCCGCAATATCATATTGTACATAGCCTGGAGCCTCGTGAGAACAATCCATTGGAACATTAATCGTACATGGTGACTTACAGTTTATTTTTCCAGATGTAGACTTACTGCAACCACACACATCAAAGAAGTTTTCAGCCACATAGCTAGTTGGCAAAACATCTTCTGGAGCATATTTTTCTTTTACTTCAGCCTTTTCATTAATTTTGTGTTCTTCGTCGTGCCAGTTACATTCCCAAAGATGTCGTTCGCCTTCGTAAATTTTTACAGATGAAGGATAGCCACTAACGTTTGTTTCGGTGATTCTTGCACCAGCTTTTGAATCGTGACCAGTTTCAATTGAATATGTGTCGCTTTGGGCTACGGTTGCAACGTTGCCATTTTTGAATTTTCGTACAAATGCGTGTCCCTCACCGATTCCAGCAGAAGTAACAGTTAGAGCGTTGCTCCAGTCTGAAATTTCAGTTGAGATTGTGCGATACGGCAATTTATTGTTTGGAACTTGGACTTTTTTGTCATTTAAAATATCAAGTGGATGATTATCTTTTTCATCTGTTGTAACGTTTGTTTCTGATGTAGATTGTGCACCTGAGAAATAACAGTGCAAGAATTCGATCGCGTCAAAAGGCTTAGCGAAAACGATTTTACTTGTATTGCGAACCCAACCTGTTTCGGTATTTAGATTACGTACAGCGGCAGCAACCGATGAAGTACCTGCCACCTCGGATGTAGGAGTTGTTGGAGTCCATTCGGAACAAAGTTTTTCTGCGTCGGACGTCATTCCTTCAATCGTAATATTGAGTGTTTGCTTTTCGGACCAGCAAGCTTTGCCGCCATACTGACATTGCCAGATATAAACATCTGCTTCATATTTATTATCGCCGGTTTTTCTTGCAACACCATCATTAATCATATTTTGAACATGAAGTGTTGTTGCGATTGGGCTTCCGACATTACTCCAGAGATATTGATTGCGAGTTATACCCATATCCAGAGTTTCGAGGATTGGTTCAAGATATTTAAATCTTTTTGATTCGTTATGGCCACAGTCAACATTCGCTTCAGAACAAAATGCGATATTTTTTGCACTAACTGCTTCCCCGTTGCTCATACATGAATAATGCGCACCATACAAATAAACCATACTGTCGCGCGTGTCACTTGAGATTTTTAACTCGTTAGTTTTATAATTTCCTGTACTAAACCAAAAAGCGCTAGTTTTTGCGACTTCTCCATTGCGAATTTTTGTTTCACATCTACTACATGCTTCGGTAATTGCTTGAATATCGCCATTTGCACTTTCGTTGCGACAGACATTAACATTAAAATCTTTTGCGGAAACTGAAGAATTATATCCAAAACAAGCTGCAAAAATAAAAAGCATTATGCCGCCCAAAGCCCACACTTGTTTTGGTTTTATCATGTTTTCATTTTAACATAATCACAATGTAAAAATCAACAATCAAAAAACCACCCCGAGGGGTGATTTTTTGTGCATTTATTTATTAAAGATTTGCAATTTCTTCTTCGGTTGGTTCACCTTCGGAAACGATTTCTTCTTCGTCTTCGATTGGAGAAACACCAGTTCCTACAGGAATCTTACGACCGATAATAACGTTTTCCTTGAGACCGTTCAAGTGGTCGACGCGACCATTGATTGCGGCATTGATAAGAACACGTGTAGTATCTTGGAATGATGCTGCTGAAAGGAACGAATCTGAGAAGATTGAGACTTTGGTAATACCAAGGAGAAGGTTTGTCCAGGTTGCTTCTGCTTTGCCTTCTGCTGCAAGTCTCTTGTTTTCTGCGATGACTGCTGTCTTTGAGACGATATCGCCTGAAACAAATTCAGAGTCACCTGGTTCGTTGATTTGAACGCGAGAGAACATTTGGCGAACGAGAATCTCAAGGTGTTTTGGAGAGATTTCGTGGCCTTGTGCTGCGTAAACGTTCAAGACATCGTTCATGATGTAACGTTCTGTAGCCTCAATTCCCTTATACTTCATCAAATCTTGAAGGTTCAAAGAACCAGTTGTGAGACGATCACCAGCTTCAACTGTGTCGTTTGATTTGACGAGAAGTTCTGCATCGCCTGGGATTTCAATACGAACTGGAGCAGTTGCAGCTGCGACAAGTACGATTGCATCCTTAACGAGTTCAACGATACCTTCGAATTTAGCCTTGATTGCTGGGTTGCTACCATCTTTCTTTGCGAGAGTGGTGCCAGCTTTGACTAATTGACCATCTTTAACTTCTGCTTTACGACCAGCAAGTTCGTAACGTTCAATTTCGCCTGATTGTGGGGTGATTTGAACAACATAGTGGTTACCATCTTCCCAAGCTTCAACGACACCACTGATGGTTGCCATGTAAGCTTGACCTTTAGGGTTGCGGGCTTCGAGAAGCTCTTCAACACGAGGAAGACCACGTGCGATTGCACCAGAACCAGCAACACCAGAACCGTGTTTGGTATCGAGTGTAAGCTGTGTACCTGGTTCACCAAGTGATTGAGCAGCGATAACACCGACAGGTTGGTTAGCAGCTACGAGAGCACGAGTTGACATATCAACACCGTATGACTTGCGTGGGATGCCGTTAACTGAAGTTGTTGAAAGTACTGATTGAATCTTGACTGATTGAACATTTTCATCTGCATCGATTTGAGCTGCAATATCGTTTGTGATAAGTTGGTCAGCTTCGATATAGCCTGGAACAGCTTCTGCTGTATAGCGGCCTGCGATGCGTTGTGCAAATCCGATACCAGAGAGTTCGGTTTCGTTGCGGAATACTGTGAAGCCTGGATCTTCTGCTTCTTCGTCGGTTGTAAAGACATCTTGGGAGACATCTACGAGACGGCGAGTGAGGTAACCAGAGTCTGCAGTACGAAGAGCGGTTGAAACCTGACCCTGACGTGCACCACGGGTAATAATGAATGATTCGAGGGTATTAACACCTTTCTTGAAGCTTGATTTAACTGGAAGCTCAATTTCGTTGTTGTTAATATCGACCTGAATACCAATTTCTGCTGATGCAAGTTTAAGGTTTGAAATGTTACCACGAGCGCCAGAGTTAATCATGACTGCGATGTCGGTATCCATTTCAGTAAGCTTATTCTGCAAGAAGTCTGAAATCTTTTTATCAATATCACGCCAGTTGGCAATTGTAAGTTTGTAACGTTCTTCTTCTGTAACGAGACCTTCGTTGAATTGTTCCTGGATGAGAGCGGTTTTTGCATCACCTTCAGCCAAGAAGTCGTCGATTTCGTCATAGGTTGGATAATCGTCTTTTGCTGTTGAGATTGAAGCGATTGTTTCATATTCGAAAGCAAGGTTCTTCAATGCATCTGCAGTTTTGACGGTTGTTTCAGCATCATACATATCGAAGATGTCAGCCATGACCTTTGAAAGATGTTTCTTAGTTTGGACTGAGTTATCGTATGGATAATCTGCTGGAAGAATTTCGTTGAAGATAACACGACCGAGAGTTGTGTTACGGATTTCTTTCTTTGCGAAAACGCGAATTGGGGTTTGAAGTGCGATAAGACCTTGGTCGTATGCCATTTCTGCTTCATAGACTGAGCTGAATGGTTTGACTTCACCTTGATCGGTGCCTGGTTTATCGTAGGTCAAGTAGTAAGCACCAAGTACGACGTCCTGATAGATTGAAAGAACTGGAGCACCATCAGCTGGTTTCAAGAGGTTCTTTCCTGCTGCCATGAGTTCACGTGCTTCTGCTTGTGCTGCGTCTGAAAGTGGTAGGTGGACTGCCATTTGGTCACCATCATAGTCGGCGTTGAAGCCTGATGCTACGAGTGGATGAAGTTTGATAGCCTTACCGTCGATCAAACGTGGTTGGAATGCTTGAAGTGAGAGACGGTGAAGAGATGGAGCACGGTTCAAGATAACATATTTACCTTTAATTACTTCATCAAGAGCGTCCCAAACAACTGATTCCTTAGCTTCGATAAGACGAGATGCTGCACGGATGTTGTTAGCATATTCGTTTGAAATGAGCCATGAAATTACGAATGGTTTGAAGAGTTCAAGAGCCATTTGTTTTGGAAGACCACATTCGTGAAGGTTAAGTTCTGGACCTACAACGATAACTGAACGACCAGAGTAGTCAACACGTTTACCGAGAAGGTTTTGACGGAAGCGACCTTGCTTACCTTTCAAAAGATCTGAAAGTGATTTGAGTTTGCGGCGACCGTTTTGTGAGTTTGCACCATGTGATGCAGAGTTGTCGATAAGAGCATCAACTGCTTCTTGAAGCATGCGCATTTCGTTGCGGCAGATAACTTCTGGAGCGTTGAGATCGAGCAATTTTTTCAAACGGTTGTTACGGTTGATAACGCGGCGATAAAGATCGTTAAGATCTGATGTTGCGAAACGACCACCAGGAAGTGCGATCATTGGGCGTAGATCTGGTGGGATAACAGGAATAACTGTTAGGACTAGATCACATGGCTTAATGCCAGCTGCGCGCATACCTTCGATTGTTTTGAGGCGTTTTGCAATTTTCTTCTCTTTTTGACCCTTAGCTTCTTCAGCTTCAGCGTGAAGTGATTCGATAAGAGTGTCGAGATCGATTTCATCAAGCATTTTCTTGATTGCGGTTGCACCCATTTCAACAGTGATCAAATCTTCGTATTCTTCTGGAAGGTTACGATATTCGATTTCTGTGATTGTGCCACCTTTCTTGAATGATTCAAGAGCAGCTTTGCGTGATGCATAGTCAGATTCGAGCTCTTCCATTTCTTTGGTTTGAGCTTCAGCTAATGCTTTAACATTTGCACCATCAGCTTTTGATTCTTTTTCATAACGAAGGCGGATTGCTTCGCGTGCTGCGACAGTTTGGCCTTCGAGTGATTCGAGAGCTTTTTGAATTTCTTCAGTTTTAGCATCAGTCATCAAGTAAGTTGCAAAGTAAACAACTTTTTCGATGTTCTTAACAGTGATGTCAAGAAGTAGGCTGATTGCTGATGGGGTTCCGCGCATGAACCAGATGTGAGCAACTGGAGCTGCGAGTGAGATGTGACCCATACGTTCACGGCGTGAGATTGATTTAGTAACAAGGTTACCTTCTTTATCAACTGCAGCCTCGCGAGAGCGCACACCCTTTAATTTTGAATCATGTGGATTGATATCTTTGGTTGGACCGAAGATGCGTTCACAGAAGAGACCATCACGTTCAGGTTTTTGGGTACGATAGTTAATGGTTTCTGGTTTTGTGACTTCGCCATAGCTCCAGTTTAAGATGTCGTCCGCACTGGCCACTGTAAGACGGATTGAATCAAAGTCAGAGGCGCTGATAAAATTATCCATCCAAGCCATATTAGAACTCCTCTCCGAGGTCGACTGTTCCATCGTCCTCTTCTTCTGTTATTTGAATACCTTCTTCTGCCATCATAGCTTCGGCTTCTTCGTCGTCGAGATCTACGATTTCAGGTTCGGTATCTTTTTTATGTTGATCATAGATTGATTGATCATCTTTGGTTTTTTCAATTTCGCGTGATGTCTTTTCAATTACATCGCCAGCATCGGTTGCATCACCATGATCCAAGAGGTCGACTTTAAGACCGAGACCTTGAAGTTCTTTAACAAGAACGTTGAAGCCTTCTGGAAGTTTTGGACCTTCGATTGGTTCATGTTTGATGATTGATTCGTATGCTTTTGCACGACCGTAAACATCATCTGATTTGATGGTGAGCATTTCTTGAAGAGTTGTTGCTGCACCGTAAGCTTCAAGGGCCCAGACCTCCATTTCACCGAAGCGCTGACCACCGTTTTGAGCTTTACCACCGAGTGGCTGTTGGGTAACCATTGTGTATGGACCAGTTGAACGTGCGTGAATCTTATCTTCAACCATGTGGTGGAGCTTGAGCATATGCATGACACCAACTGATGTGCGTTCTTCGAATGGTTCACCGGTGAGACCGTCGAAGAGTTGGATACGACCATCGCGATCGAAGCCAGCTTTTTCGAGCTCATCTGAGATTGTTTCATCTGGAACACCGTTGAATGATGGAGTTGCGACCTTGTAACCAAGTGCGCGAGCTGCCATACCAAGGTGAGTTTCAAAGAGCTGACCGAGGTTCATACGTGAAGGGACGCCCATTGGTGAAAGTACTACATCTACTGGAGTACCGTCAGCCATGAATGGCATATCTTCTACTGGAAGAACACGTGAGACAACACCCTTGTTACCGTGGCGACCTGCCATCTTATCACCGACGCCAATTTTGCGCATTTCAGCGACGAAGATCTTGATTTGCATAAGAACACCAGCTTTGAGTTCGTGACCTTGCTCACGAGTATAGATGCGAACATCGACAACTTTACCAGTTGATGAACCATTCATACGAACTGAAGTATCGCGGACATCTTTTGCTTTTTCACCGAAGATAGCACGGAGGAGGCGCTCCTCTGAGCTAAGTTCTTGTTCACCCTTAGGAGTGATTTTACCGACGAGAATATCGCCAGGAGCAACTTCTGAACCAACAGTTACGATACCATCTTCACCGAGGTGGCGGAGAGAGTGTTCTGAAACGTTTGGAATATCACGGGTAACTTGTTCTGGACCAAGTTTAGTTTCACGGACTTCAACATCAAAGTCTTTAATGTTGATTGATGTCAATGTATCGTCTTCAACAAGGCGGTTTGAGATGACGATAGCATCATCCATGTTGTAACCACGCCATGGCATGAATGCTACGATGAGATCACGACCAAGTGCGAGTTCACCATTATTAACTGATGCACCTTCGATAAGGACTGTGCCTTTTTCGACTTTTTCGCCACGAGCGACAACTGTGCGTTGGTTGTAACAACGATCATCGTTGGTCTTTTCGAAGTGGACGAGTTTGTATTCTTTGTCACCACCTTTATCGTAGGTAACAATAACAGATTCGCCATCAGCTTTTTTAACGACACCTTTACCTTCGGCAAGAACGATTTGTGAAGTGTTTTTAGCGACTTCTTTTTCGATACCAGTACCGACGATTGGGTTATCTGTTCTTAGTAGTGGAACTGCCTGTTTCTGCATGGCGCAGGCCATGAGAGAGCGGTCAACACGGTTCTTTTCTACGAATGGAATGAGGGATGCTGAAACACCAAGAATTTCCTTGTGTGCTGCATCGATATGAGTAACGTTCTTTGATTCGACTTGTGCAGGAGCACCGTGAACACGAGCTGATACCCATTCTTCAACAAATTTACCATCTTTATCTAGTTTGACTGATGCGTCTGCGATAACCATATCGTTTTCTGCAGCTGCGTCAACATAAACTACTTCATCGGTAATTTTGCCATTTTTAACAACGCGGTATGGAGCTTCAATGAAGCCATATTCGTTGATACGTGCATAAGTTGCAATGTTCAAAACGAGACCAACGTTACCACCTTCTGGTGTTTCTACTGTACAGATACGACCATAGTGGGTTGGGTGAGCATCACGGACATCGAAGCCAGCGCGTTCACGAGTAAGACCACCAGGACCCATTGAGCTTAGACGGCGCTTGTGAGCGAGTTCTGAGAATGGGTTGGTTTCGTCCATGAGTTGTGAAAGTTGTGAGCTTGCAAAGAATTCTTTAACAGCTGCAACAACTGGACGTGAGTTCAAAAGTTGTGATGGAGTAACTTCATCTGGGTTTGCCATTGACATACGGTCAAGGATGTTGCGTTGCAAACGAAGCATACCAAGACGGAATTGACGTTGAACAAGTTCACCAACGAGTTTGACGCGGCGGTTTGCAAGAGAGTCGATATCATCAGCTGGCTCTTGAGTGTTGTTCAAGCGAATAATCTCTGAGATGATTGCGCAAAGATCTTCCATTTGGAGAGTACGATGCATTGAATCATTTGGAGTATCAAAGCCGAGACGGCGATTAATCTTGAAACGACCAACGTTTGAATAATCGTAACGCTTTGGATCGAAGAATGTACGTTCGATCATTGATTTTGCGTTTTCAACTGTTGCCAAGTCACCTGGGCGAAGACGGCGATAAACCTCGAGAAGAGCTTCGCCTTGAGTTGAAGTTGTATCTTTTTCGAATGTTGATTCGATGAATTTGATATCACCAGTATCGACGTCGTCAAATTTCTTTTGGATTTCTGACTTGGTCATACCAAGAGCACGCATGAAGGTTGTTACAGGAACCTTGCGGCGGCGATCAATTTTAACGTTGATTGAGCCGTTTGCTGCGGTTTCGAATTCAAGCCATGCACCACGGCCTGGGATAACCTTAGCACCGTAGAAATTCTTTAGACCAACACGTTCTGCTGTGAAGAAAACACCAGCTGAGCGGATAAGTTGTGAAACGATAACGCGTTCTGTACCGTTAATGATAAAGGTTGCGCGATCGGTCATCCAAGGATAATCACCGAAGTAAATATCTTGTTCTTTCTTTTTACCGGTCAACTTGTTTTCGAGTTCAACAAGGACGTGAAGAGGAGCTTCGTAGGTTGCAAGATTGTATTTTGCATCGCGTTCGCTCTCTTTTGGTTCTTTAAAATAGTAATCTTTAAAACGGAGTGAGAGTTTTTGACCGGTATAATCGTCGATTGGATTAAGCTCGGTAAAAATCTCGCGGAGTCCGTTTTTGACAAAGTCTTCCCAAGAATCCTTTTGATGTGCAATCAAATCAGGAATTGGGAGAGCTTGGTCACCTTCGGTGAAGAATAAACGATCACCGTTTGATGGTTTAGTACTCACTAGACACCCTTCTATTTTTTAGTTTAATAATCTTTTTTGACCCCTGTTACTTAGATGAACAAGAATCTCAGCGCCGAAGATTACTGAGGTATTTTTATTAGCAAAATTGCCAGTTTTGCTAACCGCCAAAAATACATCACACTACTTCTTGTATTAATTTTACTTGATTTTTGTCGATTTTTCAAGATATAATTTGCAATTTTTTGGTGAAATTTTTGGGTGATTTTTCGGTTGGTTTTTGTGTCGATTTTTGGATGATTTTTGCGTCGATTTTGGGTGGGATTTTTTGTCATTTTTTTGTTTTTAAAACCAAAAAACCACCATAAAATGGTGGATTTCTAGACATATATAAAACTCTCAACAATTGTGATATATGATAAGTTAGCTCGCAGTTAGTTAACTTATGCTTATTTTATATTAAAAAAATGAGCCAGTCAAGGACTTTTTGGCTCATTTTTTAAACTTTTTCAATTAGATGTCGAGATCGTCGAGATCTGCAAGTTCGGCACGAGTTTTTTCTGCAAGTGCTGAGGTTTGTTCTTCTTCGACTGGTTCTTCGGCCAAATCATCGGCAACTTCTGGAGCTGCTGATTCTGTTTTTGGTGCGCCTTCAAAGTTGTCAGTGTTAACAATTTTAAGATTGTAACGAGCATCATTCTTTGTACCGAGAGCGCGCAAGAGAGTACGAAGTGATTGTGCGGTTGCGCCACGTTTGCCGATTACGCGACCAACATCTTCTGGGTCGACGGTAAGTGAAAGCAAAACGCCTTTTTCGTCAATAATACGATCAACGGAAACTTTGTCAGGGTTATTCACGAGGGTTTTTACGATATATTCTACGAATTGTTGGTCAATGGTTGCCATTGTGTGGTTTATCTCCGTTAAATTGTTAATACTTTTATTATAGCAAATTATTAAAAAAATACCCCGTTTTTTGCGGGGTATTTTGTAGTCTATTCAGCTGCTGGAGCTTCTTCGACTGGTTCTTCTTTTGGTTGGTTTTTACGAAGTTTGTCTGCGTGTTTTGGCTTTGCAGATTTTGGAGAAACTTCTTTATACCAATCTGGAAGTTTGACGCCGTTCTTCTTAAGAACGAAAGCGACGCGTGAAGATGGTTTTGCGCCATTTTTAAGATAGAATTCGACTTTTTCGTTGTCGAGAACTGTCTTTTTGGTTTCTGGGTTGTAGTTGCCGACCTCAGCAACGACACGACCTGAAAGAGGGTGACGCTGCGCTTCTTGGACGACTATTCGGTACATCGGAAGATGTGCACGACCATTACGTTGCATGCGAATCGCGAGCATTGGATTGTCTCCTATTTATTAATAATGGGATTATTATACACTATTTTTTAAAAAATGAAAAGAGCCCCCATGCGGGGGCCCGAAGGCTTAAATAAACCAGTTTTCTGGTTTCTTGCGACTGCGAAGTGCAGATCGCGCCTTGTTTTTGTATTTGGTTGTAAGCCCGTTTGGCTCCAGAATTCTTAAAACCTCTTCTGGATCTGCCATTTCGAGGCCGTTCTGCAAGCAGATGCTTGCGTATGCCTGTGCGGCATAAATTGCCTCTTGGCGGGCTTTAGCGATTGATCGCCTCTGTTGTTCTGGATTATTGTAATATCCATACACTTTGGCGATATTATTCTGGGCCGCTTTTCTGCGACCGTTATAGGTGCCAACGGCATCTGTCAGATCAATTACGGCTTCCCAGAACTCAACAATTTCCTCATCCGTAAATTCACGAATGACGATTTTGTTTGGGGCAATCACTATTTGACTGCAATAAGGTACGACTTCTATCATTTATTACCCTCCTTAATGTAGAAATTCTATCTATTATTATATCACACTTATGCTTTTTAGTCAATTACGCATAAAAAATCCCCTCGATGATGCTGAGGGGATCTTGGGTCTAAAGAATTTTTGTTAAATTGTTTATCCCCATAACGAATATAGGGGCCTTTCGACACAGAATACCAAAGTATTCCTTCTTGTCAAAAATAACATCGGCGTAATTTGCATAGGCAAAAATGGTACGCTGTATGTTATATGACGCGTCAAAATCGACACTGACCCTTTCTTTCACCTTTTTATTAAAGATAGGTGTGCCAGCATCGTTGACGATGCCTCTTGGTGAAAAGGTCAAAAAGTTGATACACTCATCGACTTTATTTATTGGAGGAATATTATATTTTTCTCCTTCAACGTTAATTTCGCCGATTAGCTTTTTCAGCTTCTTGTAAGAAGCATTTAAAGCCATCATCAACTTTTTTCTCGCCTCGGTATACTCCGGTGTCCCTTTCTCGACTTCTTTATCGAAATTTTTCGGATAAAAAGTCAACTTGAACATCTCGAGAGCCTCCTCTGACGTGTCATCAAAGTCTAACTCGTACTTAATATATCTCAAGTTAGACTGATGTATCGACGCCTCTAGCAGACAATAAATCAACCCATAATAGTCTTTCTTTAGACTTTTTAATAATACTTCTGCCATGTAATCACCCCCTTTTCTTTGGCAGACTATATTCTTATATTATATCACATTTATGCTTTTTGGTCAATGGACAGAAAAAAGTCCCGTCGTAAATGACAGGACTAAGTTGACAAGGACGCTTTTATGCGTATTTATAGTTCCTTCTTTTTCCTTCAATAGTGCACCATCACACACACACTTTTTTTGATTATGATTTGGAGATGCCAACAATGAAAGCGCCCTTGTCGATATATAAAATCCCTGAGGGGGATTTGCTCTGTAATGTACGAAGAAAGGCTTTTGCCGCAACAAACACCAGATTGCGGCAGCCTCTCTTGTTTAGCTTGCATAATACATGCAAAGGAGGATCCCGAAGCATACACCTTCTCCGAGATAAAACATGGACACAGTAATGCGTCTTTTGTTATTATATCATAAATTATTATTTATGCAAAAAAATTCCCGTCAAAGTGACGGGATGGGGATGGCATGAGGTGCTATCGCAGAGCGTATTGTTTTGTTTTTGTCTTCTGTTTTCTGTTTTTTGTGTTAGCTTGGTTTATTGATTATGTTTTCGGATAAAATCTTGTTTTCGTATTATTAGAAAGGAATTGATAGCACCCTATGCCTATAATGAAGACCTTGGGTAACGGCCGTCATTTTTAAAGTACGTTTGTACATGTTATTATATCATATTTCCTCTATTCGTAAAGTTTTCTCGAAAAACAAAAAACAACGTCGGTTAGGACGTTGTTTTAATTGCTATTTTTCTAGTGCACGATATTTTTTGATACCCTCTTTGGCGGCAGATGTTTGAGCTTCTTGTTTTGAGTGACCGTTGCCGACGCCTTTTAATTCGTCGCCCACATATACGCCAACCGTAAAGCTTTTGTCGTGATCTGGGCCCTCCTCTTTGAGGGTGCGATAGATAGGGGTTTTTCCCTCATGTTTTTGAGCGAGCTCTTGGAAGTATGATTTCGAATCGCGCCATGCGCCTTCTTCAATCATTTCCTCAGTTTTAACGAGCACGTGTTTATAGATAAAGTCTTTTGCCGCTTCGTAGCCTTGATCAAGATAAATCGCGCCAATAACAGCTTCAAAGCAGTCCGCCAAGATAATGTCGCGCGCGCGTTCTGAACCATGTTTTTCGCCTTTTGATAAGCGTACGAGCGGTTCATAACCGAGTTTTTTACCTGCGTCGCAGTTTGCTTCGGTACGAACAAGTGCAGCACGCCATGATGTCATGATACCCTCAGGTTCATTGTAATTACGATACAAAAAATCTGAGGACACCATCTCGAGAATAGCATCACCTAAAAACTCTAGACGTTCGTTGTGGTCATGAACTGAAGCTTTATGCTCATTTACATAGCTACGATGTGTTAATGCTGTAACAAGAAGCATTATATCGTTAAAAGCAAATCCGAGTTTTTCTTTTGCAAACTCCTGATATGGGGTTGTGTCCATTTTTTCTCCTGTTTATTTTAGTTCGCCAGAGCGAATTTTCTTTTTTGCGATTAGCATTAATTTTTCAATGTCGTCATACTCAATGGCATCAATTGCATCTGCAAATTTAAACCATTTGATTCCCTTCATCCATTTTTCCTTCATTGGCATCTCGTTTTTATCGAGAGCTTGGACAAGATAGACTTGGGTAGTCATGAGTACGAGTTTGTCTAAACGGCGATATTTGAAGTGGATTTTTCCGAGCCATGAAAGAACAGAAACATTCTTAAGACCTGTTTCTTCTTCAATTTCACGCTTGGCGGTAATTTTTGCGGTTTCACCCGGTTCGATATGCCCTTTTGGAATAGTCCAACGTTCTTTTGAATCTTGAATCAAAAGAATTTCAATATCTTTTTGATCTTCGGACAATCGAAAAATAATACCACCGGAGGTTGGTTCGCGAACAATCTCTTGAATTGCTGGCTTCTTGCGAAAGACAGCAGACTTCAATTTTTCAAGAGGAGATTCTTTAATAGTCTCAGTCGGCAGAGCCTCTGGGACCTTAAGCGTTCTCCTTGCCGTCGGTTCCGTCGACGTTTTTGATGACTGATTCATGTTTTCCTTCCGACGCTTCTTCTTGGTCGAGGTGAAGTTCACGGAATGCAGTTCCTAGAACACCATTAATAAACTTTGAAGAATTGTCTGAGCCGAATGCTTTTGCAAGCTCAACGGCTTCATTGATAGCAACTTTAGGGGGGATAGAGTCGCGACATTCTGATAGCTCAAAAAGTCCCATGCGAAGAATATTGCGATCAATAGCTGAGATTGATGAAATTGGCCACTCTGGCGCCATTGGTTGAAGAGCCTCATCGAGAGTCTTTGAATTTTCAACAACACCATGTGCTAATTTATAGACGAATTCGGTATCACCGAGAGCCTTTTCATAAGGCTCAATATTCTTTGCAACAACAGTATCCAAATCGACTTCTTGGTCGCCCGCCAGAGTCCTTAACTCAAATTCATACAATGCTTGTAATACAATAACTCTACCTAAATGTCGATTACTGGCCATATTTTTCCTATAAATTACTTAGATTTTTTAGTTTTTGTTGTTTTTTCAGCTGTTTTAACAGTTTTGACCTTAAGATTTGGGGTCTTTTTTGCTGTTTCAAAAGCTTTAACTGGTGATTTTGCGTTAACAGCACGAGCTAATTTCAAGCGAAGATGTGAGCGGCGAAGGCCGGTCTTGCGTGGGCTGCTTTGTTTTTTAGGTTCAGGCATTAAATGCTCCTTAAATTTAATAATAGATAATTTTAGTTATTTTATCACTTTTCAGAGATTTGCGCAATAGAGAAAACTTTAGGCTACGATGTTAACGAGCTTAGCTTTCTTAACGAAGATGATTTTCTTTGGTTCGCCTTCAATGAATTTATTTACTTTTTCATCGTTTACGGCAAGCTCTTTGATCTTCTCTTCATCCTCGAGATCATCAACCGAAACGGTCAATTTGTTACGCAATTTTCCGTTAACCTGGACAATAACCTCGACCGTATCAGCAACAAGATATCTATCATCCCATTTTGGCCATTCATCATCCGATTCGAGTTTTTCAAGCATTTCTGCAGCAAGATGTGGAGCAAATGGCTTCAACATCTTTGCGAGAGTGATAACATCCTCTTTTTCAGCACCAACCTTATAGAGCTCGTTTACATATTCCATCAAGGTTGCAACGGCCGTATTAAAGCTGCAGCGATAAATATCTTCAGAAACTTTTTTGATGGTTTTATTGCGAAGAACGACGTT
>JAZUFO010000006.1:0-14157 GCA_045640685.1 Candidatus Nanosyncoccus sp.
ATATTTCACTTATTGGTCCACGCGCACTTTTGCCAGGCGAACTTCGCGAATATGGTGATCGTTCTTTACTTCTATCAGTAAAATCGGGCCTGACCGGCTTGGCGCAGGTTTCTGGTCGTCGCGATATTTCTTTTGAAGAACGTCGCGCTCTTGATATTTATTACATCAAAAACTGGTCACTTCTTATGGATATTCAAATTATTTTCCGCACCATCTCAACCGTATTTAAAGGTGAAGGTGCAAAATAATGAAAATCGCACTTGTTTGTGATTGGCTAACTAATGTTGGTGGGGCCGAAAAAGTTCTACTCGAATTTCATAAGTTATTCCCAGACGCACCAATCTATACTTCAAAATATAATAAAAAAGGTATCGACTGGTTTAATGACGCAACCGTTAAAACCGGCTGGTTGAAAATTTTTCCATCAGCGCTCAGAAGATTTATCGGTCCGCTCCGTCAATTTTATTTTTCACATCTCGATTTGTCTGATTACGACGTTATTATTTCCGTAACTGGAGCCGAGGCAAAATCTGTCAAAAAGGGAAACGCAATCCACTTTTGTTATTGTCACGTACCAACCCAATATTACTGGGGAATGTACGATGACTATGTAAAAAATCCAGGCTTTGGTATTTTAAATCCAATCGTTCGTTTCTTTTTTAAGCTACTCGTAAAGCCACTTCGAAAAGCCGATCTCAAAGCATCAAAAAAACCAGATTATTACATTACGATCTCCGAACATTCCAAAGAATTAATTAAAAAATATTACAATCGCGATTCGATTATTATTCATCCAGGAGTCGAAATTGAAGATTTCAAGATGAGTGACGACGCAAAAATAAACGATGCATATATCACAACGGCTAGACAGGTAAACTGGAAGAGAATCGATCTTGCTATTGAAGCATGTAAACTTGCCGGAAGAAACCTTGTGGTGATTGGCGAAGGTCCAGAACATGCAAAACTTGTAAAACTGGCCGAAGGTTCAAAGAATATAAAATTCTTGCCGCTCATGAAGAAAAAACAACTTAAACAATATCTCGAAAAGTCTAAGGGCTATATTTTTCCAAGTCTTGAACCGTTTGGAATTGCTCCAGTAGAATCACTCGCGGCTGGCTGCCCAGTTATTGCCTTCAAAAATGGCGGCTCACGCGATTTTATTATTGATGGCAAAAATGGTGTAATGTTTGAAAAGCAAACCCCAGCCTCAATTGCAACCGCCATCGAAAAATTTGAAAAAATAAAATTCGACCGCAAAAAAGTCTCAAAGACAGCTGACAATTTTTCGAATGAACGTTTTGATAAGGAAATAATGGAGTTTATCAAAAGTAAAAAATAGCATATGTTATAATAAACATATGAAGTTTAGGGTGTTGTTATTGGCTATTTTGTTTAGTCTTTTTGTTACCCAAAAAAGTGCCGTTGCCGAAATGGCGTATAGTGATGTTCTTGTTTTAGTTGGCACGACAATCGATCTTGAAATCTCGAGCGACGACATTATTATTGAGGATATTATGCCTGGTATGTTTGTAAACGGAAATGATATTGGTATTAAGGTTTGGACGAATGATGATAGTGGCTACACGCTCTACGCTGCAGTCGGTGACGAAGTATTTCAGTCATCGAATCTTGAACATGAAGTCTCGACAAGCGTCTTCTCGGCGCTCGGCACCGGCTCATTTTCTGCATCACAATTTGGCAATAATACCTGGGGTATTTCTCTTGATGATGGCGCAACATATTTCGGCTTACCGTATTATTTGGATGGAGAAAAAGTTATAGACGTAAAAGCTGTCGCCGGCACTACGGAAATAAACGTACGCACCGCTGCGAAGGCTGGCACCGACATCGATACTGGAAAATATGAAAATCTTATAACCTTCACCGCCGTCCCGAACATCTAATTTTGCATGCTATAATAGGGGTATGATAGCTCACATAAAAGGCCAAATTGCCGAAAAATTCGAAAGTTCAGTTATTGTTGACGTTCACGGCGTTGGCTATGAATTAACAATCACGGCCCCAGATTTTGATAAGGTAAATCTAAACGACGAGGTGAAATTCTATACGTATCACAGCATCCGCGAGAACTCCGAAGAATTATATGGATTCCTAAGTCTCGCTGCAAAAAAACTATTTGAGCTCCTAATTTCAGTGCAGGGAATTGGTCCAAAAGCAGGCATTTCAATCTTGAGCCTCGCTGCCCCAGAAGAGGTCCGCAACGCTATTGCGAACGCAGACGCAGCATTCGTTTCAAAGGCAAGTGGTGTTGGTAAGAAGTCTGCCGAACGCGTAATTGTCGATCTTCGCGATAAGGTTGGCATACCGTCACATTACGGCGCAACAGAAATCGTCCAAAAATCAACCCAAAACGAGCCAGACGAAGCACTTGACGCGCTCATTGCACTCGGATTCCCACTCAAAGAAGCCACTGCCGCGCTCGAAGGTATCGATCCGGCACTTTCTCTCGAAGATAGAATCAAAATGGCCTTGAAAAAATAAAATAACTGTGTTAAAATAACAGGTAATTGTCTAATATTAAAGGTAAATTATGAGTTTTTCAATTTTAAAACAAATCGGTGACGCTCAAAAGAAAAAAGCTGTTGTTGACGTCCGCTCTGGTGATACCGTTAAAGTCACCCAAAAAATTAAAGAAGGTGACAAATTCCGTTTTCAAATTTTCGAAGGTGTTGTCATCCGTGTTGATCGTAAAGAATCTCACACCGCACGTATCGTAGTCCGCAAGGTTACTTCAGGTGTTGGCGTTGAAAAATCATTCCTTCTTCACAGCCCACTCGTTGAGAAGATCGAAATCACAAAACGCTCAAAGGTTCGCCGCAATAACTTGAAATATCTCCGTGAACGTTCTGGTAAATCAGCACGTCTCGCAGCAAAAGATTTCGACCGCGCAGCAGTTAACGCTCTTCCAAAAGAAGAAGAAGTTGCTGAAGCTCCAGCAGAAACTCCTGCAGAAGAAGCTCCAGTCGCTGAATAATAAAGCTTTCAAAAATCACTCCAACAGGGGTGATTTTTTGTGTTATACATAAAATGCTTATATTTAGTATGGACAAAATAACGAAAATATGCTATAATAATATATAGAGTATAACTCAGTACCTTTAAAATTAGTTGTTTTATTATTTGATGTGCTGAGTCAATTATAGTTTTTTCTTATAGGGGAGGAAAAGAGATGAGAAAGAATATAATAATTTTAGTAGCCATATTGATTTTCGGCTTAGTGTCGATGGGTTGTGGAAAAAAGAACATGGTCCATTCCATTACGATTTAGGACCATATAATACTGACATTGTAAATGCAAAAGATTCTGCAGAAAGAGTCAATGATGCAATTTATAATGCGCACAAAGATGGTCTAACAGACGAACAGGCTGAAAAAATCATCACTGGCGCTGATTTGATCGTTAACACCCTCAATGATGGATATAGTTTTAAGGCTTTTTTCGCTAATAGCGACAATCAAATAGTCGAAGTGCTAAACGAAAAGGGAACAGGAACTCGCTACGCTATAAACAACAAACGTCGCTCAATATTCAGAGCGGAAATTGTTGAAAAAGCCGTAAGAGAAGAAGCGGCCCCAATTGCCACAATTATCGTCTTTGTAGACGAAAAATGCAGAGATAATGACGAGAATTATGCCATTATCGACACAAATGCAGACGGCGAATGGGACAAAGTAGTTGTCTCAAATGACAATTGTTTTGAATTTTATGATGAGGCAATGGCTTCATCAGCTGTAGTGCAAATTGGCGAAAATGCATTTTTTGGTCAATTTGTTGCGGGAGATGCTGAGATAATTGATGTGGCTCCAAAAGCCACAATGAATGAAATTGTGCATCCAGGACATGATTTCAGCAAAAAGTAAAACAACTAAATAACGTAAGCCCCATCCAAGTGATGGGGCATTTTTTGTTGTAGATTTTTAATTCCAGTTTGGCTCGACGATTGTAACGTTTGGGCCGATGCCGTTTGTGAATAATATATGATAATCACTCGTGACTTTTCCGACATTCCATTTTGAAAGATTGAGAGTGATAGTTGCGTTCTTGGCAAAATTACTAAACATCTCATTCATGTTTGTGACATTTGAAACGTCCCATTCGCCAATATCGCCAATCAAGACTGTCGAAGCACTTGTTCCAGCATCGCTAAACATGTAGTCCATTCGATAAACTTTTGAAGTGTTCCAGTTTGACAAATCGCCAACAGACCAGTTATCTACTTGTGTTGCGGCATGCTTAAACATACAATCCATTCTTACACCATTTGAAGTATTCCATTTTGAAAGATCACCGGCATACCAGGTTGTGGAGAATTTTCCAGATGATGCGAACATATAGCCGAAGTTTGTATTTTGGGAAACATTCCAGTTCGACAAATCACCAACGGTCCAGTTGGTGGCATGATGGCCGGTGTCTTGAAATATTGCATACATATTAGTGGCACTGGAAACGTCCCAGTTGGATAAATCACCAACCGACCAATTAGGGCTATTTATGCCAGTATGCGCAACCATGTAGGCCATCAACTGTACCTTTCCAACATTCCATTTTGAAAGATCGATTGCAAAATCAGTCGCAGCGTTTCCGGCGAATATAAACATATAGTCCATATTAGTAACATTGGAAACATTCCATTCGCTAATGTCGCCAATTGTCCATGAGGTAGATTTTTGGCCAGTATAGGCCAACATATGATCCATGTTTGTTACATTCGACACATTCCAATCATGCAAATCCCCAATATTCCAGACGGTATTATTCTGGCCAGCAAATTCAAACATGTGATCCATTGTTGTAACTTTTGAAACGTCCCAGCGGCTAATGTCGCCGATATACCAAGAACTTGCTTTATAACCAGCACTTGCGAACATATATGCCATATTATTGACTTTTGAAACATCCCAGTTTCCAATATCGCCAATCGACCAAGAAGAAGCTTCATGTCCGGCACCCATAAACATGTAATATGTAGTCCTATTACTGGAGACGTCCCACTTTGATAAATCACCAACCGTCCATGTCTTTGAATTGTAACCAGAATAATAGAACATAGTATTCATGTTGGTGACTTTTGAAACATCCCATTCGGACAAATCACCGACGGTCCAGTTCTCAGTGTTATATCCGCAACTAGTAAACATTCCAGCCATGGTAGTCGCGCTTGATGTATCCCATTTAGATAAATCACCAACAGTCCAATCTGATGCAGATTGCCCGGCTGCGTCAAATACTTGATTCATATTGTGAACTTGCGAAACATTCCAGTTATCCAAACGACCAACAAACCAAGTTTCCGCCTTGGACCCAGCGTGTGAAAAAGTTGCACCTAAGCTTGTTACGCTTGAAACGTCCCACTTTGATAAATCGCCAACCGTCCATGAAGTTGCACTGTAGCCACCGTATGAAAAGGCATATGTTAGATCTTTAACATTTGAAACGTTCCACTCAGACAGATCGCCAATATACCACGTTGATGCATTTTCTCCTGAATGATAAAAAGCGGAATTTAAGCTTACGAAGTTTGACGTGTCCCAGCCATCTAGACCCTGCAAGATAAAGCTCTCGGCGTTAGATCCAGCACGCTCAAACATGCTCTGAATAGTTGTAACTTTTGATGTATTGATATTTTCTAGCCCAACAACTCTGCGCAAGTTTTTATTATTCTTGAACCAATCTGAAAGGTTGGTAGGTTCATATTCTTTGAAGCTATATTTGAATGTTGCAGTCGTAATTGACTCATCGCCGGACCATCCGTGCGAATATGAGTCAATTTCATGAACAGCAACAATTGTTGAAGTTTGATTCGGATACGGCCACTCGATGGATGCTGCGGTTGAAATTTCGGAATCATCCCAATAATACATATAAGGATCGCCAACATTGTATTTTTGTGAATCGTAAACAAACTGCAAATGTCCATCTTCGGTTTGGATAGCTTTTGGTTTGGTTTCCGGAATGATGTATAGCCCCTCATTTGTGGCAGAGGCCCAGGCAATATTGGTCCTTTCGGTTTCTACATAAATCGAAGAACCATAAGTTCCAGCTGGAATTCCACTCGGAATTACACAGGTAATTGTGATTGGTGATAAGCTAGTCACATTCACATCCTTACATTCATATTCGTCGAAGAAAATTGAGACAGTCTTAAGCGCAAAACCGGAGGAAACGCTCGTATTGATCGTAATCTCCGTATCCTCATATCCTTCAGGAAGGGAAGCATAAGGAGGTGTAAAAAATGATACGTTTTTTGTAATTGCATAATATGTAATTGCGGCAGGGAATTCGCCAGAAACCTCATCTTTCTTGATTGAAAAACCGTATTGGATGGTAGTTTCTTCGTCGGTAACTTTCTGATCTGAACTGCGAATTAGCAACGCGTTTTCTAGTGTTGGAATTGGAGCGAATTTGTTGCCAGAAGCGAATGAGCTATTAATGTCCCCAGACAATGCAAAACCCCATTCGGATTTGTCTGTAGCTGAAAATTCTGCAGGCTCATCAAAAGTCGCTTGAATTGGAGTGATTTTATCGTTACTATTTTTGTTGCCGTTGTGATAAATTGTGTCGTCGTCTACCGCGATAAATAAGTCGTATCCACCGTTAGAGCCAGCCGTAACTTTGACCATATCGGAAAAAGTGAGCAAACGATCATCGCTGAGAGGATCAATGGTTTGGTTTATGCTCCCGTTTGATGTAACGGATAAAACATTCTCATCGGCAATATCCGCATAAACATGCTCGGTTTTTTCGACAAAAGGGCAAAGCATGAAAAAAGACAAAAGAAAAAGAACAATTGAAGAAAAAATTCCTGCGCGATTTAGTTTTGTATTTTTGCGCAAGACAAAAAATTTATTTTTGTTTTGCATTGTATGACCTTTTATTTTAAAAAACTTTTATGTTGTTTTTTTGTTTTTTGCCTGTAGACTCTTTACTC
The DNA here is from genome assembly GCA_045640685.1 of Candidatus Nanosyncoccus sp. Lineage (GTDB taxonomy): Bacteria > Patescibacteriota > Saccharimonadia > Saccharimonadales > Saccharimonadaceae > Nanosyncoccus. The sequence goes on from JAZUFO010000006.1 coordinate 6,951, forward strand.
TAAATCCATTTAAGCATAGAAAGTATGGAGTGTCAATAGTAATGTATTATCTCAGTGCCTTTGCAACAAAAATAGGCAGATCCTATATACCGAGAATCTACCTATTTTATGTTTAATATAGTTGGTTAACGTACGTTTTTGCGAAAGTCAAGACAAACATTAAAACCCGATACTTCTGTAATAAAAATTATGAGTTTCTCATTCAAAAATGCTATCATGAAAATATGGCAATCTTGGGAATTGATGAAGTTGGACGTGGTCCGTGGGCTGGACCGCTGGTTATCGGTGCTGTGATTTTGCCGGACAAAAAACCAGAATGGGTAGACGATCTGAACGATTCTAAGAAACTTACCGCGAAAAAACGTGAAAAGTTAAACGAAATTATTCTAAAAGAAGCAACGACCGGCCTGGGCTGGGTCTCAAGCGAAGAACTAGACGAGATTGGTCTCTCGAATGCATTAAAACTTGCCGCTCGTCGTGCAGTTGAAGAAGTTCAAAAGAAACACACACCATTCAATGAAATAATTATTGACGGTACGATAAATTTTCTGCAGGGAACGAAGTTGGAGAAATATGTCACAATGCTTCCAAAAGCGGATTTTCTAATCAAGGAAGTCTCCGCCGCTTCGATCATCGCCAAAGTCGCACGAGATAATTATATGTGTGAACTTGCAAAAAAATATCCTGAATATGGCTTCGAAAAACATGTCGGATATGGCACGGCGGCACACAAAAAAGCGCTCGATATACATGGTGCCTGTTCAGAGCATCGCAAAAGTTTTAAACCGATTCAGGCGATTATTGAAAAGCATCCATGTGCGGAGAATAAAACTGGGAAAGAATTGAACTTAAATAAAAAACAGAAAACCACAAAACAAAAAGGTGACAAAGGTGAATCAGTCGTGGCGGGTTATCTCATGGCAAACGGCCATGAAATAATCGCGAGAAATTTTAAAACGAAGTATTGCGAAATCGATATCGTGAGCGCAAAAGACGAAAAGATTTATTTTACGGAGGTAAAATATCGTAAAAATTCAACCCACGGCACACCACTCGATGCGATTACAAAAAATAAGCAAAAACAAATGAAATTTGCAGCGGAAATATTCCTAAAAAGCTATCCGGAAACCAAAAACTATCAGCCAATTTTGGCGGCAGCTTCAGTTGGTGGCACGGACTATGAAATCGAAGAATGGTTCACAATCTAAAAAAAACTCCCGCGATGAAACGGGAGTTTTTGGTTACTAATTTCCGAATGTTAGACGTTAAATTTGAATTCTACAACGTCGCCATCTTGCATGATGTAGGTTTTTCCTTCAGTGCGAAGAAGCCCAGCCTCGCGCACTGCCTTTTCGGAACCGAGTCTTGCGAGATCGTCATAATTGCAGATTGAGGCCGCAATAAAACCGCGCTCAAAATCTGTATGAATAGTGCCGGCAGCTTGAGGAGCGGATGCTCCTTTTTTAATAGTCCAAGCACGACATTCTTTTTTGCCAGCCGTTAAGAATGATTGGAGTCCAAGTGTTTCGTATGCTGCACGAATCAACTCGCCCAAGGCATCATTCGTGACTCCATAACTCTCGAGAAAATCACGCTTCTCATCCATGGTCATTCCGGCCATTTCTTCCTCAAGCTTTGCGTTAACAAAAATCGCCTGTGCAGGTGCAACGAGTGCAGAAAGCTTTGCTTGAAGATCCTTATCAACCAAGCCGTCCTCATCGACATTAAACATATAAATAACAGGTTTTTCAGTCAAAAATGGAATAAGTTCGTCGGCTGGATCTTTCTTGCGCTTCGCAGCAATCTTTGCCTTCGTTTCTTCGTCGGCAAGCTGTAGCTCAAGATTGATAATGTCGATATCGTCTTTTGCTTGCGCCAAAATATCTTCTTCGATTTTACTATCGGCACGCACAATATCATTATTTACAAAAGCACGCACGACGTGGCAAATTGCTTGACACTCGCGAATGTGGGCAAGGAATTTATTTCCAAGACCTTCACCTTTTGAAGCACCGGCAACCAAACCCGCAATATCAACAAATTCGACAGTTGCAGGAACAACTTTGTCGGTTTCGTACATTTTTGCTAAAACATCCAAACGCTCATCAGGAACGGGAACAATGCCAACATTTGGTTCGATGGTCGCAAAAGGATAGTTGGCAGCCAAAGCGCCAGCATTTGTAAGGGCATTAAATAATGTAGATTTGCCAACATTTGGCAATCCGACGATTCCGATTTTCAAATTCATTTTTAGATCTCAAATATTATTTTATCTCTATAAATTATACCACAGAAGATGCTATAATGCTAAATATGCCTAGACGATATAAAATTCACATTGAAGAAGACGGAAAGTCTAAGCCACGCCCACACGAGTTAATCGTTGCAGAAATTTTGTCTGAATATTTTGAAAGTGACGTAATCTTTCTCAGGAGACTATCGAGTAAAACTCCAGATCTATATATTTTAAAAACCAATATTCGTTGGGAATTAAAATCTCCAGAAGGCGCAGGAAAACACACTATTCAGACAAATTTAAGAAATGCTAGCAAGCAATCAGAAAATATAATTTTAGATTTGCATCGTTCAAAACTTACTAAAGAGCAAGCAATATCCAGGACAAATGATTTTATTAAAAACGAACATTCGAAGATAAAAAGATTAAAGATTGTTACGAAAAACAACCAGATAATTGACATAATTGATTAAAAGACATATAATTAAAGACGCAGGACGATAAGTAAAAGATACTGAACTGAATCAACTGCTTATCTTCCCAAATAGAAATTCCTTTGCGGGAGTTTCTTTTTTTATCCAAACTCAATACAAGCAAGCCCAATCAAACATAATACAATCATTGCTATACGCATTACCAAAACAGATTTTGTAATATTATCTTTTTCAATTTTTGGAAAAGAGAATGGTTATCAAAAAAGCACTAAACAAAATGAGAAATATCATTCATATATTCATAGCTTAGAATATGGCGAAGAGGAATATAAAGAGTATGAAGAAAAGATAGACGGACTATTTAAAAAGTACTGTCCAACGAGCGCCTATAAACTATTCCAACAATTAGAACATATTAACAAATTATAATACTGTGCCTCGGTCATGTGTTAAGATAGATATAAGCATTATATTAAAAAGGAGCAACATGAAAAAAATAAAATTATTAGTGATGAGCGCAATAATTGCGGTATCTTCTTTTGCGTATTTTTCGAACGATGTTTCTGCGGCCTATGCATATAGATGGACGGTTGATGGTGAAATGTTGGATTATGTTCAAAGTGATAACGAAGGTGTGAGCATTTATTCTAATCAGGATGGGAGCGCTGTTTGGCGTCGTGAAGCTCCATACGAAGATGGTGGCGTATTAACATTGACAAATTATAATGGTGGCCAGTTGGAACTTGGCTGTTACGGCACTGGGTTGGGACATAAATTTAAAATTGAACTCGTAGGCGAAAACACGATTACTGTTCCGGATGATTACGCAATCGTCTCTAGTTCGCCTATAGAAATCATTGGTGAAGGCAGTCTAAAGGTTTCCGCAAAAGGATTATTATCTTCCGAATATTCAAATTATAAAGATGGCAATATTAATATTGTGCTCACTTTGCAGGGCGAAAAAGAAGCAACTCCTGCTGAGAATTGCATAGAAATGATGGAAGATGAAGATGAGACTGAAGAAGAAAAAGTAGTTACATCTGTTCAAGAATCGAAGAATGAGAATAATAAAGAAGAAGATAGTCAAGAAAACTCAAATATGATTTGGATTATATTAGTTACCGTTCTGGCACTAGTTTCTGTTGTAGAATTAGCAACCATTATTGTCTTCATCTGTAAAAAGAACAAAATGAAAACACCAGTTATAACATCGGAATAAAACCGTAGTCAAAAGAATGATTGCGTGCAGAATGGAGCCACCTAAGAATCATGGCGGAATGCCATGTGGTGCGTGTCGTGAATTCTTCATGCAACTAGCATATGAAAATCGTGAAATGGAAATTATGACTGATTTTGAAACCAGAGAAACGATCAAAATGAAAGAACTAATTCCGAACTGGTGGGGCGACAAAAGATATCTTAAAGAGGATTAAAATAAAAACCGCCACGCAGGCGGCTTTTACAAACTTTAAAAGTGATATAATAAGCATAAGTATTATGTGAAAGGATAATCAAAATGATTCCAAAAGAAGTGGAAGAAAAAGCGAAAAGTGTTCTCGCAAAAAATAGTTTCTCGGCAGAAAATGGCGATGAAATTATCGTCAATCAAAAAGACGAAGATATTTATCATGCTTATGTGAAAACTAAAAACCCTGGCGCTTTTGGCCATATGGTCATCAATGGAAAAGATCTTTCATTCTTGTGGGCAAATTCTAGTGTCAGTCCGGATGTTTTGATTGACAAAATGAAATGCGGCACCAAACAACAAAATAACGGCAGTGTTTGTTCGTGCGGCAAAAACTGTACTTGTGGAAACGGTTGCAACTGCGCCAATAAAAAAACAAAGAAATGCAAATGCTTGCCATTTATTATTATCCTTTCGATTACTACTCTCGGCAGCCTCGCGTTGGCTGGTTACGAAATGTGGCTAAACAATCAAAAACCAGACACGACAACTAATGTTGAAGAAAAAGAAGAACCAGAAGTCGGCACAAAATGCGATGTTCCGGAAATTATTGACAACACCATTCAGCTCCCAGAAGTTGAAGCGTTGGTTAAGAAATTTTCTCTAACAGCGTTTCCCGTGTATGGACTTTATCCATTAAAAGATGGTTTGACTGAGAGATATAAATATTACGCAACAATGATTGCTTTGGACTATCAATCTAAAGAAGACTCGACGATACAGGAGGATGGGTATGCAAATGTCGGTTTGACATATGATGAAGTGAACGAAAAATATCATGAACTTTTTGGTGATGATACTGATGTTGCGACAGAAGATATTTCGTTCTGTGGCATTCCTGTATTAAGAAATGGTAAATATCAAAGTCTTCACGCGTGTGGCGGTACTTCTCCTACTTGGTATACTAATAAGATAGTTGATTATGTGATTGAGGGGGATGCATTAACTGTTGAGATTGTAGAGATTGGAATAACGGATTCGTCACAAGATAATAGAAAGGCTCATATAGAAACCGTAAATGGTACCAAAGAATACTATTCCTATGATAGTGCAAAAATCTATGACGAATTCAAAAACGAATTACCTTATTATAATCTAACCTTCGAAAAGTCCGGTGACCATTACACCTTGATAAAAATTGAAGAAAAATAAACCTTGAAAAAGACCCCCGCAAAGGGGGCTCTTTTTGTGATATCATAAGTGTATGAAGAAAAAATACCTATCTTTCTATTGTATCATATTTTCGCTTATTTGTCAATTTTTACTCTGTTTGAGTGGTGAGTCTGCCTTTGCAGGAACTCAAGATTTTTATTTTAGCGCCTTCAACGCGGACTACTATATTTCCAAAAATATTGATGGCACTGCGGATATGCGTGTTGTTGAAAGTTTGGTCGCGGAATTTCCAGATAGAAAACAAAACAAAGGTATCTGTCGCGAAATTCCATTCACAAACCAAGGCGGCAAAAACCGCACCATTGACGAGCTTACAAAAAGAGATATTACCGTAACTCGCAATGGTATAAGTGAGCCAATCTATAGCATCGAAACAGAGGGAAATGTCTATACAGTCTGTACTGGTACCGATGACTATGTTCTCGGCACTCAAATCTATACCTTTGAATATAATTTCAAACGCGTTGCCATGGCAGATCCAACTGTCGCTGGTGGAAAACAGGAAATCTATTGGGATACTAACGGCGTAGGATGGAAACAAAGATTCGACGTATTAAAAGCTACTGTCCACTTTGAAGATCCAGATATGATGACCGGCAACTATTCTTGCTATGTTGGTAAATCTGGCGAAAAAGGTTCGAATCGCTGTGTCGTTGAAAAAACTGCAGACGGTTTCACATTTATGACGACATCTCTCGCAATTCGTGAAAACCTCACTTTTGATATCGAGCTCGAGGCAAACTCATTTGTGATTCCAGATCCAGTCCAGAATAATTTTATGCGTGGACTTGCAATTATTGTTGTTGCGGTTTCGGCATTTCTACTCGTAAAACCAATCAAAAAATTCCGTGCTACCAAGGAAAAACGTCAATTCCATAAAGAATATTTCGTAAAGCCAGAGTACGCTGCGCCAAAAGATTATGTTCTCGAAGAAATGGCAGTGGCTTATATTGGTAAAACTAAAGATGTAAAAACAGCAATGCTTTTGCATTTGATCGTTGAAAAGAAAATTCAACTTATTAAAACTGAAGAAAAAGCACTCATCGGTAAAAAAGAAGGTTGGAAAATTAAGATCCTAAATCTTGATGGCGTAACTTCTTCCGAGAATACACTCCTCCGCATTATTGGGAACGGAAACAATCCTCAAGTTGGTGACGAAATTAAAGTTAAAGCTCACACCGCAACCAGTAGCTTGGTCGCTCTCGGCAAACAACTTGATCGTGCTGGCATTATGGAAGCACAGCGCGATGGACTCGTTGACGAAAACTTCAAGTTCAAATCTGCAATCATGACATCTTTCAAAGAAGTTTTGACAATCATCTTCACTGTTTATGCACTAATCTTCCTCTTTGTCGGCTTTGCGGCCCTAGAAGAAGGTGAACTTAGCTCAGATGGAGTCCTCTATTCAAATGGCGAAGAAATTGTAGACTTCATACCAATGCTCATCTTAATTTTCGTCACAGCTGGCCTCTGCATCATCATCAAATCCAGACTCAAAAAGGCCACAAACGATTACCTCAACCGTACAATGAAAGGCCTCGAGATGTCACGCTACATGGATGGTCTAAAGATGTATATTACGATGGCCGAAAAAGATCGTATCGAATTCTTCCAGAGCGCTAAAAATGTTGATGTCTCTGATGAGGGAATCGTGAAACTTAACGAAAAACTTCTTCCGTACGCGGCACTCTTCGGGGTAGAGAAGAGCTGGATGGCCGAACTTTCCGACTATTACAAGACTCACGATATCGATTGCCCAGATTGGTATGCAATCAACAACTTTGCGGCATTTAGCGAAGTTAGCTCCGCAATTCATAGCGCAACAACATATGTTAATACCTCAAGTCACTACACCTCATCAGGTGGTGGCGGCGGAGGAGGCGGTGGCTTCTCCGGCGG
>JAZUFO010000007.1:0-94351 GCA_045640685.1 Candidatus Nanosyncoccus sp.
GACCAATAAGTGAAATATCACCTTTCAAAATATTAAAAAGTTGAGGAAGTTCGTCGAGCGATGTGCGACGAATAAAACGACCGATGCGTGTTATGCGTGGATCATTTTTAATAAAATCACCATTCTTGCGATATTTTTTGATTAATTCTGGTTTGCCCATTTTTTCAAAGGCTTCTTCTGGAGTCATGCCACTATATTCTGGCTTCATGGAACGGAATTTATAACATTTGAATTTTTTATTGTAACGAGTGAGACGATAGCTGCCATAAATTGGCGAATGCTTAACGTCGCTACATTTTGAGATTAGCCAAATAATTCCCATCGGAATTGCAGCAACAGTAATCGCACAGAGTGCAAAAATAATATCGAATGCGCGTTTAACTGCAGCATATCCACCATAAAGTGGTGTGGTTTTTACGAGCATTGCTGGAGTATTACCGATTAGTTCAAGTTCACCCAAGTTTGTTGAAAGTGCAGCTTCACTTGGAACAAAATAGTAAAGCAAATGATGCTCAACGGATTGTTTATAAACATATTCCGTTGATTTTGTATCAGTCTGAAAAATTACATCTGGCTTCGATTTCTTGATTGCTTCTTTAAGTGACGAATATTGACGAGTTTTGAGATCTTTTGGAATAAACTTTTTGTTCGAGATAATTCCAACTAAACGATAGCCAGATTCTGGAAAAGCAGAAATGTAGTTTGCGAGATGCTCGGTATTTTTATTATTGCCGATAATGATAACGCGGTGCGTTCCATAATCCTTGCGGAAAATTTGTTTTGCAACGGTGCGGATGAGTATTCTTCCAATGGTTAGATAAACGAAACTTAGAGCTACGGACGATAACGCGACGATACGAACTGGAAATAGTGAAACTCCGGCAAAGAAATCATAAGTAATAAGTGATGAAACGCTAAGGATTGACGCGATAAAAATGCGACTTAATTCTGGAAGTCGTGATCTGCCAAGAAAAATACTCTTTTTGTAGAGGCCAAGCGTGGCCAAGATGATTAAGAGAATTGGGATTAGAAATGCAATTGTAAGAGTAAATTCGGCAAGTTCAGACACAAAAAAGTATGGACGTGGATCGACGTGAGCACGAATTGCGTAGGCTGATGCAAAAGATAGGATAAGTGCGATTGCATCACCGATAATAAGCGCGAGGCGGATTATAGAATCTGACTTTTTTCGCATGTATATATTATAACATATTTTGCTATTTTTAGGGAGAGGTGGGTGTTTTAGCAATGGCTTTTTGAAAGTTGTTTCACGATGACAGTTGTAATGTTTTTGTGATTGCTGTTGATTTATTTCTATTTTTTGGTATAATAATGTTGTTCATATGGGCCGGTAGCTCAGCTGGTTAGAGCACGAGCCTCTTAAGCTTGGTGTCGTGGGTTCAAGTCCCACCCGGCTCACCATATAACACAAGAAAACCATATAACACATTATAAAAACTCCGCTAGGGAGTATTTTTTATTGTTCTTCGTTTGGTTTCTTGGATAGTTTTTCGATAATCCAGTCTTTTTTCCAGAGCGCAACAGCAAATAGTACAACAACAAGAATTGCGACAATAATGACTGGGGTTAGATTTGATTCGCCGAGACCCATACCAATGTAATTTGTTACAGCAATTGTTGGAATATGGCCAAGAACCATGAGTGCGACAAGTTGTTTGAGTGGCACGTCGGTGAGACCAGCCATATAGCCAACCATATCATCAGGAAGGCCTGGCAAAAGGAAGATAATAAACAACAAGATTGCCGCGTTTTCACCAAGAACAAAATCGAATTTGTCCATGGTTTCCTTTTTGAAAATTTTTTCAACCAACGAACGGCCGAATTTGCGAGAAATAATAACAACAATAATATAACCAATTGTGTTGCCGATTAAGGTCCAAAGTATTCCCCACCAACCGAATATAAATCCACCAACCGAGCCAACAACTTGAGCTGGAATTGGGGCAAAAATGATTTGCAAAACCTGAAGAGCTATATATGCAGCTGGACCCCAGAAGCCCATCTTGTTTACAAAATCAATTACTTGGTCGCGGTTACTGAGGAGCGATGTGAGGGGGCCACCAGCAAGAACATCCCAGATAGTATACGCAATAGCCGCGATGATAACCAAAACAAGGGCGATTAGTTTCGCCCATGTTGCTTTGGAGATGTTCTTCCTAAAAAGTGACATTATTTAGCGTATTCAGTTGCGCGTGTTTCGCGAATTACGTTTACTTTAATAACGCCAGGATAGCTCATTGTTGCTTCGATTTTATCTGCAATATCGCGTGCAAGCTTGAGAGCTGAGAGATCGTCAATTATTTTTGGCTCAACAATAACGCGGATTTCGCGACCAGCAGAAATTGCATAGGCCTTGTCGATACCTGGGAAACTTGTTGCGATATTTTCGAGATCTTTCATGCGTTCTGCAAAGTTTTCAGCAGAAATGTTACGTGCGCCTGGACGCGCTGCAGAGATCGCATCAACAATCTTAACGATGACAGCTTCTGGAGTGGTTGGTTCAATATCATCGTGATGTGCGGCGATTGCGTGAACAATATCATCTGGCATACCAAACTTCTTAGCAAGTTCTGCGCCAATTTCAGCATGCTTACCTTCGATTTTATGCGTAACGGCTTTACCCATGTCGTGAAGGAGGGTTGCTGTTTTTGCGATACGTTTATCTGCACCAACTTCTTCAGCAATCATTCCGGCCATGTGAGCCATTTCAATTGAGTGAAGAAGAACGTTTTGACCATATGATGTACGGAATTTTAGTTCGCCAAGGAGGTGAAGGATTTCATGTGGGATGCCAACAACGCCAACTTCGCGAGCAGCATCTTCGCCCGCACGGACAACTTCTTTTTCAATTTCTTTTTCGGCTTTTGCAACAGCTTCCTCAATTGAAGATGGGTTAATGCGACCATCTTTCATAAGGCGCTCGAGTGCATAACGAGCAACTTGACGGCGAATAGGATCAAATGAACTTAAGACAACCATGCCTGGAGTATCATCAACCATGATATCTACACCAGTTGCACGTTGAAGAGCTTGAATATTACGTCCTTCCTTACCGATAATGCGACCTTTCATGTCATCATCTGGAAGCTTGAGGGCTGTAATTGTGCGATCTGCAGTAACTTCCGAAGACATACGTTCCATAGCTGTGAGAAGTGCAGCTTGTGCGGTTTCTTCGATGTCGTGTTTAATTTCCTTTTGTTCTTTGTTGATGAGCGCAACGAGATCTTGTTTGATGTCATTTTCGGTCATCTTCATAAGTTTTTCGCGAGCTTCTTGTTTTGTGAGACCAGCAATTTTTTCGAGTTTGTCGTGTTGTTTTTCGCGGATATCACGAACTTCACTCTTTAAATCTTCGAGCTCTTTTTCCTGTTTAACAAGACGTTCTGATTTCTTTTCGAGTTGATCGAGCTTTGAATCGAGAGTAGTTTCGCGTTCTGCCAAGCGATTCTCTGTTCGCTTCCATTCTTTACGGCGTTCATTTTCTTCGTTTTGAGATTTTTCGTTGATTGATGCAGCTTCTTTTTTGGCAGCTAAAACAATATCTGACGCTTCGTGTTTTGCTTTGCGGATTAGGTCGTCGGCTTTATTTTTGCCACCGTTTTCTTTCTTTTTGTTGTAGGCAAAAATACCACCTGCGCCCATAGCTAGTCCAGCAACGGCAGTAATAATAGGAATAACAATTTCCATCTTTTCCTTTCTAATTGTTGGTGCCGATATTTTTCTCTATACCGGCGGGGTAACAAATGAATATAAATTAATAAGTTTCTATATTCATTATATCACGAAGTGTACTTTTGTTGGGAGTGATTAGTTGGCCCAGTTTGGCTCACTAGTGAGCGGACTACCATACGAAAAGTTATAGTGATCACCAACTTTTGAAACATCCCAATTAGTAATATTACCGATATAGAATGATGACGCATTAACCGCTGCGTATTCAAACATACAATTCATATCGGTCACCGAACCAGTATTCCATCCTGAAAGATCGCCAATATTAAATGACGCAACATCCATGGCTGCACGGTTAAACATGTAAGACATTGTCGTTACAGATGACACATCCCATTTACTTAGATTGCCTATATTAAATTCTCGGTTATGAGCGCCTGCTTCCCAGAACATATTTTCCATATCGCGGACATTATGAGTGTCCCAATTATCAAGTCCTCTTATCGTAAGGGAGGATGCCGTATAGGCCGTTTCATCTCCCCAATAATAACCTATACCATTAAACATTGAATTCATTGTGGTTACCGAACTTGTATCCCATCCACTTAAATCTAGATATGTTCTTGCTGTTGGCGTACCCATTTCGCCAAAATATGCAAAGGTGTGATCCATTGTGGTTACCGAACTAGTATTCCATTTACTTAAATCTAATTCCGTTTCATCCCCAAAGGAAATTCCATAAAGCGTATAGTTCATATTTGTAACTTTGCTTACATCCCACGATTCTATTTCCTTAATTTCCGAAGCTTGTGCCCCTTGAAATGCTCTTTCCATATTTGTAACTTTGCTTACGTTCAGATTGCGCAGATTTGTTATGCTCTTCACTTGCAGACCAAACCTGTAGAACCAGTATGCAATCGAGGTTGGTTCAAAACGCCTAAAGCTTGCATCTATATTCATCGAAGTAATATCACTCCTTTTGTATGGAGGCTCCGTAGGTATCCATCCCAGGTCGGTTGTAGCACTAGATGCAACTGGAACATCGTAAACCGCAACAACAGTTGTGGTTCCTAGGTTATCTTCATATGTGTCGCCAACATTATATTGTTTTGTGTTGTAAACAAAGTTTAGGTTTTTATTATCGCCGAGAACCGCTTTTGCAGTTCTTTCGGTTGGAGCATTTGCAATAACTGTAAAGACAAGTTCATTTGAATAAACACCGGAAGGAAAGCCGCCGGCAACTTTTGAGCCAATGTAAAATGGAATAACTTCATCTCCGCCAGTCGTTTTTTGGGTCATCATGGTTTCGGTTTTAGGTATTGCATTAAAGGTTGTGCCGTTTAAAGAGTAGCCCCATCCTGTCGCAGGAAATGCCGAGGTTGAGACGTTTGTACCAGAAATCGAAGGAATATTTGTTGAGACACTTGCGTTCGAGTGTTTTAGATAAGTATAATCTTTGTTGGTTTTTACAAAGGTTTTATATCCCGTTGCATTATTCGTGCTTGCCGTAACGTTTACGCTTCCGGTATGAAAACCATTATCGTTGAGGTTTAAGTTGATCTGTGAGTTATTTAGGACAACGCTTATTGAGGGGAGAATCTCGAAGACAACATCACTCACATCCTCGGCTGCCCACGTTTTCGGAGCGTTTAAAAAAGTAGCACCAAAAATCATGGCCGCAACAACTGTTATGATTCCCTTAATTTTTCTCATATGACCCTTCTTTTTTCTTATCTAGAAAAATATGACCTTCGAATTAGTTTATGTTTTTATAATATCTATTCTTTGCGCTTATGTCAATAAAAAATAGCCGCTTGGGCTATTTTTTATGTTAGTTATTTTATTCTTATGGCCAGTTTGGTTGCGTGATGCGTCCAAGCGAATCGAAGCTGTTATGATCTGTGACTTTTGAGACGTTCCAACGAGTAATATCGCCGACATCAATCGCACTCGCTCTCCAAGCAGTGTACGAGAACATACTGTTCATTTTAGTTACGTTACTTGTATCCCAGCGGCTAAGGTCGCCTGGAGACCATTTACCGGATGACTCATACGCACATGCGCTCGAGAACATGTAATCCATGTTGGTTACTTTACTTACATTCCATCCGCCAATATCACCAATCGACCAAGATCGCGAGTATGATCCGGTGCCCTGGAATAGATATGACATATCGGTTACGTTACCAGTATTCCAGTTGTTTAGATTACCGAGCGACCAATTTGTTGCTCTTGATCCTGCCCCAGAAAATACACCGTTCATATCTCGTACGTTGGAAACATTCCATTTACTAAGATCGCCAATTGTCCATCCCGTCGCGCTGCCACCAGTATATTGGAACATGGCATGCATATTGGTTATACTTCCGGTATTCCAATCATCAAGATTACCAATTGACCAGGTTCTTGCGTTGTAACCGGCGAATTCAAACATGTATGACGTATTGGAAACTTTTTCAATATTCCATTTACCAATGTTGCCGATACTCCATTCAGAAGCACTGCGTCCTGCCTCTCTAAACATTTCACTCAAGTTGGTTGCTTTGCTCATGTTCCATTCACTAAGATCACCAATGGACCAGTTTGTCGCTTTGTAGCCGGCACCCTTAAACATTTCTGCAAAGTTAGCCGCGTTGCCAACATTCCAATTGCCAATATTGCCAATTGTCCATGTGGATGCTTCGTGGCCCGCGTTATAGAACATATCTAAGAATCCCGAACTCGCAAGAAGACCGCCAGATCCAACCAATCCAACATTCCAGCGACTTAAATCACCAACAGACCATGTATTTGCATTGTAGCCAGAATTTGCAAACATTGCTGACATTGATGTAACGTTACTGACATCCCAATCATCGAGATTACCAACCGTCCATGATTCGGCGTCATAACCTGCATTCGAGAACATATTCCCCATGCTTTTTACCTTATGCGTGTCCCATTTGCTGAGATCACCAATAGACCAAGACGGAGCCTTTGAACCTGCAGCCATGAACATGCTATGCATTTCTGTAACGTTGCTAACATTCCAGTTGTCTAGGTTACCAAGTGTCCATGGCGTTGTTGTTTTGTAGCCAGCGTACTGGAACATATTGGTCATGTTTGTGACTTTGCCTGTGTTCCAGTTGCTAAGATCACCGACCGACCAAGTCGATGCATTATAACCAGCATAGTCAAACATTTGAGTCATGATAGTTACGTTGCTTGTATCCCAACCGCTCAGATCAACAACCCACGCGGTTGCTTTATTTCGTCCCGCACTACCAAAGACTTCAAACATGTTTGTAACTTTGCTTGTATTCCAGTTGCTAATGTTACCAATGGACCAGGTTGTTGCATTGTAGCCCGTATTGGCGAATAGGTAGGTCATTTCGGTCACATTTTTAGTGTTCCAATTTTCAAGGCCAGTAATTTCCCACGTATCTGAGTTGTAACCGGACGAAGTGAACGTATTTCTTAGTGTTGTAACATTTGACGTATCCCATGCACTAACGTCGAGCGAGAAGTTTTTTGCACTATAACCTGCACTATTAAACATGTATGACATGTTAGTAACATTGGATGTGTTAAGGTTTTGAGTGTTGGTTACACTTGCGAGAGACGAGTGTGATGAAAACCAGTATGATGTTGAATTTGGTTTGAACTTTTTGAAATTGTTTTCGAAGTTGACCGATTTTACACTTGAGCGTTTTGTATACCATGGAACGCTTGAGGTTGTCGAGCTATCCATCGGGACGTCGTAGACCGCAACGATTTCGGTCTCGCCAAGGTTATCCGTGTAACTATCACCGACTGCATATGTTTCAAAATTATAAACAAAGTTTAAGTTGCCATTAGCGCCGAGGATTGCTTTTGCGTCGCCATCTTTCGGCTCATTTGCTACTGCAGTAAAAATAAGTTCATTATTATAGTCACCGGCAATTTGTCCTAGAGGAACCCTAACGCCAACATAGAAGTCGTCAGCCCTCTTTCCTGCTGTTCCATAGCTCGCGATGGTTTGTTCGCTGCCTGGTATAGGACTGTAGGTTGCGTCGTCTAATGAATACGCCCAGCCGATTGTTGGGAATGAAGTTTTTGTTATATCCGAGGAAATCGAAGGAATGACGTTCGCGTTGCTTTTGAGGTCCGTATAGTCCGCGTTCGCGTTTGTCATAATATAATAACCGGTTTGATTATTACTGCTTGACGATAATACTATATGGTCTGAATAAAATTGGTCATTTTTAATGTCAATATTAACGGTTCCATGGTCGAGAGAAAGTTGCAGAGATGGCTCAACCGTGAAAACGATATCTGTTCCATTTTTGTTTTGGGCGTTCGCATAATTACCAAAAAGGCCGCCAAAAAGCATAATTAAAAACACAATAATAACATTTTTATTTTTCATAAAAATATAACCTTCGATTTAGCTTATGCTTTTATTGTATCGAAGGTTATATTTGATGTCAAATACTGGTTCTTTTAATTAGCGGATCCAGTTTGGTTGTTTTATGCTGTGAGCAGTACAGAAAGCAGTATGAAGCGTCACTTTATAAACATTCCAGCCACTAATGTCACCGATGGACCAGTCCGAGGCATTCTTTCCCGCATCATGGAACATTTGCCACATATCAATTACGTTACTCGTATCCCAGCCAGAGAGATCACCAGCATACCAGCTGGAAGCTGATTCACCAGCATTATCAAACATAGTACTCATTTCAGTCACATTGCTAACATTCCAGCGAGAAAGGTCACCTACGGACCAAGAAGTTCTGCCATAGATACCAGAATATGAAAACATACCATACATATCTGTGACATTACCAACATTCCAATTTGAAAGATCCAGGTTCCATATATCGGAATGCATACCTGCATCGTGGAACATTCTTTGCATATTCGTTACAGAGCTGACATTCCAGTTGGCAAGATTTCCAACACTCCATGAAGAAGAATTACCGCCAGTACTATCAAACATATATGACATATCAGTCACTTTACCAACGTTCCAGTTGGAGAGATCGCCCAGAGTCCAGACGTTCGCATTGTATCCCGCTCGAGCGAACATGTATGACATATTGGTTACCTGACCAACATTCCAACGAGATAGATCGCCCAAGGACCAAGTTGAAACGCTCGTGCCAACACCATTAAACATGTATGACATATCCGTTACTTTACTTACATCCCAGTTCGAGAGGCCTCTTATAGTTACTTCATTGGTAGAAATGGAGCCAAGCCAGTAGAACATGTATTTCATATCAGTTACTTTACTTACATCCCAGCTGGAGAGATCCAATGTCCATGGGGTGCTAATATTAGGAACATAGTTGCCACCTTCTCCGGCACCATAGAACATGTAGGCCATATCCGTTACATTGCTAGTGTCGAGGTTTTTCTCATTCGTGAGAGCCGTCATTCTGCATAAGCCAGAAAACCATCTATGTGTGGATGTTGGATGGAAATTCTTAAAGCTATCGCTAAAGTTTGCGGATGTAATATTGTCGTTACTACAAGAATAATCAGAGCCCCATGTATTCCAAGGAATATCTGCTGATGATGTACTATTAACTGGTACGTCATATACAGCCGCAACCGTTGTTTGACCTAGGTTGTCCGTATAAGTATCGCCAACTGCATAATCTACGTCGTCATATAGGAAGTTGAGGTTTCCGTTTGCACCGAGAATTGCCTTTGCGGTTCCTGCGACTACTGGTGGGTTTGCTACACCAGTGAAGATGATTTCATTTTCGAAGGTACCAGCAACAAGGTCACTGGAGATTTTGGTACCAATGTAGAATGGATACGTATCCGTTCCGTGCGTTTTGCTTTCATAGATTTTCTTTGGTTCGAGTCTGATTCCCTCGTATAGTGCGTTGTCTAGCGAGTAGCCCCACTGGTTGGTTGGGAAGCTTGAAGATTGGATTTGTGAGGAGAGGGTTGGAATGTTTTGAGAGACGGCCGTGTTGACGTGCTTAAGTTCTGTGTGGTCCGTATTTGAGTTTACAAAAATATCATAACCGGAAGCATTGTTTGTGTTTACGGTGACATTGAGACTGTCTGTATGCAACACTTCGTCGGTGGCATTAAATTCTATAGCATCGTTGCTGATTGTGAGTTTTAGAACTGACGGATTTGAAACCTTAACTTTTGTTTGAGCTTGGTTATCTGCGAATGTGTTTTGCACACTGAGAGACATGCCGCAAAATGATAACGCAGTTGTCGCAGCAAGCAATGATGATATGATTCTTTTTTGTTTCTTCATTATGACCCTTCTTTTTTTCTTTTATAGAAAAAATAACCTCCGATTTAACTTATGCTTTTATAATATCCTTTCTTTGTGTTTGTGTCAATAAAAATATTCCCTAAAATAGGGAATATTTTTATGGCCGTTGATTGACTATGCGCCAATACGGTCTTTTGAATTTTTGCGCGTTGCGTTGTGCTCGATGTATTCAATAATTTTTGAAGCGACGTTGCGACCAGTAACTTTTTCGATGCCAAATCCTGGAGATGCGTTTACTTCGAGTACGAGTGGACCGCGATTTGAACGCATCAAGTCGACGCCGGCAATATGGAGGCCCATTGCTTTGGCTGCGTTAACGGCAACTTTTTTCTCGGCATCTGTGAGTTTGATGATTTTTCCCTCGCCACCTTTGTGAAGGTTTGAGCGGAAATCATCGGTAAGGGATTGTCTTTGCATGCTTGCGACGACGCGGTTACCAACGACGAATGCGCGAATATCTGTGCCGGAAGATTCTTTAATGTATTCCTGCAAGAGAATGCTTGTGCCGTCTTCGTTGTAGAGATAAAAAGCCTGAAGAGCGGATTTTGCTGCCTTCTTTGTGTCGGCAAGGACAACACCATTACCATGTGTACCAACGGCAAGCTTGATAATTACTGGAAGGTCAAGTTGGGCAATAAGGTCGTCGAGATCTGCAGTGTTGCGAGATACAAGAGTTTTTGGTGTATCGATTCCATGTTTTGTAAGAATTTGTGCTGAGCGAAGTTTATCGCGAGTACGAGTAATTGCAATTGAGCTAGCGGCAGTCCATGTTCCCTGCATTTCGAATTGACGAACGATGGTGGTTCCATATTTTGTCATGTTGTTTGAAATGCGTGGCAAAATAGCATCAAAACCCTCGAGTTTTTTGCCTTTGTAGAAAATATTTGGATGTTTTTCGTCAAGAGAAATATAGCAGTTCTTGTATTTAACTACTTTTACCTCATGACCGCGCTTTTCTGCCTCTTCAACGAGACGCTTGGTTGAGTAATTGGCGTTGCCGTTTGATAGAATTGCAATTTTCATAACTTCTTTATTTTACCATAAAGGCATTGAAAAATCAAGAGGTATATGGTATAATTATTATATGAGAAAAGTTCTTATTATTGCGAAAAGAAATGAAAATTTCGATTCTCTTTCCGCAAAGCTTTGCGCCGATTCGGATATTACTGTCGACGTCTGGGATCACTCAAAAATCAATGTTCAAATTTTAGACGGAAAGATGACCGTTTCAAATGAAGAATTCGAAGATGATCTTTCGGCGTATGAAAAAGTTATTGTTATGATTGCGCCAGAAAAGAAATATCATATGTTTAGTGCTATTGGCTGCGCTGCGCGTCAAAACAATATCGAGATGCTTGACGATTTTTTTGCTGATACATCTGGAAAATTATATGCAATGTGTCGTTTTGCGGAAATGGGACTTAGTGTTCCTGACACATTCTTTGGGTCTGTCGATTTTCTCAAAAAGAGTCTTTCATTGATTGGCGGACAAGGTGTTTTGAAGTCGATTCATGGCACAAAAGGTCGCGACAATTATCTAGTTAAAAGTGCCGACGAAATCGAGAAAATCTTAAATGAAGATCCAGAAAAAGAATTCATTTTGCAAAACTTTATTCCTAACGATGGCGATTTTCGCGTTGTAACTTTCAATTACCAACCACGCATCGCAATTTATCGTTCGTCTAATGGCAAGGATCACCGCAACAACACTTCGGTTGGTGGTTCCGCGACAATTGTTCCGTTCGAAAATTTGAGCGATGAGTTTTTGACTCTCGCGAAGGATGCAGCAAGGGCGCTTCAAATTAAAATGGCTGGAGTCGATTTGATCCAAAATAAAGAAACTGGAAAGTATTTTGTCCTTGAAGTAAACCGCACGCCGCAGCTTGCTTCTGGCTCTTTCGTCGATGAAAAAGCCGCTGCGATTAGTGATCTAATCCGCTCATAATATATAAAATATTGCGGTGCTCAGCACCATCCAAAGTATTGTAACGGTCCAATTTTTTGGAGTCTGTTATGTATGGGGTTGACTTCAGAATTTCATCACACTCTTCCGCGATACGATCACGAAGTCTTGATGGCGTTGTGGGTTGATTTTTTGAAACTAATTTTTCGCAGACTAAGAATTCAAGTTTTAAATCCATAGTTATTTCATCGTAGTTTTTCTCGATTATTTCTTCGGCTTTTTTCAGAACTTTTTCCATTGCAATTTGGTTTTCTGTCGAGATGTCGTGATAATAAAAGTCAGTCGCACAAATAATAATGTGAGTATATAGATATGCTAACAAAATTGGATCGCCGATATAGTTTAGTGATTTTTTAGCAACTTCTTTCAATTGATTTTTCTGACGTGGAAAAAGAGTTTCAGTAAGCGCAACCGCGTTGATGGCGTAGGTTGACAAAACTTTGATCGCTTCGTCATCTCTACATAATTCATCCACCAGTTCGTATAGTTTTTCGACACTCATCTCAGCCGTAAAGTCATCACGCAAATCATCGCCATATAGATTTTTGATATGATTAATGCGAACTAATGCCGCTTCAATAGCGTAAAGATTTTGATATTTTTCAAAAAATGGACGGCGTTTCTCGAACTGATTTACATGACTAAAATCGTTGTTTTTTAAAATGTCACTAACTGGAGTTTGAGGTTTGTTGGCGTTTAGATAATCTACGTTTTTGATGCGGGTTGCAAAATGGAACTTTTTGTCTTCTGTGAGCTCACTAAAATGTTGTTCGTAATAGTTTTGCACTTTGCCCATTAGTTATTTCCAAAATATTTTTTATGAAATTTATACGAATCTTCTTGAAGCTCTTTGTTGAGCTGTTTTGTTTTTGATATTTTACATCTTTCAATTTCCTGTTTCGATACGTCGACAAGGAATTTATTTTTGATTGTACGTTTTCCGATTAGGACTGGAAAATTATTATTTTTACGATCCGCCAACGTCATAAGTGATTTGATTTTTCTACCATTGATTACGATTGAAATATGGGTGCGATAAAAAAGTTTTTCTTCACCGTGAGAGCTACGTGTAATAACGGCTTTATAATCTGTTCTTTCTATCGTTTCGCCAGTATAAAGTGGGCTAGTTTTGCCAAAGAGTTTAAATTTAAGAACACCGTCATTTGTCATTTGAATATCAGAAACCCAGATCGCCGAGGAATCGGCGCCCGTATCGATCTTAGCTGGAACATTTTTTTGTCCCATAACTTCGATATACAGATTTGAACCGATGATTTTTTTATTCATAAAAAATGACTCTTATATCTTTATATTATAGCATATTTTTCGAGAAATGTCTAGGATAAGCGAGTTTTTGATTGCATAAAAAAATCGACTCTGGATTTTTGAGACGATTTTTAAAATAGTGCCGATGTTGCGGAAATGCGGGTTTCAACGCAACCGGTTGACATATTGCGAACAACTAGGTCAACGCCATTCACGGAGCGTTCGATACGATGAGTAACGTAGCCCGATGAATTTCGAATCACTAGAGAGTTAGAAATTAGGCTTCCTTCAATGTAGGAGCACGTGCCATCTGGCGCACGCATTACAACGCCGTTTCTAACGAGCATATCTTCTAGATAACCCATTTTTTTCTCCTTTAAATTTTTACAAGTTTAAACCCACTTTCAAAAAAATGCAAGCATAGGCTTATTGTTTTTGCTATACTTGCATAATTTTGCTTTTATATCTGAGTTTTATCCCCAAAGTCCGCGTTTTTTGGCGCCTTTAAATTCTTCAAGAAGCTCTTTTTGTTTCTTTGAAAGATTCTTTGGAGTTTCAACAATGACTGTTACGATGTGTGCGCCGCGATCACCGTCTGCACGGAATGGTACGCCGTGACCAGATAGTTTGAATGGCGTGCCAGACTGAGTACCAGCTGGAACTTTCATCGTAATTTTACCATCGACAGTTTCAACGTCGATTTCACAACCAAGTGCTGCATCAACCATGCTAATTTTTTCTTCCGAAAGTATAAGATTCCCTTCGCGAGTAAGATGTTTATGTGGCTTAACGCGGACGCGAACATAGAGATCGCCTTTTTCACCACCAGCTTCCGGAGCATCACCACCTTTACCACGAAGACGAATTGACATTCCATCATCGATGCCGGCTGGAATTTTAATTTTTAGATCTTTTCCTTCATCATTAACAGTTTTTGTTGTGCCAAAGATTGCTTCTTCGAAACTTAACGTGACTGAAGTTTGATAATCCGCTCCGCGACGTGGGCGACGTGGACCACCACCGAAACCAAATAAATTACTTAGAATATCTTCAAAACCGCCAGCTCCACCAAAGTCAAAGTTGAACTGACCGCCACCGAATGGATTGCCGCCGCCAAATGGATTTCCTCCACCCGCACCACCATTTACGCCGGCGTGACCAAATTGGTCGTAGCGCGCACGCTTTTGCTTGTCACTCAAAACGTCATGGGCTTCAGAAATTTCTTTAAATTTTTCTTCCGCTTCTTTATTTCCAGGATTTTTGTCTGGATGATATTTTATGGCAAGCTTACGATAGGCTTTTTTGATTTCATCATCAGATGCGCCTTTTGAGACGCCAAGAACTTCATAATAATCACGTTTCGACATAGTATATATTATACGCTTCTGGCAGTCTTAATGCAAGAGTGCTAATTAACTGGAGTAATTGGGCGATATTGATAAATAATCTCGTAATCATCCGGATCATATCCATGTTCTCGAATGAGATTAAGTGCATTTTCCCTATTAGTTCCATTCACATCAATAATTCTAATACAGTACGAATCATTACATTCTGACGACGCATCGGATTTTACGATATATTCCGTATAGTTATAGTTTTCATCATAAGATGCGTAGACGAAAGGGAGATCAAAGAATAGATCTGGTATATCTACTGCCGCCTCGTCGCACTTTGTGCTTTCGTACTTTGTTTCTTTTTTGGAGGCACATGAAATGTATGGATTCTCTCCAGTAATTTCTTCTGTGTCTGGCCATGCAAAATGAACTTTGTAGGTTCTCTCAATGCTTTCAATATCAACTAAAAATGTATAGTTTTCGTATTGAGAATCACTTTTTTCCGAGGCAACACTTTCCTCTCTAATCACAATGCCGTTGTGATTTGTGATTTTTCGAATTTGTTGACCTGAAAAATTCTTCTTTAAAAAGAATGTAATTCCGTCCTCTATTTTTTCTTTTCCTTCTTGCGGAATTTCAGTCAATACGTCGATATTATTAATTTTTAGGACCGATATTCTTTTAAAGGAATTAAAAAGTACCGTTGTTAGGACGAATGTTAGTATTCCAATAATTATTAATCCAAAAATAACTTTTACTGAAAGTTTGTTGTTTTTGATTCTTATTCTTTTCATAGTGCAACTCCGAGCGACATTAGTGATGGAGCATAGGCATAGCGAATAGTGGCGGCAGTATAGATTGACAAATCGTATTCATTCGCCCCAGGAAAATCATCATTCCAGCCGCCATTACATGAAGCTTCGCCAATAATAATCTTACCTCTCTCCATATCGATACCCAAAACAATGCCAGTATGACCAGCGTCGGTTGGTCCTGGTTTACTCATAACCGCATATGCTCTAGGAACATTACCTCCATCTATAAAATTCCTTGAGGCTATAAGATGAACGGCGTAGTCTTTTCCATTCGTAGTATCACGCAATTGATTGTTCGGTATCGCATAGGCATTTACAAACCATTGAGAAAACGCAACACAGTTATTTAGAGTGCCGTCCCTGCATCCTGCATCATGCACGAAAGCCATTGGCATGCCGCCAATTTCAAACTGTTCAATTTGTTTCTCCGTCAAACTTGCTCGTTGTCTGTAGGCCAGCATAAACGCCTTAGCCTCCTCCAAGGTCATACCGCCTGATACCAACCCGAACCGATTGTTTGCATTTTGACATTCACCAGAAGACACCCCTCGTAGAACATCTTCGAGCATTTCGATCCATTCAATATATCCTGCATGATTTGGATGGACACCATCGCCCAACAATTCCCCGTCACGTCCTTTCACAATGGATAACCAGTCTGCGACCCGAACATTACTATGCTCCCTTGCCGCTTTAAAGAATGCCTCATTGTTAACTGGGTATGTATTCTCGCCTCCAGAATTTTCGTCATTAACATAATTCGTAATAAATATTACGGTTCTATTGCCTGCAATATCTAAAACTTTTTGTATATCTTCATCCTTAACTGGATTACTGCGACCTATTTGTTGCTGAATTGGTTGAATGCCATCATTTGTACCAAATTCGTAAATCAAAATATCTCTAAGCTGCCCGCTTGAGGCAAGAGCCTGGAGTTGGTCAATACCGTATGTCTTAAATGACGCTCCTGGTTCTGCAACAATATTTGTCTCATTGTACCAGGGGTGTGCTTCCCTAGTATCTGCATGTAATGAATTTCCAAACCAGGCCGTGATTGAATCGCCAATAATAGTTATTTTGCTTCCATCAATTTTTCCATTACCACTACTACCACCAGTAGTTCCGCCCCACAACGAATCATCATAATCTGCACCACCCTCTGCGTTTCTTCTGGCGTTTTCAAAAATTTCAGGATGTTCGACCGCAAGTTCGGCAGTTGTTTTATAGCGTG
The DNA here is from genome assembly GCA_045640685.1 of Candidatus Nanosyncoccus sp. Taxonomy (GTDB): domain Bacteria; phylum Patescibacteriota; class Saccharimonadia; order Saccharimonadales; family Saccharimonadaceae; genus Nanosyncoccus. The sequence goes on from JAZUFO010000007.1 coordinate 16,574, forward strand.
GATCAGCTGCAATACGGTTCATTACGCCGGCAAGGACGGCCGATACGCTCACAGCATACGCTGATCCTTTAGAGCTATACCCTGCAGCCGAAATTCTAACAAGCGCAGCATATGGATCAGTAATAGCCGCGTCCCTAAATACACCGTGCATTTTATATGTATTTGTTACCTTGAGATTCTTAAAATATCCTTCCCAACCTTCGCGCGGCGATGCAAATGTTTTTGCCTGGCTAGGATCACTATCGAAGGCACCAATGCCATGGAAATTATATTTGTTTATTGCTTGCGGGCTTGTTCCGCTGGCAGACTCAAGAATGCCTTGCGCTATTGCAACTTCCCATGGCACACCGTACTGTATAGAAAATTCCATTGCCCAGTCGGCATATTTATCCATAAACTCGGCCTGGAGTTCTGAAAGCGTTCCATCATAAATTAGACCATTGAACGCCCCCATGCCATTGTTTAGGCCGTAACAATCAATTTCATCTCCATCATAGAACCAGATATTATTCTCCGCATAGCGTTGATAATCAACTTTTTTCAAAGCGTAGGTGCAAATTGGAACACCAACTTCCATAAAAGCTAAAAGAAAAATTGCAAAACTATAGCCTAGAATTTTTGCGACTATTTTCCTTTTTGTTTTATGGTTTTTTATTTTCATTTATTTCCTTGCGTTTGGATTGGTTGTGATTAGTGATTCCTCAGTTTCTGATGCAATAATCTGAATGTGAACGTGGTTTTGACCCGCGAAGAAGAGACCCTGACCGACTGGGAAGTTTGCAAGACGACGTCGCTCTTCCGTTGTTAACTTGAAGACATCGGCAAGAACATCAACTGCAGATGGAGATTGCTTCAAAAGAATTTGCATGGATGAGTTTGCAACGATTGCACGACCCATTTTTGTACTCATAAAGTCTTCAACGTCCTGCGTAATTGTAGTAAGGCCAAGATAATATTTACGAGCGCGTTTTGCTAGACTAAACAAGAAGTTTGCTGAGTCTTCGTGCTGCATGAGCTGCCATGCCTCATCGACGATAAGAATACGTTTTTTCTGGTTTGCACGAACGATATTCCAAATGTGCGATAGAACGATATACATTGCAACTGGGCGAAGTTCATCTTCGAGATCGCGAATATTGAAGACTACCATTTGGTTATTGATATCGATATTGGATTGTTGAGAGAAAATACCAGCGAAAGTACCTGATGTATATTTGCGAAGGCGCTGTGCAAGATCTGGCCCAGTACCACCCATGTGAAGCAAAGTATCGTAAAGGTTTGCGATGGTTGGAGGAGTAGATTGATGCGTTAGTGGATCGCTTGTGATACCAGCACGTGCGTAGGTATCGATTAGGGCCTGGTCGAGGTCTGCCTCTTCGTTTGGAGAGAGGCCACCAGATGCTTGACCATTAGCAACAGTTCCACCACCCAACATGAGACGGAAAAGACCATGAAGTGTAACAAGATTTGCACGAAGTGCATCGTTCGCATCTTCAGAATCAATAACCTTTGGTAGATCGAACGGGTTAATACGAACATCAGAGTTAAGTGACAAACGAACATATGAGCCGCCAACAGCATCACAAAGTTTCTGATACTCGTTTTCAGGGTCGATAATGAGAATTTCAGAACCGGTCATCATTGAGCGTAGCGCTTCAAGCTTAACAGTAAATGACTTACCTGCACCAGACTTCGCGAAGACAACCATGTTTGCGTTTTCAAGTGAGAAACGATCGAAGATAACCAAGCCGTTATTATGCATGTTAACGCCATACAAAATACCTTTATCCTGAGTAAGGTCGGCGGATGTGAATGGGAAACTTGTTGAAATTGCGCCAGTGTTCATGTTACGGCGAATTTGAAGTTGATCCATACATTGCGGCATGATGGAGTTCATTCCCTGCTCTTGTTGAGACGAAGCAACCTTTGAGAAAACCATTTGCTGGCCAAAGATTGTTTCAATTTTTTGTTGGACAAATTTAAGTTCATCTAGAGAATCTGACCACAATGTGACATAGAGACCAAAACGGAAGAAACGTTCGGCACCAACCTGAAGTTGATCACGAAGTTCCTCGGCATCGTTAATGGCGGCTTCGAGCTCTGGGTCACGAATTTTACCTTTTTCAGCATTAATACTGAGGGATGCTTCGAGCTGTGTAACCTTTGTACGGAGGTTTTTCATAACAACTGCAGATTCGACTGGATAAATATACATCGAAACATCAAGAACTTCATCCATGTTAATAATTGGAGAAAGCCAGCCCGTAAAGAGAGTACGAGGGTATCCATAAACATACATGGTGCGTCCATATTTTGTACCAAGACGGAAATAATCGGAGTGAATTTCGATTGAAGATGGAGAAATGAGGTCGCGAAGTGTATTCGTACCTTGTTCAAATGCGCGTTGAAGTCTTGCAGCTTCAGCCGCTTGTTGTTGTGCAAGCATTTCTGCTGGCGTAAGTTTTCTTCTAGCCATTTTCTGGTTTTTCTCCTTTCTTTACATACATTGTTGCGACATTTGAGAAATCGGCGAGTGGTTCACGGACGGCAGTATCTGGGTTGTTGAAGTTGTAGTAAAGCTCGCCAAGTTCTTTCGTATTAAGACGAACGGAATGGATATTCATTTGGAAAAGACCCGAGATAACAGAATCTACACGGTTTGTTAGCTCAAAGAGGGCTTTTTCGTAGACGTCGCGTTCGATTCTAGTTACTTCTGTTTTACGACGGAAAGTCTTAAAGAAGTTCTTTGTTTGTTGAAGGTCTTTTTCGTCTTCTGAGTTTGTGTAATATGGAATGATGATGAAGAATGACTTATCCATAATGTTTGCTTCTTGTGCAAGAACTTCGATGAAGTTAATGTAATCATCCATTAAAACGCCTAGAAGCATGTTGTCGTTATTGCGACGAATATCGGAAAGGCGCTCAATATATGGACCAATATCAACACGTTGAGAACGAATAAGAATTTGAGTCGTAAACTTTAGAGAGTTTAGGAAGCTCTGATAAGAGTATTCGACGCCTTCACGTTCGTTTTCAGACATGAGATCGAAGTTGATTGACTTACAAGCAATAACCGCACGGAATGAGCCGTCTTTCATAATGACAACGTTGTCGCGAATTTCAGAAATAAGTAAGGTTGATTGTGTTGTGGAAGGATTCTCTCTATTTGGAGAAACTGGAGATGCGGCAGTCGCGTTGATAGCCGCCATACCAAGATTCATTGCACTTTGACTCTGGTTTTGTTGCGGCATCAAAATTTGAGGCTCTTGCGCTGCTTGCATTTGGGCTTGAAATTGTTGAACTTGCTCTGGCGTCATTTGCTGAAGATTATTGATTTGCGTAGCTTGGTTGGTCAAAAACTGAGCTTGTTGTTGTGCCTGGACTTGCTGTTGCTGCAGCTGTTGAGCTTGGAGCTGTTGCATCTGTTCCGGCGTTAATTGTTGTTGTACAGGATTCTGTGGGTTCATATTTTAGTGCAATGAAATAAAAACTTCTTCATCGTCCTTTCTTTTTATACGGTTAGCTTGTTCTGCGATGGTCGCAACTGAGAAATCTGAATTATTTGCTAAATCAATTATATCTTGTTTTGGAGGTGTTGGAGCTGCGGTTTTTTCCACAGGGTTTTCCACAGGTTTTGGCATTGTTGGGACTGTTCCCGTATAGGTATGCTGCGGGAATGATGATGTTGATGCTACGGTTTCTTGTTTTTGCTCTGGCTGACCTGGGATTTTAAATTGCATTGCAGCTTCTTTTTCTTCTTTTGCAGTTTTTTGAGGAACATTTCCCTGATTTTGATTACTTGGCATAATGATTTCAGGTTTCTTAATAATCGATTCAGTTTTCTTTTTGATTTCGTCGAAGAAGCGGCGGTTAATTTTTGGTTTTTCTTCCGTTGAGCTGAATGGAGTTTCATTCTGCATAATTGCGTTGCGCATTTTTTCGACATTGGCTTGATGCTCGGCGATTCTTGCCCTCTCAGCCTTTTCGGCTTCGATTGCAGCTCTTTCGGCTTCAATTGCCGCTTTTTGTTCTTCCGATAAGACTGGCGCTTTTGGAGTTTCACCGATCGTATCTTGTGGCTGATCATAAATTGCTTGATAAACAGTGTTACTGCGAACTGGTTGAGTTAATGGAGCCGCCGTTACGATTGGCTCAATTGTGGTCTTTTGAGGAGCTGTTTGCTCTTGTGATGGCTCTTGTTTTTGTGTCGCTTTGCGAATGCGCTCCATAATTTCGTTATGGTGCGCTTCTTTATTTGCTTTAATTGCTTGATCGATTGTGTATGTATCTTTTTCGAAGATATCGGTTGCAGTTTGCGCCTCTGCAGCCAAATCGTCACGCATTGGACTGCTGGCAATACCATTGATTGCTGCACCTTGCGTATCTACGATATTTGCAAGGAATGACAGACGGTTAGTTGCTTCTTCGCCAGAAATATTTCGAATACGATTCTCTTCTGGATTGATTTTTGGAGCAGTAATAACGATAGTTGATTCTTTTTGGCCAGTTTCCCATGTACGTTTGCGCGGTTTAGTGTAAAACGAAACAAGCGCAGCAAGATATGCTTCCATTGGCTGATCTTTTTTTAATGGTAGCGAAAGTGCCAGCAAAAGGATTAGTGGTGGAATAGGAATTAGCGCTAGCGCAGGAAAAATTGTAAAGAACAAAACCGCTAGGCCTATGCAGCCTCCAGACAGCAAAAGATAACATAGCTGTCGAAAATTAAACGGTCCGAGGAGTTTATCGTCGGCCTCAACGTCTTGAGGGACTTTATATTGCGCCATATATGTTTTTAATTATAACATAAGCTCTACCAAAAACCCACAAAAAACCACCAGCTTTTGCTGGTGGTTTTAAGGGCTAGATGAGAGGAAGAATCTCATCCTCAACATGTTCCATAATCTGTCTCATTGTTGCTTCCGGATAAAGGCTTAGGTAGTCATTCAATGCTTCCGTTGCCCTTGCGTATGATGGATTTGAATCAAATAATTGGAAGAGTTGGAATTTGAGATTATCTACATCCGTAGCACTATTATTGATTTCATCGATCATGAGTCTTGGATTTACTACACGATTTGTAGCGCCATGCTCTGGGTAGATTGGATTGCCGTCTGCATCGTGATAATTCTTACGAAATTCACGAACTTCGTTTGGAAGATCTTGAGTACGCAAAGTAATATCAACTGGCTTACCGCTCGATGTGATTTCAGGATTGTTAATCCATTGATCTTCAACCATTTTAATAAACTTGTATTGCTCATCTGCAGTACCAGGTTTTTGGTTATCTGCAGTGTTACTTGTACGAAGCCTATCAAATGCTGGCAAGACCTTTTGCATTGCAGGAATAAGATATTTGCGTTTAATCTTATTCATGCGTTCTTCATGGGAAGGATTATCAACTTTAACGATTCTTGTCTTTACTGAACCATCAGGTTGAACTTCCTCTTCATAGCGTTCACCACCGATTAACTCGTTATTGATATTACAAGCATCTTCAAGAAGTTCGTCTGAGAAGATACGATCCCAGTTGCGTGGATCCAAGATTGTCATAATTTCTTGAACAGATGCAGGGTTTTGTGTGTTAAATGCACCCGGTTTCAAGGTTTTAACAATACTATCGAGGATTGCAATTGCAGATTGAGCAGAGTTCTTAATCTGACGGTTACCGACCATTGAGTTATGCATGGCACCTGCCCATGCAGCATTTCCCTTATATGTGCTCATTGCGCGACCAATTGTTGTACTGTAGCGATCGAGACCAATATCTGGCGCATCAGGGATAGAGCCTGGCTGGACACCGGATAGGATGTTGTAGACATTATTGATTGGGTCACCAATTGGAATATCGTAGTTCGTAAGGGTCTCTTTGATGAAGGCTGCATCGTCATAGTTTTGGCCATCGTCGCCTTTTCCACGATGGATGCGTGCGACAATATTACCATTTTGATCTTTCATGTCATAGTAAAGACCTTTTTCATCGCGTTTATCATAGAGAATGAGCCTCTTTGGATCTCTATGGAGAAGTTCACCTTGGATAGTTTCAGTAAAGCTACCATCCGCTTCCCTGAAGCGTTCGCCGTCTGCATCTACGGCCCAACCGTCGTCATTGACCTTATAGCCAACCATCCAGTCACGGAATTCTGATTTGTTATATCCGTTATGGCCATATTTGGCTTGAAGAATAGCGTATTCTGAACGTTGCTTTGATTCAACTTTAGCAGCCTGAGCAACGATTTTTGCAAGGACACGCTGTTCACCATCTTTACCGCCAACTGAGCGTACGTAACGATTAAATGCTTCTTCATCAACTGGTCTATTATTAGCATCACGTTTGTTTGCATTGAGGAATTGATTTGTGAGGAAGTTAATATCATTCTCATCATCAATTTCACGTACAAATGCAGCACGTCCAAAGTCTTTAAATGTTTCCTCTGAGCGTTTATTAAGCAATTGATCAAGTTTTTCGCGTTGATAGTATGAACCATAATTTCCCATTACGTGTTCAGCATGAGATGTAGCATTTTGAGCGGACATAGATTCGTTCTTTGCTATCTTAGCATTGCGTGTATAGTGTGATGCGATACGCTTGTTAGCACCATTCATGACACCTACATCAACACCAGCAATACGACGTTGTGCATATTCCTGAGATCTACTTTCAGTGATAGATTGAGCATTCTTCGTGTCAAGGGTATGTAGTGCCTGGCGTTTTGCAAGATATCTCTGTAGGCTTGCGGATGGAAGCGTACCGTGCGCAATTGTATTTGCCTGCGTATTAGCACGACGAGATTCAGCCCATGCACGGTTGGTTGCAAGTGGTCTGTCCGCAATTTTGCGAATTCTTGTACTAATTTCACCAAGGAATGTATCAGACATCTTCATGAGAGACCATGAGAAGAATAGTGGCATGATTTGAACTGCAAGACCAAGGATAACTAGGAAGATACCATTTTCTGGATCCTTTGCACCGTTTGCGATAATTGCCCAACCAGCCAAGCTTGATGCTCCAAACAAAAGGCTAAAGGTTGGATAAAATACCAACATTTTTGTGAGAAGCTTCTTCCACTTAATGTAATAGATTGACGTATTTGGCAAAATTGTACAGACAATTGCAAGAGGCGCAATCATAACGAGAAGAGTAACAACGGTTTGGCGAAGTGCGATCGTAATCAAACCAGAGACGACAGCAACGAGACCACCGAGGATAGTTGGAATAAGCATCCAGAGTGAAGATGCGCCAACCGCAAAGGCAATACCACCGATAGTTGCTGATCCTAACACTGCGCCGATAACATCTTGCATTGGGATATTAGAGACACTTTGACCTGCGATTGCGATAGGTACAGATTCGAAGATTTGACGGAGACCGCCACCGATAATATTACAAGCATCAACTGCTAGGGTACAGATAATAAAGCTGAGGTTAACAACAATTGCTGAAATAATGATCTTTGGTAATGCTTTTTTGATACCATAATTTGCGATACCGTAGCCTGTGATTTGAGATGCAACGATGACAAGGATAAATAATGCAAACAACATATTTGCAATTCCAAGACAATATTTCCAAATAATATATATTGGAGAGCTATCGTTTGCTCTTAGTGGTTCAATAATAAGAAGAGTTTTGATCGTGTCATAAAGTGAATCGACAGCATTAGAAACGACGTCCATGACTGGACAGACAAGCCAACCTACAGAGCCAAGGTTGCTTTTACAGACATCGCCCTTAAAATCGTTGATTGGAATAGGATCACTAACCACTTCCGTGACTTCTGGATCTGGTTCAGCATATACAGGATTTGAAGCAACGATTGGTGCTGAAATAGATATGAACGCAAAAAGCCAACCAAAGATGGCGTAACAGATTCGTTTTTTGATTGATTTTTCCACACTCATAGTTATTTTGGCCTCCCATATTAGGCACTGACATAATTATAGCACTCATAAGCATTTTTGTCAAGTATATTATAGGGAGTGGGCTCCTCGCAATTCAGGATGGACTTTTTTAAAGAATATGATATGATGGGTTTAAGCTAAACAGTAAATATTTACAAAATGAAAAAAATATCCAAAAAACTAACACTTATTTTGGGGGCATTATTTATGATTGCTCTTCCAATAATCAATACAAATCCTTCGTATGCTGAGTGTGGCGATCCGTTTTTAGGTATGCAACCTTGGTATGCAGGTTTAACTGATGGAGACTGTCATGTAACGCCACCAGCAAGCAGAGAGGATTTAACCAGAATAGTTTGGACGGCTGTCGCGAATGTCGTTTCTAGTATTGCTGGTCTTGTTGCTATTATCGCGATTGGCTTCGTGATTTATGGTGGCTATCTATATATGTTCTCTGGTGGTGACCCTACAAAAGCCTCTTCTGGACAAAAAACACTAACCAGTGCATTTATTGGTATTGGGATCTGTTTGCTTGCAAAGGTCATTTTTGGCACAATTACCGCCGTCATTGGCGCGAGCAGCCTCGAAACTGACGTAAATGGTTTGGGTAAAGCCCAGAGTGGAGAGGTTATTAATAACGTTATTGAATGGTTCATTGGCGTTGCGGGCTTTGTTGCTGCAATTTTCCTCGTTTTTGGCGCTATCTCATATATTACCGCCAGTGGTGATCCTGGTAAGGCTAAGAAAGCACAAGGTGCCATTAAAAATGCAATCATTGGTCTTTTAATTGTTGGTTTTGCACAACTCATCGTCTCAACACTATATGGTGTAATTAATTCAAATGGCGGCACCACCAACAACGGCGGCGGCGACTCATCACAAAATGGTAATTAATAAGTGGATTAAAAAGGAGAAAAAATGAAAAAGAAACTATCAATAGTATTATCAGCATTATGTCTTGCCGTACTCGGAGTTGTTGGTCTCCCTACACCAACATACGCAGAAGGGGGTTTTTGTGATTCATCTCAAATCGGAGATGTTGCTGCTGGTATTTGCAACACAAGTGAATCAGATACAGCACTCCAAGAAGCCATTATGGGTATTCTAACTTTTGTTATTTCATCAGTCGCAATCGTTGCTGTCATCTTTGTTGTTATTGGCGCTGTTGGATATATGACTGCAAGCGGCGATGCTAATAAGCTTAAAAAGGCAAAAGATACAATTCTCTACGCACTTATTGGTTTAGTTATTTGTGCTTTCGCATTTATGATTGTTAACTTTGTTGTTAGTACCCTTAATAAGAGTGCTGGCAACGGAGGTGGCAATGGCGGAGGTGGCGACTCATCACAAAGCACTGAGGGCTAAGATTATAAGCGTTATTGCAAAATTTTAATAAATGTGATAATATAAAGAAAATAAAAGGAATTAATATGAACAATATCATCAACACTCTTGCAGCAACGGTAAAAGTCGAAACTGTCGGTAATGATTCTGGTGACTTTATTGAAACCATCACCGTCATTCTTGACTGGTTAATTGGTATTCTTGGTATCGTCGCTGTTATCGTTATCATCCTCGGTGGTGTTCAATATATGACATCATCTGGTGATGCAGCTAAAGTCAAAAAAGCAAAAGATACAATTCTTTACGGCATCGTTGGTCTTGTTATCTGTGCTCTTGCATTCTCAATCGTTAACTTCGTTATTGGCGGTATCCTTAGCTAATAATCAAGCTTACAAGAAAACTCCCTTCGGGGAGTTTTTTGTTGCTATATATTATATATGGCACAAAAAATCGCCCTTTTGAAGGGGCGATTTTTGATTAACGGATTTGAATCTTCTTTGGAAGTTCGACTTTTTCCTTATCAAATGAGATTGTAAGGACACCGTCTTTAAGTTCTGCTTTTACGCTGTTTTCGTCTTCGCGAACAGGAACTGGGAGAGCGATAGTACGTGAGAATTCACCCCAATAACACTCTTGGATGTGCCAACGAGTAGTTGTCTCATCTTCCCCGCCAGAGAGAACGCCAGAGATTGTCAAAATGTTGTCTGAGATGCTAACATCTAGATCTGATTTTGAGATACCAGCTGTGCGAGCTTTAACTACTAATTTGTCAGCCGTTTCATAGACATCTACTGCGAGTTGTCCAGGAAAATCATCGGCAGTTTCCCACTCATCTTCTACTGATTCGCTATCGAAATTTGTAACCTCTGGATTTTCGACTTCAGCTTTAGCTGGAGCAGCTTCTTCTCCACCTAAGAAAGCAGCAGCGAGGTCATCTTCCATAAGCAAATCATCGTTACTCATACGAGCCATGTTTCCTCCACAGTTATATTAATTATGCTTTATTATAAAGGACAACCATAGTAAAATCAAGAGAATAATGAATTCTATTGTAAAAAATACAACATTACGCACGCCTTTTGATCTACTTTGCCCACACACCTGTAGGGGTTGCGGAGCTTTGGGAGATGTCTTTTGTAATTGTTGTAAAAATGACATTTTTCTAGAACATACAAATTATTGTTTGAATTGCAGAAGGCCAATTATTGATGGAATTTGTAATCATTGTTTCTTTCCCACGTCCTTCATGATCGGATGGCGCGATGAATATATTGGCAAGCTTGTTCAAGAGTATAAATACAGTTCGTGTCGTGCAATAAAAAATGTTTTGGTTGATATTATTGATAATGTTCTTCCCGTTATTGATGGTGAGGTTAGCGTTGTTCCCTTGCCGACAATTAGCCGTCACATCCACGAACGAGGTTTTGATCACATGTTAAAGATTGCACGTGGTCTATCTAGACGTCGTAACTACAGGACTGATCCAGTTTTAAGGCGTATCAGCAAGACAGTACAGGTAGGTTCTAATAAACTTCAACGTTCACTGCAGGCGGCCAGTACCTATGAATTTCGAGGAAAAATTGATTCTAGCCGAACATACATACTTATTGATGACGTCTGGACAACTGGAGCAAGCATGCGTGCTGCAATCAAAAAGCTCCAGCAGGCTGGAGCTTCGAAGATTGTCGTTTTGATTTTAGCCGTTAATCGAGTTGGCGTCGATAACTAGGCTGGTTTTTGTGTCTTTATTGTCGTTGCTTGATGGAAGTGCATCGATAACAAAGTTAATAATTGCAAATGACAAGAATGAAATAATGAGACCAATAATTGCATAAAGGACAGTGTTTTTTGCATCAGTAACTTTTTTAGAGTCGCCACCTGAAAGTACGTAGCGGATACCACCCCAGATAAGCATACCAACAGCAATAATGCCGACGATATATAGGACGGTGCTTGAGATATTACGAAAGACACCGGTATCACCGAAGAGATCGGTAGGACAGCCGTCACAACGTGCAGCTTCGGCACCCTCTCTCAAGGTTAGCGCTGATGCGTTTGAAAAACCTGCCAAAGATACAACTGTGGCAACTAATATTGATAAAATAACACTCATATATTTCTTCATATTTATATTATAACACATTTTGCAAAATTTTGTATAATTTGATAGAATAGTTTTAACGGAGGGTTACCCAAGTGGCTGAAGGGGACGGTTTGCTAAATCGTTAGACTGGGGCGACCTGGTGCGGGAGTTCGAATCTCCCACCCTCCGCCATTTTTGTGCAAACAAAAATGTCAAAAAGACGGAGACATCGGAACTTCGTAAACGAATCTCCCACCCTCCGCCATTTTTGTTTCACAAAAATGCCAAAGGGCTCTTTTTTTATGCAATAAATATCCTATGTGATATAATTAGCTTATGGTAAAGAAAGTTTCAACTGATGTCTCTTGGGAGGCTCAAGAATATGTCATCCATACACACGATATTGTATGGTATGTTGGTTTAGTTATTGTAAGTGGTGCGCTTTCCGCAATCGCCATCCTATTGCAACTTTGGACATTCTTGGCACTTATTATTGTTTGTATTATCGCGGTTCTCACAATTAATTTGAGACCACCACGCAAAATTTCTTATAAACTCGACAAAAAAGGTTTGCATGAAGGTTCAAAATTGTATGCATATGACGATTTTCGCGCCTTTGGAATTTTGAAAGAAGAGGGTAATTATTCTGCAGTTCTTATTCCAAAGAAGCGCCTTGGTCCTTCTATTAAGATTTATTTCCCTGAGACAAATGGCGAAGCAATCGTTGACGCTCTCGGTTTACGTTTACCAATGGAGCCAGTCAATCTAGATTTTATCGATAAAATCGTTAATTTCTTGCGTATATAAAAATAGTGTGATATATTAAGCATAAGTGTAATTATAAAAAAGGTGGGCAAAATGGACCAAAATAATATTGTAGACAGTGAGCTACAAAAAGCTATTGATGAAATTACTAAAACGACCAGTGTCGATCCGACTTTTTCTGACCCTGTCGCAGCTCCTTCAACTCTTCCTGAAGATGCTGATTCTGAACCAATCGTTCCAGTTGGACCTTTTCCAGAACCAGAAGCTGCTTTCGATTACAGCACCATTTCTGACCCTATTTTAACTTCAGTTCCTGAGCCAAAGAAACCAGCTGAAGAAAAGAAAGAGCCAAAACCAGAAGCTCCAAAGCCAGATAAAGCTCTTGGAATTAAGCAAGTTAAAGACTATGCTCTTCGTGATTTGCTTCCATTACTTGATAACCTTAAAATTACACCTTCACAAAAGTTCAATCTTTGCCGCAATGCTTTCGAAAATCTTAAAGATTATTCAGCTCTCGAGCCTGCCTATCGCGCAGCTAAAGCTATCCAAGACGAAAGCGATCGCGCTGAAGCCCTTCTTTACTTGGTTGAATCAATCGATAAAATTGCTTAACCTCCAACAATAAAAAATAACCCCTCGCGGGGTTATTTTTTATCTTAATACATTCCGTCCATGCCGGCGGCGTTGTTCTCTGGTTTTGGAATCTCAACAATTAATGCACCCATAGTAATTGCAGTTGCAGCAATTGAAACTGCGTTTTTAACTGCTTCTTTTGTAACCTTAGCTGGGTCGATAATGCCGGATTTCTTAAGGTCGATCAAGCCTTTTTCTGGAGACATAACATTAATACCAAATCCTTTTTCGGCCTTTTCAACTTCGGCGAGAAGTGCCTGTGCATTGAGTCCGGCGTTTTCCATAATATGGACAAAAGGAGTTTTTAGGGCATTTTTCACAATTCGAACGCCATCATCATTTCCTTTGAGGTTGCTTGCTAGGTTAACGAGCGTTACGCCACCACCAGCTACGATTCCCTCCGCAAGTGCAGCTTTTGTTGCGGCAACAGCATCATCGACACGGAATTTCTTTTCATCAATCTCGGTCTCTGTTGCTCCACCAACTTTAATTACTGCAACTTTTCCAAGGAGCGCCGCCGCACGCTTTTCATATTCACCACGTTCATAGTCGGAGCTCGAAAGACTTGCGAGTGAATGGATTAATTCGATACGAGCTTTGACGGCTTTTTCATCCCCCGCACCTTTAATGATTGTTGTCTCATCTTTTGTTGCGATGACTTTTTGCGCAGAACCCAAAACCTCTAGTCCAACTTCTTCAATATTTAGGCCTTTATCCGAAGAAACAACTGTTGCATCAGTAAGGATAGCGATATCTTCCATGATTTCCTTGCGACGATCACCGAATGATGGAGCCTTAAGAACGAGCGAATTGAAGACGCCTTTTAATTTATTCAAAACAAGGAGCGAAAGCGCTTCACCGGTTACTTCTTCAGCAATGATGACAAGGTCCTTGCGTCCAGCTTGAGCGCATTTCTCAAGCAAAGGCAAAATATCATTTGTGGATGAAAGCTTTTTGTCAGTTACAAGGACTAGTGGCTTATCGAAAATTGCCTCTTGGCGATTTACATCCGTAACAAAGAAAGCAGATGCAAAACCTTTATCATATGAAAATCCTTCGACAATTTCTTGTTCCATCTCGAGGCCTTGTCCTGGCTCAACAGTAACAACACCATCTTTGCCGATCTTAGAAATTACTTCGGCGATCAACTGGCCGATCTTTTCATCTCCGGCAGAAATTGTTGCAACTTCTGCAACTTTTTTATCATCGCCTTCAATTTTTTCTGCTGCTTTGTCGATATTTTTGACAATATCCGCTCCGGCTTTCTCAATTCCCTTGCGAAGTTCCATAGGATTCATGCCGGCCGCAATTAATTTATTTGCTTCGTTCAAAATATTATAAGTAAGAACTGTAACAGTTGTCGTTCCGTCACCGGCAACTTTGTTAAGTTTTTGGGCCGCGGATTTAATAAGTTTTGCACCAACTGCTTCACCAAGTTTATCGTCTTTATTTTCAAGTTCGACTGCCTCTGCAACAGTAACACCGTCATGAGTAATAACTGGTGCACCATATTCTTTTTCGATGATAACGTTTTTACCTTTTGGACCATAGGTAACTTTTACTGCATCATATAATTGCTTGGCACCAGAAAGAATTTTTTCGCGTGCTTCTGATTCATAATATATTTTCTTTGCCATATTTTATAATGTCGCTAAGACATCCTCCTCTTTTAAGATGATATAATCACAGCCATCAACTTTTACGTTTGTCGTTGCAAACTCTTTGTAAATAATTTTGTCGCCAGCTTTAACTTCTTTAACTTCAGGACCTACGGATTCAACAATGGCGTAGGCTTGTTTCTCTTTTGCTTCGCCAAGAAGAATTCCGGATTCGGTCTTTTCGAGTGGTTTTTCAATTTTTGCCACAATATTATTCTTTAGAGGTTTTAGAGCCATTTTTTATCTCCTTTACTATTTTTATTGTAGCACAATGATTGGCACTTGCAAGCTTCGAGTGCTAATTTTTATAATATTTTAGGGGTGGCTTGCCATTTGTTTTATCAGAGGTGTGATATAATGGACGAAAGGAGAAATATGAATAATAAGACAAAGATTTTTCTAGTTATTAACTCTGGTTCTTCAAGTGAAAAATTCTCACTTTATGAAGGCGAAGATGAGGTATGTTCACTTTATTTCGAAGGCATCGAAGTAGAGGGTAAGAAACAATTCATTTGTACAGTTACTCGTGCTGATGGTTCAGACGAAAAGCTCGATAAGTCTTGGGACAGCCTTAATGTTGCTTTCTCTGAGGCAAAGGCAATTTTTGAAGGTGAAGGCTTTATTAATGAAGCACATCCACTCGACGGTATCATCGTTCGTACACCAGCTGCAGGCGATTATTTTGCACAACATCATATCGTTGATGAGAATACATTCACTGAGCTCGAAAAAGCTAAACTTACCTACCCAATTCACGTTCCAGGTGCAATTCGCGGTCTTAAGAATGCACAAAAAACTTTCCCTGGAATTCCAGTAATTACTTTGTCAGACTCTGAAGCTCTTACACGTCCAACACGTCGCGACACAGAATATGCTTTGCCACAAGAAATTATCGATAAGTATGAATTAAAGCGCTGGGGTGCACACGGCTCATCATATGGCTACATGCGTGATCGCATTAAAGAACAAGGCATCGAAGCTCCTAAGATGATTATCTGCCACCTTGGCTCTGGCTGTTCTATTACGGCTTATGAAAATGGTGAACCAGTATATACATCAATGGGCGAAACTCCACTTGATGGCTTAATGTCATCAACACGTTGTGGCTCTATCGATCCAACAATCGGTGCACTTCTTGGTGAAGAAATGGGCGCAGAAGCTGCTATCAAACTCATGATCAAGGAATCTGGTCTTCAAGCAATTGCAGGCTCAAACGATATGCGTGAAATTATTGCCGGCGTCGAAGAAGGTGAAGCAAACTGCGTTAAGGCTTATAATATGTTCATCGACGGCGTTGCTGGTAAGATTGGTGAGTTTGCTGCTAAGATGGGTGGACTCGATATGGTCGTCTTTACTGCAACTATTGGTGAACGTTCAATCCCTGTCCGTAATTCAATTATTTCAAAGATCGGATTCATGGGCTTTGAAATTAACCAAGAAACTCCAGTTGATCGCAAAGCTGGCACAAATATTGCAGCCGAAGGCTCTAAACCAATTTGGGTCATCGCAACAAACGAAGCTGCTTATATGATTAAGAAAGCTGGCGAAATTCTCGATGCAGCAGGTTGCTAATTCAGAGACTAACGAAATATTAAAGATTGCCCGGGAGGTTTTAAATCTCCCGGGGGATTTTGTTGAGTTAGGTTGTTACGAGGGTGACACTTCCCTTCTTCTTGCTGATATTTTAAAGGATGCTAATCCTTCGCTTGAGGATGCTAAAAAGTTGTGGATTTATGATTCTTTTGAAGGTCTTCCGGCAAAGACTTCCGAAGACGATTCTGAAGCTGGCCGCGATTTTAAGGAAGGAGTTTTATCTGTTTCGAAACGCGAAGTAAAACTACGTTTTTTGCGCTCTGGCCTCCCAGTTCCAGTTATTAAAAAGGCTTGGTTTTCCGATCTAACCGATGCAGACTTGCCAGAAAAAATTGCTTTCGCATTTTTAGATGGTGATCTTTATCAGTCAATTAAAGATTCCTTACGTCTTGTGGATAATAAAATGGTTGATGGCGGAATTATTATCGTTCACGACTACAACAATCCGGAGTTGCCTGGCGTTACTAAGGCCGTAGACGAATGGATTGGCGACAAAAAACTAATTCAGAAAGACACGCTCGCAATTATACATATGTAAAATGCGATAAAAAAAACGGACACTTTGTCCGCTTTTTTGTTATTGCTTTAAATATTCTTTGAGGAATTTACCAGTTGGAGTTTTTGGATTGTCGGCAAGATTTTCCGGTGTTCCCTCAGCAACAATTTGTCCACCCTTAATGCCGCCTTCTGGACCCATATCAATAATCCAGTCTGCAGATTTAATAACATGCAAGTTATGTTCAATGATGACCATTGAGTTACCACCGTCTACGAGTTTGTTTAGAATTCCAAGTAGGCGTTTTACATCCGCAGTATGAAGGCCCGTTGTCGGTTCATCAAGAATATAGAGAGTTTTTCCAGTTGAACGTCGAGCAAGTTCAGTTGCGAGTTTAATACGTTGAGCCTCACCACCAGAGAATGTCGTAGCTGGCTGGCCAAGACGAATATAACCAAGACCAACTTCCTGAATTGTTTGAAGTTTTGGAGCGATGGATGGAATATTTTTGAAGAATTCCACAGCCTCATCGATTGTCATATTCAAAATTTCAGAAATATCTTTTCCTTTATATTTGATTTCAAGAGCTTCATGATTATAACGTTTGCCGTGACATGCTGGACACGTCACATAAACATCTGGAAGGAAGTGCATTTCAATTTTATTTACACCGTCACCCTGACAAGTTTCACAGCGACCGCCTTTCACATTGAATGAGAAACGACCAGCTTTATAGCCACGAAGTTCGGCTTCTGGTTGCGATGCAAAAAGTTCACGAATCTGGTTAAATACACCTGTGTATGTTGCCGGATTTGAACGAGGTGTACGGCCAATTGGGGATTGATCAATAACAATTACCTTATTAATCAATTCAATTCCCTCAATGCGATCATGAGTTCCAGAAACGGTCTGCGCATGATGAAGACGAGCCTGGAGTTCACTAGCCAAAATCCCATTTACAAGTGTTGATTTGCCGGAGCCAGAAACACCAGAAACAACAGTCATTACACCAAGTGGAAAATGTGCATCAATATTTTTTAGATTATTCTCGCGTGCACCACAAACAACAAGCTCATGACCTTTACGAATTTTACGACGCTTTTTTGGAACTTCGATTTTTTCTTTTCCACTAAGATACTTTCCAGTAATTGAATCTGGATTTTTCATTACTTCTTCTGGGGTTCCAGCCGCAATCAATTTACCGCCGTTGCATCCTGCACCAGGTCCGATATCGACAAGATAATCTGCCTCACGCATCGTGTCTTCATCATGTTCAACAACGAGAACTGTGTTCTTAAGATCACGGAGATGTTTTAGAGTTGCAATGAGTTTATCGTTGTCGCGTTGATGAAGTCCAATTGACGGTTCATCAAGAACATACAAAACTCCTTGAAGACCAGAACCAATCTGGGTTGCTAAACGAATACGCTGTGCTTCACCACCAGACAAAGTATTTGCAGCACGACCAAGTTCAATATAACCAAGGCCAACATCTTTCATAAATTTAACGCGTTCACGAATTTCTTTGAGGATTGGTTTTGAGATTAATTCTTCTTCTTCCGTAAAACCTAAATCTTGGCTGAGAACATCAAGAGTTGCATCAACATCAAGATTACAAATATCAACGATATTTAGGTCGTGGACAGTAACTGCAAGAACTGATGGTTTTAATCTAGCACCATGACAATCTTGACATTCACGCACGCGCATAAAACGTTCGATATCGTGTTTTGTAAACTCTGATATTTTTGGATCGTGGTAGCGACGTTCGAGTGTTGGGATGACGCCTTCGTATTTTGCTTCATAAATAGTTCCGTCAGCAAAACGTCCGGAGCCTGCGATTTTCATTTTATATTTTTCTTCGCCAGTGCCATAAAGGATGATTTGCTTTGCCTCTTCCGATAATTCGCCGATTGGCGTGTGAATTGAAAAATTATGTTTCAAGCCAACCGCTGTGAGTTGTTTTAACCACCACGAATCTTGATTAATGCGGTTAAATGGACGAATGCCACCTTCTGCGATTGTAAGGTTTTTATTAAAAACTAAACCCGGGTCAATTTCCATGCGCGAGCCAAGACCAGTACAGGTTGGACAGGCGCCTTCTGGAGCGTTAAATGAAAAGAGGCGAGGTTCAAGTTCTGGGATGAGTTCATCTGGATGGTCTTCACAGGCATAGCGTTGAGAATATGTTAGAACCTCAGTACTATCTGAATTGATATTTTTCTCACCAACAGCAGTAGAAGTATCATTAATTTTCAGAAGCTTAATAATTCCCTGACCAATTTCAAGCGCCTGTTCGATTGAGCCAGAAATACGCGAATAAATATCTGGGCTGAGGATGAAGCGATCCACGACAAGTTCGATATCGTGACGTTCATTCTTGATGAGTTCTGGAAATTCGTCAAGCGCATAGACGATCCCGTCAACACGAACACGTGCGAAACCTTTTGAGCCATATTGATCTGGAATGTGCGCAAACTCACCCTTCTTTTGGGAAACGATTGGAGCTAGAAGCATTAGTTTTGAACCGAGAGGAAGTTTCATGACTTCATTAACGATATCTTCGACTGAGCGACGAGAAACTTCTTTGTGGCAGACTGGACAGTGAGGTACGCCAACACGCGCAAAAAGGAGACGGAGATAATCGTAAATTTCTGTTACCGTCGCAACGGTAGAGCGAGGATTGCGTGAAGTTGATTTCTGATCAATAGAAATGGCTGGGGAGAGGCCAGTGATTGAGTCAACATCAGGCTTATCCATGACACCGAGGAACATGCGAGCATAAGAACTAAGGGATTCGACATAGCGACGTTGACCTTCGGCGTAGATAGTATCAAAAGCCAAACTTGATTTTCCAGAACCAGAAAGACCAGTAATAACAACAAGTTTATCGCGCGGAATATCTACGTCTAGATTTTTTAGATTGTTTTGTCTTGCGCCACGGATTTTTATTTCGCCATTTTCCATTTTGCTCTCCCTTATAAACGCATATATTATACATAAAAAATGGCGATTTTTCAAGATAGGCTTAGCGATACTTTTTGCCAGTGCGGCCTCTTATTCTTAGCTCGCCACATAATTCGTTCAAGGCGGCATCATATCCATCAAAAATCGCGATTGTCGGCCCAAATATTTTTCTTAAGAACGGCTTTATCTCCATCAGATGAGAATCTGCTAGAATAATAGCGCTTGGCCTACTCTTGTCATATTCTTCAAGATCAGCATAAACTTTATTCGTATAGTATTCTCCATCATCGACCAATTTATTCCATTCATCACACTCAACAACATTAACTTTGGCCTTAATTTTCCAGGCGTATTTTATAAAATCTGTTGTTTTGTGAACGTTTTTCGTGGTGATGATTAGGACTTTTTTGAGGTTTTGTTTGTTTGGCGTTTTTAACGGAAAACCAGAAAATTTCTGTTTTCCGAACTCTTTTCTCAAATAATCTAGGCAGGTGATTGAATAATATTGATCGGCAATAACAATTCCGTCAACGCGACCAACATATGGTTTTATCTTTGTTTTAATATAATCATATTTTTTAAGTTTATTTGTTTCGTGATCCCAATCGATCACGCGGATCACGTCGAAGAGTGGAAATTCGTCTTCAATGTGCTTCGCAAACAGTTCCCCACCAAACCCAGTATCGAATACTGCGATTTTCGTCATTTAATTCCTTTCCCCTCCACTTGGGGCGATTGTATCAAAAATGTCCAGCATTTTTATGACAATTTTCGAGATATGTTACAAAATGTAACATAAAATGAAAAAAGTCCGGCACTTTTGGTGTTTTGTGGGGTTTTTGAACAATTCGATTATATATGGTTCATGCTATAATTATTCCTAACAAGTCTTCATGTAGTAACAAATTAAAAAGAAAAGATAGTTATGGCAAAAACAAATCCGCTCGTTTCTGTAATAATTCCAACATATAATGCTGGCGATTATTTTATCACTTGTCTCGACTCTATCCGTAACCAAACATATAATAATCTCGAGATTATTATTATTGATGATGGATCCACCGATGACTCTGGAAGAATCGCAGATGAATACGCCCAATTAGACTCTCGCATTTCTGTTTTTCATCAGAAAAACAGCGGACAATCTGCGGCAAGAAATTTTGGACTTACAAAAGTTCATGGAGATTATGTAAGCTTCATTGATAGTGATGATGAAATTAGACCCACTTTTATAGAGACTCTGGTTTCACTGCACGACGAAAATCATACACTATCTGTATGCGGTCTCTTATATCGCAAATTATATCTAAAGTCTGAAAATGCTGCATATTCAAAACCATATCATGTTCAAAAAAAGAACGAGACGATAAAAAAATATGTTATTGAATCTATGGTTTTAGACGGCAGAATGTATCCTGTCATTAATAAATTATTTAAGACATCAATTATTCGCAATAATAATCTATTATTCGAAGAAGACCGAAATTTTGGTGAAGATACTATGTTTGTATTAAACTATATTAATGTTATGAATGGTGGGGTACGCTTTTCACTAGAACCACTTTACATATATAATTCCGGAACGGCAAGCAGTACGGTAAGAAAATCTGGAATTATTAAAGAAAACTGGAATAAGCTATACAGTGATACAAAAAAATGGCTAGGCAATCCAAAAATCAGTGAATTGTTTTGGCTAAAAGCTCTTTGGCTACGTTGGAAGATTTCTTATTTTCGTTCAAAAAGGCGTGCAAAAATGTATTAATGTTTTATTCTACGAAATATTTTATATGGCAACGTACCAAATAAAGTAGTCATATAGATATATAGTCTTAATTTTTTTGTCAAAAACTTATTCTTTGTAAATTCTTTTTTGTGCTGCTTGATATATTTAATGAATCGCTTTGGCTTCTCTTTTATTTTTCCTGAAAAAATATTATCTAGGAAGGAATAGTACGCCAGCAACTCTGATATCTGAGCGGCCGCATATAGTTCCGCTTCATTCTTAAAATATTCCTTTGCCTCACGAGCAGCTTTCATTTTTGATTCCAGCCTATCTATTAATTTTTCACTATTCATAATACTTGTGCTACGCTGAATGTAATAATAGAGACTGTCAGAAATAAACGCAACAGCTCTCGATTTCGACATTAATTTATATGTTGTTAGACTATCTTCGTGTATTTCGCCCTCAGGAAATGCAATATCCTTAAATAATTTTTTACGATACATTTTATTCCAGGATACAATTTGATAGTTTTCAAGCTCTGTAAGTAATTTTATGGTTGCTTCTTTTCCTGTTAGTGTTTCACTTTTTGGTGAGTTATTTTTATTACTAGGCACCTCAATAAAACCACAAACGGACATATCCGTTTTTTGATCAAGCGCATCAATTAACTTTTGAATGAAGTCGCCAGAAACAATATCATCACCATCCACAAACACTATTAATTCAGAATCTGATTTTTTAATGCCATTATTGCGTGCCATTGACAATCCTTGGTTTTTTTGATGAAAAACCTTGGCACGTTTTTCTTTTTTACAGAATTCGTCACAAAGTATGCCAGTTTTATCGATTGAGCCATCATCAATGACAATTATTTCGATATTCTCGTATGTTTGCGTTCTTAATGACTCTAGGCATTTTAATACGTATTTCTCGACGTTATATGCCGCAACAATAATAGATACTTTTTCTTTACTCATGGTTTAAAAATGTTATCGTATCACGCATAGCATCAGCAACAGTAAGCTCTGTTTTCCAGCCAAGTTCTTTTTCGGCTTTTGATGGATCAGCGATAAGCTCAGCCAAATCCCCCGCTCGCCTCTCTGCATATACATGCGGTAATTCCTTCCCGCTCGCTTTTTCAAATTCATTAACCATTTCCGCAACAGATGTTCCTTTTCCGGAGCCTAAATTGTATATTGAGATTCCTTTTTTCATATTTTCCGCCGCCGCAACGTGTCCCTTTGCCAAATCAACAACATGAATATAGTCACGCACACATGTTCCGTCTTCAGTAGGATAATCATTGCCATAAACTTTCAGTTCTTTTATCTCGCCTGCGGCAACTTTCATAATGATAGGCATCAAATTGTTTGGGATACCATTCGGATCTTCGCCGAGCAATCCAGTTTCATGATTACCGACAGGATTAAAGTAACGCAAGATGGTCGCCTCAAAATCTGGATCGGATTCAGAAACATCCTTCAGAATCTCTTCGATTACATGTTTCGTTTCACCATATGGATTCGTGATACCATTCCCGGTAGACATAGTTTCATTAAGTTTCGCGACTCCCTGATTACCATATACCGTAGCCGAGGAGGAAAAAATTATTTTGTGCACGTTGTGTTCTTTCATGCATTTAAGGAGGTTAACCGTGCCACCGACATTATTTTCATAGTATTCAAGCGGTTTTTCTACTGATTCAGCAACAGCTTTCAGGCCAGCAAAATGAATCACTAGATCATAGTTTTTTTCTCGAAATAGCTCATCTAAAGCTTCATAATTACGAAGATCAATTTCATAGAAGCCCGGTCGTTTTCCGGCCAGTTTTTCAATTTTATCTATAACAGTAATCTTTGAATTAAAAAGATTGTCTAGGATATCAATTTCATAACCTTTTTTATATAATTCAACAATTGTATGTGAGCCAATGTAGCCCGTTCCACCTGTAACTAATACTCTTTCCATAGTCCAATTATATCATTTTATGATAAAATATTACTTATGAGTATTCCTCGTGTTTTAAATAAAAAGAACCGTATTCTCCTTAGAGAACTTACGAAAACCGATTTTAAATTAAGATACCAAGGTTCCATCCTTGGGTACCTTTGGGCGCTTCTTCGCCCATTGATGATGTTCGCAATTCTATATATTGTTTTTGCAAAACTTCTTAGATTTGGTGGAGATATTCCTCATTACCCAGTATATCTGCTTGTTGGTACTACCATGTGGAGTTTCTTTACGGAATGTACTTCCCAAGGTATCCAGGCAATGGTTCAGCGAGGCGATTTGATTCGCAAAATTTGTTTTCCAAAATATATCGTCGTTGTTTCAGCAACATTAACCGCCGTGATTAACGTATTAATCAATCTCGCTGTTATTGTTATTTTTGCATTCATAAATGGCGTTACTCCGAGCTGGAGTTGGCTCCTTGTTCCTTTTTCACTATTGGAAATTTATGCATTATCGCTTGGTATAGCGTTCTTACTTGGCGCAATCAACGTAAAGTATCGCGACATTACTTCGATTTGGGATGTATGTATCCAGGCTCTATTTTATGCCGTACCTATCATTTATCCAGTTTCAATGGTTGCATCGACAAGCATTAAGGCAGCACAACTTTTACTATTAAACCCAATTGCGCAAGCAATCCAAGACATTCGACACAACATGATTACTCCTGAAACTGTTACTACATGGAATTTCATCGATAATCCATTCCTTAAGATTATTCCTTTTATTATCGTTATCGCCCTACTTATTTTAGCTGCACTATATTTCAGAAAGAAATCCAAGTTCTTTGCGGAGGAAATTTAATATGACAAAACGAACAACCGGAACACGAACCGAAACGAATACGAATGGAGACGTCGCAATTAAGGTTTCAAATCTTCATAAGAGTTTTCGCCTTCCAACAGAAAAAGCATTCGGACTAAAGCAAGCTATTTTCAACAGAATACGTGGCATAAAAGGATATCGTGATCAAAAAGTTTTAAAAGGTATCAATTTTGAAGTTAAAAAAGGTGAATTCATTGGTATTGTTGGTCGTAACGGGTCAGGAAAATCGACCCTATTAAAAACGTTAGCCGGAATTTATTATCCAGAAAAAGGAAAAGTTGTCGTTGATGGCAATCTCGTACCTTTTATCGAATTAGGTGTTGGCTTTAACCCTGAGCTTACCGGACGAGAGAATGTTTATCTAAACGGTGCGCTCCTCGGTTTTTCCAATTACGAAATGGACAAGATGTATGACGAGATTTGGGATTTTGCCGAACTTCGCGATTTTCAAGATCAGAAATTAAAAAACTATTCATCTGGTATGCAGGTTCGTCTTGCTTTTTCTATTGCTATTCGAGCAAAAGGCGACATTCTTCTTCTCGACGAAGTCCTCGCTGTTGGCGATGCGGCTTTTCAAAAGAAGTGCACCGACTATTTCGCCTCACTTCACGGAAATCAAACCGTTATTCTTGTTACTCACTCAATGGAAAACGTGCGCAAGTTCTGCGATCGTGCAATCCTGATAGAGAATGGCGAAATCAGCCTCGACGGTTCCCCTGATGAGGTTGCAGACAAATATCTCCAACTTTGGAACTAATATCCCACACAAAAAAAACACACTGCGAAGTGTGTTTTTTTATTATATTATGCAAGCTTTTTTGCTAACTCCAAGGCATTATATATGGCCATATCCATATCCCAGTAACGATATGCCCCAAGGCGTCCACCAAGAATCATGTTCGGATATTTTTCTTTTACTGCCTCTACATATTTTTCGTAAAGTTTTTCATTCTCTTCATTATTGATCGGATAATATGCCTCGCCACCTTTTTCAAAGTTTGCAGGATATTCGCGACAGATTATACAGTCTTTTTGATTTATTATTTCCGGTTCGTGTATTTGATAATACTTGTAATCATGTGTCCTAGTGTATGGAACTTCGGCGTCAGCTTCATTTATAACTGCTTCACCCAATGTATTAGTAGTCCTCTCCTCTTCGAATCTTAAGCTTCGATACGGAAGAACTCCATATTCGTAATCCATTAATTCGTCAATTTGTCCACAATAGATTATTTTTGTGTCTTTTGAAATATCTGAAAGTACTGTTTTATACTCAGTATTTAGTCTCACATCAATATTGTCATGATTCAAAATTGACTCAACTAATTTTCCATAGCCATTTTTTGGAATACCCTGATGAATTGCGGATGCAAAATAGCGATTGTTGTGATCAAAGCGGACAGGAATTCTTTTTAAGATATCCGCGCTAAGGTTTGTAGCTTCGGTAGACCATTGCTTTTCGGTGTAATTTTTAAGGAATGCCGTATATAGTTTTTCTCCAACTAATGACAATCCTTTTTCTTCAAAATTCTTCGGATCGTTAATTCCGGCTTTTTTCGCTTCCTTTGCCA
Source organism: Candidatus Nanosyncoccus sp. (assembly GCA_045640685.1). Lineage (GTDB taxonomy): Bacteria > Patescibacteriota > Saccharimonadia > Saccharimonadales > Saccharimonadaceae > Nanosyncoccus. The sequence goes on from JAZUFO010000007.1 coordinate 42,147, forward strand.
CGAATTCCGTCGCTTCTTCGGCGTCCATATCTGTTCCATAAAGAAGATTTATTGTGTCCAAATTAATTGGCATTGGATATAATTTTCCGTCATGTCGAGTATTAACTGTATGAACATAGTCATTGAACTCTCCGAAGCGGGTTATATATCCCCAAACATCTTCTTTCTCTGTATGAAATATATGTGATCCATATTTATGGATTTCTATTCCAGTCTTCTCGTCGCGATAACTGTAGGCATTCCCTGCAACGTGATCGCGTCGATCTACTACTAGGATTTTTTTATTTTTATCAGCAAGACGCTCTGCAACTGTTGCACCAAACAGTCCAGCACCAACAATTATGTAGTCATATTTATCCATTTTTTGCACCTTTCTTTATTAGTTTATTTTTTACTCTCCCAATAAGCAATCTAATCCTAAAGCCTATCGTAATATTCCTAAAAAGCTCTTTTGGTAATTTTTTTCTAAAACGTCTATATTCTCTTCGTTCCCGACGTTTTAGTCCTGTATGATAAAAATATATCCAATAGTGTGTTTTTATCATTTCCTGGATTCGCATCCTCATTATAAGTCTCTTACAACTATCCCCACAATCAACCATCTCTTCATAAAGTTTTCTTATTACTCGCTCATGATGTTTTCGATTTTTAAAAAATTTTTCTGACGAAACACTTTGTCCAGAACGACCAATGAAGTACTGATACACGTCTAGATTCAATATTTTTATAGCATCCGCTGCGAGAATCACCTTAGAGACATATTCTTGATCCTCATAGAGAGTTCGCTCCAGTAATCCTTTCCCCCAAACTTTCTCAAGTTTACTTCTGAGTACGGTGCAGGAGTGTAACGATATTGCCTCAATCATCTCATGACTATTAATAGATAATTCTGAAAGTTCTGACATGGATAGTTTTTTTCTGCCAATGCGACCATATACGTTGCAATATTTTTTTTCGCCTTTTTCGATATTGTTGTAAGTATAGCCGGTCAATATCAAATCTTCATCACTCTTTCCGAGTTCGTCCATATATTGCAGTATCGTTTCCTCATTTAGCCAATCATCCGCGTCTAATACTCTAACATATTTTGCGTTTGATACTTTTAATCCTTCATTTATAGCCGATCCATGTCCACCGTTAGTTTTATTGATAACTTTTACAACTTCTGGATATTTATCCCGAATACTGCATGCGATAGCCTCGGTGTCGTCGCTGCTTCCATCGTTAACAATAATTACTTCAATTTCTTCTCGTAGCTTATCATTCAATAGTGACGACAAACAGCGAGCAAGATATTCCTGCATATTATATGAAGGAATTATGATTGATAAAACTTTCTGTTTTTTTGCCATAACGCAAAAACTCTACCTTTTAATAAGTCTTTTAGGAATATATTTGATTGTATATCCAAGACCATTCTCTCTTACACATTTTATTCCACCACTAACTATGTTTTTTCTGCGAACGTCAACTTTACGATTCAAGTAGTTTTGCTCCATATATCGGAGTCTATTCTCTATCTCTATCATCCTGTTATTACAAATAGCAATATTAAATGGTAGCTTTAGATAATCCGTATAGCATTTCCTAAAATCATCCATCATATCCCTACATTCATTTCTTTGAGAGAAGAAACATAAATGCACCATCGGGATAGAGAGATTAGCTAGAATTCTCTTATTATATTTCAAGCAATAAGCCTGTAATAAGTGCTCATCATCAGTACATGAAGGTTCTATTTCGGAAAGTTTCTCTGTCCAAATTTTCTTTTCAAACAATAGACAATTAATAGAATATCTTTCTTTATTATTAACTTCCTCTATTCCGAGCTTCGATGAAAAGGAGACGTACCACTCAGGATTGAGTGTCGTTTTTTCATGTAACCACCTTGCAATATATGGATATCCCCATATAGTACCATTCGCACCAGCGTATATTTCATTTTTGTCCAAAATTCGGAGCGGACCAAACGGATCATCATATCCGGATCCAACAGAATGTCTCCTTGCAACCTTGGAGTAATATTCCTCTGATAACTGTTTTGAATATTCGATTATTTTCTTGAATCCATATGGATTATTATTAACGAGAGAAGTAGCGTAGGCAAAATCTTTTCCATATTTTTGTTCACCATCAATATAGGTTTCACATAGTTTTTCTACCCAACCTTCGCTAAGAACCATAACGTCATCGTCGAGTTTAATAATGTAGTCGTATTTTTCGAATCTTTTACTATTAAAAAGTTCGCGCAATGAGTTAAAAGGTGCTCCCGGCTTAATATCGTCAACGACATAAATTGAATCTGGAAATAGGTTATGATATCGCTTTGCTACCTCATATGTCCGTTCACAATCATATGTACCTCTTCCATTTTGTAGTATAAAAATGTCTACCCCAGAATCAATTGAAAACTTTGCGTGGCTAGCTAAAGCCAATTCTAGGCTTTCATAATCTGCATACGCCAAAATAACAATCGCAAGTTTTTGTTTTATCTTATTAATTGCATCCATATCTTCTCCTATTTTTCAATGAATGAAACTCCACATTCTTTGATTCTTAATTTATTTTGCATGTATGTAAAATAGAAGCCGTATAAAATTTCAGCCAAGTATCCTAATGTACGCTTTCCGTTTACAGAATACATTTCCGTATTAACATTTTTATCCATTTCAAATAAAATATCGAACAACCAAGTACAATAATCATCCATAACTTTTGGTTTCACGATAAAAATGTGGTACATGCGTTTATTTGGCGAGTTTAAATAACTCGAGAAGGCTTCTTTCATCTCTGGATATTTTTCTCCCAACAATTCTTCTAGTCTAACTAGGTCATCCAAGTGCACACCTGGTATTTTTCTTACCCAGTCCTCATAAGCCGAGGAAACGTTCATCTTATCCAGTTCCGTCGAATATGGCACGATACAATCATATTCTTTAAGTAATTCTTTAATTTTTAGATCTTTTAGACCTATTTTGTCGCAGAGTTTTTTTGCTGTTGGAAAATGAACACATTTGTAGACATTTTTCTCGAAGTCATTTTTTGCTTTTTTAAAGTAATCATTCAAGATCATTTGTCGCCTATACTGAAATAGTCCAATATATGAATAGTTCTTGTAATCTACATTTTTCCACACCCAATATAACACCGAGCATTCATTAAATTCATTGTTTCTTTCCGAAATATTATCACCGGTATCATCACCGATCATACTTGCACCTAAATCGTTAGATATAGCACCGTCTTTATTTTCTTTCGTACACGCTTTACCTGCGAAAATCGGAACAATAAAATCTTCGTCTAGCATACTGAATGGTTTGTGATAGGCGACGAAGATCTTGCCGTCCACCTCTTGACTTCTCATTTACTCTACAGCTCCTTTTTATATTTACACCAATTATATCTTAATGGGCGTATCTTTTTCCTAGTATTCTTTTTATTATATCACACATCACCTTCTCTCCGCACCTCAATAGTTCCAGCCTCAATCATATCGGGACTATTTTTTGTCATATAGTGATATAATTATCAATAGAAGGATGTCTATGAAAATATTAGCCATTATCCCAGCGCGTGCTGGATCAAAAGGAATTCCAAATAAAAACATAAGGATCATTAATGAGCATCCGCTTGTTTTTTATTCCATCAATAATGCCAAACAGTCAAAATTTATTACCGATATCATCGTCACAACCGATTCTGATACAGTAAAGATCATTGCAGAACAACTGGGCGTAGGCCTCAAGAACCGCGCTAAAGAATTGTGTACCGACGAAATTACACTCGATTCAGTAATCTATGATGCTATCCCAAAAAACACAAAGTGGGACTATATCGTTACAATGCAACCAACATCACCAACATTGACCCCGGAAACCCTTGACCAGGCCATAGAATATACAATAAAAAATGAACTCGACACCGTAATTTCAGCAATCAATAAACCTCATTTATCGTGGTCAAAGAAACGCAATTCTTTCGTCCCTAACTATAAAGAACGACTTAATCGGCAATATTTACCTCCTCACTATCTTGAAACTGGTGCCTTCGTAATATCAAAAGCCAATGTGGTCACAGAAAAGACTAGAATCGGGAAAAAAGTAAGCATCTACGAAATACCAGAGAACGAAGCTCAGGACATTGATGATTTTCAAGATCTACACATTGCGGAAACTTTACTTACAAAACAAAGCGTAGCTATTTACGTTAACGGAAACAATACGCGCGGAACCGGACATATCTATCGCGCATTAGAACTAGCAGATGAGTTTTTTGTTAAACCTGATATTTATTACGACAAGAATCAAACTTCAAGAAATATTTTTGGAACAACCACACACAACCTAATTCCCGTCAACAGTATTACTGACCTTTTCCAAAAATGCAAAGAAAAACAATATTCTATTTTTATAAACGATATCCTATCAACTTCAATAGACTACATGATCGGTCTTCGCAATGTGCTTCCAAACTCAAAGATTGTCAATTTTGAAGACGACGGAGAAGGTGCAACAAAAGCAGATCTAGTTTTTAACGCACTATATAACCAATCAGATGCTAGTAATATTTATGCCGGTGAAAAATACTATATACCTAATAAAAAGTTTATTTTTTACGATCCGATAGATATTCGCAAAAACGTTCAAAATGTATTAATTTCCTTTGGTGGATCTGATCCGCAAAATTACACAGATAGACTCTTAAAAATAGTCTCAAAAAAGGAATATAAAAGCTACAATTTTCATGTTGTTCTCGGAAGAAACAAGCAGAATGTAGATGAACTATTCTCTTATAACCAGTACAAAAACATTACTATCTATCATGACATCGACAATATGCCAAAAATAATGAGCAGTTGCGATATCGCCATAACATCTCGAGGAAGAACTGGTTACGAGTTAGCCATGTTAGGCATACCAACAATTGCGATGGCTCAAAATAAACGAGAGGAAAAACATGGCTTTGTCTGCGACGAGAATGGTTTTAATTATATTGGATTAAATCCTGGAAATGAAGTTATTGAGGCAAATTTGAATATGTTTCTAAAATTATCCCCTACTGAGCGTCAAAAATACAGTACCCTAATGCTGAAACATAATCTACGCAATGGCCGAAAAAGAGTAATGACATTAATCAATAACCTATAAGGAGATATTTATGCGAAACACAAAACCTTACCTCATAGCTGAAATTGGCGTTAATTTTTATGACACAGCAAAGGAATTAAACATTTCCCCACTTGAAGCAGCAAAACTCTATATTGATAAGGCGGCCGAATCTGGTATTGATTGTGCCAAATTTCAGTCTTATAAGGCAAATACGATTGTATCCAAAAATTCACCAGCCTACTGGGACACCACCAAGGAGCCAACAAAGACACAATATGAGCTCTTTCAAAAATTCGATAGCTTTAACGAGGCTGAATATAGACAGTTAAGCGACTACGCACATGCAAAAGGTCTTGATTTTACATCCACCCCATTCGACTACGCTTCAGCCGATTTCTTATTTGATATGGTTGATTTTTACAAAATCTCTTCTTCAGACTTATCAAATCTACCATTCGTAAGATATATTGCGAGCAAAGGAAAACCGATCATTATTTCGGTCGGGGCCGCTTTTCTTTCCGAGGTAGATGAGGCCATTCGCGCGATTAAGGAAACTGGCAATACAAATATAACAATATTACATTGCGTACTATCATATCCAACCGACCCAATCAATGCAAATCTACGTATTATAAAAACATTGAAAGAAATTTTTCCAGACGTAGGGGTTGGTTACAGTGACCACGTTGCGCCGGACGACACAATGACAACATTGTCGACAGCCTATTTGATGGGCGCAGAGGTTATTGAAAAACATTTTACATTAAATAAGCAATTGCAAGGAAATGACCACTATCACGCAGGAGATCCTAAGGATTTCCTAATGGCACGAAAAAACTTCTCGCTAATTCAAAAAATCTTAGGTTCACCAGAAAAAACCGTTCTTGATTGTGAATTAATTCCACGAAGAGAAGCTAGACGTTCTCTTGTACTTACGCGCGATTTAAAAGCTGGTGAAGTTATAAAGAAGGAGGATCTAATGCCAAAACGTCCTGGCACTGGCATTTCTCCAAAATACACCGATTTAATAATTGGTCGCGTCGCTAAAACTGATCTATCAGAAGATACCATATTGACTTGGGATATGGTCTAAATCATTTATTGGTATAGATCTTCAAACAATCCTTTGAGTTTTACAGGATTCACTGAAACGATTTTTACTTCTGGATAATACTGTGCTATTGCAGTTTTTGCTTCTCTCCACAAATACTCCGTTGCTTCAAGTAAGTTTTGCTTCTTGCTTTGATCTATCTCCTTAAAATATCCGTCACTCGTGCAATCACAGCCAACAATATAAATAGTTCTTGGCTTAGTAAATAAGGCAAACTGAAGTGCTGAAAAGACGGTTCCTCCACCCCTATCATATAGCATACCTTTAGTTATGTCTGGCTGTATTACATCAAATTGTCCACCCCCAATACTTGGAATTGCAGGATCAGAGATAAAGAATCTTTTAGCCCCATGCATACAGACATCATCACTCAGTACATTAAATGATCGAGCATTCGTCTCATTTGTTGCGAATGCCATAAATTTTTCCGCCTTATATTTTTTAATTTTTTCACCACAATCCAACAACATCATGTTGTCATGCATAAAAAGATAATCAAATTTTATATCATCCCTCAAAAAAGCTCTATTTACTGCTAAATGTTTCGCACCGCTAATTGGCTTATATAGATTTACTGATGGACCGCACGCAACAATTACCAAATCCTTCCCCTTGTTGCATCCACGATATTTTTCAAACAGTGCAGGATGTGCATTTTTTGCAAATTCATTATAATAGTAGTATCTAGAGAATAGTCGATTTTCCGCCTCAAACCACTCAGCCCTCTGTTTAAGATTTTCAACTTCCCCCAGCAAAACATCATTGTGTCGCCTAATCTCTTCTAATTGATTTCGTTGCTCAATAAAAGAATCGTTCACCTCAGAAAAACCAAAGGCGCGACCAATCCGCTTAGTGACTTTTTTTATTTGTTTAGGCATAATACTCTATAGGCTCCTATTTTGTTAAATTATAACACATTACGCCACTTTTTGCAATTTTTATCAAATTATTCTCGAGTGTCAAAATTCTTAATCAATACTCTAATATGGCCTTATTTTCCACATATGAGCTTTATTATTTAATATAAATGGCCAAAGTTGGATATTGGTCCCATTTGTAGTGTTGGCCGCTTGAACATCCACAACTTTATCAATAGAGCAAGCCGATATGATTACGTATAAACCATCACCCATTTTCATCAGTTTCCATTTCTGAGCACAAGAAGTATTATGTTCCCATAAATTAATATTCTGACCGTCTCTTGCATTTGCGCCAGATAGATCAAGATACTTTCCAGAATTTGGATTTCTAAAAGAATACGATTCATCATCATCATTATTCTTTATAATCTCCCACTCCTGTGCACCAGATTCATTATTATCCCATAACCAAATATTTGTTCCATTTTTATCTCCAACGCCCAATATATCTACAGATTTCTCAATCAATGCTGATACTATCCTATATGTCCCCTCCCCGAGAATATTACTCATATTGGCAATATTCCACTTTTGCGTTTTCGAATTATCCGCCTTCCACACACGTATATTTTCACCATTCCCAACCCCATTACCATCAATATCTATAACCTTATTAACCTCACAAGATGAAACTATCGTATAATATTCATCAATTGTTCTCAATATGCTCCATTTTTGTGTGCATGATTGAGATTGGCTCCACTGATACACATTGCTCCCATCCCTCACACTACTATTGGAAGTATCTAAGTATTTTTGAGAATGTGGGTTTATTATATAGTAATAATCAGAATTCGCATCTCTTATTATCGTCCATTCCTGTGCTCCAGACTCATTATTATCCCATATATTAACATTACCCCCATCCTTATCACTAACCCCAGATACGTCTATGGATTTTTTATTATTATTCGATAAAGTAATACGATACGTACCATCTATTATTGTACGTTTCGGAATTAATTTCCATTTTTGAGCATCCTGGTTATTAACATCCCACACCTGCACATTTGTGCCATTTCTATTATCTCCCCCCGAAATATCTATAGCTTTAGAACTTGTACATTTTGACACAAATGTAACAAATTTATCATCTGTCATTACTGGCTTCCATCGCTGAACACATTCACCCGTATATCCCCATTGATGAATATTTGCCCCTTTTGCGTATGAGCCATATAGCGTACTAAGGTATTTTCCCGAGTTTGGATTAATTAGATAATAAAAACCTTCTTCTGCCTTTTTTATCAACCATTCCTGCGCACCAGATTCATTACTACTCCAAAGATTAATATTCGCACCATCAGAAACACTTGCCCCAGACACATCGAGCCGCATATTATTATCTCTTTTCGAAACAACGCTATAGTATCCTTCCGCAAGCTCAATTTCATTTCCGTTAATATAACTATCTCCAAACCAATCCGAATAATAAGCATAGAAATTCCTGTTTCCATACGCACCACAAGGAGCCGTTCCTTGGCCAGCGGCCAGTGCTCCAGCGTTTGGCTGATAAGGTGTGTAGCGATAAAGAGCTGAGGTTGCTAGGTTTTCGATATTAACAATTGATCCACCGCAGTCGCGATTTGGATTGTATTGGACATAGTTTTCGCCGAGTGGATAGTTTGTCCAGCCTCCATCAAGAACTTCACGAAAGAGCTCTGCGGCTTTTCTGATTTGATTTTTGAAGCCATAATATTTTGAATCACATGGCGCCGTGTCTGGACAACCAAATCCAGTCATAGCACGGTAATCAAAATCGTTTGGAATTGGATCTGTAATTAATCCAGATTCTTTTTGAATTAAAACAATTAGTACTTTTGGATTGATTTTAAATTCTTGTGCGGTTTCGTAGATAATTTTTGCTGCGGTTTTCCCTTCCCCGATTACCATTCCATCACCAAACAATTCTTCCGACAAACAAACAAAATGACCATCCTTCCAGTGCCATTTAATTCCAGGATTACGACCAGAAAGATATTCGTAATACGAATAGTCGCGATTTTCGCAGGTGTTTTTTGAAGTGAGGAAACTTTGAATTTCTGCTTCCGTCATCGAGTTATAATCCGACATTACATAATCACTCATAATGTTGCCCGGATTAAATTTCGACAGATCCGCCGCTTCTACATTGTTGTTCTTTTCACCATTAAATAAGAATGAGAATGAAAATGTCGCAACAAAAATCCCAAGACATAAAACTAGGATTCTTTTATCAAAACGTCGTCGCCTCATAGGTCAATCTTTCCTTCTATTGTTCCGGTTTTTGCTCCAGAGTTTAGCTCAATCACAACATTGTATGATCCAGGCTCGATGAGCCCCAAGCCAATAGTAAAGCCTTCACATGTTGACGTCGAAACGTCGGCGATAAGATTTGCTTTTTGTTGGTAATAAACAGTGCCATTTTTAATAAATTTTATTTCACAAGTTCCTTCAGAAAGATATTGGTCAATGTTTACACGCGCAATAATATTAGTGCTTGTTTTTCCAAGATATGTCATTACGCCAGTAAGTTCTTCGCTTTTGTTTGGATTTTCACCTTCATATTGAATTACTGGTTCTTTATCATTGACCTTGCCGTCATCTTCTTTTTTCCCTTCTTCCGGCTCCTTCTCGGGTTCAGCAACTATGTTTGTTGTGTTATTTTTTGGTTGTTCTGATTCTGGTTTTTTGTTATTTTTATTAACCAACAAAAATACACAATAAGAAATTCCAGCAACGACAATTAAACAGATAAGAAATATCACTAATTTGTTTTTTGATTTTTTTCTGCGCATGAGACCATTCTCCTTATCTTTATCCTATCTTATTTCAAGAGGTTTGTAAAGTAACACTTATGCTATAATTTAATTATGTGGAAGGTGATACGAAATCTATTTTTTAAATCTTTAAAATATGATGATTTTTTGGCCAACTTTTTTATCTCTCAAGAAAAAAAGAGCTACAAAATCGGCATCATAACAACAAAAAAATTTAAAGGTGAAAAGTTTTCTTGCATCTCTCCAAATCTCGATGATGAGGCTATTACTAAAGAGATCTCAAAATGTTCCCTCGTAATTACATCTTCAAAGAGGTGGCAAGTCGTCGCCGATAGTTTTAAAATTCCAAACGCATTAGTTGAAGATTCTGAAATAACTGAATCAATTCTTTCTTCCAAGAAGATTCTCTCTTTGCGCAATTCCTACAAAAAGCCTCGCTTTTTACGCATCAAGCAATTGTTTTTTGTTTTCAAGAAAACCAAAGAAAAACTTTCTTCTCTGCCAAGAAAGAATAAATATCATTTCTTCTTCTCTCTTATATTCATAATTTGCTTCACCATTATTACTCTCGTTAGTATTTTTATTAATGGATGGAATCCAACATCCATGCGTTTCGCTATTCTTCCGGTTGTCTTTTTAGCTATTATTATTTTTATTTTTGCGCCAGTCGTTTTTCACAAACTTTCGCAAGTTGATGAGAAAAAATCAAAATTTATCATAGTAATTATTGCTGGATTATTGCTAACCTTCCAAGCTCTCGTAATTTCATCATTATCAGTCCAACAAACAATTACTTCCTGGGAAGATCCATTACACACAAACACAATTGCGCATGATTACGCAACCGGTACACCGGTTGAAGTTGAGCATTTCGAATATATTGAAAGATTCCCTTTTAATTTGTTTATTGTCAAGTTTTACCAATTCATTGAAATGGCTGGCAAAAATATCGGCATCTTAAATTATATTAATTATTATCAATTATTTATGTTTGTAAATGCTTTTGTGATAGATCTTTCTATTGTTCTCGGTATCTTATCAATCAGAAAACTTTGGGGACGAAAGGCAACACTCCCCGGAACTGCGCTATTTGGCGTAATGTCTATCCCGATTCTTCTTTACACTCCTTTTTGTTATACCGATACCCTTTCTATGCCTTTCATAGTTGGAACTTTTTATCTCCTGCTTCATTTTAAGCAGTTCGAAAAAACTGGAGTTTTAAAGAAGTTACTATACGGAATATTAATAGGCGTTTTATGCTTCTTGGCCGTCAATATAAAAGTCACTTCTGCCATTTTTATCATCGCGCTCGTATTATTATTCGTGCCAAAAATGATAAAAAACCTTTTCATTACACTTTCTGCGCTTATTGTTTTTGCTATCCCAACGGTTGCATGGAAAAATTATCAATCCAGTGTTCTTGATCCTTCAAAACAGGTCCCAATTACTCACTGGGTAATGATGGGCGTATCCGGTAACGGAAACTGGACACCGGCAGACTATTTTATAACATTTGCAGCAATCAAGGATGGTCATGATGTTGTGGCGATGAATACCGACGCGATTCAATATAGGCTCCAAAAAGCAGGACCAACAGGAATACTTCAACTTCTTGGCCGAAAGATTGCTTTTGTGTGGAGTGATGGGCTTTTCTATGCCCCATTTAAACTGTCGCACGGACTTGAGAATCCAGATTCATTCATGGCACAACTTTTTTCACTTAATGGCCGTTTATTTAAAAATATAGAAATATTATTTAACGCCGTATGGTTAGCAGCCTTCCTCTTCATTTTAACTTTTGCCTTGCGTACCTTTAAAGCAAAAGAATCTATCTTTATTCTTTTGATTAAATTAACAATGGTAGGAATTTTCACTTTTTATCTCATCTGGGAAACGAGATCAAGATATTTAATAAATTTCTTACCACTTATAATAATTCTCACTTTTTACAGTATAAGAGGTATTGCGACTATTCGCTATCAAGATCAAGTTCAAGAATGTCTGCTGCCTGAGAAAGAATAGCTTTTTCTTCATCGGTTGCAGTTTCTAATTTCATTTTGAATAAGTCTACGGTTTCTTGGTGACGAAAATCAAGAAGCTCTAGAGAACGTGCGGCTCCAGGAACTTTTTTAATGACACCTTTTTCTACAAGGTTATCGATATGTTCTGCGACAGCAGAAACAGAAGACAACTCAAGCCCACTCATAATCTCACGATATGTTGGTGAGATTCCATTTTCATCTGTAAAGTCTTTAATAAAATTGAAAATGCCTAGTTGTTTTTTAGTAAGCTTTACCTTCATATGTTACTTATTATAGATTATCTTCTCGCAAAATAAAAGAATCCCCCTTCAGGGATTCTTTTCAATCTATACTTTCTTTTCAATAATAAGCTTACGTTCTCTTCCTTCACCTTCTGAATGTGTTATGATATCAGAATAATCTTCAGCTAATTTGTGGACCACACGGCGGTCTGCAGCATTTAGATTAATTGTCATTGGTTCACCAGTTTCACGAACCTTCTTAATCCAGCCTTCCGCTTTTTCTGAGATTCTATCTGCACGTTGACGTTTATAATCTGCAACATCAACATTTACACGTGTTACTTCGCCATTACGAGCGATTAATGCGGCCTGAACGATATGTTGTAAAGAGCGAAGATTATCAGCGTTCTTTCCGATTAGAAGTGAATTTAATGAAGTGGATGGAACAGATAGTTGGATTACTTCATCATCAATTGTTGAGTAAACAGCCACATTGATTCCGAAGAAGCTTAAAAGATCTTCGAGGTATTTCGCTGCAAAACGAATTGATTCATCTTTATTCATTGGTATTATCTCCTTTTCTTTTTATTATCTTTTGCGGAGATTCTTGTAATTTTTGTTCCTGTTTTTGTGTTTACAATTTCAGCTTCCTGAATTTTTTTAAGTTCTTTTAGAATTGTTTTATCTGTCATATCATCCATATCGTCACGTGCTTTTGCAAGGATGATTTTTTGTTGAGCAAATGTAAGTGCATTACTTAGGAAGTAATAAAATGCGAGTGCACCATGAATATTGAACATAATAAAGAACATCATTAACGGCATCATCATAGTCATTTGACGTGTAGAGATTGCCGCAATGTCTGCTTGATCAACATCTTTCCCTGCTTCAGCCTCTTTAATTAGGTCGCGGAATTTCTTTGATTTTTCAGATTTACCAGATGGAGATTGTTGGCGAGCAATTATGTATTGCATACCAGCAGCGGCAATTGAACAGATAAGCATAAAGAATGCACTCCATGAGAATGAGACAAGCACGTCACTTGCTTTTGCTTCTAGGTTGATTTTGCCAAATAGTTGTGGGTGAAAATCGTAAGTTGTTTTTTCTTCTGCTGGAATTTCATTATTTTGAAGATCAGCTAAATATGTAATTTGTTTCTCTTTAATTTCCTTAATGATTGAACCATCATAAGCCACAATATTATATGCACGGTTTGTGATATTATCTTGAACCATTGGAGTTGCAATAACACGAATGGCGCCAAAAATTGCAATAAAGATCGGTAATTGAATAAATAATGTAAGGATAGATGAAGCTGGTTTTACATTATATCTCTTATAGAGATCCATCGTTTGAAGAGATTCAAGTTGTTTATTTCCGTTACAGTTTTTGCGGATTTTAGCAAGCTCTGGTTGAAGTTTCTTCATAAGGCGCGTTTGATGAAGTTGTTTCTTCATTAGTGGCCACATACAAATTTTTACAATTACAGTAAAGATAATGATTGCTAGACCAAAATCACCAATTAAGTTGTAAATAACAAACAAAATATTAACGATTGGCCGAACAATTATAAAATCAATTAAATTAAAAAATCCGCCAGTCAGAATCATTCCGACAATAGCGGCTATAAATAATGTTAGACCAAATACCTTCTTTACACTCATTAAGGGTATTGTATCAGATTATCTTTGAATCAGCAATAAGGTCACCAAGAATCTTCTCTAGTTCAGAAAAAGGCATAGTACCAACTTCTTTAGTGAAGACTGTAAATATATAATCTCTTCCTTTTGGAACATCTTCAAAGTTTTTTCGAATTGCTTCATAGATACGGCGACGAATACGATTGCGCCCCACAGCTGTTTTTAGAACTTTTTTCGAACAAACTACCGCCACACGAGTAAAGCCTCGGGTGTTATCAACTGTCGTTACGGACATTTTTGAAGAACGGACAGTTTTCCCTTTTTGATAGACGTAGCGTACGCCACCACGGGAATGAAAACGGTATTTTTTATTCAACATATATATATTATATACCAAAAAGATATCCTCTGGACATTTCCAGAGGATATTCTATTAAGCAGCTAAGCGTGCGCGACCTTTAAGGCGGCGGCGAGCCAAGACTTTTTGACCATTCTTGGTGCTATTGCGTTTCATAAAACCATGTTCTTTAGCACGTTGGCGCTTGTGTGGTTGATATGTGCGTTTTGGCATATTATTCCTTAAACTTTTATTAATTTCAAAATCTTGTCCTAGTATAACTCATTTTTCCACATTTTTCAAGGAGTTTTCCACATTTTATTAGGGGTTACCTATATCCTGTGGAAAACTCACCCCTATTTAGACTACATATTATTACAACATAAAAATTAAAGATAAAAACCTGTGGAAAACTTTTTATTTATGTGTATAATTATTTCTCAGAAGGAGGTTAGATGTACGACGTTTGGAAGAATGTCTTAGCTGAAATAGAACAAAAAGTTTCTAAAGCTAATTATTCCACATGGTTTTCCGATATTTCCCTGATTTCTTCAGAAGGGGGTATTGTTAAGATTGGAGTTAAGAACTCTTTTTATGTTAAACAACTTAGATCACGCTATTTTGATGATATAAAAAGCGCCCTTATAGATAATGGTGTTGAAGTTACAGATATTGAATTTGAAGTTCAAGCAACTAATAAACCAAAAATTAAGCCACGCGAGGTGACTGGTGGAGAAAATGACGCTATTCGTTCACGTGTTAAGGAAATCCGCAAATCATCCACACCGCAAAAAGGCTTTTCTAATTACGAGAATAATTTGAACGAAAAATTCACTCTCGCGAATTTCGTTATTGGTTCAAATAATGATCTTGCCGTTTCGGTTGCTAAAAGTATTATTGATTCCCCAGGTGATCGCTATAACCCATTTTTCCTTTATGGTGGTCCTGGTCTCGGTAAAACTCACCTTGTGCAAGCAATTGGTAATGAATTATTAAAACGCGATCCAAAGTTAAAGATTCTATATACGCCAATTTCACACTTCTATTCTGATTTCGTTGAGTCTATTCAGGCCGGCAAAGGAAAAGAGTTCTATCAAAAGTTTCAAAAACTTGATGTTTTAATTATTGATGATTTTCAATTTATTGTTGGTAAGGAAAAGAGTCAGGAAGAATTCTTTAATATTTTCAATGACTTATATCAATTAAATAAACAAATCATTATTACATCAGATCGTCTCCCTAGCCAAATTAAGACTATGGATGAACGTCTCGCCTCACGTCTCACTTGGGCTGGTGCGTTTGACTTGCAACTTCCAAAATTTGAAGATAAGTGTGCAATTCTAAAGTCCAAAGCCGACTTTATGGGTGTGGAAATCGAGGATGAAGCAATCGAATATATTGCGGAAAATGTTAATACGAATATTCGCGACCTCGAAGGTGAGTTCTCTAGAATTCTCCTCATGGCCGAAGTGCGCGGTGTTACACCACTAGAATTAATTAATAATGGTGCGGTTAGTGTACAAAAATCTTCAAAGATGCATACAGTTTCAGCGAAGAACATCGTCGATAAGGTTGCTAAATATTATCAACTCACAGTTAAGGAGATGTGTGGTAAGAGCCGGGTTGCTAATATAAAAACAGCAAGGCAGATTACAATGTTCCTTCTTTCCAAAGAGCTTTCTATGTCTACTCCTAAGATTGCTGACGAGGTTGGCGTTAAGGATCATACCACTGTTATGCACGGCATTAAAAAGATTGAGGCTGATTTAAAACTTAATTTTTCTTTGCGTGATCAAATTGAGGAAATTAAAGAGAAGATTTATGGCTAAATTTACTCCAATTGTGGAAAAACTTGTGTAAAAGGATGCGAGAAAGTATGTGTGAAAAATGTGGACAAAAAAGTGGAAAAAAATTATACACACAAAAAGGTGTGGATAAAAATAGTTATTCACATAGTTTTACAAAAAATTTACACGTAGTTTTACACTCCCGGTTTATATCTGTTAAAATGTGGGTTTTCCACGTTTTCCACATAGCCTATTACTACAATTACTAATAATTTAATAGAAAGGAAGAAAAATGGAAATTGAAGTTACACAAGAAAAACTATCAAAAACATTAAATACTGTCAGTAGAGTAGCTACAGGTAAAGTTACATTACCAGTATTAAATAATGTACTCATAAAAGTTGATGATAAAAAAGTAACATTCACAACAACCAACTTAGATATGGCAGTTGTAGATTACTTACCTGTTTCTAATTGTAGTAATGGTGTTGTTACGGTTCCAGCACGTCTTCTTGCTGAGTTTGTTTCTAATCTTCCTAAAGGTGAAAATATTAAAATTGTAGCCAATGATACTAAGGTAACTATTTCTGCTGGTAAATATTCTTCTACTATAAACGGTACACTTGCAGATGATTTCCCTGAACTTCCTGAGATTAATGAGTCTGAAGCTGTTATCTTTAAGATGGGTATTGATGAGTTTAAGACCGGTATTAATCAGGTAATTATTGCTACATCGAATGATCTAACTCGTCCAACCTTTACAGGTGTATATTTTAATACTATCGATGGTGAGCTTGCTGTTGCTGCAACAGATGGTTATCGCTTGGCGGAAAAAATTCTTGTAGAGAAAGTTGAAAGCGAGGTTGCTG
Source organism: Candidatus Nanosyncoccus sp. (assembly GCA_045640685.1). GTDB lineage: Bacteria > Patescibacteriota > Saccharimonadia > Saccharimonadales > Saccharimonadaceae > Nanosyncoccus. The sequence continues at coordinate 58,941 of JAZUFO010000007.1, forward strand.
CCATTGTTCCTACCGCATCATTACAGGAAGTTATGCGCTCTATTAGTGATGATATGGAAGAAATTGAAATTTCATTTAATGAAGATTTGGTTCGCTTCCGCTTGGGTGAGATTGAAATTATCTCGAAACTTATTGATGGTTCATTCCCTGATTATCGTAAGCTCTTCCCTAAAGATAATAATATTGAAGTTGTTTTACCTAAGAGTGAATTGATGCGTGTAACAAAGCTTGCTGCTTTATTTGCACGTGAGGTTGGTGGATCGATTATCTGTGAAACTCGCAGTGGTGAGGGATTCTCTGTGAAATCTATCGCTAATGAATATGGTGAAAATGATTCTATTATTGATGTAGATGTGGAAAAGGAAGGAAAAATTACCCTTAATTCTCGTTTCTTAATTGATGCTTTGAATGCGCTTGAGGAGGATAGTCTTGTCTTTAATTTTGCCGATACGATTGCGCCAATTCTTGTTAAAAATGTTAAGAGTGGAAAATATACTCACATTATCATGCCACTTAACTCGTAATATATGATTATTAACTCTATAAAATTAACGAATTTTAGAAATCACTCCAGTTATTTGCTGGAGTGTGAGGATGCTACTTCGTTAATTCTTGGGGAAAACGGGTGTGGAAAAACTTCGGTTCTTGAGGCGATCTATATTTTGACGCGTGGAAAAAGTTTTCGTGCTGTGGATTCTGAGATTTTGAAAAGGGGTGAAGAATTTTATCGTATCGAACTTGAGTTTTGTAATGGTGAAAATAGTGTTGCGGCTTATGATGGAAATAGTAAAACTTTTCTTGTTGAAGGTAAAAAATTTAAACGTTTACCAAAGAAGAATAAATATCCTGTAGTTTTATTTTTGCCTACAGATTTAAATTTAGTTTCTTCTTCCCCATCACATAAACGTGATTATTTTGATCGAATTTTTAGTCAGTTTGATGATAGATATAATGAGGCGCTTAGTCGCTATGAAAAGGCCTTAAAACAGCGTAATGAGCTTTTAAAAAGCGAATACCTAACACGTGATGCTGTTTTTTCTTGGAATATACTTCTTGCAAAATATGGTTCCATGATTGCGCGATTTAGGCGAGAGTTTATGGATGAAATAAATTCTAAAATTACGAATGTTTATCGGTCTATTGCTGAAAATGAAGATGAAGTGTGGATTGAGCTTATTTCTCAGGTTGAATGTGATGAGAATTATTATTTAAAAATGCTTGAATCAAATTTTGAACGCGATAGAATTTTAGGGCATACAAGTTTTGGTGTGCACCGGGATGATTATGTTTTTAAGTTTAATAAAAACGATGCGGACGGATCCGCATCGCGTGGTGAAGTGAGGTCTATTGTTCTTGCTTTGAAATTTATTGAAGCGGATATGGTGTTTGATAAATTAGGCCACAGACCAATCGTTCTTCTTGATGATGTATTCTCTGAGCTCGACGAAACGCGTCGTAAGTGTTTGGTTAGGAACTTTCGAGATAATCAAGTTATTATCACCAGTGTTGAAGCCTTTGATAGTAGTAAGTGATGAACTATTATTTATGAAGCTATATCTTTCTGTTGGGTTATAGTCTGCGATATATTGTTTAACTTTAAGTTGGTTTAATACTGCAATAACATCGTCTTTTTTGAAGCCAGTTAATCTTGCGATTGTTCCCTCATATGAATCATCTTTTGGATGCTCTTTGTAATATTTTTCGGTGAAAGCAACTACTGGGTTTGTATTTCCTTCAAAACCTCTAAGGTTATTGTAGGCGTTTTCCTCCTCAGCGTATTGTTTTAGAGCAGCAACTGTGCGGTTGATTGAAATATAGCGTTGTGCGTATTTATATTTTTGCCAATCTTCGTTTTCCGATGAAATGACAAAGGATGCGCCAGTTGCGATACAGAGTGCTTCTTCCTCACCATCTGAAAGGTTGAGGAATAATTTTATAGCCTTAATAATATCGGTTGAAACTGAAATTTTCTTTTGAGAATTTAAGTATGATTCAAGGATTCCTGAATCGGTTACACCACGTGGGGATTCGCGCTCTGTATTGTAGATGATATATGTTGCGAGATCTGATCCTTCAATAATTGTGCGTTCCCCATCCTCACCAAGTTCGGTATTCTCTTCGATGAATGCTTGAAATTCCTCATTGGCATATGGGTTGGTTTGGGTTGATGTATCAAAAGTTGCGATAGTGGTTCCGTGCACAGTTCCGGCGGCAGAAATTGAAGATAATGTTTGATTGTTATTTCCAAATGTTGTGAGGAATGAATTATTGCTTGCAGCATGTGCACCTGGAATTAATGATGCGATTGACTTTGAAATAATACTTGGAATTGATGAGGTTTTAGCGATGATTGGTAATGTCTTATAGAGAATTGAACCTAAGAAAGTATTTTTTGAAGTTATATCAAATGGACTTTTTGTCATCGCTTCGGAACGAGCATTTAGGCTGGCAATTTGTTGTACTTGTTTATTGTAGGCCATCACGGCACCGGCATCACCTGCTGATGCACCACTTGCGCGGATGGATAGTGATTTACCAACATTTGTTGCGCCTTCAACTAAGAATTCACCACCAGTGATTCCGTAGACGGATTTTGTGAATGAGTTTAGAATAAGTGAGCTTGAAACAGTTGGGATGAGTGGGGCGACTACTGAAAATTCGGTTGTTTCCACTGCGTCCGCAATAAAACGTGAAATTGTGCCGGTGATTCTTTTTGTGAATGAGGCGAGTGTGGTTTTTATGGTGTCAAAAAGTGAATAGTCGGTTTCGCCGACTTGGCTTAATTTACTCTCAATTGTTTTAAGCATGCGATCTGAGGAATAATTTTTTGTTTCTTCTGGTGAAACTTTTGAACCGGAAAGAACAGCATAGAGGGATGGTGATTGGAGTGGTGTGCCGATTGATTTTACTGTTTCTGTGGTGTCCACATCAACAACTTCGGTCTCGCGTTGATCGGTGAGGAAGTTGAGTGCTTCGTTAACTTTTGATTGGTTGCCACCTCCTGCCTTCATTTTGTCGATGTTTTCAATGAAATAAAGGAAGTATGAGCTTGAGCGTTGTTCTTTTGAAACTGTATCAGCAACTTTGAGAATGTCGGCAATGTTTATTGCGGACTGAGCACGGGTTTCGGCTGGATTTTTCTCCATAAGTAATTCGATGATTTCTCGCGCTTCGTGATCGCCAGTATTAACACTTTCTTCTGAGCCAAAGAATTTATAAATAAAAGGTTCTTCTTCCTCCTCTTCTCCCCCTTCAACTGGGGCTTCTTCTTCGGTTTCCTCTTTTGGTTCGCGATAAACAGTGTTAATATCTGCATTACTACCCATACCCATAGCTTTTCCGATTGTGATGTGGAAATTTGAAGTTTCTGTATAGTTGTTGCGGTTTGTGTTTAGGTATGAAAAAACTTTTTCAGCACCTTCATCATAATAGAAAGTTGCACATGTGTAAGTTGCTTCATTGAAGGCGGTATAGAGTGAAATATCGGACTGGAGTGCTTCATATAATTCGTTACCGTTAAGTTTTTGGCCATCTTTTAGGAGTGATGTTCCATGAATATCTTCTTCCCCGCCTTCATTTACTACTAGAACACCAAGTTTTTTGAGGCGAATAATTGTGTCTTTTGGAAGTTCACCCTGACGAAGTGTTTCAATAAAAACCCATTCCTTATCAACTGTACCGTTGGCACATTGGGTGTCTGTTGCGTCTGTAAGAAGCGTCGTGATTGAATCTGGAATATAATTTCCGAGACCAAAAATAAAAACAATAAATAATAAACCGAAGATTGCGAGAAGTGTTAGTGGGCCAAGTTTTTTTAATGAAAAATTAGAAGGATTTTTGCCTTTATTTTTAGAGCCGCCAGTATAAAAAGATGGGTTGTTTTCAAGCTCACGAACTTCGTCGACCATAATATCTATATTATAACAAAAAATGGCCTAAAAGTAAAGGGGTGGATATGATATAATGGTGGGAATATGGAAGAAGTTTTTGTTGAAAAAATAATACCTGGTGGACAAGCTTTGGGAACACTCAAAGATGGAAGAAAAATCTTTTTTTGGAATGCATTACCTGGCGAAACTGTAACTGAATATGTTATTACGAAACAGAAAAGCCATTTTGTAGAAGCGAACGCTATAAAGGTTAAAAATTCTTCTGCTCATAGAATTGATCCGGAAGATGCATGTTTTCTTTCTACTTCTCCATGGCAGAATATGGACTTTGAATATGAGATGGAATTAAAGTCTGAACTTGTTAAAGAACTTTTTTCACAAAATCAAATTGATATAGATTTTCCTGAAGTAATGAGTGATGAGAAGGCTTTTTCCTATCGCAATAAGATGGAGTATGCACTCTATTGGGATTTAGCTGAGGAAAAAATTAAATTAGCATTCCATGAACGTGGCTCTCATAGAAAAGTTCCAATTAATAAATCGTCAATTGAACGACCGGAAATTTTTGCACGTGCATGTGAAATTGTGGATGATCTTAATGCTCGCCATGAAGAGGCTAGAAAATATCAGTCTATGCTTCTTCGTTGTGATCAAAATGGAAAAGTTTCTGGTGGATTATTTGAAAATCGTAAACCACATCCTGTTTTTGATAATCTTGAAGATTCAATTTTGGGTCATACATATTCATATTCCCCAAATGGCTTTTTCCAAATTAATTTGCCAGTCTATGAGATGGCTTTACTTGAAATGAAGAAATATATTACTACTGATTCTGTACTTGATTTATATTCGGGTGTTGGAACAATTGGTTTATCTATTGCTCGTGATAAGGATTTAACTCTTGTTGAATGTAATGGTTTTGCGTATGAAGAAATGAAAAAGAACGCACAAGTTGATGAAGATGAGAAAATTCCACAAACTGTTTTATCTAATTCTGAGGATGCACTTGAATATATTCAGGCTGAGCAAACTGTGATTTTGGATCCACCTCGTGCTGGTTGTGATAAAAAGTTGATTGAAAAATTAATCGAAATTCATCCAAAGAAAATTATTTACTTGTCATGTAATCCCGCAACGCAAGCGCGTGATGTGAAAATGTTGCTTGATGCTTATAAAATTGAAGCAGTAAAAACGTTTAACTTTTTCCCACGAACTCCACATATTGAAAACCTTGTTGTTTTGGGCTAAAGCAGGCTGTTTTTCTCTTTATTTTGGGTATTTTTTGTGATATTCTAAATGCATGGATGGAAGTGTGTCCGAGTGGTTTAAGGAGCACGCTTGGAAAGCGTGTGTGCGGGCAACCGTACCGGAGGTTCGAATCCTCTCGCTTCCGCCAGTTTTAGGGAGGCTTCATTTTTTTATTAAGCTAACCGCAAAATAATATCCAAATATCAAGGAAAGCAATGGCGGAAAATATAGTTATTGAATTAAAAGGGATCACGAAGAGGTATGGCTATGGCGATACTGAATCTTTTGCCCTAAAAAATTTCGATCTCACCGTTAAACGTGGTGAGTTTATTATGATTATGGGTCCTTCTGGTTGTGGTAAGACTACTCTTCTTAACACGATTGGCTTATTGGATCGTGCAACTGAAGGTTCGTATATTTTGGACGGTGAGGATGTTTCTGGAATGTTCTCTCGTCGACAATCTAAGATTCGTGCAAAGAAAATTGGCTTTATTTTTCAGGATTTTAATCTTATTCCTGATTTATCCGTAATTGAAAACGTTGCATTGCCACTCGTTTATACTGGTCATTCAAAGACTGCGCAACTTGTTCAAGCTTCGTCCGCCCTTGAGCGTTTCCATTTGCAAGAGCGCGAATATTATATGCCATATCAGCTTTCTGGTGGTCAACAACAACGTGTTGCTATTGCGCGTGCCATTGTTACTGATCCTGAAATTATTCTTGCCGATGAACCAACTGGTAATTTAGATTCAAGAAGTTCACATATTGTAATGGAGGAGCTTAAGGCTATTCATGAGGAAGGTAACACTATTATTATGGTGACTCATAACCCTTCCCTAACCACATATGCAACTCGTGTTATTAATATGCTTGATGGTCAAATTGATACCGACGTTAAAACTGTTGCTGATCAGAATTTGCCTAAACCAGTTGAGGAGCGCAACGCAACACGTCGTGGTCGTAAGAAAGGTGGGAGGAAACGCTAATGTCTAGAACTTCATTAATGAAAACTCATATTCAACTTGCTAAGACTTCTATTAAGGAAAATAGAACTCGTTCGTTCTTAACTTGTCTTGGTATTGCAATTGGTGTTGCGTGTATTATTTTGATTTTATCTTTGATGGGAAGCATTTCTCGCTTGGTTTCTAATCAAGTTAAGGGAGTTGGTGCTGATTTGATCGTTGTTCGCCCAACAAGCACGCGTGATACAATAACTGATATCGTTTCTGAATTAACTTCATCAAACGCATATCAAAAGAGTAGCCTTGCACTCGAAGATGTACAAGCAATTTCAGAAATTGAGAATGTAGCCGCTGTTGCTCCTGTCTCAATTGCTACTGGTACGGTTGTTGCTGAGAAAAATACAATTGATTCTGTTACTCTTCTAGGTACAACTCCTGATTTTGTAAGTATCCAACCTCTAGCACTTCGCTTCGGTACTTTTGTGAATGATACTTTCGAGAGTAATACTGCGGTTGTTGGCCATACGATGTCTTTGATGTTGTTTAATACTAATAATCCTGTTGGAAAAACATTAAATATTCATGGCGAAAGATTTGTTGTTATTGGTGTTCTATCTGAGGTTGAAGAATCAATCAACTTTAATAACGTAGATTTTGATAACGCTATTATCTTGAACGCATCTGCACTTGCTCGTGCTATTGGTGGAGTTCAGGTTCAACAAATTAACGTTAAGGCAACAAATACTGAGAGTCTTGCTGCTGTTTCTGAATCAATCCGTAATAAATTAATTGAAAATAAATCTGGTGATACGAACTTTACAACTTATTATGGTGATCAAATTACTCACCCTGCAAGCTCATTGCTTACAATTGTTTCTGGAATGTTGACACTTGTTGCTGGAATTTCGCTTGTAGTTGGTGGTATTGGTGTTATGAATATTATGTTGGTTTCCGTTGCGGAGCGTGACCACGAAATTGGTATTCGTAAGGCTGTTGGCGCATCTTCACAGAATATTTTGGCTCAATTCTTGTTTGAAGCATTGATTCTTTCCCTTCTTGGTGGATTCTTTGGCTTGGTCTTGGGGTATATCTTCGCATTCTTCGTTTCAGTCATTACTCCGTTTGCACCATTTATTAGTTTACAAATTTTGATTGTTACATTTGCTACATCGATTTTGGTTGGAATTGTCTTTGGTATCTATCCAGCAATTAAGGCTGCATCAAAGAACCCAATTGAATCTCTCAAGCATTATCGTTAAAGGAGTCGTATGAAAAAAGAAAGTATTCCGTTTTATGATACTTTAGTGGTCCCGTATCATGTTTCAAAATCTGTTGCTGCCGGAACAAAGTATGGTTTTCCTGGTAAAAAGATGAAGATCATTGCAGTTACTGGAACAAATGGTAAAACTACTACCTGTTTTATGTTATGGAAAATGTTGAATCATGCTGGTTTTAAGACTGGTTTGATGACTACTGTTGCATGGGGTGGTGTTGGTGGAAATGAGAAGGATCTCAATGAACAGATTGAGCATATGACCACGGTTGATCCTAATACGCTAAATAAGCGTATTAAAGCGATTCGTGGTGAAGGTGCTGAGTATTTGATTCTTGAGGTCACATCTCACGCTTTGGCGCAATATCGTATTTTAGGTGTTCCTGTTGAAATTGCGGTTATGACAAATGTTACACATGAGCATTTGGATTATCATAAAACTTTTGATCGTTATCGCGATGCGAAGCGTAAATTGTTTAAAAAGGCAAAGTTTGGTGTTATTAATGCTGATGATGAATCTGCTGAATTTTTCAAGAAGGACGTTGGAAAATATGTCACATATGGTATTGAAAGTGGTGAAAAACGTGCAGAAAATGTTAAATTGGGTGTAACTGGCGTTTCTTATTCATGTGGTGATATAAAAATCGAAACAAAAATGCCTGGAATCTTTAATGTTTATAATTCTTTGGCTGCTGTTTGTGTTGGTAAAAAACTTGGTCTTAGCGACAAGCAAATTAAGGACGGTATTGCTGCACTTGGGGGTGTTGAGGGTAGAACAACCAGTTTTGATATGGGACAAGATTATAATGTAATGATTGATTATGCCCATACTCCTGATGCCTTCGAAAAACTTTTGCCAGATATGAAGAAGGCTACAAAAGGCCGCCTTATTGTGATGTTTGGTTCTGCCGGTGGTCGACGCGACCCATCGAAGCGTGAGCCTCAAGGTGAAATTGCGGGCAAATATGCGGATATTGTGGTTTTAACTGAAGAGGATGATCGTGATACTCCTGGTATGGAAATCTTGGAGCAAATCGCGGTTGGTGCTAGAAAATCTGGTAAGAAGGACGACAAAGATTTGTTTAAGATTTTGGATCGTCCAACTGCAATCTTGGAGTGTTTGAAGATGGCAAAAAAAGGCGATACGGTTTTGTTCCTTGGTAAGGGACATGAAAAATCTATTGAACGTGTAGATGGTGAGCATGAATATTATGAGCCAGATGAAATCAAAAAAGCTTTGAAAAAAGTTGTTTCGAAGAAATAATGAAATAACCAGGTTTTAGCCTGGTTATTTTTTAGATTGCTAGTGAGATGCAGCGAATGTATCCACCACCTTTTTTGAGTTCGGATACTTCTGGTGTGAGGCAGGTTAGACCGCGTGCTTCAAGTTCCTTTTGGAACTTTGGAGTATGGTTGCTCATAATGACGGTTTTGCCGGTGCTTACTAGGTTGCAAGCGAAGCCTTCTGTTGCTTCTTTGTAGTCGATAAGGATTTTGTCGATGTCGAGATTCTCGAGTATTTTTTGAGACTCTTCATCGAATGCTTCTTTGCAGTATGCGATGCAATCTTCAGAGATGATCGAGAGGGCCAAATCGAGATCATAAAAGAAAGAATCGGCGTGATTTGTGACTGGGTTTGTGTATGGTTCCCCGTTTTGGTCGAGTTGTGGGATTGTGTGGAGTTGGATAAGTTCGAGTCCGAGTGTTTTAGCAACAAATTCTTGGGCTGGTTTATCCGAGCGATAGCCATTTCCGGCGAAAAGATATTTACCACATGGTAAGCAGTCCCCTTGTCCAGAAAAAAGGTAATTTTTGGGAACTTCAATAGTTTTGTATCCGAGATTTTCGAGAACCTGCTTTGCGTAAGGCTCTTCATTTTTGCGAGCCTCTGGAAGACGAGACATGACTGCTGTTTTATCTTTAATGACAGCCCAGTTAGCAGTATAAACGCCATCTTGGCAATCTTTTGGTGGAGTAACTTGGGTAATTTCGATGCCTGCCTCTTTGAAGCATTTTACGATGTTGGCGTGTTCCTCTTTTGCCTTCTCGAGATTAATTGCTGAATCGTTGTAGTATGGATTAATTTTGTAGTCGTCAGCAAAATAATCAGCTCCTGAAACTAGGAGATGAGAATTAATTGTTGGTTGGTTCATAATTTGCGATGCCTTCGAGGATTTTCTTTGGATTAATGTCTAGTATATTGGCGATTGCGAGTGCGCAAGCCATGTACGAAACGGCGGTTTCGCCAGGAATGAATGTTGCTGGTGTAAGAATTTCGCCATTCATTGAACATGTTGCTTCGGTACCGAGACGATAAAGCTTTGAATTGAGGATTTTGACATCTGAAGAGGTGCGGCCATAAGTTATGGTTTTCTTGGTGCCATAAAAATCACGGAATTTTTCATAATTTATGTCGTCTGAATTTAGAACAACGTTTTCTGGTTTCATATCGAAGAGAGTTTTTTCGTTTTCGAGATATTCTTCTGGCGACATATTTTTAAGAGATGAAGTAACGAAATTTGTCATTGCGGCAATATGGACAGGTAGTCCATAAAAGACGTTGTCGCGAAGAGATTCGGCTGGGGTTGTAACAACAACATAGTTTGCGCCAGCTTTCCATGCGTCGTTGAGGAACTTGTGAAGAACGGCGGTTTTGAATGGTTGATCTGAGGCCAAAACTGCTACCTGTTCGCCTGTTGCGTTAAGGATTTCATGAAGATAGTGAGCAACGACCGTCTTTCCGGTTGAGCCAGTAATTGCGATGAGCTTCATATCTTTGATTGGTTTACCATAATAAGAGCTCAAAAGCTTTGCGCGGAGTTGTTGAGTTTTAGTTTTTAGACCACCTTTTTTGTTTTGTTCTGCGATAGGGGCGTTACTCTTTTCCATAGATATTATTATACACTTATTTTTAGGGAGAACAACTCGGTCTCTTTTAGATAATTTTGAGGAATAGGATGAAGGTCCGACAGGATAGGGATCTCTGCCGGGTTAGGATTTGAAGATGAACTTCAAATCCACCTCAAGACTGCGTCTTTCGGTTACCAATTTTTTGAAACAAAAAAACAAGAATGAATTCTTGTTTTCTTTGTTTCTTCAAATTGGTACACCCGACAGGATTCGAACCTACGACCTTTTGCTCCGCAAGCAAACGCTCTATCCAGCTGAGCTACGGGTGCATATGTGGATATCTTCCTGGATTGCTCCAGACAAAAACATCCACCTAGAAATTAAATGAGCATCACCAAAATGGTGACATCCTCATTATACCATATTTTTTCAAAAAGTGAATAGAAAAATGAGGTGAATATGAGTTGGTTTAAGTTTCTTGTTTGAAAAATAAGGGGAGATTGTGCTAAAATTGGAGATGGAAGCGTGGCCGAGTGGTTGAAGGCGCACGACTCGAAATCGTGTGGGCTGCAAAGTCTCGGAGGTTCGAATCCTCTCGCTTCCGCCATAAAAGAGAGCTTGCTCTCTTGTTTTTTATTTTTAGCGTTGTTGTATAATTGTTATATGGATAATTTAGATATTACAATATTTGATTTCTTTGGGGAAAATCATCTTTTAGATAAATTAACAGATATCGCGATTGCGGTTTTGATTCTTGGATTTGCGATTTTTGGAATTATGGGGATTCGTCAGTGGATTAAGCGTCGCAGTTTAAAGAAAGTTGATCGTGAGCTTTTGTGTGTTTTGCCAAGCTTGGCACTTCTTGCGATTGTTTATGTAGTATTTGAAAAATTTTGCATTCTAAATTACCGTCCAATCTTGATTGATGGCGTTGCGGAACCTTCATTCCCTTCTACGCATACACTAATTGCAACCACGATCACTCTTATGATGATAATGATGATGCCAAAATATGTTAAGAGTAAGAAACTTCGTGTTTTGATTGATCTTGTTTTGGTTCTTTTGATGGGATTCGTTGCATTTGGTCGCGTTGCCTCTGGTATGCACTGGTTCTCCGATGTTATGGGCGGTCTTGTATTTGGCATCGATCTTGCGCTTGTTTATGGAATTATTAGTAAGCCATATAAGGAGATGGAAAATGAATAGTATTTTTTCGAAAATTATCGCGGGCGAGATTCCTTCATATAAGATTTATGAAGATGATAAAGCGTATGCCTTTTTAGATATTAATCCTGAATCTGAGGGGCACACTTTGGTGGTTCCGAAGGTGGAAATTGATAAAATTTATGATCTTGAAGATGAGGATTATGTTGCTTTGATGCGTGCTGCGAAGAAGATTGCGAAGCATCTTGAAGAAAAAACCGGCAAGCGTACTATTTGGAAGATTTACGGGGTCGATGTTCCTCATGCGCATATTCATCTAATTCCGCTCCCTGAAGATTTGTTGAATGTTAAGACTCTTGAGATTCCGGCAGAGAGAATGAAAGAAATCCAAGAAGAACTTGCGTTTTAATGGTTAGATAAGAGAAAAATAGCGGAAACATCTGTTTCCGCTTTATTATATTTCTCCCTCTTCTTCTTTTGAAATTCTAGAGGATATTGCCATGACTGCGTCGCGAATTTTAATACTTGTATCTAGAAGATTTTCGTCTATGCCTAGTTTTATCATGGCAGATTTTAGTGATTCGTAGTCCAATAGACTGGCGCGACCCAAAAGGGCTTTTTGGTATTCTGGAAGAATGTAACTAAAATGTCTCTTAAAATTCTCCCTAAACTCAGACCATGGAATACTCCAAATCGCTTCAATTAATTTGCCATCCATTTTTTAAACACCTCCCCTGTTTTTGGATAATATCATTATTTTAAGGGGTGGATTGGGATGCTGTCAAGAGAAAAATCCCTGTAAAAGCTTATGTATTATTGACAAAATCTCCTTTTTGTGATACAATAATGGTCCGAAACAATTTCGTTTTGCACATTTTTGAGGAAGGAGAGTGATGGCAATGTTGATCGAAGTTGAATACGCGGAAATTCCGCGGTCTGCCCCAATTGAAGGGAGTAAAGCAGATTTTCATCTGATCGCCTTGGGTTCTAATGGATCATTTTTAAGAAGGGGGTTAGAAGTAACGTCTGTTGTCTTTGACCCTACAAGCTACACGATCCAAACAGAAAGATTTGATACCGGTAATGGTGAAGATGCCTATTTGAGTTTAACAGTATTTGAAGACGGCACGAGCCTCGGATTTATCAAATCATAATCCCCCATTATTGGGGGATTTTTTTACCTAAACTATCACGGATTCTTGTATATGAGTTTGGATTTTTACTGTTTGGCTCAAAGACGAAGCCCTGTTTTTCCATTTCATCACAATATTCGTCCGTATCGCGTTCTCCGGCGATAGGCGCCTGAAGAAGGATCTTCCCAGCGTCGTAATCTCTTTTAAGCCTTTTTATCTCTGTAGCGAGTTGGCGTGATTTTTGGCCAGGTTCGGCTACGAGATTTTTTGGCTTACCAAGTATAAAGGCACCGAGCTTTTTGGCTAAATTTCTCTTTGTTGGATACTCTTCGTATCGGTCTTGGAAAAATTTTACATCAATATCATCAATGCCGCGTCCGTGCGAAGATTCTGAGTCGTACCAGATTGGGACATCCATCATGACATCTTCCTGACGAACTATTTCGTTGTCTGCGTTTCTTTCCTCTATTCTCTGGAAATCGCTTTTCCAAAAATACGCTGTTTCTACGGTGGTATCTTTGAAAGCGTGTTCAATGAGCCATTTTGCGATTTCTAGTGTTGAGCCAGAGCGCTTAACCTCGTCGACAATGAGAATATGTTTTCCATCTAAGGATGCTGGGGTGTCCATGATTTTGTCTGGATCACTGTCGTCTACGCCGTCTTCAATATAAAGAGCTCGAATACCGGCTAAGTATCTCTTGTCTAATCTGTCTGCATTTCTGTTAAAATCTGAAAACGTTAAGAGTGTTTTTCGATCTTCTTTATCTTTGCCGTCTTTATCGCTGTTAATGCCTACTTTACGGAACCAGTCTGCACGATCGATGGCGAGATATGAATGTGGTGGGCGTTTTTCCTTTGAGAAGGTATCCCAGAAAACATTGGTTAGCCAGCTAACCGGGCGAGCAGATTTATCGAGATAGATAACATGTTCTGTTTTTGGTTCGCCTTTGCGACTTTCTGCGGTTCCATCGATGATGGCAATAAGATTGGCGGTATCTGTGACGTATTCACTGGCGGATAAATCAATCCCCCATTCATATCGCTCTTCTGATTTTGCGCTAATTTTGCTGTTTTGCTTGGAGAGAATAGGATAGTCGTCTGGGTTTAAATGGCCAATTCGTTCACATGGAGGAAGTAATTCTGGAGATTCTTGTTTGGTTTCTTCAGACTCAAAAATCTGGTCTGGTGTGCTTGAAGGAAATTTTTCCATGTTTTAGTTTTGCCTTTTTGTTTTATTTTTTGAACTATTTTCATTTAAGCACAGATTGGCGATTTTGTCAAGATGGGAGGGTTGTTTACTGGGGAAATGTGGTATAATTAAGGCATGAAATTTGCGAGTAGTTATGAACCGGGGGAATTTGAACCAGAAATTTATAAAACCTGGGAAATTAGCGGTGCTTTTGCGCCAAAAATGACCGATTTGCCAGTCGATAATGATGGCGACGGAATTGATGATCGTATTGAAGGTAAGAACCCAAAGACCTTCTCTATTGTGATGCCACCACCAAATGCGAACGGTAATTTGCACATTGGTCATGGTTTGACGATTGCGCTTGAGGACTCTTTGACTCGTTATTATCGTTTGAATGGTCGTTCTTCTTGGTATGTTCCAGGTGCCGATCATGCCGGTTTTGAGACTTGGGTGGTTTATGAACGTGCTCTCGAAAAAGAGGGTCATACTCGCTTTGAATATTCTCGTGATGAACTTTATGCTCGTGTTTGGGATTTTGTGGCCGAACAACGTGGCAATATGGAGTTGCAACTTCGCGCTCTCGGTGCTTCATGTTCATGGAATGATCTAACCTTCACTCTTGATGAAGATGTGGTTGCTCGCACTTATAAGACTTTTGAGAAGATGTGGAAAGATGGCATGATTTATAGGGGTGAAAAGCTCGTTAATTTCTGTCCAAAACATCAAACCGCATTTGCTGACATCGAAGTTGAGCATAAAGATGAAGACGGTCGCCTCTGGGATATCGCTTATCAATACGATGGTGGTGAGATTGTTGTTTCAACTACTCGTCCTGAAACACTTTTTGGTGATGCTGCGGTCGCAGTTAATCCTGAAGATGAACGCTATAAGGATTTGATTGGTAAAACTGTTAAATTACCTCTTACAAATCGTGAGATTCCTGTGGTTGCCGATGAACATGCTGATCCAGAATTTGGTACCGGTGCCGTAAAAATTACACCTGCTCACGATTTTGATGATTTTGAGGTTGGTTTGCGCCATGATTTGGAACGTATCCAGGTTATTTCCGAAGATGGACACATGATTAACGTCCCTGAGGCTTATATGGGACTTACGAAAGATGAATGCCGCAAGAAGGTTTTGAAAGATCTTGAGGCTGCCGGTCTTTCTCGTGGTGAGAAGAAGATCTCTCACTCTGTTGCTCACTGCTATAAGTGTGATACCGTAATTGAACCAATGCTTAAAGAGCAATGGTTTATCGATGTTGAAAGATTGGCTGCAAACGCAATCGCTCATCTCGAGAATAACGAAATTAAGTTCTATCCTGAAAACAAGCAAAAAGTTTTGATTAATTATCTTAAGGGTTTGAAAGATTGGAACATTTCACGTCAAATCCCTTGGGGTATTGCGATTCCAATGTTCAAGAAGGTCAGCGAGGATGCGACTGATGCTCCAGATTGGATTTTTGATTCTCGCACCAATTTGACTTCTATTAATGTTGGCGGCGTTGAATATGAGCGCGATGAAGATACCTTTGATACTTGGTTCTCTTCTTCACATTGGCCAATTGTTTGTACAAACTGGATGGAGGGCAAGGTAAACCCTTACTATCCTCTCAATGTTATGGAAACCGGTGCTGACATTTTGTTTGCATGGGTTGCCCGTATGATCATGATTGGTATCTATGTTACTGGTGAAGTTCCATTTAGGGAAGTTTATTTGCATGGCCTCGTGCTTGACGCTCATGGCAAGAAGATGTCTAAGTCTAAGGGTAATGTAATTAATCCAATTGAGATGGTGGCAAAATATGGCTCTGACGCTTTCCGCTTAGGAATTCTTCGTGGACGTTCCGCTGGTCTCAATCAGGCATTTTCTGAGAATTCAGTTGTTTCTGGTCGCAATCTCTGCAATAAGCTTTGGAATATTTCACGCTACATTCAGAGTATGGTTGATGAATTAGGTGATTCTGATGCTGAGTACACAACCGAAAACAGTGGTGAGGACTGGATTTGTCGCGAACTTAACGAGTGTTCAAACCAAATTGGTCGCTGCATTTCTGAATACCGTTTTGCGGAAGCGGTTGAGATTCTTTACTCAACTATTTGGGATAAGTATGCTGACTGGTTTATTGAGAGTCAAAAGGTATTCAAGAATGTTCCACTTTTGAAGAAGACATTGGAAAACATTTTGATTATGCTTCACCCATTCGCTCCTTTCGTTACTGAAGCGATTTGGCAGAATTTGTCATGGACTGATGGTTTGATCATTAATCAGACATGGCCTTCAAAGCTCAAATATGACCCAATTTCGGCCTCTTTGTTCGATAAGTTGATAACTATAGTGGTTGAGGTTAGAGGCACCTTACAGGCCATTCCAGGTGGCAAAAAATGGCCAATTATTTATGGTGATGACTCCCTCATAAACGATAATGTTGAACTTCTCCGCCGTTTGACCGGTGTTCCATCTATTACTTCTAGCGAAGGAACCCCTAAAGGCATTCGCCTTGCGCTCGCAAATCAAGAAATCTATTTGGATGTTCCAGAAAAGATTGTTGTTGAGTATAAGCAGGCTTTGACCGAGCGTATTCTTTCGGTTGGTCGTGAGCTTGATGCGCTTAATGCTCGCATGATGAATCCAAATTATGTTGATAAAGCTCCGGCTGCTCTTGTGAAAGAAACTCGTGATGGTATTGCTGAAAAAACAAGCCTGATTGAACGTTTGAAACAAGAGCTCGAAATAATTGCCTAATATTTAAAAGTGGAGTCTCCCCTGTTGGAGGCTCCCTTTTTCTTGATTTTTTGTCGTTTTTGTGCTATAATAATAGATGATACTGTTTGGTATTGAAACTTAAAAAGGAGGGTTTATGTATGCAGGAAAAATTTTCTTTTTCTTCGCGGGATGGAGAGTTGATTGCGGAGATTCGCGATCTTATTTCTGATTTGCGCGTCTCACTGTATGCGTCGAATACGGAATTTCTCTTCCGTTGGCCAAATGTGGATCTTGATGCTATGCGTCAGGTATCGTATAAAATTGCAAATCTAATTCATAGAGAAAAATGCAATTTTATGACTATTTGTCATAAAAACGATGTGGCAAATTTTTATGAATACGGTGAAACAAAGATCAGGTATGAAACTGTTGCGCCAATCGATCTGACACGGGTGTTGGAACTCGATTTTGGTGATGGAGTCTATCTTCTTGGTGATCCGGAGGATTTAGAACCAGCCATTAAAGACGATGCCGTTGAGAAGGTCTTCTTTTTTTACTGCAATAATTGCAGTTCGGCTGATGTGTGCTTAGTAACTAATGTTTTTTCAGGCAAAGATTTTGTGTAGGAGGTAAGAAATGAGTATGGCAGTATTAGAAGGGGAATGTCGTCATTCTTTGACGGAGTTCTTGTTTGTGACAGATAGTAACTATGATGTTGCTCTGAAATTTTTTATTGAAGCGGGAAAGAAAATAGATCGAGAATTTTTCTTGATGATTGCCGTTGAGGATTTGCCGGACGATCTTTGTGCAGGTATTGAGGAAGCTGGATTTGTGGTTGCGGAAAATCATCCGCTTCGTCACCCTGTTTTTGATCCCCTTCTCAAGGGAACCTATCTTTATATAGGTCTGAAATATGAGAGGGCGCCGGAGCTTATTGGAATACTTGATGATGCGGGTGTTTCTCGTCTTTATTGCTTTTATAATATCGGAATTGACTATGATTCTTCGATGTATGTAACAAAAACAATTCAGACGGGAATTCCTCTTTAAAATAATTCCCTCTACTTTAAGCCACCCATTGTTTTGGGTGGCTTTTTCTTGCCTTTTAACAGAGGTGCTTATGCTTGCATTATTGGGGTAGAGTTGGTACAATATCGGTGTCGTATGCAAACACTTTTACGCCGAGTGTTGCTAATAAAACAGAACGGAGGACCGGATGACTGCCGGTCTTTGTTATTTAAAAAAGGAGGCATTAATTATGATGTATGCAGTATCTTTTGGTGTCATTTTAATTTCCTTCATTTATATGTTCACTTGTTACACAAAAATGAAGGCATTGCCAGAAGGAACACCAAGAATGGTGAAGCTTGCTGAGAAAATTCGTGAGGGTGCGAATATCTTCATGATTACAGAGTACAAGACAATTATTATTGTCGTTCCAGTGCTTGCTATCATCTTTTCTCTCTTTGTTGATAAAACAAGTGGTTTATCCATTTTGGTGGGAGCTTTGATGAGTAGTATGGGATGTATTTTTGGTATGAAGATTTCTTCATACGCTAACGTTCGTACAACAAACACTGCACTCGAAACACGTAATATTGGTGAAACTGTTAAAACGGCTTTACTCGGTGGTTCTGGTGCTGGTATTGGTGTACCTGCTTTTGGTTTGTTCGGACTTTCAGTTTTGATTGCTTGTTTTGGATTGATTGATCCAAACGCGATTGGTACTGGTTTTATCGCAAACTTACCTTGTAATCCATCGATTACAAGACTTACAGCTTATTCATTTGGCTGTTCACTCGTTGCTATGTTTAACAGAGTAGCTGGTGGTAATTATACGAAGTCTGCTGATATTTCTGCGGACATTGTTGGTAAGGTTGGTTATGGACTTAAAGAAGATGACCATAGAAATCCAAGTGCGATCGCCGATAATGTAGGTGATCTTGTAAACGATATTAGTGGTAACTGTTCTGACCTTTTGGAAAGCTTTATCGCTACTGTTGTCGCACCAATGATTATTGCTGCTACTACTGGATACTTCATTAGTACTTCGGAAGCATTCTTTGCTGCAGCTTGTAAGTTCCCTCTTTTCGTAGCAGTTGGTGGTTTATTCTCAGCTGTTATTGGTATGATTTTCATTCTTCTTCGTAAGATGGGTGATGAGCCTGCCAAGGAACTTGATCTTGCAACTTATATCGTTGCTGGTCTTACATCTTTGATTGGTCTTGCCGTTGCGTATTTTAGCTTTGGTAACCTTACTGTTCCAGACACATTTATGTTTGGCTGGATTTCTCCATGGATTACTATGATGCTTGGAATTGCATCAGGTGTCGCTATTGGTAAAATTACCGAGTACTATACTGATACTAGATTTACGAGTGTTCGCGAAATTGCGAAGTATATGTATGAAGGTGTTGCATTTGGTGTTACAAAAGGTGACGCTGTTGGTTCTAGATCGTGCATGTTGCCTATGGGTATCATCGGTTTAGCACTCTTTATTTCATCAAAAATTTCAGGCAGCTATGGTTTTGCGACTGCTGCTCTTGGTATGCTCTCATTTGTTGGAGCTACTGTTTCCATCGACGCTTTTGGTCCTATTGCAGATAATGCTGGTGGTATTGCTTCAGCATGCGAACTTGATCCAGAAGTTAGAGAAATTACAGATAAGCTTGATGCTGTAGGTAATACTACTGCAGCGATTGGTAAGGGATTCGCTATTGGCTCAGCTGCATTTGCAACTGTTTCCCTTATTACTTCTTATGTTGGCTCTTATTCATCTGGAGCTCCAACACTTAATATTGCAGATGCTTCGGTTATGTTCGGTGCTCTCTTTGGAGCAGCTTTAATCGAAATGTTTATCGCGATTCTCTCCGATAATACTATCGATGCGGCTTATGCAATGGCCGAAGAAACAAAGAAACAGATGCCAGATATTATTTCGGGCAAAAAGGAGCCAGATTGCGAGACTTTAATTAGAATCGCAACAAATCGTGCTCTTTCTAAGATGCTTGTTCCATCACTTATCGCAGTTTCAGCTGTTGTAGTTGGTGGATTTATGGTTGGTCCTGAAGCCGTTGGTGGCTTATTGATTGGTTCAACACTTGTTGCTATCCCTAGAGCTATCTTTATGGGTAACTCTGGTGGCGCTTTTGATAATGCTAAGAAGTTTATTGAGAGTGGTGAATTTAAGTCATTTATGATGCAGAGTTTATCTGTTGCTGAAATTAATGAACTTATTAAGAACTATGTCTTTAATCATCCTGAATATAAGGGTGTTGGTGAGGATGAAATGCTTGAAATAATCTTCGGTGAAAAATCGGAGGCACACGACAATGCTGTTAATGGCGATACTATTGGTGATACACGTAAGGACGTTGTAGGTGTTGCTCTTGATATCTTTATTAAGATGATGTCAACAACTGCTTGTCTCTTAGCGCCAGTATTTGTATCCGTTAGCCTTTCTTGGCCAATTTGTCTCGGCATCTTAGTAGTTTTAGTGGTACTTTTTATGGCCGCAAAAAACTTTAAGACAACTTAATAATGCTTTTTTCTATTTATTCATCAGGCGTAGGTGAATAGAACTTGTATCCCCCTGGAAACAGGGGGATTTTTAATGGCTTAGTTTTGTTGCAATTTGTGGAAACAAGCTGGGCAGAGTGCGCGGTATTCGATTTTAGTGCTTCCGTCATCAATTAAGATGTCTGGTCCATCAGTAACGAGTTTATCATTTAGGAAACGGCAATTCATTGTAGCTTTATGGCCGCAGTGACAAATGGTTTTTAGTTCTTCGATGTCGTGTGCGATCTGGAGGAGTCTAGTTGCCCCTTCAAAGCCGTTTGATTCCCCTCTAAAGTTGAGGCGTAATCCGTAGGCCATAACAGGGATATCTAGTTCAATTGTGATGAGCATTAGCTGATCGGCTTGTTCTTTGGTGAGAAATTGTGATTCGTCGACTAAAATGCAGGCTACATCGCTGTATTTTTCTTTTACGATTTCGTAGATGTTATCCGATTTTGTGGCGACGAAGTCGGTTTCTCTTTCTGGGCCAATACGTGTTAGGAGTTTTTGTCCATTTTTGGTGTCGGTGCCTGGTTTTAGGACGCAGACCTTCATTCCCCGTTCTTCGTAGTTAAAGGCAACCTGAAGGAGTTGCATTGTCTTGCCGCAGCCCATTGCGCCATATCTGAAATATAGTTTAGCCATTTGTATTACCTCTTTATTTACTAATTCTATCACAAATGATATAATTACAGAGTAACTGTGGGCAGGTTTTCCTGCTCATTTGTAGTTTTGTACTTTAGAAAGGAGAAATCTTATATGGGTAGAAGCATAGATAACTACGAAGATCTAAAGGCTATTGCGGGTTCACTTAACAGGGGGATTCTTAGATGTCATTCCATGAATGACGATACGTTTACTATCACTTTAGTTCCCTACGAGGAGAGTTTCGAAGATTGTCAGGAGTTTTTGCAGGAATTAGTCAATAGGACTGGATGCTGCTCTTTTGAGGAGATGCATGAACTTGTTGGCTCCTTTGCTCTTGATTTTTATGATTTTAACGACGCACAGACTTTCTATGATTTTTTACTAACTAATGATTAGGATTTTTCTAGGACCACGAATTGTGGTCCTTTTTTTCACGGCTTGTTTCCCTGTTATTTCATAAAAAATATCACGTTTTTACACGTGGTTTTTCTTTACAAAAAAGCATAAATGCTTTATAAGCATTGACATAATAACGGATTTTATGTTATACATAACCGTTTTCAATATTTTTTGTTTCTCCCCTAGTCACTAGTTTGGTGATTTTGGTTATTCTTATATTAACGCGCGTGGGATGCTAAGTCAAGTGGTTGCTAAGAATAAGAGGAATGATAGTTAAAATCCTTGTGGTTTTTGTGGATAAAAGTGGGGAATTATGGCTAAAAATTGTGGAAAAATTAGAAAATTTTCGAAAAAATAGGGTCGATTACCCCAAATTTCAAAAAAATTTTTTCGCGCTTCGCGCTACATTAGAGCTTTTTTGAGACCCAAAAAAGGTATTTTACCCCAAGGTTTTTTGCTTCGCAAAAAACCTATCGGCTCCAGAAAAATTTTTCCAGACAGTCATACTTCATAAGAAAAGGGAACTAAGCTTTCACTACTGTTACTGATTCTTAATAGGGAATTGTGCTAAAATTTAGGTATGGCTTTTATTCGTAAATTTAAGACTGCATCTGGCGCAACTGGTGTGCAGGTTTGTCGTAAATCGCACGGTGTCGTTGTTGAAACGATTCATGTTGGTTCTTCTTCAACCGAAGCGGGGCTTTTGAAGCTTACAAAAAAAGCGCAAGCGATTATTGATGCGGATAAAAACCCTCTGTTTGATTTGAATAAATACGATAAAAAAGGTAAAATTTGAATATGAAGTTTTGTGAACTTTCTGAATCCGAATTTGCTAAATTCGAGCAAAAATCTCCTTACGGGAATTTCTTCCAATCTAAGGAGCGTGCTGTTTTGCGTCATAAGATGGGCTTTTCTTCTTTTTTATTGGGCGTGAAAGAGGGCGAGAAGGTTCTTGGTTGTTGTCTTTTAATTGAACGCTATAAAGAAGCTTGGGTTCAGATTGGACCGATTTTGGATTGGGAAAAAGAGGAACTCGTTGATTTCTTTATCGAGAAGCTTCTAAAATTTGCCTACAAACGAAAATTTTTTGAAATCGAAATTTTCCCACCTGTTATGATTTCTGTTCGTGATGGCGCCGGTGAAAAGAGGGAATCGTTTGATCGCTCAAAGATTTTTGAGATTTTTAGAAAACATGGTTTTTCGCACATGGGTTTTACCGTGAAAACGGAGCTTAAAGCTAATCGTTGGATGGCAACAAAAAATCTTGAAGGCATGAAGAATCTGGATGATATTTATGCTTCTGTAACGAGTACAACAAGGCGCTACATGCGTAAAACTGGTAGGGAACTCGATGTTTTTGTGCTTGATTCTAAAGAACAGATTCCTGCTTGGCGAGAGGCGCTTGTGAGTAGTGATGCTCGTAATGGAATCGTAACGCGTGATGTGAAATATTTTGAGGATGTATGGGATTCCTTTGGTGATAAGGTTTTGTTTGTGGCTGCTAAAATTAAGGATTCTGATAAGATTATCGCCGGCGATTTATGTTTTGTTCATCCAAATGAAATTGTTTCATTTTTGGCTGGAATGGTAGAGGAATATAAAAAACTCAATGGCCCAACCGCGATTAATAGTTGGTTGATGGAAGAATGCATTAGGCGTGGAATTCCTAAATTTAATTTCTATGGTGTTGAAGGTGATTTCTCTCCTGAAAATCATTTGCTCGATTTTAAAGCGGGTTTTGGAATTGATGTCGAAGAATATATTGGTGGCTTTAAAAAAGTCTTGAACCCTGTCAGATTCAAGACTTCTAGGATTATTCGCCGAATTAAGGCTTTAGTTTCCTAAGTTTTAGATTGATTATTCTAAAGATATTGTAGGCGTGATATTTTGTTCTGCTCAAGATAATATCGTAATCGCCTGCATAATCGACCTCTTTTCCTTCAAAGGTTTTCTTAAAACCCGTGAAACCTGCCCATGGATGATTTTTTGGTGCGTTTTCTGGTGCAATGCCCCAGAAGTCGAACTTGTCGAGATTTTTTGATTTAGCATCCATGATTAGTCTTATTGTAAGAATTCCGGTTGCGTGCAATTTGAGATAGTTTGCATCTTGTGCGCCTTGAAGATTGTAGCGGGTGTCTTCGTGATCAAAAACCAATCCTGCGGCGATAACTTTTTCTTCGTAGTGGACGAGGTAGAGAGTTGCAAAATCTTGCTTTAGTTGAGTTTGAAGATACTTTTCGGAAAAAGTATTAATATTCTTTTTCTTGGCTAGTTTTTGTTGAAGATCTAGAAGATATTTGATGTCATCTGGATTTTTGGAAGTTGTAATTTTGATGCCGTTTTTCTCCGCATTGCGATAGTAACGGAGTAGGCGTGATGGAAGTCGCTTTTTTAAGTCATCGTCCGAATCGGTTAGGTCTACAACCCAGGTCTCTTTAGGATTGATATCTTTTGATTTTTTAATAGAAACCCCTTTTAAAATGTCCTTATTTGTTAAATATTCGGCCGCTTTGGGGTTTCTTGGCTCGATTCTGATAAAGAATGCGCTTGTGCTTTTTGCGAGCTCCTGGAGGTCTTTTGTGGCCTCTAGAAAGCCTTTTTTGTCGGCAAAAACTGGACCATATGGAAGATATAGATATTTTCCAAATGGAACGCTTTTTTCGATTGCGAGATATTGGTAGCTTTTTGCTTCTTTGTAAAAAGTATTCTCTCCAAGATCGTGTTGAAGTTTTTGCCATTCTTTGGATTGTAGGAAAATATTTTTCATTTTGCCTTCTTGCTTGCCTTATATTTTTGATGATTCTTGAAACGTCGTATTGATTTTGGAACTTCGTATGCTAATCTGTATGCATTATACCAATATCTTGATATAACCAGATCGAACTCTCCGATATATTCTTCAATTTGTCCGCTGAAGCCACGCTTGAATTCGTATAGACCATAAAATGGGCTAGTCTTATCTTTGTATTCGAAAATGCCGTAGAAATTATATTTTTGAAATTTGTTTTCGGCTGCGTATTTGATCATTTCCCAGTTTAAGGAGTATGCGGCGTTGAATTCTCGATAATCTCCGTATGCTCCACCGAAGAGGGAAATAATCTCGTGTTTACTCTTTAGGAACATTAGTGCGCCAAGATTAAGAATTCCGGATCTGTCTGCGGATTTTTTGTATTCCTTGGACTTCTTTAGCCGTGAGTTTAGTCCCGAAAGATTTTCTTTAATGTTTTTTAATTGTGATTTGATTTTTTCTGGGTGGTTTGAATTTTCTAACTTTTCTTCAAGTGATTTTCTTTTTTCTTTTAGTGAATTTATCTCATATATGATATTTTTTGTGAATTTATTTAAATCTACATAGGCTAGATAAATAACAAAATCTTCACCCATTGTGTCCCACATTTTTTCATAATAAGAAGTTGGGCGATTATCAAATCCACGACGTTCTGCTGTATGCTCCATTATGTCTGAATAAATGTCTAATTCGTCTTTTTTTAGTGCTCGAACTTCGACGCAGTTTTTTTCGTTTCTTCGAAGTAAATTCTTATGATTTGAAGAAAAACTATTGAATATTTCTTCGGGCGTTCTTTTGTTTATATTGATAATGAAATTATATTGTGTTGCAATATTGCCTTCTGCTTGAAAACCATGATGAAAAAAGCCAATTTTTTTAAGATGGTTAACGAGTTTTTTGTTGTTTTTACCGTTTGGAATTATATCACCGTTGATATCGCGCTCCTGATAGCTGATGGCGGGATCAATTTTGACGAAAATCGCTTTATGCTTTTTCGCATATTCTTTGATATGTTTGAAGAAAAATGAAACCAATTTTAAATCTGAGTAGTCCATTAGTGGACCGCGTGGTGCATAGAACATCGAACGCCCCATCGGGAGTGGCTTCTCGAGTATTAATGATGCCGCAATGATTTTATCGCCTTCTTTTATGCCGACAAAATGGGATTTCCACCCCATCGTTTTTTTCAGAATGCCCCATTTGGAAGTTTGCTGGAAGTGAGACATTGAATATTTTTTTGCGAATTTATCAAAATCTACAGCGGTAATTTCAGTAAAACTCTTCGACATATCTAGATTATATCATGTGCGGTTACGATATAACTATTCGTGGGTAAATATTTAGCGAATATGGGTCGGTTGGCTCTTTGCCATCCTTGATTTCAAAATATGCTGCAGCCGCTACCATTGCACCATTGTCGCCGGATAGTTTTGGATCAGGGAAGAAGGTTGGTAGATCGATTTTCTTTGCCGTTTCTCTCAAGGTTTGATTTGCAGAAACACCACCGGCAAATACGATGGATTTTGTTTCTGGATTCTGAGAAATTGCGGCCTGAATTTTTTCAACGATAATATCTGTTGTAGTTTTTTGGAATGAGGCTGCAAAGTCGGCGACTTGTTCGGGGGTTAAATGATTCTTTATATCATGGGATGGATATGTAATTGGGAGACCGAGTTCTTTTTGGACGGTGCGTAGGACTGCAGTTTTGAGACCTGAGAATGAAAAATTAAGATTTTCAACTTTTGGATGTGGGAATTTATATTTGTTCTCATCGCCAGATTTTGCGGCTTCTGCAATTGCTGGACCACCAGGGTAGGGAAGACCAAGAATCTTTGCAACTTTATCAAAACATTCACCAATGGCATCATCTTGGGTTGTGCCAATAATTTTGAAGTCATTATGTTTATCCATTTTAAGGATTTGTGTGTGACCTCCTGAAATTACCATGGAAAGGAGTGGAAATTCTGGGAACTCCTCCTTATTGATCCAATTTGAATAGATATGCGATTTTAAATGATGGGTCGCATAAAGTGGCTTGTTGTGAAGAATGGCGAGCGTGCGAGCAGTGAGCGTGCCAATTAGGAGGGAACCAAGTAGTCCTGGCGCGTGGGTTACGGCAATCGCATCGATGTCGTCCCACGTGCAATTGGCGTCTTCTAGAGATTTATTGATGACTGGAATGACAGCTTCGAGATGTGAGCGCGCGGCGACTTCTGGAATAACGCCACCGTACTCTGCAAAAATGTCGATTTGAGAAACAACGACGTTGCTCAAAATTTTTGTGCCGTCTTCAACAATTGATGCTGCGGTTTCGTCGCAGCTAGACTCAATCCCTAAAATTTTCATTATATATATTATAGCATTTTTCCCTAGTAAAGAAAGCGGAAGGGGAATTAATAAAAAGCACTACCATATTTAATATATGTGTGTTATGATGGTGGCAAACAGGAGGTCATATTTTGAAATTTTTTAATATAAAAAATAAAAAGCTATTTTTGGGTATTTTTGCTGCCCTTAATATATTAACTATAGTATTCTCTAACGCTGGAGCTTTTGCTGCGGTGGTTACTGACGCTGGAATTTTTACTGATGATTTTGGCGTACGTTGGGGATATCGTCATACATATTCCGACACTGTTACTGTTGATGATCCAAACGAAAATATTATGATTTCGTATTTTGATCGTCCAGAGGATGTAACTGAGGTTGTCGTTCCATCTCTTGATTATGTCCGTTCAAAAGTTTCTGGTATTCGTCCTGAAGTTGATACTTATTTCTTGACTGAGGTTCCATTCGTTGGTACTCTCTTTACTCCTCCTGCAAAAACTGAAGTAACATCAAAAGTTACAAAACTTGACCTCTCACAAGCTGACACGATTCAAATTAAAAGCCTCTCTTCAATGCTTGATCCTGAAACTGAAGTTGAAGTAGTTTTCGGTGATGTTGTTATTTCTGAGCCTCTTGGTTCAGAGGGTGTTTTTGAAGGCTTAACTTTGAAACTCACAGACCTCTTTAGGGTTAAATATTTTGGTTGGTATGCTTTCCGTAATGCTACTTTTGTTGGTAATAGTGTAAATATTACAATCCATGATTATCAAACGCTTGGTAAGGGTGTTTTTGAAAACACTAACGTCGTTTCTGCAGTTATTAATACTGCAGATGTAGGCGCGGCAATCTTTAAAGATTGTACAAGTCTTACATCTTTGACTCTTGGTGATGCTGTTGAAAATATTTATGGTGAAGCATTTAGCGGTACTACTGGACTTAGCGGACCATTTACATTTCCGGATAAGGTTCTTTCTGCAGAATATGCGGTTTTCTTGAATTCTGGCATTGAGTTTGTTAATCTCAACCATGTAAAAAATGTTGAGGCTCTTGCATTTGATACCTCAAAAGTTCGTTTTGTTGATTTTGGTGACGCTGAAAGTATTGGCTATCGTGCTTTTGCCAATGATAACCTTGTTGAAAATACGAATCTTGACCTTTCTGGAACTAACGTAAAAAATATTGGTGCATGTGCATTCGAAAATACTGGCCTTACATCAATTAATGTTGAGGGCGTTCAAAGTATTGATTATCGCGCATTTGCTGACAACCATTTGACCTCACTTTATCTTCCAAAATCATTAAAGTATTTCAACTCTGGCTATATCTTTGCTGGTAATAATGACATCAAGAAACTTACTATTGCTTATGATACATCTTTGTCTGGTACTACTAATGCTCTTTGCTGGAAGATTGATCAGCAAGTCTGTAAGGGTATTACGGATGTTGAATTGATTGCTCCTTATGGCGAAGATGAAACTGTTCCAAGTGATCATATTGGTTTCCGTAGTTCATATGGAAATGGTTTTGATGAACAATATGGTAAGCAAAGTCAGTATAAGAACGTCGTTACTTCTGATTACTTCTATGGATTTGAGAATCTTGAAAATGTCGTAATTGGTGAAGGTTATGAATTTATTGCTTCTGGTGCATTTATGCCAAACATCTATTTCATGCCTCGTCCATATATTGCGAATGTCAATTCGAAGTTGAAGAATGTCACTCTTCCTTCAACGCTTAAAGGTATTGGTGCTCATGCATTTGGCTTCATCTTTACTGGCGAAGGATTTAATATTAATCTTCCAGAAGGAATTAAATACTTTGGTCCTGGCGCCTTTATGGGTGTAACCGAACTTGAGAATGATGTTAACTTTGAGGATCTTGAAGTAATTGCAGATTACGCTTTCTATGGCACAAGTGTTCATAACATTGTTCTTAATAATAAGTTGAAATACTTTGGTTATAACTCATTCTTATATGATTACAATATTGGTGATATTACTATTGATGTTGATTACTTTGGTAATGACGGAAACTTCCAAAACGCAAATGGTAATAAGAGTATCTTTGCAGTATTTGGTGATCCACTTCCATATCCTGCAAGTCAAACCAATCCTGGTGCTGATCAAGTATTCGGAAATGTTACATTTACAGAAAATGTAAGAACTGCTCCTCCACAGAGCTGGACTAATGTCTTCTATCAAAAGAACTACGATACGATTGATATGAGTAAAACTGGTTGGACAGAAATTATTCCTAACATGTTCCACAGTGTTCATGCAAAAGAAATCATTCTCCCAGAAACAATTACAAAGATCAGTGATAATGCGTTCTTTGGCGCAAAGATTGATGAAACTTTAGTTCTTCCTGACGGAATTACTTATATTGGATATGGCGCGTTTAGTAATGCTAATAATACTGCCGATCTTTACATCGATCATATTCCTTCAGCTTTGACATATGTTGGTCCTGGTGCTTTCTATAAGCTCTCAAACTTTGACCACGATGTTGATACCAAAGATATTACGTATATTGGTGGTGGTGCATTCATGGGCACTGGCATTAAAAATCTTATTCTTCGTGACAAGTTGGAGCATGTTGATTATGGCGCCTTCTATGATATCGATACACTTCGTAACGTTACTATTGATACAGATATTTACTCAACGAACTATGGTAATGGTATGTATTATATGTTCTATGGTGCATTTGGTAATGGTCATGACTACGGTGATATCGTGTTTACTGACAAGGTTAAGACTGAACCACAAGGTGGATTTGATCATATGCCATCATATTATCCATACATGTTTGGTGTTAACGCGAACAAGATTGATATGAGTAAGACTGGTTGGAAGACTCTCGGTGCTTCATCCTTCCAAGAATCTAATATTAAAGAATTGATCCTTCCTGAAGGTTTGGAAACTTTGGCTCCATCTGCATTCTATGAAACGACAGTTGAAGAAGAAGTTGATATGCCAGATTCCGTTAAGACAATTGGCGACGTTGCATTTCAGTGGTCAAAGATTAAAATTGATCAACTTCCAAGCAGTCTAGAAACTATCGGTGAAGCTGCATTCTATGGTGCTGAGTTTACTAATAACCCTGTTGTTCCTGCAGGCGTAAACCTTATTGGTCAATCTGCATTTAATGCTGGCGATGAAGATGTTCACTTCGATACATTCACCTTTAAGAATGATATGGACTTCGAATCAACAACTGAACAAACTATCAACTCACTTCTTTATGGTGTTGATATGGATAAACTTGTTGTTGAATCTTCAATGCTTCCAATGTTATCTGAGGGTTCTTCGGTCCCTGAATTCTGGGGTATGCCAATGGAAGAAGTTGTTATTACAAATCTTCCAGAAATTACCGATACAGCATTTGATGGTTGTTCAAACCTTGAAACTGTTGATTTGAGTCAAGATGGAAACTTGGAAAAGATTGGTGACGCTGCATTTAGTGGTGATGAAAAACTAAAAACTATCAAGTTTGCAGATTCTATCCGCGATAAACAAGTTGTCCTTGGTGAGGCGGCCTTTGCTGGTACTGGTTTTGAATCTCTCGGTGGCGAGAAAGATGGATTCGATCTTAGCGCTGCAAGATTTGTTACTCCTGGTGCATACACATTTGGCGCAATGCCAAATCTCGTAAGCCTTTCAGTTCCTGCTAAATTCAACGCTGGAATTGTAGCTCCTTACACCTTTGCAGGGGATGAAAAACTAGCTCTTACCAATATCGATTACGATGTTGAATATATTGGTGAAGGTGCATTTATGGGTGACGATAATATGAACAGTATCTTCATTTGGGGTAATACAATTATTGAAGACGATGTCGTTTACGATCTTTCAACTATGGCTGATGACGACGAAGATAGTACCCCTTCCGAAACTATGATCATTAATACTATTCCAGAAGTAACTGATATCTATGCTTACACAACAAGTGATGCCGAAAATTATGCAGCTGATCGTGAGGACACAGAAGGTCAATTCTATCCACTCGACGAAGTTATTTATATTACTTCAAACAAGCCAGAAGTTAAGGTAAATGAAGCAAATGATGACTTTGAAAAGGATGATCTAGTTATTTATGCAATGCGCCGTGATGGTATTATCCTTGAGTCTAATAACTGGCACGAGTTCTCAAAGGCTTATCCTCGTAGCGAATCTGATGTAGTCTTTGATATTGATACTATCTTTGATAAAGACGCTCGTGTGTTTGATACACCAGTCGCAATGGAAAAACTCAGCTTTGATAACGAAAACTTTGCTGAGATGTCATATGACTTTACTCCAAAAGATGATGGGGACGGATTCATCGTTAATCTTTACTACAGTGATAAGTATACCGAAAAAGAATCTGACACATCGATTGTTCCTTATGAAGAAGAACCAGAATTCGTACCTGAAGTTCCAAACACTGGTATCTTCACGGAATCTGGCGAGTTTGTAGCTTGTGTTACACTTATTCCTGCTACTGTGGTATTATTAGCTGGTGGAGCATTCTTCGTAAGAAAACGCCGTTAATAATATATATAATATATAGCGTTTACTTCCGGGGGTGCGCGGAGGTAAACGTTTTTTATGAAATATACTGTATCAAAGAAAGAAAAACCTTATAAGATTCTATTGTTTGCTTTTGCTGTTTTGCTTTCGCTCACTTATATTGTTTATCGTATTGGCTTTACTTTGCCTTTTGAGCTTGGCTTCTTTGATATATTCTTTGGAATTTTGGTTGTATTATTTGAAATAATAGACTGCTTTGATTTTGTAGTCTATTTTTTCAACACTTTGATTGTGAGTAAAAGTTCGCCAAAAACACCTTTGCTTAGTAGTGAAAAATTTCCTGATGTAGACGTATTCATTGCGACTATAAATGAAGATCTTGGTTTGCTTGAACAAACGATTTGTTCGTGTAAGAATATGTTCTATCCAGATAAGAAGCTTGTACATATATATGTCTGTGATGATGGAAATCGTAAGGATTTAAAAAATTTATCCAAGAAGCTTGGTGTTTCGTATATAACTAGAAAAGATAATAAGGGCGCAAAGGCAGGGAATTATAATAATGCTCTTAAGAATTCAAAGTCTGATTATATCGCGATTTTTGACGCTGATATGCAACCTTATCCTGACTTCCTATTAAAGACTGTTCCTTTCTTTGTGAAATATGACAATGTGGGTTTTGTGCAGACTCCACAGAACTTCAAAAATCCAGATATTTTCCAGAGAAAATTGAGTCTTAATACTCCGTTTGAGCAGGATTATTTCTATCATCATATTCAGCTCGCTCGTAATAATAACAATTCTACGATTTTGTGTGGGACAAACTGTGTTATCTCTCGTAAGGCATTAAAGAGTGTTGGATGGTTTGCTGAGGCTTCGATTGCTGAGGACATTGCGACTGGTATGCTTATTGAAAATAATGGCTATCGCGGAATTGCTCTTGATGAAGATTTAGCTTCCGGTGAATCTGTTAGGGATTTGAATGCATTTGTTCGCCAAAGGATTCGTTGGGGACGTGGCTGCATTCAAGCGTTTCGTAATTATGGTCTTTTCTGGCGAAAAGGTTTGAATATTCGTCAAAAAATGGATTATTTATTCGCGTTTAAATATTGGTTGTTTGGATCTAAGCGATTTGTTTATTTCTTGCTTCCACTTTTGTTTGCATATTTTGGAATCATTATTATTAAGTGTGATATTCGCGTGTTTATTCCACTCTTCTTTACTCAATATTTTGTTCGTCGTTATCTTATTGATATTTTGGAGGGAAGAGTTCGTTCTGCAACTTGGAGTAAGATTTATGAAGTTATTCTTATGCCTGCACTTGCCGCAAAAACTTTGAAGGAATTGTTTGTTGGCGGCGAACTTAAATTTGATGTTACTCCAAAAAATGTTCAGGTTTCTGAGAAACAAACCAATAAACTCCTTCGTATGCATTTGATTTTGTTACTTATGAACCTATTGGGTGTTGGGCTTTCTTTGTATAAAGGTTTTACGATTGGATTTGAAGAATATGTTTTGCCTTTAGTTTGGCTTACGACAAATATTTTATATCTTCTCGTTGCGTTGGTGTTTGATCTTAGGCCAGATAATGATATTGCGCTTCCGAAAAAGCGAACAAAAAAATATGGCATCAGTGCATATATTGGACTTTTTAAGAGAGGGATCTAATGAAAAAAATATTAATATTTTTATTCACGATTATAATCATTGGAATTGTTGGATGGGGAATTGTTATGAATATTAATAAAGTTAATGATGAAGCTGCAAAAAAGAATGCGCCAACTGGATGGCTTAGCGTGAATGGATCGAACTTGGTTGACAGTAACGGAGACCCTATTCAACTTCGCGGCATTAGCTCGCATGGGATTCAATGGTTTAGCGATTTGTATGATCATGATGGCTTGCAAGAGCTTCGCGATGAGTGGGGAATTAATGTTTTTCGTATTGCGATGTATTCCGATCCGAATGCGAATGGCTATGTCTCGAATGCTGCTTTGTTTGATAAGGTTACAGAGCTTGTTGACGCGTCGATTGATCTTGGAATTTATGTAATTATTGATTGGCATATTTTAAACGATAACGATCCTAACATTTATAAGGAACAAGCGATTGAGTTTTTCGACAAGATATCGGCGTTGTATGGTGATAAGTTTAATGTGATTTATGAAATCTGCAATGAACCGAATAGCGGAACGAATTGGGATCAAATTTCACAGTATGCTAATGAGGTGATCCCTGTGATTCGCAAGAATGCTCCGAATTCCGTTGTGATTGTTGGTACTCCGGATTGGAGTAAGAGCTTAGTTCCGGTTATGAAGCGTCCTCTTCGATATGAGAACATTATGTATGCATTACATTTTTATGCTGGTTCTCATAATAAAACATTGCGTGATAATATTGATTCTTTTGTTTCTAGGGGTCTTGCGGTGTTTGTTTCTGAGTGTGGTATTACCGATGCGAGCGGAGATGGACCGATTTATAAGGAAGCATTTGAGCGCTGGTATGACTATATGAATGAAAAGAAGATGAGTTTTGTTTTCTGGTCGTGGTCTAATAAGAGTGAGGGTTCATCTATTTTGCGGCCCGACTATATAATATATAGTGGCGAAATTGATGAAAATGGCCAGAAGGTAAGGCAAAAAATGAGCGATTACTTAACTGAAACTGGTGAGTTTATTCGAGAACTCCTACTTAGATATAGACTAAATTCGTAAAATGTGATAATATAATGAAAGGTATTGGACCGTCGCCAAGTGGTAAGGCACTGGGTTTTGGTCCCAGCATTCGCAGGTTCGAATCCTGCCGGTCCAGCCACATCATTAAAAAGATGCATAAAAAGCGAGGATATCGCTCTTCGAGGCGAATCCTGCCGGTTAGATAATAGACACTACTTTCGTAGTGTATTTTTTTGTTCTTTTTACTGTTCTCAAGATGGAAACTTGAGACTGCTTATGGTATAATGAAAACATGGCAAAAAAGAGAGGTAGTAGTAGAAAACGTAAGAATACTAAAGAAGTAGCTCCACGACACGAGCTTCCGGGTGGTTTTTGGCGACAGATTTCGGCAGTTTTGATGATTGCTGTTGCAGTCTTTTGTGTCGTAACTTGGTTTGGGCATGGTGGCTCAATCTTGAATGAATTTCATAAGTTGGCCGGTATTGCTATTGGCGCAGCTACATACATTATTCCTGTTCTCTTGGTTTATCTTGCTGTTAAGATCTTTAGAAGCGAAAACAACCAAGTTGCTACCGCCGTTTGGATTGCGTCTTTCCTTATGATTGTTTGGATTTCTGGTATTGCCGGAATTGGCGGTCATGGTGGCGAAGTTGGTAATATGCTTAATGAACTTACGACTCAATTTTTAGATAGTAGTGTTGTTATATTTATATATATTATTTTGATTTTTATTACTGTTCTATTTATTTTACAGATTTCACCTCTTACGTTCTTCCGTGGGACGAAAAATTTGGTCAAGTATAGTAAAAATGTTGATCAAATTGGTGAGGAGGAAAAAGTTGGTAGAACTGCAAAAAGCGGTGGTAGAAAATTGGGCGATCTTGAAATCAAGGTTAACTCTGGAGTTGCGGTTGCTGATACTTCAGCTGAGAAGAAACCTGCTCGTGCTGGTGTTGTTGTAAAGAAGGCTGCGCCTGCTCCTGCTCCGGTCGAGGAAAAAGCATTGGTTGCTGTTTCTGATCCTAACTGGAAGATGCCATCAATCGATTTGTTGGCAAAGAAACAATCTCCTGCAGATGCTGGCAATATTCAACAAAATGCGATGATTATCCGTTCTACTTTGGCCGATTTCGGTATTGAGGTTGAGATGGAAGGCGCAAACGTTGGTCCACGTGTTACTCAATATACGATGAAACCACCTGCCGGTGTTTCGCTTTCGAAGATTTTGACTCACGATAAAGAACTTGCTCTTAATTTGGCGGTTAAATCTGTACGTATTGAAGCCCCAATTCCTGGCACAAGTCTTGTTGGTGTTGAGATTCCAAACGTTAAGGCTGCTGATGTTCGCCTTCGTGCAATTTTGGAAAGCCCTGAATGGAAGAATTCAACAGATGCTTTGACGTTTGCTGTTGGTAAAGATATTTCTGGTCGTGCAGTTGTTGCGAACCTTGCTAAAATGCCTCACCTTTTGATTGCTGGTACTACTGGTTCTGGTAAGTCCGTTATGACAAACACAATGATTGTTTCGTTGCTTTATCGTAACTCACCAAGTGATATGAAACTTATTGTTATAGATCCTAAGCAAGTGGAAATGGTTCAATATTCTGACATTCCACATCTTCTTGCTCCGATTATTACTGATACGCAACAAGCTGTTTCTGCTTTGAAATGGGCAGTTAATGAAATGGAACGCCGCTATACTTTGCTTGCGTCGAAGCGTGTTAAGAATATTGTTGAATATAACAAAATGATGGAAAAGGGTGAGACTGTTGGCGTTAAAGATGAAGACGGCAATGAGCAGCAACACGATGGCGGCAAAATGCCATACGTTGTTATTGTTGTAGATGAGATGAGTGATCTTATGATGCAGGCAGGGAAGGAACTTGAGCCACCTATTGTTCGTATCGCACAAAAAGGTCGTGCCGCTGGTCTTCACCTTGTTCTTGCAACACAGAAACCAATCGTTAAAGTTGTTACTGGTTTGATTAAAGGTAACGTTCCGGCTCGTATTTCATTCGCCGTTGGTAGTACAACCGATTCAATCGTCATGTTGGATAGAGGTGGTGCGGAAAAACTTCTTGGT
>JAZUFO010000008.1:0-2514 GCA_045640685.1 Candidatus Nanosyncoccus sp.
TAAATTATTGTTGTGCAATAAATTATTTATGAAAAATTCGTGAATAATTCATGAAAATTCGTGTAAAAAAATCTTATTATCATTAATTTTCCTTGAATTATTAGAGGTCACCTGGAATAATTCATGGGCAATTTGTGGGCATTCGCGTTAAAAAACAATGCCGTAGGCACCAGAAAATCGTTGTCGTTACACATTCGAAAGTTGAAATATCATAATTTCTTTTTATATCTGTCCGACTTCGAGCCATGTTGGAAATTTGTACAGTGCGGTCTAAGTAGGCTCTTCGATTAACTCAAATGAACAAAAAATCGCCAGCGTTAACCAATTTATATGAAAAAAGTAGTTTTGGCCCTTGCCGTAATCGCTGCCGTTGCTTGTTTCAGCAGTTGCAAAAAAAACATGCACTTGCAAAACCTATGCTGATGGTCAGGTGGTGCAGACAACCCCGGAAGTTGAACTTGAAAAAAAGTTTCAAGAATTGCTCTGAAATGAGCACCATCGTTGACTTTCCTGAAATGGGAAAGATGGGAACGGTGTGCGAATAATCATTTAGTTCGTTAATCAAAAATAGGCAGCCTCTCATTGAACGGTTGCCTATTTTTGATTTGTCCTGCACGAACGTATTCTAACGGATGTAAGCCGCCTCGTACAAAAAAGATGCAACATTGCGGTTTCCAAGGATTGTAGCCATGTGACCTATTGCCACAATCTGCAAACTGAAGGGGGGAAAGCGCGTGCTATGAAATATTAAAAGTAAAAAATAATTGATAAAATGTAAAAAATACTTGTCATTTTGTAAAATATTCGTATCTTTGCATTTGGAATTCCAAAACAATTAAGTATTAATAACATTAAAAATCAATTTATTATGAATAAGAAAAATTTCTTGATGCCCCACCTCTGTCAAAAAATCGGATGGGTGCTGCTGATTCTTACCCCAGTGTGTTTGGTAATGATGGCACTGTCGTTCAATACTTTTCACTTGTTTGAACAACGTTATAGTTATATGTACGTGAATGGAGTGGAACTGCTATTGTTTCTAAGCATGCTTTTTATTGCCTTGTCGAAGGAGCGGGAGGAGGATGAGATGATTCGCGAACTTCGTCTCTCTTCGGTTGCCATTACCGCATATATCCAATTTTCAATTTATATCCTCTTTTCCTTATTCCAAACGGTAGGCGCTGTCTGTTTTTCGAATGACTATGTGGCACTCTATAATACATTTCCATGGTTTGTGTATGTCAAGTCGTTCTGTGGGTTTGGAATTTCCTTTTTTGTATATATCGTTATTTTCAAAATTCGTTTGCTGGTGCGCCGTCGCGAGGCCCGCAAGGAGAAAGACAATGAAAGGTAAGTTATGAAAAATACAATCAAAGTGGAACGAGCCATTAAAGATATTACGCAACAGGATTTGGCTCAGACAGTGGGCGTAAGCCGTCAGACTATCAATTCTATTGAGTCGGGACGCTATATTCCCTCGACTGTGTTGGCATTGAAAATAGCCCGATATTTCGGCAAATCCGTAGATGAAATCTTTCTTTTGGAGGCTGGGGATTAGGTTATGTTTCGAGTTGAGAGGTCTGGCCCCAAAAAACTTTATGATTATCCGTAATTAGGTGATGTTTTTTTTGTCGGATTCAAAAATAATCCGTATCTTTTC
The DNA here is from genome assembly GCA_045640685.1 of Candidatus Nanosyncoccus sp. Classification (GTDB taxonomy): domain Bacteria; phylum Patescibacteriota; class Saccharimonadia; order Saccharimonadales; family Saccharimonadaceae; genus Nanosyncoccus. The sequence continues at coordinate 1,661 of JAZUFO010000008.1, forward strand.
AGCACAAATTATCCGAATAATGAAGCTTCTTGAATTCAATAAAAAGTTTGGCACAGAGGAAGATTGCGTACAGTATTTAAAAGAGCGCAGAGAACAGGATGGCCTAGTATGCTCCAAATGTGGAGGTAAAAAACATCGTTGGGACAAATACAACCGCCGATGGATATGCTGCGAGTGCCATCATATCACCACATTGACATCAGGGACGGTGATGCATGGAAGCAATCTGCCACTGATGTATTGGTTCACGGCCATGCACCTTCTGACATCAACGAAGAAAACATTTTCAGCAGCAGAACTGCAGCGGCAGCTCGGACATAAGCGCTATCAGCCTATTTGGGAGATGCTCCACAAACTCAGAAGCGTAATGGGCCAAAGGGATGGAGAATACAGGTTGAGCGATACCGTCGAACTCGACGAGGGGTATTTTACCACCGAGAATCCTTCTGATGACGAAACGCCCTTAAAACGTGGCATTGGGAGCTAGCGGAAGGCGAAGGTTCTTGTCATGGTTGAGAGTGAGGCTGTTGACGAACCGAAGAAAGGCAAGAAGAATCGTAAATGCGGGCATATCAAAATGAAGGTCATCCGAGACTTGAAATCCAGCATGTTTGAATCGGAGGCATCGAAGTCGATAGATACAAAAGCCACAGTGATAATGGACAATCTCGGATCCCATGCCGGAGTGGAGAAAGTTGTTTCTGTTTCAGAAAGACAAACCGTACCCGGGAAGGAGGCTCCAAAGGTGCTTCCGTGGGTTCATGTGGCCATTTCCAATGCCAAGGCACTTATGAAAGACATGTATCATGGAATAAAGGAGGAGTTTCTGCAATCGTATCTGGACGAGTTTTGCT
>JAZUFO010000009.1:0-3539 GCA_045640685.1 Candidatus Nanosyncoccus sp.
GAACCCGTCGCCTTGGATTTTTTGCCTTGGCGGGGGCTCGAGCCCCGCCAAGGCAAAAAATCCAACATATCGTCAACCTATAATAGAAATAATATTAATTTTTGTCAACTGACATCAGTAATAAGAGCAAAATAGTCAACCAAAATCAGGAAACTACAGAAGACTATGCATAAGTATTGATATCTTATCGAAACTCCCATCCACCTCCCATCTACCTCCCATCCACCTCCCATTTTTTATGGGAGTTTCGTGGAAGTTTTCTGGGTACATCTGTGTTATCGCATTTATATTTCGAAGATGATTCAGACGCTACATTGCCGTTATGCGGCAATTTGACAAGGATATTATTTTATAAATTTTAACAATATGGCAATGTTAAACCCAAATCGGTCATTAGCTCTGAAGGAGCTTGACATTATAGCCTATGGCATCGCCATAGGTAATATGCAATCGCAGCATAACAAAGTTGTTTTGCCGCGTTGCGGCGTAATTTGTATATACGTTCGTGAATCATAGGGCGATGCCCTATGCTAATTTGTCGTTGGGCTTTCAGCCCGTAAGAATTTCTAATGGCCTATTTTGATTCAATCGTCTGATTGATTGTGTCTTGTGCAACCTTTCTTGTCTCATCATCACCAAAATCCAAAGGTAATGGTTTTTTCGAACATACGCAAATATTTTGAACGATAACGCAGAGACGCGGCATGATGCCACGTCTCTACACAAGTAATTTGCCCGACATTTGCAATTTATTTGCAAAGATACAAATAGTTCGGGATTAAGGGTTAACTAACGTTCAATAATCAAGTCCAACGAACAGGATCACCAGAGGTACCAGAACCCATCTTTTTACTCTCGGAAATAACCTCAAATGTGTATTTTCTATACATACCGTCCGACACTGGCTTGTCCGACACTGGCTTGTATGCTACAAAAGTAGATGATTCCATAACATTTGCACTGCAAACCATAGTGCCGTTTTTTTTATTGTAATACTGGTTAACGCCAATCTGGTCTGCTGTCACAAGAGCAGTATCTGGAGTCAAGGAAACCTTCACAAAAAATTGAGTCGTCCCAAATTCATACAAGTATCCTAAATCCTCGCTGAATGCCTCATCGCCCAACCGGACTGTAAAAGTGTAGAAGAAACCGCTTTTTTCTTGCTTGCAGCTTACCTCTCCGTCGTTGTCTGCAAGTGTGCGCTGGCTCAAGATTTCAATATTGGCGATTGTCACCTCGCCGTTCTTCTGCCTCTGGTACGACACTGCCATCAGGTAATACAAACGGTCGGAGGCAAGGCTGTCGCACTGGAAAAGTTTGCTCTCGTGGTTAATATTAACCACTGGATAGAACTCAATTAGCTCCTTACGCATCTCGTCGTCAACCTGGTCAGTCGCTGTACGCAGCAGCAAATAGCCTGCATCGCCTTTTTTCTGAGGAACGTATGCGCAACGCACCTTGATACTGTGTTCTGTAACCTCTTCCACCGAAAGAGAAGCTTTCAGGAAGTCTTCATTCTTGTTGCAGCCCGTGGTCAGCACCACCACTGCAAATGCCATCACGGCAAATAAAATCTTTTTCATATTTCTTGTTTGTTGTTTTCACGCATAAATTCATCTGCTACATACAACTCACTATACAGATATAACCCTGTTTCCCGATTATGAAAATCGGCACAGGTCTTGCTTGCATAGAATATTTCCAAAGCCTTGCTTGGCTTGATATTCATTCGCTCTGCAATTTCTGCAGCAATCCTTCCTATACGGTTACTCATTATTATCTCTTGGATAATAGGAGACTTGATTGGGTCATTGTTATTCTGTTCCATCAAAAATTAGATATTGATCTATAATTCCCTGATTCAAAAGACACATTTGGTTGTTTGGCCGATGTTCTGATAGTTTTTCTATTGCCTTTTCTCTTGTCATAAGATCTGCCATATATAGCGAAATAGTATCTATCACCCTGTCGTTTGCAACGCCACCTTCTATGTAGTCATATTTAGCCCATGGTTTTTTACCATTGCGGCTATCCACAATGAAATCGAGCCATTCTCCATTATATTCAGAGAATATCTTGCACTTAAAATTTTCTATTACGGCATCCCTGTCAAGTATGTACGTATTCAGTACCGGTGCTGCGTTTTGTCTGTCGCCTACTCTTTTTGCCCAATCTACAGCTTGTTGTCGCATGTCTGTGATATAAAAACCTCTGCCGAAATCCAAATATGGACGTCCGACATCCACACGAGGTTTCTCTATCTTTTCTATTCCTCCGTGGTAAACTTTGATTTTCATTTCCTTGCCTCCCATTCTTCCATACAACTTATCATATCAAGCACGAGATTCTCTCGGCTCTCGGTATGCAATGTCTCGTAATTTGGGAAAATGTAATTCTCTATCATCCCAAGATGCTGCATACGGTTAAAGACTTCGATATACGACACACCAAGCGTGCGTGCCGTAGCCTCGATACATGTACTGATAAATGCAAGAACTACCTGTGTGTATGACATTACATATTGATTTCTATAAAGTTATCATGTTTGATGATATGTTGTTTTTATGGTTCATCGTGGGTGTTGTTTCGCGCTGCAAAACTCGTGCAAACGAGAGCAGAGACAAATTTTATTTGGCTATGCCGAGTGCAGCCGAGTTTCGCGCAGCAAAGCTCGTGCAAACGAGAGCAGAAGCCAAATTTATTTGGATTATGCCGAGTGCAGCCGAGGTTCGCAAAATTTTTTTGCAAAGGTAATGGTTTTTTCGAACATACGCAAATATTTTGAACGAAAAATTTGTAGCAAAATGATGTACTTTTCTTGCTTTTTTATCGTGCGAAGATGGGTGGATTGTATTTCGATTAATGTGTATTCGGAAGGTTGGCGGAGCGAATAATTTTGTTGTCATATCTTTTTGAATTTTCTTAAATCGTTGATTATTAGAGATATTTATTTTTGTATCTCACTTGTTTCAATTATCTCAATTGAAATTGCATACCCCTTTTTTTTCACCTATTACGAAGTAATATTATATATATATATATTATAATATATACAATGTGTCAGCAGAAAAAAGGTACCCTCAGGATTTTGATTGAGATAATTGATACAATTGAAATCAGCCATGTTTGATGGTGGATATACTTCGGGCAACTTTTCGAGCCATTTTTGCCAAAACGGGCTGAATTACTAAAGGATGTTAATATATTTAACTAATTTTACATTTTTGTAATGCTCTGTTTTTCAACGATATGTAACTTTTTTTGAAAAAAGTCGGGGTTTTGCTGGAAAATTTCAAAATTAATGTAATAATTATAACAGAGGGTCTACTCAAATCAACCACTCCGACAAAACCTTTTGACCTATGAAAACCTACCAACTGACCCAGCACTTTTCATTGAACGAATTCACCCGTTCGGCTACAGCCAATGCACACGGCACCAAACAAAATACGCTGTATCAATTTCACGCAGAATTCGCATGTCTGTTTCACGCAGAATACGCAGAATACGCAGAGAAAAATATTCCCATAATTCTGCGT
>JAZUFO010000010.1:0-36789 GCA_045640685.1 Candidatus Nanosyncoccus sp.
GAACCGGGGACTATAGAAACAGCCACTCAACTCCCAGATGGCAATATCTTATGTGGTGGCAGTCGTGGTGCCGTTCATATCTTCAACACTAAAGCTCAAACTTTTGGAGAAAATATAGATGGCTTCGTGGATATGGATGGTAATCCAGTTTATATGGGAACAACCATCCAGCTCCCAGATGGCAATATCTTATGTGGTGGCGATTGTGGTACCGTTCGTATCTTCGACATCAAAAAACAAACCTTCGGAGAAAACATAGAGGGCTTTGTGAATAAGTTTGGTGAAGCCGATATGTATACGACCACCCAACTCCCAGATGGTAATATTTTATGTGGTGGTAAGTATGGCGCCGTTCGTATCTTCGATGTCAAAAAACAAACCTTCGGAGAAAACATAGAAGGCTTCGCGGATAGTATATCTACAACCACTCAACTCCCAGATGGTAATATCTTATGTGGTGGCAATTTTGGTACTGCCTATATCTTCGATACTAAAACTCAAACTTTTGGAGAAGATATAGAAGGCTTCGTGGATATGGATAGAAATCTAGTTTATATGAATTTAACCATCCAACTCCCAGATGATAATATCTTATGTAGTGGTGAGGATGGTGTCGTTCGCATATTAACACTAGGGAAAAAAACGGATACCGTTGAAGATCTAAAACAAAACATAGACAAAATCGCAGAAAAGAAACAAATCTAAAAAACGTAAGCATAATATATAACAACTATGAACTGTCAAGAACTAAGAAAAGATATAGAAACACTCAGAAGTTCTTTTTTGAAGCTCAAAGAAAAACAAGAACAATTGAATAATAGTGAAAAAGAAGGACAAGACTTTCTAGAAAATTTAGACAAAATCGAAGCAGAGAATGATGTAATTTTAGAAAAATACCTAGACGACTTCATAGATAAGAATTCTGAAATATTAATTACAAAAAGTCATTTCTCAGAGTATATAGATGGTTTTGATGAATCTATGTGTACTTCTGCTCAACTCCCAGACGGCCGCATCTTTTGTGGTGGAGATTGGTGTGCTGTTCGTATCTTCGATCCACAAACTAATACGTTCTCAGATAATATAGATGGTTTCAATGGGCATATGGCTACTTCCACTCAACTCCCAGACGGCCGCATTTTTTGTGGTGGAGCTTATGGTGCTGTTCATATCTTTGATCCACAAACTAATACATTCTCAGATAATATAGATGGTTTCAATGATAACGATGGTGTCCAGACATATATGCAGACTTCCACTCAGCTCCCGGACGGTCGCATCTTATGTGGCGGAAAAAATGGCACCGTTCACATATTAATTCCAGGTAATAAAACAGAAACCATCAAAGACCTCAAACAGAATATAGACAAAATCGCAGAGCAAAAGCGAATCTAAGTCTACAAATTCTTTATAGTTGAATACCAGTTCAGTCTTTTTTCTACGAAAGCCCTATCGTTTTCGTTACCCACACGTGGTTGTCTTGTGTCGGCATTAGTGGATGCAATAAAATCGTAATCAGACCAAGTAACATTAAATCTCGGTAATTTTGATTCTATAATTTCATCTAGGCAGTCGCCATGTTTTTCTAAACAAACATTACTAATCTCATCCCATAATTCAAAATCGACAGAAGAGTCAAAATTGGCGGTAATGTCAATGCCTGCTCCATAAACCGTTTCATCAAATAATTGATCAAACATAAAATTACCCATTGAATAAGCAATTAAATGACCATCATAAACTTCAATGTTTTGAACGTGATGAGGATGATCTGCGAGTACCATGTCTGCGCCGTAATCAATCATTTTGTGATAAAGATTTGTACGGAGCGTGTCTGCGGTGTTTTCATACTCAACACCCATATGAGGCATGACGATTGTAGGGACCGTCTCAGCAAATGTTTTAATATTCTGCAAAGCATCTTCGGTTGGAATTCCAAAAACGCCATGCGCACTACAAAAACCAAAAGGCATATTATATTGATATGTTGAGCCGTCATCATACGATACTGTTGTGGGGACTACTACAATTCCGCAGTTTTCGGTTGCATTATCGTAATGATAGTTGCCAAAGTATTGTATGTTATTGTCTGAAAGATTTTGTTTTGTAATTTCAATGCCTTCGTCGCCCCAGTTGTCAGCATGGTTTGTGCCGAGCGAAAAAGCGGTCCAGTATTTTGAGACATTTTTAAGATACGAAGGCAAGCAGTTGAAGGCAAAGATCTCGTCTTCTTCATATTTTGTATGTTCTTTATCAGTAATTGGACATTCGAGGTTGCCAATCCAAGCATCGTATTTTTCACGTTCATAACTATCGAAGTGTTCGAAAAGATAATCTTCTTTAAGGTCTGAGGCTTGCGAAACATTTCGTGAATTGCGTCCCCAGAAAACCGTTCCATTAAACATGAAACGCGTTTTTGCTCCGGTTGGTTCTGGAAGTTTTACTTCGGCTACTTCAAACGGTTCGTGTATTTTTGCAATTAAATCATTATTTGTAAGAAAGAGCCAAGCGATTGCTCCGCCGAGCCCCACGACGGCCACTAGTTCGAAAAGAATTATAAACTTGTGTAATGAAGATTTTTTATGCTCTATTCTCATATTTTTATAGTAGCACAAATAACCTTCAAAAACAGATTCAAAAAACCAGAACTTATCTGTTGTAAAAAGACGATAAGTATGATATAATTACCGAGATATTAACAATAAGGGAAAATGATATGAGTCGTATCGGAAAACAACCCATCGAGATTCCGGCGGGAGTGACAATTACGGTCGGCGACAGCGAGATTGTTGTTGCTGGACCTAAGGGTTCACTCAATGTCCCAGTTCAACCAATGACTGAAACAAAGGTTGAAGGTTCTCAAATTATCGTCACTCGCAAGAATGACGAACCAAAATCACGTGCATGGCACGGCCTACAACGCGCATTGCTTAACAATGCTGTTGAAGGTGTAACAAAAGGTTTCGAGAAGAAACTTGAGATCAATGGTGTCGGTTTCCGTCTATCAGGCGGTCCAAAAGACATCGAAATGGCTCTTGGCTTCTCACACCCAGTCAAATATTCTGCTCCAGAAGGCGTTACTTTGACTACTAACAAAATGGAAATCACAGTTTCTGGCATCGACAAACAACAAGTTGGTCAAGTTGCTGCTGAAATCCGCGCATTGAAGAAACCTGAACCATACAAAGGTAAAGGTATTAAATATGCTGACGAAGTTATCCTTCGTAAGGCTGGAAAGGCAGGTAAGAAATAATGAACGCTGTCTATCGTGCAAAACGTACACGTGCTAAAATCCACGGTACTGCTGAACGCCCACGCTTGAGCGTTAACTTCTCAAATCTTCACATCACAGCACAAATCATTGATGATGATAAAAAAGTTACTCTAGCTTATGCAACTACAGTTGGCAAAAAGCTTAGTGGCTCTAAAACCGAAAAAGCTATCTTGATCGGTAAAGAAATTGCAGAGAAAGCTAAAAAAGCTAAAATCTCAACCGTCGTCTTTGATCGTGGCTCAAAATTATATGCTGGCCGCATGTCTGCTCTCGCTGACGCAGCTCGCAAGGAAGGATTGGAGTTCTAATCATGGCTGATGCAAAAGTAATTAACAAAGCTGGCACTCTCAAAATGTCAGATGAAACCGCAGCTAAGAAAGATGTCAAAGACATCAATGGTAAAAAAATGGATCGCCGCAATCGCCGTGATCGCGTAAAAGCTGATGTTGCTCCAAAGGAATTTGATGAGCTTACAATCGCTGTTGATCGTGTTTCACGTACAGTTGCTGGTGGTCGCCGTATGCGCTTCAAAGCACTTGTTGCTGTTGGAAACCACAAGAACAAAGTTGGTGTTGGTGTAGCAAAAGGTAACGATGTTACAACCGCAGTTGCAAAAGCAACCACCAAAGCTAAAAAATCAATGGTCACCTTCCCAATGAATGGTGAAACCATCTGCCACGAAGTTGAAACCAAAGTTACTGGCGCAGATATTCTTATGAAACCTGCAGCTCCTGGTACTGGTATTATCGCTGGTGGTACAGTTCGTTCAATCATGGGCCTTACAGGTGTTAAAAACCTTATTTCAAAGTCCCTCGGTTCAACCAACAAAGTTAACATTGCTTACGCTGTTATCGAAGGCCTTAAGCAACAAGTTCCTCGCTCAGAGTGGACAACCGCTAAAAAGGCTGCCAAAAAGGAGACTAAGTAATGAAATACAATGATTTAGTAGTCGAGAGAAATACTCGCCCAAACCGTAAAGGTCGCGGTATCTCAGCTGGTCAAGGTAAAACTGCTGGCCGTGGTACTAAGGGTCAAAAAGCTCGTACTGGTCACTCAAAGATGCCTCGTGGCTTCATGGGTGGTCAACGCGCTATTATGCAAGCTATTCCAAAGCTTAAAGGCTTTAAGTCTATCCATCCAAAAGCTGAAGTTGTCTACACAGATCGTTTGAACGACCTCAAAGGCAACGTTGATAACTTTGTTTTGGCAGACAATAACCTTATTTCAACACCATACACAAAAGTAAAAGTCATCACTCGTGGTGAACTTACCGCAAAAATTGATCTCGAAACTCAATTCGCATCAAAAACTGCTGTTGAAGCTTTGAAGAAAGCTGGCGGAAGCTTCAAGAAAACTTCTGTTCCTATGCGTCCTTCAAAAAAAGCTGAATAAAAGCTTTTAAATAACCCCTTCGGGGGTTATTTTTTTGTTTCTGACGTGATATTATAAGATAAGTATAAAGTGGAGAAAATATGAATCAGGATCTAGTTAAGACCAGTACAAAACAAAGAGTTATTATTTCAGTTATCGCATTCTTGATGATTGGTTCGTTTATTGCGACATATGCAGGAATTGTTGTTTCTGGTGGTGGAAGCTCATCTTCAACAACCAATACTAACGCTCTTGTTGAAAAATATGAATCAAAATATAATCAAGCACTTGAGAAATTTAATGAAATCTCAAAGAGTGATTTCGAACTCTTTTCATCATTTCGTAATCGCGTAACCGCTTATAACGAAACCAACGCAAACAGCAATGGTTTGCAAATTGAAGATCTCGTCGTCGGTAATGGACGTGAACTTACGGATGGCGATACAAATTATCTTGCTCACTATATTGGTTGGTGTGCAGATGAAACAATTTTTGATACAACACTCAACTCAACCACCGGCGCAACCGGATTTTCAAATGTCCTTAGCGCACAAATTGGCCTCATTGAAGGTTGGGAAGTTGGCGTTATTGGAATGAAAATCGGTGGTGTTCGTGAGTTAACAATTCCAGGCGAACTTGCTTATAAAGATGTAACCCAAATCTGTGGTGGCTACAATAAGCCACTCAAATTCATCATCATGGCAGTTGAAAATTCAGGCGAAAAAGGTGCAGCAGCAGAAGAACTTACAAATGCTAACATTAAGTTGAACTACGCACAAAACGGCCTTGATTACGACGAACTATACGGAGAATAAAATGTTAGACCTCGCAGTTATCGGATCAGGACCAGCCGCACTTTCTGCCGCAATTTATATCGCGCGTGCCGGATATAAAGTCTCGGTTTTTGAAAAGAATGCCATCGGTGGCGCTCTGACTGAAATTTCAAAAATCGAAAATTACCCAGGTTTTATTGGAACTGGCAAAGAATTAGCCGAAACAATGAAAAACCAGGTTTTGGCTTTTGGTGCAAAAATTGAGTATGGTGAATGTGAATCGATCAAAAAAGAGAACGATAATTTTATCCTCTCAATTGATGGCGAGAATATTGAATCAAAAGCAGTCTTAGTTGCAACCGGTTCCGAACCTAAAAAACTTCAAATTGAGGGAATCGAAAAACCAATCTCATACTGCTCTTTATGTGATGGTGCATTGTTTGCTGATAAAAAAATTGCGGTAGTTGGCGGTGGAAATTCGGCTGTTCAAGAGTCGATTTATCTTGCGAAGATTGCTAAAACAGTAACATTATTTTCTCGTAGCGAGATTAAAGCCGAAAAACATATTATTAAAAATCTCGAAGCGTTAAGTAATGTTGAGGTGTCTGAAAATACAGAAATCACGAGCGAACTCTTAAACAATTTTGATGGGATTTTTGTATTCATCGGTAAAAAACCAGCAACCAACTTTGTCCCCAAAAACGTCTTGGATGATTGCGGATTTATTAAAACTGAAGAATATCAAACAGAAATTTCTGGCTTGTTTGCTGCGGGCGATGTTAGAAAAGGAAGCATTAAACAGGCGATTTCCGCCTCATCGGATGGTGCTGCCGCCGCAATCGCTGTTATTGACTTTCTGAAGCATAAGTGATATAATATAAATATATAACGTATTTTTAAGGGGGTGATTTTATAGACGTTATAGTAATTATCATTATTACTATCGCAGTCGGCATAATTGTTTCAGGCGTAGCAAGACGTCACGGATGTGGTAAATGGAAGATGATTCTCATATCGTCAATATTTGCTATTATCGGCCTTTGCATGACAGCAAGAGCTGTTTACAATTTTTTTGCAAACAACTTTGCTAGCGATGCGCTTGCATTAATGATTGTTGTTTTATATTCGGCAACAGTGCCGGCAATCATTCAAGTTGGAGCAGAGCTCTTGTCCGGAGACGGTAGTATATAAAAACACGGGGCCCCGTATACTGGGCCCTTTTTTCATGCTAATATAAAGATATGAATAAGCAGACTTTTTTCTTTTACGATCTCGAGACATCTGGCCTGAATCCTCGTGATGACCGCATTATGCAGTTCGCTGGACAACGCACGGATTTAGATCTTAACCCCATCGGCGAGCCGGTTAATCTTCTATTAAAGTTAAATGACGACACATTGCCAAGTCCAAAAGCAATTATGGTAACCAAAATTACTCCGCAAAAAACATTCGCGGATGGACTCACTGAGGCAGAATTTGCGAAATACGTAACCGAGGAAATTTTTACGCCAAATACGGTCGCGGTTGGATATAATACGGTGCGTTTTGATGATGAATTTATGCGCCATCTTTTCTGGCGAACATTTCACGATCCATACGAATTTGAGTGGAAAGATGGTCGTAGTCGTTGGGATCTTCTGGATGTTGTTCGTATTACCCGCGCAATCCGCCCAGAGGGGATTAACTGGCCTGTAACGCCAGACGGAAAAGCGACGAATCGTCTTGAATTAATCACAAAAATGAACAACATCTCTCACGAGAATGCCCACGATGCTGAGGCTGATGTGCAAGCATCAATTGATGTTGCGAGATTAATCAAAGATAAGCAGCCAGATCTTTTTAACTACTTATTCAAGCTTCGAGCTAAAAATGAAGTAAAGAAGATTGCAAATCTCGAGCAAAAACGACCTTTTGTTTATGCTTCTGGTAGATATTCGTCCGAAAATAATAAAACAACTGTCGCGTTTCCACTTACGAGCAGCAGAAATGGAAATATTCTAGTATTTGACCTAAGATATAATCTCGACGAACTATTGGCTGACGAGGAGCGCAAAACATTTTACCCAATCGTAAAAGAAGTCTGTTTTAATAAATGTCCAATCATTGCGCCGCTGCAAGTTTTAGATAAAGCGGATGGGTGGCAAAAGATTAATCTATCAAAAGATCAGATTGATAAAAACTTGGCCGTTCTCTTAAAACATCCAGAGTTTGCAGAAAAAATGAGGGAAGAAAAAGAAAAAGAGCCAGAATTTGACGCCCCAATCGACCCAGAATCGGCTCTATATAATGGTTTTTTGAATGACCGAGATCGAATTCGCTGTAACGCAATTCGCAATGCTTCGGAAAGTCAGTTGGCTGATTTTACTCCTGATTTCATAGATGAAAGATTGGGTGAATTGTTGGTGCACTATAAGGCAAAAAATTATCCAAAATCACTCACGAATGACGAAATGGAATCGTGGCAAAAATATCGTCATAAACGTCTCGAACGTCAATCCGGAAAATTCCTCAAAGAACTCAAAGAAATTGAAGACGATTATATTCGAGAAGAGCTAAAACTATATTTTGAATCCCTAAACGATAGTGACTATTCTTAGTTCTTATGTTAAACTTGTATAAAGAAAGGTGGGTGAATGTCCAATAAAGTAATGATTGTCGGAACTGGCAATGTTGGTGCTTCGATTGCATTTGCAATTTTGAACCAACGCACGGCCGTTAATGAATTAATTCTGACAGATATAATAGCAAAAGATGCTGAAGGTGAAGCAATGGATCTTAGCGATGCATTGGCTGTTGCTCCAAGCTATCTAAAAATTAAAAATGGCACCTATAAAGATGCGAAAGATTGCGACATCGTCGTAATTACTGCTGGTGCACCTCAGCATGGCAAAGAAACAAGAATGGATCTTCTCAAAAAGAATGCAAACATTCTAAAAGGAATGATCGACCAGATAATGGAAAGTGGATTTAATGGCATCTTCCTCGTTGTTACAAATCCAGTCGACGTAATGACATATCTAACCTGGAAATTCTCTGGTTTGCCGTCCGAAAAAGTAATTGGAACTGGAACGGTCCTCGATTCTGCAAGACTAAAAGAGAGAATCGCGGGATATATGAATGTTCATCCAAAATCCGTTCACGCCTATCAAGTCGGCGAACATGGCGATTCTGAGTTTTCGTTATGGTCAGCCGCAAATCTTGGGGGACAACAAATTAGTACTCTTCTTCCGGCAAAAACTTTGGACGAGATTGAGGATTATGTACGAAACGAAGCCTACGCAATTATTGAACGCAAAGGCGCAACTCATTACGGTATCGGTGTTTGCGTAGTCCAAATTCTCAATTGTATTTTGGGAGATGAGCGACGTGTTTTGTCGGTCTCAAACTACCACGACTATGATGATGTTTATTACGGTTTTCCTGCAGTGGTTGGACGAAAAGGTATTATTCGTCAAATCGACGTAAAACTTTCCGAAAAAGAGGGAATTAAGATGGCAAAATCAATTAATGTTCTTAAAAAATCTATTAATTCGCTTCGCCTAAAAGGTTGCCCAAAACTTGACCAAGGAAAGCATAAGTAGTAAAGTAATATACAATAAATGATCATTAAATACTAATATAAGGAATAAAATGGATCCATTATATAACAATAATCCAAATCCGGCTCCGACCCCAACTCCAAATCCAGGTCCAGCCCCAATCTCGAATGCAATGCCAAATATTTCTATGGCCGGCACTCCAGCTCCAGCAGCTCCAACTATGCCTCAAATGCCAAATTTTGATGCCCCAGCAGCTCCTGCAATGGAAGCTATGCCAACTCCAACTATGGATGCATCAGCTCCAGCTATGGAAGCGCAAGCGCCAACAATGGCAGCACCAATGGAGTCGCAAGCTCCAGCTATGCCAACTCAGGCTCCAACTATGCCAACTCCAACTATGGAAGCACAACCAGCTCCTGCAATGTCATTTGAAAATGCATTCGAAGGTGGCGCAACAAATCCAGCCGCAGCACAAGCAGCCGTTGCTTTTGGTGGTGCAGCAATGCCAAACGGCATTAGTGCAACAGAGCCTATTACTGTTCCGGACCCACTTCCAGAACCAGATCCAATCGAAGAAGCTCTTAAAGCTCCAATCAAAGCAGCGGATCCAGTTCCAGGTTCAATCGGTAGCGCAGTCTCAGTTCCATTTGGTGATGCGCCTGCCCAAACCGGTGCAGCAGTTGCTCCAACTCCAGTAAATAATGTTGCATTTAATAGTAATCCATCAACCTCATTCTCATCAAATCCAACCGGCACAGGTCCAGCAGCAAAAACATCACTTCTTGCGAACAAAAAACTTTTAATGATCATCGGAATCGCTGCAGCTGCACTAGTTATGCTTATTGCTATTGTTATCGTTATCCTAGGTAGCGGAAATGGCAAAACAAATAATCAGTCACAGGGTGGTGGTCAAGGGGTTATAAGTCCTGATCCAGATCCAAATCCTTGGGAAGGTCAAAAATCGGTCCTTAGCTGTACATACGAATACAACGAAGACGAACTTATCGATCTAGGCGAAGCTTTGGAAGGTACAGAAACAATGATTGGTGAGTTTAACGACGAACAGCTCGTCTCAATTACTCGCACAACCGAGCTAGTCTATGATGATGAAGATATGGCAACAGAAGGAAAAGGACTTATTCGCGATATTTACATTGAACAATATCAAGATCTAGACTTTGAATCTGATCCGTTCACAAGTACATATTCATTAAACGGTCTCGTCCTCACAGCAACACACAAAGCTGAAGATGTCGATGAAATCGACGAAACCAACATGGATATCTTCTTAATCTCAACTGATAAGAATAAAGAAATCGACTTTAGTCAGAACGCAATCGAAAAAACCTACAAAGGCCTCGATTATGTCTGTTCAGTAAAGAAAGATTACGAATAAAAATAAAACCGGGACAACGCTCAAGTCCCGGTTTTTTGTTGAAAAGAGTATAAAAATATTGTAAAATAATAATATGTCAAAAATCTATCTTACAACTGCAATTCCATACGTTAACGGCGTTCCTCACATTGGTCACGCAATGGATTATATCATTGCAGATACTTACTCTCGCTATCATCAGATTTTAGGTGACGAGGTCCGTTTTCAAGCTGGCACTGATGAACACGGAAATAAAATTTTCCAAAAGGCTGCCGCAAATAATATCTCGACTCAAGAATATGTTGATGCGAATTCCAAAAAATTCCAAGAATTTATAGAAAAACTCGCAGCAAAAAATACAGATTTCATCCGCACAACAAACGAAGATCATATGCGTCGTGTTCAAGAAATTTGGAAGAAAATTTCAGATCACATCTATCTCGAAAAATATACAGGTTGGTATTGTTCTGGCTGTGAAGGTTATATCACTCAAAAAGAATATGACGAAAATAATGGCGTCTGTCCAGACCATCAAAAACCGTACGAGAAACTTGAAGAAGAGAATTACTATTTCAGAATTGCAGATTTTAAAGATCAAATTCGTGAAAAAATCGAAAATGACGAAATGAAAATCTTGCCAGAATTCCGCAAGAAAGAAATGCTTAAACTATTGCAAGACGCTCCGGATGTATCTTTCTCGCGTCCAATCTCTCAGCTTACTTGGGGAATTCCTGTACCTGGCGATGATAATCAAACAATGTATGTTTGGGCTGACGCGCTCTCGAACTATATTAGCGTTCTTGGTTATCCGGACAAAGATATTTCCGAATGGTGGCCAGCTGCAGCACAATTTGTTGGCAAGGATATTTTAAGATTCCATACAATCATTTGGCCAGCAATGCTACTTGCACTTGATTTGCCGCTTCCAAAAGTTATTTGTTCTCATGGCTTCATTCTCTCGAACGGCCAAAAGATGTCAAAATCTATTGGAAACGTTGTAGATCCAATCGAAGTTATCGAAAAATATGGCATCGATGCTTTCCGTTATTATTTCCTTCGCCATGTTGATAATTTTAATGACGGCGACTTTACTTGGGAAAAATATGACAACGCATACAATACTGAACTTGCGAACGATCTAGGTAACCTTGTTCAACGTCTCGCAACGATGGCAAAAAAGAATAATGTTGCAGTAGAGAAGACTGAAGTTGTCCTGGCAGATGAATATAAGAATTTAATGGATAACTTTGAATTTACGAAAGCGTTTGACTATGCTTGGACAAAAGTTCAAAACATTAATAAACGTATCGATGATGAGAAACCATGGGAATTAGCAAAGAATGGTGAGACCGACAAGCTAAATTCCGTCTTGTCTAGCCTCGTAAATGATATGCGCAATGTGAATGAAATGTTAAAGCCATTTATTCCGGTCGCGGCAGAGAAGATCTCGAATGTCTTTGATGCTGAGGTAATTGAACCTCCGAAAACTCCACTGTTCCCAAAGAACTAAACAATAAAAAATACGCTACAAATTAAGTAGCGTATTTTTTTTGTTAATGCAATTATTCGTTTACTGCAGAAAGTTTTTCTGAGAAATCTGAAAGATAGAATCCGAGGACGCCACCGATCATTGGGATAAATGCATAGGTTGCAAGAGCTGAGCAAATGCCGCCGAATACTTCACCGAAATCAGCGCCAGCTGTTGGGAAGATTTGATACATCATGGCAACAGCAGGGTTAAAGATGAAGTTGTTTGAAAGGCTAACAAGAGCAGCTGAAACAACATATCCGATAAGGATAGCGGTGATAAGACCACCAGCAACGATTGTTGCGAATGTGAAGACGCTGCGTTTGTAAGCTAATGCGCGTGCATAGAAGAATGCAATGATGATAGCACCGATAAGTTCGATGATGGTTACTACCCAGAAGCTTCCTTCTGCAACTTCAGCCATTACTGGAAGATCATAAGCTGTGTCGCCACCTGCAAGGTGGAAAGCGTTGAAGATCAACCAACCAACCCATGCACCGATAACTTGTGCGATGATGTAAACGATACCGCGAATAACTGACATGCGGCGAGTTGCCATCATACCAACAGTGACGATTGGGTTGAGATGGGCGCCTGAAAATGCATAAACAGCAACCAAGATTGCGATAACTGCGAATGCATACATAGCAATGTTAGCAATTCCCATCAAAGAAAGTGAGAATAATACTAAAGTAAGCAAAGTAACGCCAATGATTTCACCAAGAGCGGCACCATAGATGTTTGGGGTCTTGAAGATTGTTAAAATGCTTTCATTTGTATCATATTTTTTCTTGAAGAATCCTTTAAAGATTCCACCTTTTGCTTCCACCTTTTTTGTTTCTGCTGGAGTTGCAACTGGTTCGACTGTTTTCTCTGTCTTTTTCGCAGCAGCAGCTTTAGGTTTTGCAGCAGATTTCTTTGCTGCAGTCTTTGGCTTTGATGTTGCCATTTTTACCTCCTATTAATAATAATGAATTCATTATAGCACAAAAAACCTGTTATGCTATAATGAAAAATAGTTTTATAAAAAGGTAAGAAAATGAGTATTGTAGTAAACCACGAAAATGATAAAAATGATCCATTATCTGCAAGGATCAACGCGGACCTCCGCGAAAAAATGTCAGAAGCATCAAAAATCTCCGACGATCCAGATCTTGCAGAAGACGCGGAATACGTCAAAGATTTAGAAAAGACAAGTAAATTTGGTTGGGTGTGGATTATATTGATTGTTCTTGCGCTTATTTCTTTAGTTGTAATTTTTATTTAATATAGCAAAAACCATAAGCATCATATATAATATAAAATATATGGTTAATTCAAAAGAAAGGTATATGTAAAAGTGGCTGACGTAAAAGCAGATATCACGCCAGACTTTTCGCCAGACGCAGAGGGTGCGGGCTCTGGACTCCTTGATTTTGATAAATTGAGCGATAATACTCCTTCAGGTCGCGCAGCCTCAAATCTTTCTAATGCCGAATCTGCTGCTGCTGGCTCAAAACCAAATAATTCAGAAGATAGCGTAAATGGAACCAGGAAAGGTGAAAACGCGCCAAGCGAGGGTTTTAAAAATTCTGTTTCCGGCAAAAGTACTCCTTCAATTCCGCTAACAAAAGCCGGAATGGCTAAAGCGGCATTCAAAAAATATGGCCCAGTGGGCGGAATTCTAGTTTTGCTTCTTGGCGTTGGTGGTGCAATGCTCGGCGCCCAAAGTTTAATGCCATTCAGTTTACTAGAACAGTTCAGAGAAACATTTGATTCTTTAACCACGATGACAAACAGGCGTTCTGGTGTGTTCTTGAAGCTCGCTCTACGCAACGGAAAAGGAATCGCGGCGGAGCTTGATGATGATTTGGCGAGAAAATTCTATGGAAATGGTGAGAGTACATATCAGCTTACCACTAAGCAAAAAAATACCTTAAGGAATCAGGGAATTTTTCCAGTCGAAAACTATAATGGTAGTGGTTATAATGCATTGCTTTATGATGATGGTGGTAGCGGACTTAGGGTAGTTGTCTCAGATGACTGGGTTGATGATCTCGGCATAGATTCCAGTCTCGAATTCAACGGGAAAAAAGTTAAAGGTGATCAGATAAAATTTCAGACATTTCTCGACACCGATGTAGAATTTAGAAATAGTTACAATAAGGGTTCGCGTCAATGGCGTAGCGGTTTTGGTTCGTGGTTCGATTCGATCACGGCAAGATTTTTGGCCGCCAATAATGTTACTAGGAATAGGTTTAAGAATTTCCGCGACAAAATGAATCAGGAGGGTACAAGTTCTCGTAGAACGGCGATAGATCTTATGGAGGAAAAGAAGAAAACCCTTAAAACTGATACGGAAGATCAAGGTCCAGCAATTATTGAGGAAAAAATAGTGTACGAAAAAGATGCGGATGGAAAAGATACAGACATTCCAGTGAAGAATGATGATGGTAGTATCAAAAAAGAGAAAATAACAACCAACGTAGAGTATGATCCTGAAACACGAAGTTATAAATACGAAGATGGCACAGAAGTGGACTGGTTTAATGAGAAAAAAATTGATTTTTCGAAACAAAGAAAAACTGTCCCAGTCGAAAAAAGTATGTCAAAAATGGAGGCAAAAGAATTTCTCGTTAATGCGAAAAAATCCGTTACTTCAAGAGTAACGGGGGCAACTTCTGCTGTTGTCAATGGTACTTGTGCGGTGTTGAGCCTCGTTGGTACTGTCTCATTAGTGATTGCGGCGCAGGAAAGTTTGCAGATAATTCAATTAGTAACTGGTTATTTTGAAGCGATAGATAAGGTAAAAGCAGGAAAGGGGGTTGACTCCCCGATACATGATTTGGCGAATGGCCTAGTAACGCCTATGGCGACAACTAGGGAAGTGGTGACCAGTAGTATGGATGATATTGAGGCTCTAGAAACAGAATCAGAGGTTATTAAAGGACATGAATCTACAACAGCAATGCAGTCTGCCGGCATTTCTTCGCTTTATAGTAATTCATCGATTTCTCCGACAGATCCGGGCGTAGAAAACTTTACTCCAGGCTCAAAAATTAGAGACATAGTTAAAAATATTTCGGTTGGAATTACTTCGTTTACGGGGTGTGCTATAGCAAAATTTGCGGCCTCCCTAGTTGATATGACTATGGATGCGGTCGTTCTTATTGCATGCCTCTTTACCGCAGGCATGGCATGCATTGCGCAAGCAGCCGGAGAAATTGGAGTATCTGGCGCAACGCAGATTGCAATTGCTGGCGCCGTACAAATTGCTATGGTAACAATAGCCCCATTATTTATTAAGGCTCTAACCCGTGATCTTATTTCCGATCTCGCTGGTGAAGATTTGGGAAACGCTTTGATGTCTGGTGCGAATATGTATCTTGGTAACAACCATAGATCCGGAGGAGGATCGCTCGCGTCCCCAGAGAAATACGTTGCATTTAAGGCGGAACAGGCTCAAGTTATCGCGGAAGAAGCGGAATTCCAACGTAGAAACAGGGATCCGTTTGATGTGACGTCAAAATACACATTCTTAGGAAGTATTGTTGATAAGCTAACAGCTCTAAGTACGATCTCTTCGGGGCCAATGAATATCCTAAATTCGTTTAGTAGTTTAGTTTCAAAATCCATTTCAGATATGCTTCCTAGCGCATCCGCTGTAGAAATTGCGGAAACAATGCCAAATCCAGAAACCTATAGTG
Organism: Candidatus Nanosyncoccus sp.; assembly: GCA_045640685.1. GTDB lineage: Bacteria > Patescibacteriota > Saccharimonadia > Saccharimonadales > Saccharimonadaceae > Nanosyncoccus. The sequence continues at coordinate 15,547 of JAZUFO010000010.1, forward strand.
AATACTGTCCAGATCTGGCATCGATTGGTGCAATTGGTGATGCATACTGTAACCCATATATAATTACAGATATGGATACTGCGGGTGGCGGAGACTTTGCTCCGGGAGAAGTAGTAGAAAGAATTAGGGAGGAAAATCTAACGGATGAAGGTGAGATTATCGAGGATAGTAAACTGGCGAAATATATTGATTATTGTGTGGATAGGTCTTCGGCGTTCGGAGTTGCAGATCAAAATATTGCGTCAGCCGTTTCCGAGGGTTCATTGACTGTTAGTACAAGTTCGTCCGCAGTAAACACGGTAGCTAATGGTGCGATTGGCGCAATTCCAGTTATCGGTGATGTTTCTAGCTATCTAGAAAACAAAAAAGTCCTACAAAATATTGGTTGGGTAACTGGTGAGGTTTGTGTTGCTGGCAATACATCCAGAAGTACTTATCCAGAATACGATGATGAGGAACTGGCGGACTATGGCTATAAAATGGGTGAACACGTCGAAAAACCGAATCAAATTGATGAAGATGGTGATCCAACTTATACTACCGTCGGCGCATATAACCTTGACTGGGAAGAAACAAGAGACTATCAACGCTTCATCGAGGATCAACGTCTAGCGGAAAGCATCTACGATGATTACGAATCAGCCGTAACGGCCTATCTGGAAAAACGTGATGAAAAGAATCCAGTAGATAATTCATATGAGGCAATTCTTGCTCGAAAATCTGGCCTCACAAAAGATACTGTTATTGCTATGATTGATTACATGAAGTATGAAAATTATATTGCAAATTACGAACCGACTCCACGTTACAGATTTAATCAATCAAACCCAGGTCAAAGAATCTATATTGAGAATACGGAGCAAGAAGGTGTAATTGCAAACATCCTTAACCCATTCCAATATAGCGACATCAGAAATCGTTACTTCACGGCGGCCTAAGAAAAACTCCCAAACGGGAGTTTTTTCTTGCATTCCATTTTAATAGCAAACATTAAATCAAAGCCACTAAAACCATCCCAACATAACAGATAAAAAATGTGATATAATTGTATCTATGCAAGATCTTGAGAAACTAAAAATCGAACTAAAGGCACTCAATGCCGAATATGCAAAAATTAAGGACGTTCCAGTCGAGAAACGTGCTGAATTTGGTCGCGAAATGAATGCGAAAAAAACCGCACTCATGGAAAAAATTAAAGAAGCTGAAGAAGCTGCACTTGAGTCTGAAGTTGAACCTTTGGACATCACGGCGCCATGCGCTCCTAACGAAGCTCTTCCAGAATTCTTTACCGCAGATCATGGCTCAGCGCATCCACTAATGACTGAACTTGATCGTGTCACCGAAATCTATCAAATGATGGGTTTTGATGTTGTTGAGTCACGTCAACTCGATGATGAATTTCATATGTTCGATAGTTTAAACTTTCCTCAAGGTCACCCGGCTCGTGACGGTTATGATACCTTCCGTACGGAAGAAGGTTTTATTCCACCAGCCCACACTTCAACGATGCAACATCGTGTTCTTAAAGCCTACAAGAAAAAACTCGACGAAGGCAAAAATGTTGCAGTAGTTGTTCCTGGCCGTGTCTTCCGTAATGAAGATGTTGACGCAACTCACGAACATACATTCTATCAATGTGAAGGTGTTTATGTTTCTAAAGATTGCACAATGGGCAATATGCTCGGAATCTTGCGTGAATTCTTTGAAAAATATTACGAACAAAAACTCGATATCTCAACTCAACCAGGTTACTTCCCATTCACAGAGCCTTCTCTAGAATTTAAAATTGAAAAACCAAAAACACTTGGCGGTAAAAAAGGCGAATTTATTGAAATGTTGGGATGCGGAATGATTCATCCAAATGTTCTCAAAAAAGCTGGAATTGATCCAGAAGTGTATCATGGATTTGCTTGGGGTGGCGGAATTGACCGTCTCGTAATGCTTCGTTACGGACTTAAAGATGTTCGCTATTTTGAATCTGGTAAACTTAATTTCTTGAAGGAGTTTTAAATGAGAATTTCCCTAAACTGGCTCAAAAAATATGTCGACATTAATTGCTCCAACGAAGAATTGGAAAAATTAATCGACTCACGTCTTGTGGAAATCGAAGAAATCATTGACGAATCAAAAAAATACGACAACATCTTTGTCGTAAAAGTTGTTGAATGTGAACCTATTCCTGAAACACATCTTCACCTATGTCAAATCGATGCGGGTAGAGAAGAGAATATTCAGGTTGTTTGTGGCGCGCCAAACGTTCATGCCGGAATGTTGGCTGTTTGGATCGCTCCAGGCGCAATTGTTCCACAAAGTGTTCATGAAGATGCTCCATTTGTAATTGGTGCTCGCAAAATGCGTGGCTACGACTCAAATGGCATGCTTGCAGGTGCCGACGAATTGGATCTTGGAGATGATCATTCTGGAATTGTCGAAATCGATCCGGAAATGGCAAAACCTGGCGATAAACTTGCAGACATCTTCGAGCTCAATGATGCAATTTTAGATATTGAGAATAAATCATTAACTCATCGCCCAGATTGTTTTGGCTTGATTGGCTTCGCTCGTGAAGTTGCTGGTATTTTGGGTCAAAAATTTGACGAATCAAAAGCCCATCTCGCTGGAGAACTCGCAATTGATAATTCTGCAAAGCTTGAAATTGAAATAAAAGATTCAGAACTCTGTCCACGCTACACGGCAAAAATTCTTGAATGTCACGGCGAAATTAAAAAAGCAAAATACCTCTCTTTGCAAGATACTATTTTGGCAAAATCTGGTATGCGCCCAATCGACCCTGTCGTTGATGCAACAAACTATCTCATGCTGCTAACCGGTCAACCACTTCATGCGTTTGACTATGACAAATTTGTTGCTGTTGGTGGCACTGAAAACCCAAAAATTATTGTGCGTGCAGCAAAGAAAGGTGAGAAAATTGTTCTTCTCGACGATTCTGAAGTCGAACTAAACGAAAACGATATTGTAATTACGAGCAATGACATTCCTGTTGCTCTTGCGGGCGCAATGGGTGGAAAATCTACTGCAATCGACGAAAATACAAAACGTATTATTCTTGAATCTGCAACATTTAGCCTTTATAATCTTCGCAAAACTCAAATGGCTCACGGTATCTTCTCGGAAGCAATTACGCGCTTTACGAAAGGACAACCAGCTTGTCAATGTATGGATGTTTCGGATGACTTTGCAAAACTTCTTCCAATTTTCGACATCAAGAATAATGTCGATTGTTGGCCAAAACCTGCAAAAGAAAATGTTGTAGAAATTACAACAAAAGAGATTAATGATCTGCTCGGAACTAGCTATACAAACGAAGAAATCATTAAGACTCTCGACAACGTAAGCTTTACGGTTAATGGAAGCGATAATCTTACCGTTACTGCTCCGAACTGGAGAACTGATATTCATATCAAAGAGGATATTATAGAAGAAGTTGGTCGTTTGAACGGCTACGACAATATTAAACCAGTATTGCCACTTCACGAAACTTCAGAAAAGAACAAACTTTTAGTATTGAAACAAAACATTCGTTCAACATTAAAGGCTGCCGGCGCTAACGAATTGTTAACTTACACATTCGTCCATGGCGATTTAATCTCGAAAGTCGGGCAAGATGTTAAGAATTCATATAAAATTGTCAATTCAATTTCGCCAGAGCTTCAATATTTAAGACAACAAATTGTTCCGTCATTACTTGTTAAAGCCTACGATAACTTAAAAGCAAAACAAGATGCATTCGCATTATTTGAGATGAATCAAGTTTTCTTGCGTTCAAACGGTGTTGACGAAGATGGTGTTCCATTTGCCTCACATAACATTGCGTTTGTCGCAGTCGATAATACGGAAAAAACGAAATATTATCTTGCTAAAAAATATCTCGAAGAGTTATTGAAAAAACTTGGCGTTGAGTTTAAGCTCGAAAAATTCACAACTGAAAAACATGAAGCATTCTATGAACCAAAACGTAGTGCAAACATTATGGTTGCTGGAACAAAAATCGGTTGTATTGGCGAAATTAAAAACGGCATTGCGAACAAATTGAAAATTCCATTCGGTGTAGCGGCCTTCGAAATTAGCCTCGAGGGACTATTGAAAAATGAATCGATTAAGAAAGTCTCCGCCGAGATTAGCGACTTCCCAACAGTATCTCGTGATCTTACAATTTCAACCAAAAAATCATACGCAGAAATCTTTGAAAAAATTGATAAGAATCTAGCAGAGAAGAATTTGATTTACAAAATCATGCCAGTTTCGATTTATCAACCAGAAGGCAAGGAAGAAAAGAATTTGTCATTCCATCTCGAATTTGCGGATCGCAACAAGACAATGGAATCACAAGAAATCCTAGATCTCATGGCAGAACTTGAAAAGATCGCCTAAACATACAATTCGTAATTGACAAAAATCATGCCGCTTATGTTATAATAGTGGCATGATTTTGCTTGATAATGTCTCAAAAACATATCCAGGCGACGAAAAGCCCGCATTGGATGGGGTTTCGCTTCACATTGAACCGAACGAATTTGTTTTTCTTGTAGGTAAGTCCGGTGCTGGAAAATCTACATTAATGAAGATGATTACTAAAGAGGAAAATCCTGACGATGGAAAAATTATCATCGGCGGAATTGATCTTGAATATGTTAAAAAACGCCATATTCCAGAATATCGCCGACGTCTTGGTGTGATTTTTCAGGATTTTAAACTTCTTCCACGCCGCACGGTATATGAAAATGTTTCATTTGCACTAGAAATTGCCGGAATGAGTAGCAGGGATATTGCAAAAACAGTTCCGAAAGTTCTTGAATTAGTTGGTCTGCAGGATCAAGCGAAAAAATTCCCACATCAGCTTTCTGGTGGCCAACAACAGCGTGTCTCGATTGCTCGCTCAGTTGCTCGTCAACCAAAAATTCTTATCGCAGATGAGCCAACCGGCCAGCTCGATAAATTAACGACCGACGAAATTATTGAGCTTTTAAAGAAAATTAATGATTTTGGTACAACGATTCTTGTTACGACTCACAATGAAAACATCGTAAATAGTTTGCAAAAACGTGTCGTTACATTAAAAAACGGTAAAATCGTTAACGATCAAAAGAATAATGGTATTTATAAATTGGATGAAACTCCAGTACAGCCACGACCAAGCCGCGTCGTTCGTACGCCGGGTCATGCATTAAAAACGCGAAAGGTAATCTAGAATGATTCGTGAGAAGAATCTAAAAGTTTCTGCAAAACAGAAATTAAAAACAATGAAGAAAAGTAGCACGAATCATCCAATTCGTGAAAGAACCAGAATTGCAAAATATGGTGCTATTGGTTTTTCTCGTAATATTTGGCTCTCAACTGCCGCTACGGCTGTCATGACGATCACGTTAATTATTCTTTTTGTCACCGTTGTTGCGAGTGTAATTCTAAGCAATACCGCAGATGCTATGCGCGAAAAAATCGACATCACGATTTACTTGAAACCTGGCACAAATTCTAAGATTCTCGACTCACTAACAGAAACAATGCAAAAAGATCCAAACGTTAAACTTGTTGAAACCTCAACATCTGAAGATGAATATGAAAAATTCGTCAGCGAAAACGCAACGAACGAAGATATTGTTGCTGTCGTAAATGAAGAAGATATGAAAAAAGTCATGATCTCAAAAATGCAAGCAACCATGCGCATTAAAGTTTATGACGTAGAGGATCTTGATAGTATTAAATCTCTTGTCGAAAATAATGAAGATTTTAAAACAAATCTCGACAAAGAAAAATCTCCAACCTACGATGTTAACCAAGTTGAAATTAAAACCATCACAACATGGGCAAACATTGCTCGTACTGGCGGCATTATTCTAGGTTTAGTATTTCTAGTTGTTTCAATCTTGATCATCTTTAGCACGATTCGTATGGCTATCTTTAGTCGTCGTGAAGAAATTTACATGATGAAATTGGTTGGTGCAGGGAAAAACTACATCCGTGGCCCATTCCTTATTGAGGCTGAAATCTGTGGCGTTATTGCGGGCGTAATTTCTGCAACACTTAGCTACTTCGGTTTTAGCGTAATGTCTCCAAGACTCGCAAACTATGGAATCGACGTTTCATCAATTAATGATATTTTAAGTTCAAATAAACTAATTATTGTCTACGTAGTATTCCTCGCAGTTGGAATTTTTATCGGACGTATCTCGGCTCGTCTTGCAGTCAAAAAATATCTCAACAAAGCATAAACTTTACTTTTCTCTAGCTTATGCTATTATATAAATATGGTAATACAAAGAAGCGCTAAGAAAGTTTCCGTCGCCGCAGTGCTATTTGCATTGATGGTTTCTACTGTTGCTTCTCCATATTTCTTAAACGAAGTCTTTGCGATTTCTCGTGCGTGTAAAAACAGCCCAGAATGTATGGCTGCTGTAGCTCGTGAAGAGGAAGCGAACCGCAATGCTGCCGCTTCATCGCAATCTGCAAATCTATATCAGGCAAAGGCCGATCAACTTGCAGCAGAAATTGCGCGCAAAGAAGCTGAGATTATTCAAACTGAAGCAGAAGCTAATGAACTTTCTCGTCAAATCGAAAAAGTCCAACAAAAACTCGACAACGAGCAAGAAGCACTAGCGGAACTTCTCGTACAAATGCATTTTGAGGGTGATACAGAACCAATCACGATTTTGGCCGGTGCAAGTTCAATTTCTGATCTTGCCGAAAAACAAGCACGTGAAGAAGTTATTAAAAAAGAAATTTCGATTGCTGCAAAAAAAGTTAAAGAAATGAAAGCTCAGCTCGAATCTGATAAAAAACGAGTAGAGGATCTTCTTATTTTGCAACGCACAACCAGGAAAGAACTTCAAAAATCAAAAGCAGAACAAGAAGAACTTGTTGCTAAATACGAAAATGATGCTGAAGCATATGCTGAGGTTGCAAAGCAAGCGCAAGCTGCGCAGCGTGCTGCAGAACAAGCAGAGCAGGAAGCACACCCAGAGCTCTATCGTGGTATGTCGTATTCTGGTTATAATACATATGAATGGCAAGCCGACTGTCCTGGTCGTCAAGATGACTATTCTACATATCTCGATGGTCGCCCAATTGGTGGCTATGTTTGTGAATGTGTTAGTTATGTTGGCTGGAAAGCATACGAGTACTTTAGATTATATCTTTCTTGGGGTAACGCCTATAGCTGGGATGATGTAGCTCGTGCATGGGGATACCGTGTCGATCACAACCCTGCAGCAAATACTATTGGCCAAACCGACAGTGGTCCATGGGGACACGTCTTCTGGGTTGAAAGTGTTAATTTGGATGGTTCAATCAACGTTACTGAATATAATAATGCATGGGCAACAATGCTCTATTCTGGAGATTATCATTATGGTGACTTCGGTGCTCGTACTATTCCTGCAGGCGAAGTTTGGCAATACAACTTTATTCATTTTGAATAATTTAAACTTTATTTAAAGTAATTATGCTAAAATAAAGTAATGAAGAAAAAACAAGAGTGGAAAGAAAAGAAAACAAGTCTAGGTAATGCGATTATTTTAAGTGTCGTATTAACAGTTTGTGGCTTTATAGTTGGTTTAAATTTTGAATCTGTTTGGTCTAATTTCTCCCCATTTCTTGGCGGCAAAGTTGTAACAAAACATTCACTTGATTGGACTTCACTTGATGAAGTGTATGAAAAACTAAGCTCATCATATGATGGTGCTCTTGATAGTCCTGCGTTAATTGAGGGCGCAAAAAAGGGACTAGTCGAAGCGATTGGCGATGTCTATACGGTCTATATGGATGCTGAAGAATCTAAAGACTTTAACGATAGCCTACATGGTAATGTTGGTTCTGGTATTGGCGTAGAAATGGGCCTTCGCGATGGATATGTTCGCGTTTTGCGCACCCTTCCAAATAATCCTGCGCGTGCCGCCGGAATCCTTGCGGGTGATATAATTTATAAAGTTAACGGAGAGGAAGTCTATTCACTTCCGGTAGACGAGATCTCGAGCAAAATCCGTGGCGAAACTGGAACTGAAGTAACTGTAACTGTCGTGCGTGGTGGAGAAGAAAAAGAATTTACTATGCGTCGCGAAACAATCAATAATGCTTCTGCTTATGTAGAATATGAGGGACAAACTGCAATCGTTACGGTGACACGCTTCGATAATGATACTGGCACCATGGTTCGTGGATTTGTGCGTGAATTTGAAGGAAAGAATATTAACAAGGTTATTCTTGATCTTCGCAATAATGGTGGTGGCTATGTCTCTGCTGCGAAAGACTTAATTGGCTTATGGATTGATGGTGATACATATCTCGTTCAAAAATCACTTCACGGCAGCGATCATGCCGAAAAAACTGACAGAGGCGCAGCAAAACTTTCAAACATGAAAACAATTGTTCTTGTAAACGGTTCAACGGCATCTGCATCTGAAATTACAGCCGGCGCACTTCAGGATTATCAAAAGGCAACAATTGTTGGCGAAAAGACCTATGGTAAGGGCGTTGTACAAAACCTCTACTCATTGTCACATAGTGCAGGTGCAACCTTGAAGGTAACAACAGCAAGTTGGTATACTCCAAAGGGTCGTTCAATCAATAAAGAGGGAATTACTCCAGACGTAACCGTTGAACGTACATACGATGATATTAACATGATGCGTGACCCACAACTTGACGCAGCTAAAAATCTTTAATAAGTGTGCTAATATAGAATTATGATTAAAGTTTATTCAACAATGACTTGCCCATACTGCCACGCCCTCATGGATTGGCTCGATGATTTGGGTGTCGAATATGAAGAAGTTGACGCAACAGGAAATCCTGAAATCAACGTTGTCCCTGTTACTGAAATTAATGGCGAGAAAATCGTTGGTTTTGATCGTCCAGCAATCAAAAAAGCATTAAAAAATCTTCAATAAAAAACATCAATTTTATAAAAACATAACCATTTTGTGATATTATGGTTATATGAAAAGGTGTGCATATAAAACTGGTTTGTTATTATTTTTAACGTTATGCGTTGCGGCTTTTGAAGCCGACAAGGTATCAGCAAGAGAGAATGCTCCAAGTCAAACAGATTTTACTATTGGCGTCTCACAAACTCTTTCATCCGAAATTAACTACACACCGATTACTTTTAATGCGGACGGGTCGCTTCATGTCGCAAATCTAAGCCTCATTATTTCCTCAAATAATGAAACTGGCTATGTTACCACAATGACAACCAACTTTGATGCGGCTGAAGATGGCGCAACTAGCCTAAAACATGATAGCGGTGCAAAAATCCCAACTCTCGCAAGTCAAAATATTCCTGCAACATCTTTCGTCATGAACTCGTGGGGTTATTCTCTCGATTCTGGTACATCTTTTAATCCACTAATGGCAAGGGACGGTGTTCCAGCAATAGTCCTTTCGACAACAAGTCCAGCCGATTCTGGAGAAAAAAATGTCCAATTTGGTTTCAAAGCCGATCAAACAACGGTTCCGGGCGATTATTATAGTACGGTTCTTTTTACAACCGTTACTAACTATGTCCCGCAAACTCTCGCAAATATTAAATATATGCAGGAGATGACGGCGGATATTTGCGCGAATACTCATAGCGTAACCGTAGCGGACGGAGACAAAACTCCACAATATAAACTCATAGATAAACGTGATGATAAAGTATATTGGGTCTCAAAACTTGCGGACGGAAAATGTTGGATGACGCAGAACTTGGGTATTACAGAAGGCGCAAGTAGCAATGTTTCATCTGATATTGCTTTTCCAACATCATTGCAGCCGGTTGAATTGCCTGTCAATAAAACGTCTCACGACTACACTGATGTGGATACGGATTTAAATACTATCCCATATTATAATGTTCCAACCTTGAATCTTTCTATTCCGTCAGGTGGCACTATTATAGGCGACGCCATCTATACTGGAACTAATAATCCATATATATATTATGACAACGACGATGTTTATTATGATAACGCCGTGGATAAGAACTGTAACTATGACCAGGAAACAAAAAATCCAGATCTAACAACTATATGCGACAAAAACTTTTCGAAACAACCAGCTGAGTCGAATGGCTCTCATGGGCGAGTAGGTGCATATTATGGAACCGGAGTTGCGACAGCGACGGACGCAGACTCATTAATTGCTGATAGTAGTATAGTGCTATCAAGTAATACTACATCAGACTCGATCTGTCCTCGTGGCTGGACATTACCGACTGATACCGAAATAGATGATCTATTAAACACCTATGCCTCGGCGGGGAATTATTATGCCGCACCATTATATCTAGTTCCGGCTGGAACCGCGGAATACCAAAACAAAAATACTGGCACTACTTTTGATCCGAATAAAGTATATATGAGTATTAGTGATGTTAGCGAAAAAGGTAGTTTACTCAATCATAGATGGATACGTCGTTTTATTGATGCACGGCCAACCGAAATGTCAAGATCCGCTACACTCTTCTCAAAAAATGAAATATCTGCAGGGGCGAGTGTGTATGGAACGACCTTATCAAGCATCCGCTGTGTTGCCCGCGACAAATATAATAGTCTTAAATATGATGGAAACGGTGGAACCGGTTTTGAAAACGATCCTCGTATTACCGAATTTAAGGCGGAAGCAACCACGCTCGAAATTACTGACAAGATTCCGACTAAAGCCAATCAAGAATGCTCACGTATATTAGGTTGGGATTGTGATGAATATGAAACAGTAAGCTATTCTGAATTCCTCGGCTGGTCAACGGACAAAGACGCCACAACGCCAATGTATTCACATACAAATGAGGCATTGCAAAACAGTATTACATTCTCCGGCGACGTAACACTTTATGCGGTTTGGGGTGAAGAACTTCCGGAGCCAAAAACCATGCAGGAAATGTCCGCAAGGTATTGCGACAATATGCCAATATTGGATACTCGCAGTCTTCTTGATGTGCGCAGTAATAAGCAATACCGCATAACGAGGCTTGACGATGGTGAATGTTGGATGACGCAAAATCTCGACCTTGATCTTAGTACTTCACAGGTACTAACGAGCGAAGATACTGATCTTAATACGGTCTCGTCATGGACTCCGAACGCCACCACGCTAACAGCCCAGCCGTCTTCGTCAAACTGGAGTACGTCAGTATATACTAGTAATTCATCCTATGACCCAGGCGACTATTGGTATTATCAATCCGATCAGGGTACAAAAGCTGCCAATAGATGCTCCAACACCCTTCAGTCGAACACAACATGTAGGGCAACGTTCAAAACGACTCCAGCAGATGATGGTAAGTCTTCTCATGTAGGAAATTACTATTCATATAATGCTGCCACCGCAACATCAGATTCAAGTAGTCAAACCGGCGAAGCTCCAAACTCGATCTGTCCAAAGGGATGGAAGTTGCCATCAAAAGAGGAATGGGAAGGAATATATGAATATTATACTCCGACGAGTATCATCTTTGATCCGGTAGCACTAACAAAAACTGGTAGAATTACAACGTCCTTGGTATGGGGCTATGTAGATGCGAACTACTGGACAAGTACTCTTGTGGACGGATCGGATGCCGCCTACGCGGTCTACGCTTTCAAGACTGCAGATGCCGGCGATATTCCTGAATGGTTAAACTTTTCAAATCTTTCGCGCTATACCGGTAATCCTATTCGCTGTAAGGTACGTAGATAGGACAAATAAATAACCCTTCGAGGGTTATTTATTTTTGCTGCAAAAAAAGATTAAAAACATAAGAAAAATTCACAAACATAACCACAATGTGGTATTATAGATATATGGAGAGAAGTGTGTATAAGTTATTTTTAATACTAACTATTTTAATATCTGCTTTTGCTTTTGTTGGCGATGTTCAAGCTCGCAACAATGAAGAAAACCAAACAGATCTAAATATTAATGTTGAAAGCATTATTATGGCTTCTATTTCTTATACACCAATCACATTTGAAGCTAATAATAATCTCCATACTTCTCCAATGGATGTTTCGATTATTTCGAATAATGAAACTGGTTTTGTGACTACGATGTCCACAAACCATATGTCGAGTGAACCGAACGCAACCGATCTCGTAAATGATGATTCTGATGGTTATATTTCCACACTCGCTTCTTCCGTTTCTTCTTCAAGCTTCACCATGAATAAGTGGGGCTATTCAATCGATTCCGGCTCAACATTTAAACCACTTACGCCAAAAGATGGCGTTCAGGCAACGATTATGAGTTCTGATAGAGCAGGGACAACTAATTCAAAGCGTATTCTTTTTGGCGTAAAAGCAGACAATACGACAGCGCCAGGTACATATATTAGCACAGTTTTGTTTACGACCGTTCCAAATCCAACACCGCTAGATCTCTCAAAGATTACATATATGCAAGAAGTAACTGCTGAAGTCTGCGCCAACACGCGCACCGTAACCGCTTCCGAAACCACCACTGTTCCACAATATCGCCTTATTGATAATCGTGATGGTCAAGCATACTGGGTCGCAAAACTCGCAGATGGTAAATGCTGGATGACGCAGAACCTAAATTTGAATTTAACAAATAATTATTCATACGATGTAGTGCAACCGTATCAGAGCACAGAACTTCAGAGCACAGAACTTATGGGTGGAAGCACGACTAAGCCGTTCTCGGGTATAGTGCTTACTGATGCAGATACGGATCTAAATACAGAAACAAGCTATAATGTGCTCGATAATAATACAATTCATACTACAGGTAATATCTTCTTCAATGGCAAGGAAGCGGAATGTCAAAAATCTAAGGATGATCATATTGACGGATTGTGGTTTGGTGACGCCGCCGAGGAACTTTGTCCGGAATTATTTACTGGCGACAACGAATTGACTGGATATCACGGACGAGTGGGCGTATTTTATGATGATAGTGTTGCGACAGCTGGATGGGATGCGTCTGTGCATGTGTATGGTAATAATACTAGTTATTCAGAAAACTCAATTTGCCCACGCGGATGGACGCTTCCAGAAGAAACAGACTATGATAATCTAGGCTCAACGTATTCTAATGTGAATAACTTCTTTGGAGCACCGTTCTATTTTGTTCCGGCTGGTAAAGTATCAGGAGATAGAAATAACTGGACTTTTAGGGAGATTGGATGGACTGCGTATATGCAAGTTCGTCAATGGGGGCACGCAAATGGGATAAGCGTCGATACGTACAGAGCTTCTGATTATGAAATTTCAAAAACAGCAATTCAAGCAATCAGTAGACGTAATGACGCTAGCGATAAGAAGCATACAGTACGTTGTATCGCTCGCGGCGCATATAACAGCTTAAGATACGATACGAATGGTGGCAAATGGGTTAATGATGATGTGCCACTTAGAGAGAATGATTTTGAAAATAGCTCAATGACGCTAACGATTACGGAAAATTATCCATATTACGAAAACGGATCAGAACGTCGCATCTTCCTCGGTTGGTCAACAAACAAGGACGCAACCACTCCAACATATGGTTACACAAGTGATAACCTTCAAACATCCATTACATTCTCTGGTGATATAACATTGTATGCGGTATGGGGCCGAAGTACCGGCGCAACTCCAGAATATATGCAGGATATGACGTCAAGTATTTGTGAAAGTATGGGCTTAAACGAGGAGAGGCTCCTTACAGACAAACGCGATAATAAACAATATTGGGTGACAAAGCTTAAAGATGGCAAGTGCTGGATGACTCAAAACCTAGATTTGGATTTGAAAACAACGGTAGCGCTCACAAGTGACACATCAGATCTAAACACGGTAAGCTCTTGGACTCCGACTCGTAATACGGGAACAGCATATTCTGGCTGGACTACAGGCGTTACGACATCCCACTATTCATATGATCCTGGCGATATGATCTTCGTTTTGGGTACCATGGGAACAACTAGATACTTTATAAGCACTACAGCCAAAAATGGATGCACCAATATAACAGGTACTAACTGTTATAAAGCTCAGTCGAATACAGGGTCAGTAAAAGTTGGCTATGCGGCAAAGAATACAGTTAATACTTTACTTTATGGTTCTACTACTGGTAATATGCTTACTGCCGGAAGGGAACAAACATCTCACCACTCTGTAATTTACTATCAAAATGGTGATCGTGAAATCGAACTTCCAATCAAGTACAGTGATCCTTCTACGTCTATTGGCGGACAGATATATATTGGTAAAGAATATGATGGTCTCCTTCATCTCCATGCCGGAAACTATTATACATTTACTGCTGCAGTCGCATCCGATGATTCAAGCACAATTCCTATCGGTGAAGCTCCAAACTCAATCTGTCCAAAAGGTTGGAAACTTCCATCCCGAGCAGAAATGGAAAACTTCACGCAATATTACAACGCAAAAACTATGATGAATTATCCATTTTATGCGACCAAGAATTCATCAATTAATGGTTCGCTTGCATGGGCGTATGTTGACGTAAAATACATGACCTCAACCCTGCGCACAAGTACTACTACGAACAATCTTTACTCGTTTGATACATTGGATGACCCAGTACAAGATTATGTTGCGATAGATAGTGTGGCACATTCTACAGGCATGTCAATTCGCTGTATAGCACGCTGATTATAAAAAATAACCCGCAAGGGTTATTTTTTATGTATTAAATATAACAAAAACATAAAAACTATTCCAAAACATTAGCATGATATGTTATTATGACTATATGAAGAGGAGTGTATTAAAAATATTTTTGATATTAAACGTATTGCTGGTTACGTATCCAGTCGTTGGCGACGTAAAAGCATACGAAAAAAATGCGGATACCCAAACCGATATTAGTATCGATGTTAAAAACGTCATTGCGTCATATATTTCATACACTCCAATAACTTTCGAAGCGGACAACAACCTTCATACATCCTCAATCAATCTTTCAATTACTGCAAACAACGAAACTGGATCGGTGACAACAATGTCAACAATTTACGATTCGGACAATACAAACGCGACAAAGCTCATGAATCATGACCAAGATGCCTACATCGCAACATTAGACTCCTCCGTATCTTCTTCAAGTTTCACAATGAATAGATGGGGTTTTTCTATCGATTCTGGCTCAACCTTTAAACCACTCACTCCAAAAGATGGCGAACAATCTGTGGTTATGAGTTTAAATAGAGCAATGAATGATGCAAGAAAAGAAATTGTTTTTGGTGTAAAAGCTAGCAAAGACGCCGTGCCGGGTGCATATGTAAATACGGTCCTGTTTACGACAGTCGCAAATCCTGTTCCAATTGATCTTTCGAAGATCACCTACATGCAAGACATGACGGCCGAAATCTGCGCCAATACTCGCACAGTAACTGCGTCAGAAACAGAAAGCGTCCCACAATATCGCCTCATCGACAAACGTGATGGTCAGGCCTACTGGGTCGCCAAACTCGCAGATGGCAAATGCTGGATGACGCAGAATCTTAATCTTGATTTGTATCAATGGACAGAGGCGTATTATCCCACTGTTCAAGGTAATCTTAGTGCGTTTATGCCATCTGAAAGTTACGGATATGTCAATCAGATGGTTTTGAATGATATGACATCTGATTTAAACACAAAGACTACATATCGTGTAGAAGATTCCGAACAGGTATTGTATCCGTTTAATGGTGTCACATATTACAATAATGAACAGCAGGAATGTGATGGTGTTAGTGATGGAAAAACAATTTCTGGCGTAGAGCAAATGAGTGGGGTTTGTCCTGAACTTTTTCAATATAATATGACAGAATCGACAGGCGTACACGGTCTTATTGGTGGGTATTATAGTCGAAAAACTGCGACTACCGACAAGGAAACAGTTATTACTTCGGTAAGTACGGGCGGTAGCGTGTCTGTTCCTAGTATTCAAAATTACGACACTAGGACTGACTCGATTTGTCCTCGCGGCTGGACTCTTCCTGAAGATGAGGTCTTAGATAATCTTGGCAATGTGTATGGTGATAATAATAATTTGTATGGTGCACCACTTTACTATGTTCCGTCCGGTTTTATTAGATCTGTCCCAACTATATCATCAAAAGGCGTGGTTACGGCATGGCACAAAGAAGTTAATGAAGTTGGAAAAAAGGCATTATTACTAAAACACCGTTGGTTACATTTTGATGTCGGTAGTATTACTGCTCCGGAATACAGGCCATCATCTGGAATGTCGTCTGATTTTTATAGTATGACAAATAATTTATTCTCATCAGGGTACACATCCGATGTGAATGGGTCTATAAGTCTATATAATGTTCGTTGTGTCGCTCGTGAGCCATATAGTAGTGTAAGATATGATGTGAATGGTGGTATAGAAATGGAAGATTTGGTACGTCAAACAAATTTTGATGAATATTCATCAACCGTAACAGTTACAGAAAAAATTCCAGAGCGTGATGGATATAGTTTTGCTGGATGGTCAACTAATAAAAATGCAACAGTGCCAATGTATTCACTTTATGATGATAGATATCCTAACACAATTACTTTTTCTGGGGATATAACATTGTATGCTGTCTGGAATAAAACGTTTGATCTCCTAAGTATTGCGTCTATGCAGGAGATGACAAGCGAAATTTGCCAAAACTCATCGGTTGGTGATTCAAAGAGACTTGTGGATAAAAGAGATTTGAAACGATATTGGGTTACGAAACTTGCTGATGACAAATGCTGGATGACTCAAAATCTTGATTTGGATCTTAATACAAATAAGACACTTACGCCGCAAGATACGGACATTCTTGCTAATTGGACGCCGGTAAATTCGACAATGAGTGCGGGGGATGTACCAACAAAATGGGGTATAACATCTCAAAAACCTGAATCGGTCGATGTTGGAGATATATATCGCAATACTAGAACAGCAGATTATGCTACTCAGGTGGGCACGGATGAATGGTGGGAAATGGATGTAACTCTATTCACCTCAAGGACTCCTTTTCCGGAAAATGGAGAGCATGGGCATTTTGGGAATTATTATAATGCTATTGCCGCAATGGCTAAGAATACGCTAAGCTTCACTAATAATACATCAATTTGCCCTAAAGGGTGGCGATTGCCTACTATGGCGGAATATAAATTCTTCTATCCAAACGGCATATTCTCGAAGGACAATAATCCGCAATATCTTATCGAGAGTGGAGACGCTAATCCTGATTCTGATCCTACTTATAGAAGGCTTGACAAGAGACTGATGGGTGGATCCTATTGGTGTTCAGGGAAAGGAAGCGAAGGCTCGGAATATATGAACAGAATCTATATTGCCGGGGCGGCTGGAATATATTATCAAAGTGATCAGTGGTATAAGCTCGGATATAGTGTTCGTTGCATATCTCGCTAAATAAAGAAAAAATGACCCGTAAGGGTCATTTTTTAAACGCATCAAACTAATATGAAATATGGCTCGCTATCGATATGGAAAACATTAATATGGTGAAAAACCGCAATAAAAACAATAAAAACAATAACAATAAAAATAAAAATAAAAATAAAAACTATTTCTTAATAATCTCTCGATAAATTTCTTCGAAACGCTTCAAAGTTTGGTTGATGTCATGAGTCTTGGCGATCTCCAAACTCTTCTTTGAAAAACGATCGCGAAGTTCTACATCTTCAAGAATCTTAATAATACTATTCGCAATGGCAAAAACGTCTTTCGGCTTACACAAAAAACCATTCTCGTCATTACGACATACTTCGCCAACGGCACCTTTATTAACAGCAACAAGTGGAAGGCCGGTTGCGGCAGCTTCGATCAGAACAATACCTTGAGTTTCAATCTCGCTAGCCGTCACGAAAAGATCGCCAACTTTGTAAATTTCATACAATTCAGGCGGCATAACGCGACCCAAGAATAATACGCAGTCTTGCATATTAAATTCTTTAACTTGTTTTTCGAGATTCAGTCGATCAACGCCATCGCCAGTAATAACAAAAAGCGCATTTGGGATTTTACGACGAACCTTACGAAAAGCCTGCAAAACGATTCCGATTTGTTTTTCAGGATCTACGCGCCCAACATACAAAACAATTGGGCGATCTTTTGGGATATTGTATTTGGCATAAATTTCTTCCGACGCCTTGCCTGGTTTAAAGTGTGATAAATCGACACCATTTGAAACTGCTTCAACAGGAACTTTGAAATTCTTTTCACGCTTCAAAATTAGATCATCGATCGCCATCTGTGTTGGCATGGTAACATAATCCGATTTTTTCTGACGGTTAACAAAATACGAGGCCAAAATGGCGTCGACCGGTTTTTTGACGGCTTTTGGAAGTTTTAGTGGATCGGTAATAACATCAGGATAATTATGCTCGGTTGTGACTAGTGGGATTTTGTGTTTGTGAGCATATCTAACTACGGCAATTCCAATAGGATCAGAAACCTGGCAGTGAATGATATCTGGAGCAAACTCTGTGAGAGCCTCCTTAATTTCGCTACTCGGTAAAACTGATGCATGAAGTCCATTTTTGTAAATAACGTGAGGCAATTCTTTGTTTAGAATCTTCTTTTTTGGCGGAACTGGATTAATTTGATCTGGATAAACAGGAATTTTAATGGATTTTAAATATACAGTTTTAACTCCGTCTTCGTTGACAATATGGGACTTTCCGGTTTGGCTAGGACAGAGAACCATGACCTCGTGTCCGCGTTTTGCAAGCCCGAGAGCAAGGTTATGTGAAAAAACGGCCACACCGTTAGTCATTGGATAATAGACAGCAGTTGAAATTGCAATTTTCATAAGCTCATTATAGCATACATCGAAATGCCGGCCGCGACCGAGACATTAAACGACTCTTTTTGCCCTTTCATTGGGATTTCAAGAAATAGATTAATAATATCATAGAGTGAATGATCTATACCGTGTACTTCTTCACCGAGAACTAAAACTACGTTTTTAGAAAGCTTCTGTTTCATCTCTGGGGAATTCATTAAAATAAGACGCTCATCT
This sequence comes from Candidatus Nanosyncoccus sp., assembly GCA_045640685.1. Taxonomy (GTDB): domain Bacteria; phylum Patescibacteriota; class Saccharimonadia; order Saccharimonadales; family Saccharimonadaceae; genus Nanosyncoccus. Next base: position 34,502 of record JAZUFO010000010.1, read on the forward strand.
TGTATATTGTTTTCAAGCCCAACAATTTGCCAGCCATCATTTTTTAGTTCACCCAAAGTGGAAATTATATCATCAGATGAATAAATATCTAACATATCTTCGGCACCCAATGCCGTTTTATGAATTTCCTTATCAAGTTTTTCTCGGAGATGTGGGAGAAGATTTTTGTCATGCACGCGAGGAGTGTAGCCGGATAAAATTACTTTTGATGCGCCAAAACCTTCTGCTGTGCGCAAAATTGCACCAACATTGTATGTCGAGCGAATATTATCTAGTACTACGATGAGTTCCATAATGCAATTATACCAGATTATGGTATAATATTTTTTATGGAAAGATATGAACCTCTAAAAATTGAAGAAAAATGGCAAAAACGCTGGGAAGATGAAAAAACCTTCAAGGCGACCGAAAAAGAAAATACCCCAAAAATGTACCTAGCAGAAATGTTCCCGTACCCATCCGGTGCAGGTCTTCATGTTGGTCATGTCCGCAACTTCACGATCGTTGATGTTTTGACGCGTTTCTATACCCAACAAGGTATGAATGTTATGCGTCCATTCGGCTATGATACCTTTGGTCTTCCAGCCGAAAATTATGCAATCAAAACCGGCACATCTCCAAAAGATGCAACAAAAACAAATATCGATAATTTCCGCAAGCAGGCAAAGCGTTTAGGCTATGCAATTGATTGGGATCGCGAAATTAATACTTCGGATCCAGAATACTATCGCTGGACTCAGTGGTGTTTCTTGCAACTCTTCAAAAAAGGTTTAGCATATCAAAAAGAATCTTATCAATGGTGGTGTCCAGAAGATAAAACCGTTCTTGCAAATGAGCAAGTTGAGAACGGATGCTGCTGGCGCTGTGGTCACGAAGTCGAAAAACGTAAAATGAAGCAATGGTTCTTCAAGATTACGGAATATGCCGATGAATTGCTTGAAGAGGTTGACGCTCTTGACTGGCCAGAAAAAATCAAAACCATGCAAAAGAACTGGATTGGTAAATCAACCGGTGCAGAGATTGATTTTGAGATCGCAGATTCTGGTACTCCAGATATTCGCGTATTTACAACTCGTCCAGACACAATTTATGGCGCAACCTTCCTTGTAGTTGCTCCAGAGCATCCACTAACAAAAGCTCTTGCAACCGAAGATAAAAAAGAAGAAGTCGAAGAATATTGCAAAGCCGCAATCAAAAAATCTGAAATCGAACGCCAGGAAAATAAAGAAAAAACAGGCGTCTTTACAGGTTCATACGCAATTAATCCAGCAACTAAGGAAAAAATCCCAGTCTATGTTGCGGATTACGTCCTAGCTGGATATGGAACCGGTGCAATCATGGCTGTTCCTGCTCTTGATGATCGCGATCGCGCCTTTGCTGAAAAGTTCAACCTTCCAATTGTTGAAACTGAGTTATGTGACTTTGGTCAATTTGGTACTCCAAAAACAACCTACAAAATGCGCGACTGGCTTATTTCTCGTCAGCGTTATTGGGGCTGTCCAATTCCAATCGCCTACGACAAAAATGGCGAACCACACGCAATTCCAGAAGATCAACTCCCTGTCATGATTCCAGATGTTGACGATTATCGTCCAGACGATTCAGGTCGCTCAGCTCTTGCAAAGGCAAAAGATTGGCTAAAAGTTACTATTGATGGCGAAGAAATGACTCGCGAAACTGACACATTGGACGGCTACGCATGTTCGAGCTGGTATCTTTGGCGTTATGTCTCGCCACGTGATACGGAACACGCTTGGAATCCAGAATCAATTAAATACTGGGCTCCAACCGATGTTTATGTCGGCGCAGACCATGCAGTTGCTCACCTTCTTTATGTTCGCTTCTGGTGTAAGTTCTTCGCAGATGAAGGATATCTTCCATTCCGTGAACCAGTCAAAAAACTCATCTATCATGGCTACATTAACGCACCAGATGGAAAGAAGATGTCTAAATCAAAGGGTAACGTTATTGATCCGCTAGATGTAATTAACGATGGTTACGGTGCAGATACTCTCCGTACTTACGAAATGTTTATTGGTCCTGTCGAGCTTGATGCGGCATGGGATCCACGCTCGGTTGGTGGCGTTTATCGCTTCTTGAATCGCTGCTGGAATCTTTGCTTCAAGAACGAGCTTGGCACGAACGACAACGTCGTTCTTCGCAATAAAACCATCAAAAAAGTTTCTGAAGATATTTATCGCTGCAGCTTTAATACGGCCGTTGCAACCTTGATGGAATATGTAAACGAGCTCTATAAGGTTGGTGCTGAAAAAGAGGATGTTATCACT
>JAZUFO010000011.1:0-3538 GCA_045640685.1 Candidatus Nanosyncoccus sp.
GTATCACGTTGGCTCGGATTTATAATCCGAGCCTGTCTAATATAAGGATTTTTAATCCGCAAACATATCATACATTATTTATAATGAATTATTTAATGCGGATTTCAAATCCTTATATTTAAATGTGTCGGATTTCAAATCCGACACAACACCCCGCCCTCAGAACATCCCCGAGGACGGATGTGCTTTTATTGTTTCTGGGTGGTGTTTTTTTTGTTTTTTTGGGGGATGGAGAGGGGCGGGATTTTTTAACATTTGAATTAACATTTGGACCAAACCCACATCAGACTCACATCAGACTCACATCAGACTCACGTCAAACCCACTCATTTTTTGGAAATGTTAAAAAATGGAGCTGGAGGGGTGGAAAAATTTTAACATTTTGGATATTGGGGGTAGTGCTGAGATGGGTGAGGATTTGTGATTATATGGGGTTGTTTAAACTTTTTTTGAATAATTCAAAAATAATGTGTATATTTGCAGCATAAAAATGAATATATCTAAATGAGTTTTGCCTATCTATGAGATTAAAAATGAATTGAGGTGGGTTCTATAAATTCATTCACGTTGGCTCGGATTTATAATCCGAGCCTGTCTAATATAAGGATTTTTAATCCGCAAACATATCATACATTATTTATAATGAATTATTTAATGCGGATTGCAAATCCGACACAACGCCCCGCCCTCAGAACATCCCCAAGGACGGAAATACTTTCAACCACTCATGATTATAAATCCGCCACAACGGCAATCAGTGAAACATCCCCAGAAACGAAAAAGCGGGTGTCAGTTAAACACCCGCTCGTGTTGAGAAACTTGCTTGGATATTTTTGCAAATGTCCCTAAACAAATGATACTATACTCATACAACCATCACAAATCATCTCACAGCTCCACCACAATCTCCTGTGCAGCCAATACAACGGTATGCGCAGTCTCCAGTACAGCCACCACAGCAAGCGTCTTGGCAACATCCCTCGCAGCTTCCAGAACAATAGTCGCAACGCGAGTAATTCGTGGCATCCTTTTTGTTTGAAGTGCTAGGTAAGGATAGCTTTTTGAACAATGCAGTGAGGATATTGTTCGATAATATCAATTTATGTGAAATTTTATTCATGGTTACATGATGTTTAAATAACAATAGAAATCATTTGGCTTTTTGCAAATTAGCGATTGTATCCCTCACAAGAACTATCGCAACCACGACAGCCACCACGGCAATCTCCTAAACAGCCACCACTACAATCACCATCACAACTTCCTGTGCAACCAGAGCATGCACCCATATAAAGCGGATAAGGAAGACCATTGTTTCCAGCAATTACGGGCAGTTGCAATTTGCCAGTCAGTGCATTAATGAAATCATTGGCGAAAGCCATTTGAGAAAGAATTTTTTGAGAGATTTTTTTGTCCATAGTATCTCCTTTCTAATTAAAATTGATTAATGAATTAATTTTTATAATAGCTTTTATTGTCAAAGCGTCGTTTCCTTCGATTTCGGTTGCTCCTTCTAATTTCTTTGAAAGTTTTTTGCCAAGATAATTGGCGGTGGCAGCAATCCGCAATTTGTTTAATTCGCATTTCTGAGGGGAACGTGTGTCAAGCCTCCCTGTTAAGGAGAAGTTATCCCCGTAGCAACCGAAACACACTGGATAGAAATAACAGTTGTCGAAACAGTCGGAATTGATGAATAGTTCATCATTATGAAAATCGACATCCTTTAGTTTCGCTAATTGCTCGTTTGTCATTGAAACTGGAGAGAAGTATGTGCAAGGATATTTCTGACCATCATAGTCAACGACTGCCATATTACCACCTGTTCCACAATGTTTTCTTTTCTCGTTGTCTCGGGTTTCACAACTCATGAGTGGGAGTTGGAACAATCGAGGCGAATCATATTCTTCGTGAAGAAGATAGTAGTCAATAAGTTTCTTATATTGCTCGGCTATAATCTCATATTTTGTTTCAAAGTCTGGCATGATGTAGCCTTCAGCAAAATTGCATCCACTTAACTGGAACCCTTTTTCGTGAATGAAGATGACATCATCGGCAAGATGCTCCAAATTTTTGTCGCTTATTGTCATTTTTACGGGTTGTGTGGGCCAATTCTTTAAAAAGAAATCCAAGTCGATAAGGTCAAACGAGTTACATCGGTTTATATCATGGGTTTCTTTTCGCCCGTCAAGGCTGAGTCCCAAAACGAACCGTGACTTATTGTTGGTAAACCATTCTTTCATGGTGTCGGTCATCACCGTTCCGTTAGTTGACGCGTAAAATCTATATTTTTTATTCCATTTTTGTCCCCATACCCATTCGCACACTTCGCGAATAAGGTTGAACTCCAATAAGGGTTCACCTCCAATGAAATTGATGCTGAGTTCTTCATAGTCACCTTCGGTCAAGTAATACTCCAAACTTTTTTTCGCAATATCGATTGGCATCCTTTTTGATGTCTGCTTATTGTGTTCATAGCAGTACACGCAACTAAGATTGCAATTGTGGGTAACAATCAACGTAAGGTCGAAAGGCATACTTTTTTGCTTGTCAGAATCGTTCATCTTGTTTATTTTAGGTAGTATTTGTTCCAGCTTGGCTCGGAGTTGGAGAATGTATAAAAAAGAAAGTGGAGCCATCCATCATGACCTCACTTCTACTTGCAGGGCTTCGACTCCCAGTAATCTAAAATAAGGTACGCCTGAATAGCGCCACTAAGATGTATCGTAGAGATGTACGGATACATGCAAAGTGAGCGTTCATCGTCCCTTATTCCATGATTACTTTTTGAAAGTGTCGAAGTTTTCGCAAGTACGGAATAAGGCTATAATGCTCTTTCCAAATTAATTATGATGCAAAACACTCTCTGCATCTTGCTGACAAAGATACGAAGTTATTTTAATATAAACAAATTTTTTTCATAAAATAGGAATATATGGCTATGGCATGGATGGCTGTTGCCCCTCCTCCATCCAGCCACCGATGCCTCGCCCTCCGCCTGCCCCACTCATTATTCATTATTCAAAATTCCTATATTCCACCTCAGCAAACCACTTTTTGACATTTACCGTTAAAAGGCCGTAATAATTCATTTATTTGAAACGAAAATTGCCGTGAATTAAACGCGAATTTTCGTAAATTATTATTAATCAACGTATTGATTTGCGGTAATTCACGTGCAATTTACGGTAATTCACGTTAAATAAATCTCATTTGTGTCAATTCTTAGAAGTTACCAAAAGTGTGTTGCTACATTCTTTATGTTTAATTACAACAAACTATCAGCCTTAACCGACTGGAGGGCGAAAGCTGCCATCAGCTACCGCATCCAGCCTTCGAGCTTGTAGATCTTGGAGGTGAGGAGGCGGCTTTGGTGGCGGGCCTTGTCGTGGTGCCAGGCCTCTACACGGACGGCATAGGGCTCGTCCCAGCTGCCTTCGTAGATGGTGAACTCCTGCCGCGACACTATCTGGCCGAAGGCTTCATGACCCGCGAAGGGGACCTTCGTGTACTCGGTGATGCTCTGCTTCGAGAGGCGGAT
>JAZUFO010000012.1:0-40047 GCA_045640685.1 Candidatus Nanosyncoccus sp.
TAGAATAACCCACGGAATAACCCGAGCAATCGGATGGGCTCCACCAGAAGGTTACAAAGAAGACCCAGCGCTCATACCTGCGTCATATATGTATACACAGGAATTTGCAAAATACTTGAAATATTATGGGCGCCAGATTGGCGTCAAAAGTTTTCAGTGCCTGTATGATCGCCTAGTTGAAAAAGGCGAAGGTACAGTGCCAGGATGGACGGTGTCCATGTTGTATGGAGGTGAAAAATGATAACTATTAAACAATTCCTCGATGAGTGGAAAAAAGAAATCGGTTACAAAGAAGAAGATGTCAACTGGGACGAAGCATCGAACGATGCAAAAGCAATCAAGGCAACCGAGGAGGCAATCGAAAGAACAGTCTTGGCCGATTTGCAACTTCATGAAAACATTGAAGATCACAAAGCAGATATTTTGACCAGATTATTCTTCCTGAAAGCTTTATCAAGAACTCCAGGAACGAATAAGGACGTAGCACTAACGCTTCACGAAAGACTTACTGAAAAGATCGGTAAGCCAAAATGGGACAAAGATGAAATCTTTGTTCTCTATACCAACTATCTTGATCTTTAGGATACATACGAGAAAGGGGGTGTACAGATGTTTGTATTTCTCAAGGATCTCATTGAAGAATGGGAGTCAGAAAAACCAGTTAATGAAATCTCATTCGGGGCAATCAAAAAAGTCAAAGAGGCGTCCGAAGCGATGAAAAAGTTTTATGCTAATGATGAGTTAATCATCTACGTAGATAGTATGGAAGAATATCGTTTTCTTTTCATACTTACCGCGCTGGGGACAACCGAGGCTCAAATGAGATTTATTTATTTAAAAATGCTCTCAATCGGTCTCCATCCAGAATGGAGCGAAAATGATATTGATTTTGCGTTTTTAAACCAGTCTGCGCTATGAAAACATATCGCGAGACATAATAAGCCTTCTAAGACCCCAATCAATTGGGGTCTTTTTATTGACCATAAAACAGATATAATATATAATTTTCTAGGCAGTATTTTTGCAAAAATATGCACCTTAAAGGAGGGCGTGAACATGTTTTTGGAGAAAATGACAGTAGATGATTTTCTAAGCATGTGGAAAGAGGACGTTAATTTTCCAAACGATAACGTTGCTCTCAAAGATCTAAAAAACGACGAACAGATCGCAATTTTCATGACCGAAAATGCACTAGCAAACATGATCGACCATCGTTTATATCTAAGAGACAAACTCACCACACCAATCATGTTGGAGTATGAATTTCTTTTTTACCTAACTTGCCAAGATAATATCAAAAAGAAAACAATCGTCAAAATCCAACAAAAGTTATTAAAATCCATCGGAAATCCTTTCTGGACAAGCAAAGACATAGAACTCGCGTTCTAACCAAACAAAGACCCCGAACAATCGGGGTCTTTTTCCATGAAAAAAGCTCATAAAAAAATAACCTTACGGCCACATTAATCTTGGCTGGAGCGGAAGGATTCGAACCCTCGAATGGCGGGACCAGAACCCGCTGCCTTACCACTTGGCGACGCTCCAACGATAGAACCATTTTATCACATTCTGGAATTCTTTTCCAATATGATATAATATAAGCATTATGTCAAAGAAAAAAATCTTCACTGAGGATCAACTCAAGAATCTGACCCCTGAAGAAATCATCGACAAAATCCAACATGAAGATTATTCGCTGCTCCGTACAATCGGCGGCGAAAAACTCCGCAGAGAAATGGTTCCAGTAGGCGTTGCCTGCCACACAGTTCTAAATCATTTTTTTCATGCCAAAAATCCAGGCAATAAAGAAGAATATCTCAATAATGTCCGAAAAAGACTCGTTAAGACCCTGCAAAAAGTTGCGCCAGCGACATACGACAAAAATTCATTCTCAAATAGCACAGCAAACGGACACGTAATCGGTTTCAACCATCCAAGCTTAGGTGAAATTTTGCGCTTCATTTTGATGAAAATCGATCTCATGGGCGACAAACCAATGCTTTTTCCAGTCAATCTCCCTTGGTATGAATCAATCGCAAAAGAATATGATCGTCTAAAAGAAATCGGCATCATCATCACCCCAACAATCACTCCATCAACCTGGGAAAAACTTAGTATCAAAGAGGGCGATAAAAACTACGCCGAAGCCGAAAAACTCAAAAAAGCATTCCGTAATATATATACGAATACATCATACGAAATTGTGAAAAATGGTGGAGTTATCTTTGTTGCACCAGCCGCAACTAGACAAAAAACCGTATTCAAATCAAAAGCAGTCCACGACAAACAAGAAAAGATCATCCCAACCTTATCAATCCTCGCCATCAATATTTACAAAGACGAATCTGTCGAATCCAGCTTTATTCCTCTAGCTGTTAAACCGCCAAAAAATTACAAACGCGGACTTAATCTGTTCAAAAGGTACGAGCTAATCGTTGGCGAAGAAATGGGTGCAAAATATATTCGAGACACCTACAAAAAAGACGGAAAACGACTCGAAAACTTTGACTGGGATTTTCATAAACGTATCGCAGACAAATTACCAAAAGATTTCCTATATTAATATGACCGGAAAACCGGTCATATTATATTTACAAACATCCCAACATTTGATATACTATTGACAAGTCTGGTAACAGACTTTTTTTAATATAGGAGTTACTTATGGCCAAAGCGAAAATCACTCGCATTAAAGCTAACGACTCTAAAAATACAGAGGTGAACGCTGAACCAGCAATTACCCGTAAAAAAGTCGTCATAAAAGACAAAAAACAAGAGAAAACAGACAAAAAAGAAGCTAAAAAGGCAGAAAAAGAGGCAAAGAAGGCCGAAAATACCGGAAAGAAAAAACCATTTATTCTTTTCCGCCCATTCTGCGCAATTGGTCGTTATCTACGCGATTCATGGCATGAAATTCGCCAAGTTCGCTGGCCAAATCGCAAAACAACCTGGAAAATGGTCCTTGCTGTTATCATCTACACAGCCATCTTCCTAGTCGGAATTCTTCTTCTTGATCTATTCTTTCAATTTATATTTAGCTTAATTATTAAATAAGGAGCAATAAATGGCAGTAAACCGTTATGATGATACCCGCGCATGGTATGCAATCTCAACCTACAGCGGATATGAAGATAAAGTTGCCGACTCTATCAACCAACGTGTTAACACCGTTGATATGGCAAACAAAATCTTTGAAGCAATCGTTCCAAAAGAAAAGCAAATCGAAATTAGAAATGGTAAGCGCAAAGTCGTTGACCGCAAAATCCTTCAAGGTTACGTCCTGGTCGAAATGAAGCTTTCTGATGAAACTTGGTATATTATTCGCAATACACCAGGCGTCACCGGATTCATCGGCACAGGTACACAACCAACCCCAGTTTCTGAAAAAGAAATTACAAAAATCAAGAAACGCATGGGCGTTGAAGATCCTAAATTCTCAGTCAAGTACGAAACCGGCGAAGTCGTCTCAATCACAGACGGCCCATTCAAAGGCTTCGATGGTACTATCGCTGAAATCGATACAGCAAAAGGTAAACTTAAAGTCATGGTTTCAATGTTTGGCCGCGAAACACCAGTCGAACTTGATGCTCTTCAAGTTAAACAACTAAGCTAATCTTTACTTTTATAGCGTTTTCGTGTATAATATATACCAGTTACGCACAATAATTATTTAATTTCTAGGAAAAATTATGGCAGAAAAGAAAGTTATCGGAAATCTTAAACTCCGTATTCCTGGTGGCAAAGCAACAGCAGGTCCTCCAGTTGGTTCAACCCTCGGTCAATGGGGTCTTAACATGATGGATTTCATCAACCCATTCAACGAAGCAACCAAAGATCTCATGGGTAAAAACGTTATCGTTCACATCCGTGTTTTCGAAGATCGTACTTTCGACTGGAAGTGCCTCGGCCAACCAGTAGATGATCTTATCCGCGAAGCAATCAAACTCGAAAAAGGTTCTGGAAAACCAAACACTGAAAAAGTTGGTAAAATCACCAAAGCTCAACTCGAAGAAATTGCAAACAAGAAGATGGATCAACTTAACGCTAACGATATCGAAGGCGCTATCAAGATCGTCGCAGGTACAGCACGCTCAATGGGCGTAGAAGTCACCGAATAATCGATTCTTCAGGAAGAAACCTCAGCAATGAGGTTTCTTTTTTATCTTTAGTGTTATTGATTTTTTATAGTTTTTATGCTATAATAATAGATGTATCTATTGCAGTTTGATAAGGAGGGAACACAACATGCAAGAGAAGAACATTGACGAAAGAAAAAAGGCAATTCAAGAATGTATGCTCATGTGGAACAAGTATGGTAAATCGTACAGAGCAGTCATTGATGAGTATTTAACCTTGAGAGAAAATTGTCTCAAGCTTGGCGTAAAACCAAGCAAAAAGATTAAATACTCACGAATCAGGGCAGAATTTGTCGATTTGCCATTCATGTACGAAACAAAAGAGTGTTACGCGAAGGCAGCTTTATCAAAGTTATCGACAGAGTACTTAAAAAAGCTCCCTGAAATCATCAAGGAAACTATGACCTACAATGTAATCTACAATACATTGTCAAGTTATAACCTCGACATGAAAGCAAGGATCAAGAAAGCTACAGTCGATAATGGTTATACAACCTTAGCTGGGAAGATTGATCCAGGCTATACCCATCAGGGCCCAGCCAGATATTATTAACGCTTTTGCCTCAAAATCTTAAAGCCCGCCAAGCGCGGGCTTTTTCTTGCAAAAAGACCAAATATTTAGTATAATATATACATTATTAATTCATGTTGGAAGGGAAACCCCCGCTATTACCACAGAAAGGATAAAAATGGCTGAAGAAGAAATCAAAGCCACTGAAACTCCAGTTGTCGAAGAAGTCGTCGAAACTGAAGAAAAATTTGCTAAATCAGGCAAAAAATCTAAAAAACATATCGAAGAAGTTAAAGCTGAAGAAGAACGCCAAGAGCGCAAAGCTGAACGTGCTGCAGAAGAAAAAGCTGCTGCTGAAAAAGTTAAAGGTGCTGCACCTGTAACTCGTCCACTTATCGAACGCCGTGGCAAAAAATATCAAGAATCAGCAAAGCTCATCGATAAGAACAAATCATACACCCTCGAAGAAGCAATTGATCTAGCAATCAAAGCTAACCCAGTTAAATTTGATGCAACTCTCGAAGCTCACGTTCGCCTCGGTGTTGATCCACGCCAAGCAGACCAAAACATCCGCACCACAATCGTTCTTCCAAACGGTAACGGTAAAAATGTTCGCGTCGCTGTCTTCGCTCCACTTGATGTTTGTAAAGCTGCAAAAGCTGCAGGCGCAGACATTGCTGAAGACGAAGAATTCTTGAAGCAACTCGATAAGGGCACAATCGATTTCGACGTCCTTATCTCAACTCCAGCTTACATGCCAAAACTTGGTAAATATGCACGTCTCCTTGGTCCAAAAGGTCTCATGCCAAATCCAAAAGCTGGCACAGTTACTACTGATGTTGAAAAAGCTGTCAAAGAATCAAAAGCAGGTAAAGTTGAATATCGTGTCGACAAACAAGCTATCGTTCACATCGGCTTCGGTAAAGTTTCATTCGGAACTGAAAAGCTTCTTGAAAACGTCAACGTTTTCTTTGAAAGCCTTAAAGCTCAAAAACCAGCTTCACTCAAAGGTACCTATGTTAAATCTGTATTCATTACAACAACCATGGGTCCATCAATCTCAGTTGAAAATCTTTACAACTAATTGATATAAAAAATAGCTCCGCAAGGAGCTATTTTTTGTTATATAATATGCTTATGGAAAATTATCAAATAATCATATCCTTCATCCTCGGACTTTTTGTATGTCTATTCGGATATAAACTTAAAAAAGTTGTATTCTTTATCGCCTGGTTCTTAATTGGCTACACATTAATGTTAAAACTTTTACCAATCATCAATTCAAACGCGCCAGTTATTGCTGAATCTACAATCTATCAAACCCTACTTCCAATCGGCGGTGGCGTAATCCTTTCACTTCTTGGCTTCTCAATCGAAAAATTCTGCGTCTCACTTCTTGTCTGTTTTTCAACAATCGCAATCGGTATTAGTCAATTTGGCATGTCTTGGGAAGTGGCCGGAATTTCAGCCGTCATCGGTGTCATCCTTGGCGCCTTCGCAGTTAGACTCATGAAACCAGCAACCATCATCGTTACAGCCGCAGCCGGTTCAATGGTAGTCACAAACGCTCTGCTCGCCCTCGTAACCAGCATTCCACACGAACCATATTATATTTTTATTTTGATTGGCGTCGCAATTATTGGCGCGCTCTTCCAATTCAAGAATACAAAACATATACTATAAGGAGCAAGGATGAAACGAAAACATTATTTATTACCAATAATAATTGCACTATCATTAGTACTAACACCATCCAATATGGTTTCTGCGCTACGCGACAGAACTTACGTTGTTGATTTTACGGTTCCAAAAATTTCCTATGATGACAATCTCGACCTCGCATTTGCTGCAGCGAAATTCACAGGCGATTACCAGATCGAAGACGGAGAAATAACTCATAGCGGCAAGAAACTCACAAACGTAATTCGTCTCGAAGGTTTCTTTCTTCCAAATGTAATCGAAAAAACGAATGAGGCGAACTCATCCGATAATTTCGAAGTTCCACTTTCCGACGAATTCTGGAATAGCCAAGAAGCACAAACAATTCTAAGTTACTTCGACGAAAAGGGAAGCCCGCTCCAAAACTACACAAAAGTCAAATTTAATTTTGGCATACCTGAAGACAAAACATATGTCGTCGATTTATCAGAAGAAACAATGCGCATCCTTGAAATTGCAGGCGCATCAATGCTTGCCACCGTCGAGCGAGACGATTGTACCTTTGAAGATATCGTCACAGATAATTTCTATCAATCATTTAGTCTCAAAAAAGATGGAAAAGATTTATACGATGCAAATCTTTCATTTATTTCAACCTTTAATACCAAAGAAGGCGTAACGGACGAAGATAATATTCTCGTACAAAACTCAGATAAAATACTCCTAGAGGCAGTTAGGCCAGATTCAGCATTGATTACATTCAAAGAGATTCTTGAAATGTATCAAACTGGCGAAGATCTCTTCAAGGGCTACGAAAAAGTCTTGATTAAATTTAAGCATAATTATACATACGAGATTACATCAGGCAAAGATCAATCCTTCCCGAAGAGCAATATTAAAGAATACGCATATACAATCGATGGCGATTATTATCTTTTGGACCATATCGAATTAGATAATACCATTCTTGAAGAAAATAAAGATTACACCGCTCAAGAAGGAAGCACGATTATTACTTTCACAGAGGAAGGAATCAAGAAGCTAAACGCCCTTAACATTGGATCACACGCAATTCTAACCTATTATACAAACGGAGAAATCGTCTCGAACACTATAGCTCTACAAGATGAAGCTGTAATACCTGAAGTGCCAAATACATTAGATTCTATTACGACATATATTCTCATTGCAGGCGTAGCGATGCTCGGAATCACAACAGCCGTAGCGACAAAAATAAAACGATCATAAAAAATTATCCCCGAAAGGGGATATTTTTTATTCGTGATGATATTTGCCACCATTCCTAATTTCTTGAGCGCGATAAATTTGCTCAACAACCATCATTCTAAATAATTGATGAGGAAAAACTAACTTCGAAAAAGACCACATAAAATCAGCGCGAGCACGAATTTCATCGGTAAAGCCATACGCGCCACCAATAATAATCACAATATTTCTGCCATTCACAAAATTTTTCTCAAGAAGATCAGAAAACTCTGGGGAAGTAACATTCTTGCCGCGCTCATCGCAAAGAATCACAAAATCACGCCCATCAAAAGGCCATTTTTGAAGATAATTCATAAGTTTATCCTCGTCCATAATCTCCCATTTAACATCAAATGGTTTTTTGAGACGTTTTTCAAACTCATTAATACCATCAAGCGACCAACCGGTGCTCTTTTTTCCGCCAGCGATAATTTTAATCATAACAATATTATAACATATTTTACCCAGACTATCAAAATCTTCAGAGGTATGCTATAATAACAGGGCTGCATTATATATCACAGACGGGAGGGTTCTATGAAAGCTGAAAATGTAGAGAAAATTAAAGAAAGAATTAGGGAACTAGGGAGAGATCACGGAAACACATTCACTCAAATCACAATCGTAGAGAAGGAAGATGACACAGCGTCTTTTGGCTTTTCATATGTCAGAATTCCATACGAGCCAGAAAAAGAAGACTTTTGGTTAAGAATTGAGCACGAGTTAGAAAAGGAATATAGTACCGACGAAAAAACTTACAATCTCATCGTATCGGTTTACGCAAAGACAAATACGTCCTTTTTCAGACTAATCTACGATCATAGCGTTCCGAATCTTTAAACCACGGCCGCAATAAGCGGCCTTTTTTCTTGTAATTTTTTAACTTTTTTGATATAATATGAAAAGTTACCAAAGACAGTGGCGAGGTTTAACCTAATAATAATGCCACCGAGGCAAATTCTTGTTTAATTTGGTGACGTTAATTAACAATTAGCTAACCATATAAAATTTAACCAAAGGAACTTTTTATGGCAATTTCAAAAGATAAAAAGACTACATTGGTTGCAGATTTGACTGAACTCTTGAACGATTCAAAACTCGTTGCCTACGCTAAATACGAAGGTTTAACAGTTGCTGAACTCCAAGAGCTCCGCAAACTCGCTCGCGAATCCGACGTCAAAATCAAGGTTGTTAAAAACCGTCTTCTCAAAGTCGCAATGAAAGAAATTGCAGCTTACAAAGACACCGAAACAACCGGTCTTACTGGTCAACTTCTCTATGCCATCGGTACAGATGAAGATTTCACCGCTGCTAAGACACTAGCTAAATTCGCTAAAACTCATCCAAAAATGGAACTCGTTGGTGGCTTCAATGGTGAAGGTGCAAACCTCTCCAAAGAAGAAATCGTTGCTCTCGGCAACCTCCCAACAAAGAACGAACTTATCGCACAAGTTGTCGATACTCTTCTTTCTGGCATCAATGGTATCGTTTCTGGTCTCGAAAATCGCGAAGCAACCAAAGAATAATATTAATACTAATTTGATAAGGAACTATTATGGCTACCGATATTAAAAAATTGGCCGAAGAACTTGTCAACATGACTGTTCTCGAAGTCAACGAACTCAAAACTGTCCTTAAGGACGAATATGGTATCGAACCAGCTGCAGCTGTTGTTGCAGTCGCTGGTGGCGATGCTGCTGCTGCCGATGAAGGCAAAGCTGAATTTGATGTCGTCTTGAAAGACGCTGGCGCTCAAAAGATCGCTGTCATCAAAGCTGTTAAAGAAGCAACCGGACTTGGTCTTGGCGAAGCTAAGGCAATCGTCGATGGTGCTCCTGCAACCGTTAAAGAAAAAGTCGCTAAAGCTGACGCAGAAGCTATGAAAAAAGCTCTCGAAGAAGCTGGCGCTACTGTCGAACTCGCTTAATTTTATTTACGTTAAGGTTAGCTAATTTACAAAATTTCCCCAGCAATGGGGATTTTTTGTTGTTTTAATATATAATAAAAATATGAATGATTTTGACTATCTAAAAACTGAGGATGTTTACCTAGATTCCGCTTGCCAATCACTTCGACCACGCCCAGTGATCGACGCTTTGCAAAACTATTATCTAAATCATAATTCTTGCGGAGAACGCGTAAAGTATAAATGGGGAAAAATAACCGACGAAAAGGTTGAAGCAACTCGCGAAAAAGTATTAAAATTTCTTAAGCTAAAGTCAAGAAACTTCACAGTATCTTTCACGCTTAACACGACCTACGGTATTAATCTCATCTTAAGTCAAATCGATCCAGAGCTTTTTGATAAAGTTATGACTTCTGAAATAGAACATAACTCACCATTCTTATCGACCATGGCTTTTGCCGAAAAACACGACAAAGAACGTATTGTTATGGTTAGAAACGAGGATGGTTCAATCCCAATCGAGGAATACGATTTTACAAAAGCATTAGTTGTTGTAAACTGTGCCAGTAATTTTGATGGCCGCAAGCTCAAAAACATCAATGAGTTAATCAAAAAAGTCCACAAAGGTGGCGGCGTAATCATTATCGATGCTGCCCAGGCAATGGCCCACTCTTCAGATATTCTCCAAAAAACCGATGCAGACGCAATCTGTTTCTCTGCGCATAAATTATATGCGCCATCCCTCGGTGTAATTGTCTGGAAAAACGATTTAGAGTCAAAAATCAAAACTTCATTCATCGGCGGCGGCATGGTTGATGATGTTGAAAAAGAATCTTATATTCTTTCAGCAGACAACGCCGAACATCGTCACACAAAGTTCGAGTCCGGTCTTCAGGCATGGGGCGAAATTATTGCGCTTGGAGCTGCACTAGATTGGTTAGATAGTTTATCAAAAACAGACCACAAAAACCTCGAAAACAACGCCAAAGAACTATTCGATTTTCTCAATTCTTCAGAAAGAGTTCATCTCGTAAATACCGAACCAAACCCAACAATCTCATTCTATGTAGATGGCCTAGATTCTCATCTTCTTGGTGAAGCATTGTCTCGCGAGGGAATTATGACTCGCACAGGTTATTTCTGCGCCCATTACTATCTCGATCACGTTAAACAATACCCACCACTCATTCGTTTTTCAATCGGATACCACACTCGACCTGAAGATATTGAAAAAGTTAAAAACGCTCTCGCTAAAATACTCAAATAGTGTTACCATATTAATATTATGGTGTGTATAGCTGCTTTTATTATTTTGGCCGTTCTCGGCATTTTCGCCGCTTTTATTTCAATTTTTAAGCGCGATTTCGGAAAAAAATATTGGAAAATCTTCAAAAAAGCCTGGGGTTGCGTCGGCAAAAAAGTCCGCCTCCAAAAATGCGAAACCGGCTTTAAAGATGACGTAAAAAACACAATTCTAAGCCGTGTCATCATTAAACATCCAAAATGGGTCAAGCCACTCGAAATCATAATGGAAGTAGTTTCTGTTTTGATTGTCGCAATCACCATTTGGTCACTCGTTATTGCCATCAAATCACTTCTTGCACTCTGGACACTCGGTACATGCAACGTCACAAAGCCAGCCGTCTGCTCTCTTGGCGCAGAAGTCTGTAGCATCGACGAAAAAGAACCAAGCAACATCATAGAAGCAACCGGACGTTGGTTCGAAGAATGGGGCGAGATTTTCGCTGCTATCCCAGACAAGTTCCGTGATTACTCAGCAGAAAACTTTGACCTTGTCACAGTTTCAGTTACAGAAGCAAAAGAAGACAAAAAGACAGCAATCGATATTATTGATCCAGGGTGCTCCGTCTGTATGCGCTCATATATCAATCAAAAAGAATCAGGCTTCTTCGAAAACTACAACCTAAAGCTCGTCATCTTCCCAATTCAAGGACCAGACGATTCGTTTAAATTCCAAAATTCCGAACTGATCGCTCGTGTTGCTTATGCTGCAGATACTAAAAAAGAAGGTCTCGCCGCAAAAATTATCGACCACATCTTTAGTGATAGAAACGAAGAAGGTATTAACTTCCAGACCTTATTCAATGATTATTACGATAACGAGAAAGCCATCGAAGAGCTCAAAAATATCCTAGCAAAAGAAGGCATAAGTGAAGCTGATCAAGCAGAAATCTTTAAAAACGCCTACACCGAAGAAATCACCAATATTCTCATCCATAACAGAGATGTAGTTGAACATAATCTCCATGCAAAAGGCATTCCAACCATGCTTTATGATGGCCAAAAACACACTGGCCTATACAAAAAAGAAAGTTAAATTTAACCAAAAATTCCATTGTAATTTTTACAACATTTTTGAATGTTTATCTGTTAAAACTGTGGATAAAAAATAAAAATATTTGTTGACATTGATTCTGAATGGATATAATATAATATTAATACTATATATTTAGACAGGATGCGAGGTATGTCTGAGTTACCAGAAAAACAAATAAAACGTTTGCGAAGCCTAATCAGCGAAGCTGAGACTAATTTGGCTGCCGCAAAAGAATTACTAAATTCAGTCCTAGGCGATGGAGAAGTTATTTCTGCACCAAGCGATTCAATTGTCTCATCACCAGATGGAAAAATCATCGAAGGTATCTTCGATGGCCAAATCATGATTGGCCCAGATGGCAAAAACTATCCAGTTCCAGCCAACTATGCTTCAAAGTCGAAACTCGTTGAAGGCGACATCATGAAACTTACAATCACCGAGGATGGCAAATTCCTCTACAAACAAATTGGCCCAGTCGAAAGAAAAACTGTTATTGGAACACTTACCCACCACGACGACAAATATTATGTCGAAGTTGCAGGCAAAGAATATGAAATCCTTTACGCATCTGTTACTTATTTCCACCTACGCGAAGGTTCACAAGTTTCAGTAATCATCCCAGCAGATCCAGAAAAAGCAAAACTTGCTAACTGGGCAGCAGTCGAAGCGGCAATCTAATCGACAATCACTAAAAGACCTCCTAAAAAGAGGTCTTTTTTGATATAATTACAGAGTAGTATACGACACAAAAAGAGGAGGTGGCTTTTTAAGGTGGACGTAGCACTGTGTTCTTTTAATCAAGACGTTCGAGATTCGGATTCAAGAACAAAAGAAATCAAAAATTTTATATCGAAGTTGAAGAAAAGCGATGCTTGTGGACAGAGAAAATTACTCACAAAAAACCGCGATCTGGATTTATTCGTTGAAGCATTATTCGATCCAGGAATCACACGCAAACTTGCTCAAGTCATAATTGAGTCAATCCCATCTCTATTTAGCGAGGATTCACTACCGGAAGCGATCATCAAAGGATATATTCCAGATGAGTATGCTCTCCAAGCAATCAAGATTATCGAAGACGACGATGCATTGTTTAAGATCATCGAAGAACCTGACACGGAAGAATTTATACGCTATCAAATTGTCCGTCAACTTAAGGACACAGCGTATCTGCGCAGAATCATCGTGGCAGATTCATCAGCACGCGTGCGACAAGTATGTGCACAAAGACTCGGACGTTAAGATTGCCCCGGGACAAAAGTCCCGGGTTTTTCTTGTGATATAATAAAACCAATGGGAAAAGCATTATATCGAAAATATCGTCCAAAAGTTCTAAGCGAGGTGGTTGGTGAAAATCAGGTAACTGACGTCTTAAAACAAACCCTAGCCTCGGACAATTTTTCGCATGCTTATCTTTTTATCGGCCCACGCGGATGCGGTAAAACTTCTGTCGCGCGTATTTTTGCCCACGAGATTAATCATTTTGAATACGAACTAGAAGATGAATATGTAGATATTATCGAGATCGATGCCGCATCAAATACTGGCGTCGAGAATATTCGTGATCTTCGAGAAAAAGCCACAATTGCTCCAACAAAAGGGAAATATAAAGTCTATATCATCGACGAAGTTCATATGCTTTCAAAATCCGCATTTAATGCACTTCTTAAAATTCTCGAGGAACCACCAAAACACGTGATCTTTATCATGGCAACAACAGATGCTTATAAAGTTCCTGTCACCATCACTTCTCGTGCACAAGTGTTTACTTTTAATCTTGCATCGCCAGAGGTAATGTTCGAACACCTCAAAAAGGTTTCCGAGCTTGAGAAAATCAACATCGAAGACGAAGCTTTGAAGATTATTGTCAAACGTGGTGGAGGTTCTTTCCGCGATTCACTTTCACTTCTCGATCAAATTTCAAACTTTAGTCAAGACAAAATCACTAAAGAACTCATAATTGACACTCTTGGCCTGCCAGAAGATGAAATTATTAATAATCTTCTTAGTGCGTATCAATCAGCAAATCTACAGGAAATTACCAACACGCTAAAAACTTTGCTGAATGCAAACATTAAGCCAGAAACAATTGCCGAAGAGATCATTAATAAAATTATCAAAAATCCAACTCCAAATCTTTTACCATTACTTGCAAAACTACCTGAAGTTAAGGATCCATTCCCAGAAGCAAAACTACTTGTTGCTTTAACTAATTTCTTCCAACCACAAACTATCGCTCAACCAGCTATAGTACCACAACAATTCCAGCCACAACCAGCACAGCAACCAGTACCACAACCGGTCCAAGATCAACCAACCAGAGTAAATCCAATCAGACAAAAACAATTGCTTAGACAACAACAAGCAAAACAAGCCGTTCCAAAACCAGTTGAAGAAAAACCAAAGCCAGCTGAGCTAACTGCATTCCAAGAAGATCTAACAACCGGCGAGTTTACCTGGGATACATTCTTACAACGTGTTTACAGGAAAAACGATGCACTTCATGCGCAACTTTTAAAAGTCGAATACGAATTTATCGACAATATTGTTCACATTTATCCAATCAAGCGCGTAATTAGATCAATTCTAACAAAAGAGAACAACAAACTCATTCTAATTGGCGCGGCAAATGGCGCAAAAATTGAAATTCATGAAATTGATGAAGCTCCTAGCAGTAGAGTTGAAAACCCACTAATCACAAAGATTTCTGATATAATGGGAGGAGCAGAGGAGGTTATGAAAAATGGAGGAGAAATCCCGTTCTAAAGATGGTCGTATCCCGCCACAGGATACAGTTGCAGAAAAGTCATTGCTTGGCGCAATCCTTATTTCTGATACAGTTTTACCAGAAATTTTAAACATCTTACGTCCAGCCGATTTTTACGAAAAAACTCATCAGCTTATTTATGAAGCAATGATGAATTTATACGATCAACATAAACCAATCGATCTTCTAACTCTAACCGCCGAACTCAAATCAACCAAAAAACTCAAAGAAGTTGGCGGTGCTCCATATCTTTCAGAACTCACAAACTATGTCCCAACCGCGTCGCACGCCAAAGCATATGCTGACATTATCGAAAAAGCTTCTGTTCGCCGCAAACTTATCAATGCTGGTACTACAATCGCTGACCAAGCCTTTGAAGACGACACAAGCGTAGTTGATCTTATCGGTGCTGCCGAAAAAGAGCTTTTTGCAGTCTCTAACAAAATCGTCAAAACAGATTATACGCCAATGGAAGAACTCCTTGCGAATGCTTTTGATCGTATTGAAGAACTCCATAAAAACAAAGGCGCACTTCGCGGCCTTAAAACCGGCTTCAAAGATCTCGATGCAAAAACCGCTGGTTTTCAAAAAGGTGATCTCGTTATTATTGGTGCACGTCCTGCAATGGGTAAAACTACATTCGCACAAAACCTTGCTTACAATATCGCAAGCATTAACAAAAAAGGTGTTCTTTTCTTCTCAATGGAGATGGGTGCCAACGAAATTGTTGACCGTATGATTTCTGATGTTTCCGGAGTCGACAACTGGAAAATGCGTACAGGTAATATTTCCGACGAAGAATTTTCACGTATTGGCGATGCGCTTGGCGAAATGGATGAAATTCCAATTTATATCGATGATACGAGTGGCATGACCATCATGGAAGTTAGAAACAAGGCCCGTCGAGCAATGCATGATCACGACATTGGTATCGTTGTCGTAGATTACCTCCAGCTTATCCAAGGTTCCGATCGCTATGCCGGAAACCGCGTTCAAGAGGTTACCGAAATTTCTCGTGGTCTAAAAATTCTAGCTCGTGAACTAGAAATTCCAGTCATTGCTTTAGCCCAGCTTTCTCGTGGTGTTACTGGCCGTGATGACCCACGCCCAGTTCTATCCGATCTCCGTGAATCGGGTTCTATCGAGCAGGACGCCGACCTTGTCATGTTCTTACACCGTCCAGATTATTACAAACAAAACAGCGACGATTTTGTTCCAACAAACATTACCGAACTTATCATCGCAAAACACCGTCATGGTGCAGTTGGTAAGATTGAACTATACTTCCATCCAGAACTCTTGCGCTTCATGTCACTGGACAAAGATCACGAATAACGCTATACTGGTTATGTGAAGAAAATTGTAATTTCAAAGCTTTTTCTATATAAACACCGTTTTCAAATCGGCTACATTTTACTTACATTAGCTTTCGTGGGATTACTTTTTGTATTGCCTTTTGTTGCACAAAAAGGTTTATCTGAAGCAGAGATGCAATCTGCAACAAGTTCGTATAATATCGAACCAGATGCAATTTTTAATGGTGACCTCGTCGATCTTCCATATCGTTTATTGCAAAAAACCTCAATCAAAATCTTAGGACTAACCCCATTCGCCATCAAACTTCCAAGCATTATTATTGGACTATTGCTCGGATTCTTACTTGTTCTCATCTTAAACCGTTGGTTTAAAAACAACGTCTCACTTTTAGCATCGATCTTAATGACTTTAACAACGCCATTCCTTTTCTTGGCAGGCTCCGGCACGCCGTTAATCATGACGGTATTCTGGCCAATTCTACTTCTTTGGATCGGATCCAAAATTCAAGGCGAAAAACGCCCAGAACCAGTATTCTGTTTTGCATTCGCACTAGCACTATTCCTTTCAATCTTTACACCATACATGTGCTATTTCGATCTATTTTGTATATTATTTGCTATCTCACAACCACATCTTCGTTTCGTAGTTAAACGTTTACCAAAATTCCCAGTAATTATTATTGGCGTCGTCGCATTAATTGGCTTAGCGCTTCTTATCATCAATATTATTAATAATCCAGCCGTCGCTATGGAGCTACTATTCGCCAAAGGTTTTGATACGGCAAATTATTTCAACAATATTAGTAGCGGCATTACATATATGTTCTCATGGAACAAAGCAATCGAAGGTGTATTCTTAACACCACTAATCAGCTTACCAATCTTTGCCATTTCAGCAGTTGGTCTTTTCTCAACCACAAAAGGATTCTTCGCATCAAGAAATTCAATCGCATCACTTCTTACACTTTTCGCAATCCTAATCAGCGGATTCAATCCACAAGCAATCATCTTCATTATTGCGCCACTCTCAATCTTAGTTGCACACGGAATTAAATACATTTTGGAAAAATGGTATAGCTTATTCCCAGAAAATCCATACGCACGCGTCTTTGCATTATTCCCACTCAGCGTTTTGCTTTTCATTATTATTATTCCAGGTTTATTCCAATATATTTACGGATACCGCTACAACCCTAGCGTCGCAAACCAATTCGACAACAATCTAGCAATTATTCGCGAAAATCTCACTAATGAAACATTAATTATTCCAGAAGATAGAATCGAGCACAACTTTTATAAGATTCTAGAAGATTCAACCGAAATCAAAATCGCTTCCGAATTTAATGAAGAAATTACCGGCAACATTGCAACATTAGGAAAGCAAGACGAAAAACCAAAAGGCCGCGAACTTTCACGCATTATCACATCGGAAAAATCAAATAACTCTGATATAATATATCTATATACTGTAGTAGAAGGAGAATAAATTATGGGTCAAACAATGGACCAAATGAAAATGTTGAACCAATTACGCAAAGCTCAAAAAGAACTTAAAAACGAAATCGTTGAAGTTGAAGCTGGCGACGGCGCAGTTGTTATCCAAATCACAGGCGAACTTAAAGTTAAAAAAGTTTCTATCGACCCTGAGAAAATCGATCTTGATGATATTCACGAACTCGAACGCTGGATCGAAAACTGTATGCGCGATGGTTTTGCAAAAGCACAAGAAATTGCAACCGACAAAATGAAACCACTCATGGGTGGTCTTGGCAATCTAGGATTCTAAGATGCTCCCAAAAGCGCTAGAAGACGCTATTGAAGCGCTCGGCCATTTACCAGGCGTAGGCCCGCGTACGGCCGAGCGCTATGCTTATTATCTTTTTCGTGCAAATAAGCAAATATCAAAAAATATTGCCGACACTCTCAGCAATATTCATGACGGAGTAAAATCTTGCCCAGTTACGTTTGCCCTCATCGATTCAAGCGAAGAGTTGTCGCCTCTATATTCAAATCCAGAACGCGACAAGACAACCGTTTTAGTTGTTGAAGAACCACTTGATATTTATGCGATCGAGCAGACCAAAGGATACAAGGGAACTTACCATGTTCTTGGCGGCGCAATTTCTCCAATTGATGGTATTACCGCAAATGAATTACACATCAAAGAGCTTATTTCGCGCGTAGAGCACGACGAAGTCAAAGAAGTTATCATTGCCACCAATCCTTCAATCGAGGGCGAGGGAACTGCTCTATTGCTTGAAAAGATGCTTCATGAACATAGCCCAGAGCTCAAAATAACGCGTCTAGCACGTGGTTTGCCACTCGGAGTCGACTTATCCTATGCCGACCAAATAACGCTCTCAGCAGCCCTAGAAAACCGTACAAACCTATAAAAAAAGCCCTCTTTCGAGGGCCTTTTTTTATTTCTCTCTCTTAAAATTAATAATTAATATAGTTAAAATTGGGATAAATATTACAAAAGTTGCAAGTGGCGCGAAACGCAAATCAATATCTGCCACATAGCCAGTAATCAAACTTGCTGGTACATAAATTATTCTTCCCACTGTCGAGACGAACGACAACATAGATGTTTGTTCTGCCAAGTCAACTTGTTCCTGAACGATTGGATTAAACGTTGCTGCCACCCAACCCCTAGCACCACTGAGTACTATATAGAGTACAACGGTAATAAGATTAATATCGACTGACAGTGAGAACATAGCTATTGCAATACAAGCCACAGGAAGCGTTACAACACACCAATCCGGCAACTTGTTTGCAAAACGTTTAGCCAAATACGAGCCAAAAATCATTGCTAAGCTATTGATTATCCAACCGATAGAAACTATTTCAACCGGAAAACCAGCAATGATAAGCATCGGCGTAAAGAACCAAATTATCGTATGTGTCATCTCGTGACCAAAGGCGACCATAAGGACTCTCAGCCAGTTGCCAGGAGCCTTCATATACTTCTTGAAGATTCTTAGCATATCCTTGAACGGATTCTTAAACTCAGGTTTAATCTTTTCACTATCATCATCAATAAACATACTAATGACGGCTCCGATCAAATGTGGAATGCCGGAAACTGCAATCGCTAAACGAAAACTAATAGCACCAATTGGTCCACCTAAAGACAATAGGAAAAGTTGCAAGACATGCTGCCAAAAGTGCATTTTGGCCATCTTGGAGCGGAAGAATTTTTCGCTTGGATCGATTTTCTTCGAAAAATGACGAATCAAACTCCCATCAACGCCGTGACTAAAGGCTTCCGTGATTGCAAGCAATACTTCAGCCAAAACAACGTGAAACATATTCTGAGCATTGGCGTAGATTAAGATAAAAATTAATCCAGAACCCAAATCACCAAAAATGTTCGACATTTTACGTCCAAAACGGTCAGCAAGCCATCCCGTTGGGATATCCAAGAAGATCATCGAGAAACAGAATATCGACTGCACGAAGGCAATATCGGCATTCGTAAGACCAATTGAATAGAAAAAGAGAGTCATGATAGACATTGCAGCATAACCGTTTGTGATAGCAGATTCTGCAGTAACTAAGAAAAGATTTATCTTTGCATTTTTACGTGTTTTCATATAAGCTTCCTTTCTAGAGAGAGATGTTAAAGTACTAGCCGTGTTATGCGGCTAGATCAATCCCGAAAGCTTTTTTAAAAAAGTCCCTTTCGGGACTCATCCAGTTCATTTTTATTTCAAAAGTTTAGATAATTCCCGCATAATACAATTCACATGCAAAACCAAGGCCAAGAAGACCCATGGTATAATTGCAAACTGTATTAATGTGGTATTCCATAATTTCAGTATATCATATTTTTTCAAAATGGTCAAGGCTAAAAAATAACCCCCGGTGTGGGGGCTATTTTTTTAATCGAATTGTTCTAGCGCTTTAAAGTCGACTTTATTTAATTTTGTAAGTGGAAGTTCAGATACGTAACGATAAATTCTTGGCATCTCATACTTCGCAAGTTCCTTCTTCAAAACCTTCTGAATTTCGTTACGAGATGAACGAGTATCTTTACCTTCTTTAAACACAATAAAGGCTTTAATATCTTCGCCATGTGCCTCATTTTCAACACCAATCACAGCACATTTATCAACGGCATCGCATTTCAAGATTGCACTCTCAACCTGAACCGGATAGACGTTATAACCATTCGTAATAATCATACGTTTCAAACGGGATTTAAAATGAACTAAACCACGGCGGTCCATATATCCAATATCGCCAGTACGAAGGAATTTCTTGCCATGAACATCAATAAAAGCCTCTTTAGTTGCTTCTTCATTATCGAGATAACCCATCATAGTTGTTGGACCAGCAAGTAAGATCTCGCCGTCATCGCCAAGATTTGCTTCTTTTTTGGTTTTGATATCCTGAATCAAGAATTCACAATCCGGCATCGCAAAACCAATTACATCACCAGAATCGCCTAAGCCAACAGGAGAGAACGAAGCAACACCAGAAGCCTCAGTCAAACCATAACCAACACGAACCTCGGCAGATGAACCGTGATCGTACAAAAACTTATTCATGCGTTGCTTAAGCTGCAAAGACATTGCATCACCGCCAGAAATGACCGTCTTAATACATGCAAGATCGTTCTTGCCATATTTAGAACGCATCATATGTTCATATAGTGATGGGACACCACACAAAATGGAGAACTTGTACTTTTTGATGTAAGACTTCATCTTTTTAGCATTAAATTGTGGAATCAAAACAACACGAAGACCCCAGCTAAGTGGAACGTGAGTACAAACACTAAGACCAAAACAGTGGAAGTTTGGTAAGAATGTTAGAAACGATTCACCGCTTGTTGCAACATCTGGCACACCAAAACGACACATGGTTGCTTGTGCATTAACATTTTGATTTGACAACATTACGCCTTTTGATTTTCCAGTTGTGCCACCAGAATAAAGAATCACGGCCAAATCTTCTTCATTTACACGGCAATGTGGATTGCCAAAGAATTTGTTAGACTTCAAAAGGAAATCATCCCAACGTAAAATCTTTTGCGATTTCTTAATGTGATGTTTGCGACCTTTCGTAATCCAATACAAAAACTTAACCAAGAAATCCATCGAGCGAGTCGCAGACACAACAATAAGATGTTCAACTTCAGTTTCTTTAATAATTGGCTCAACACGAGGATAAGCAATATCAATACAAAGCATAACCTTTGAATGTGATTGAGTTAGATAATCCTGAATTTCATTCTGCGACGAAAGAGGGTGAATCATATTTGCAACCGCACCAATTTCGTTAATCGCATAGAACATATAAACTTCTTCCGGCGTGTTTGGCATACAGATCGTAACACGATCACCTTTTTCAACACCAAGAGCCTTCAAAGAACGTGCAACTTTGTTGATTTTCTTAACCATTTCTTTGTAGGTGATTTGCTTGCTTGAATATTGCAAAGCAACACTGTGTCCCCACTTGCACGAAGCGTCGTAAATTGTATCATACAAGCCACCTTCAAAATATTTGATATCTTTTGGAAGTTTATCCAAATAACCAAAACGCATGCGTTGAATTTTCATATCAATCTTGCGAAGTTGGTTACAAACTTTGTTGTACATAGTTTCTAACATAACAAGTTAATTTTATCACACAGAAGATTTAATGCTATAATTCTACTAGGAGAGTTAATATGTCAAAAAATTTCAAAGTTCGTTTGAGCGTTGCGCTCATGTTACTTGCACTTGCTACTGTATTAATTTTTACTTTTGACAGTTTACCATTCAAAATCTTTTGGGTTTTCTTTTCATCCGTTGCAGCAATTGAGCTCCTCAGCTTCTTTAAGCGCAAAATTTCAGTCATAAACATCATCATGGCATTAATTGAGCTCACACTCATCGTCTGTAGTAATATTTTCATTTGGCGCCAAAACTGGACCGGAATGTTCCTTTTAATTTTTAGCGTCTGCTCATACGATTCATTTGCATACATTTACGGCAAATTAATCGGCGGCACAATCTTCAAAAAAGCTCGTCCATTCCCACACATTTCCAAAAACAAAACCTGGGGCGGCACAATTGTTGGTCTTTTATATTCATTCACTTTTACTGGTATCATGCTTCTTATTACTAACTCATACGAATATTCATTCTATCTTGGTGGTATTTTTGCAATGTCTGGCGATCTTTTGGAAAGTTTACTCAAACGCTGTTTCAATGTTAAGGATTCAAACGAAATCATTATTAAAAACAACTTTTTCTCAAAGCTCGAACTCTTGATTGGTGGCAAAGAAGGCCACGGCGGATATCTTGACCGCATCGATTCAGCACTCTTCACGACAACCGCTCTTCTTGTTATTTCATTAATAATATAATCAGGAAAAATATGAGAGAACTTGCCGTAGTTGTTAGTAATGACAACGAAAATATTAATATAAAAGACACGATCGATATTATTAAAAAATCAGGCTTTAAAAATGTTTTTGTGCAATGGTACAACAAGGATTGGAATCCGTCACAAGAAGAACAACTAGACTATATTAAAAGTCAAAATCTTAACGTTATTTTTGCGCATTTAGGCTATCAAAACATTAATGATATTTGGTTAGAAAATGAAGAAGGCGATAAACTCGTTGAACGATATAAAAACGATATCAAAATCTGCAAAGAAAATAATATCCCTCTTGTTGTCATGCATCTCAGCAGTAAAAATGAAGCGTTAGTTAATACCGAGATTGGCATAAAAAGAATTCAAGAAATTGCAGATTACGCCGAGTCTATCGACATGAAAATTGCTTTTGAAAATACCAAAATCAAAGGAAATCTCGAATTTGTACTCGACAGAATCAAAAACAAAAATGTTGGTGTTTGTTTTGATTCGGGACATTGCCATGCGCATTTTAATGATGATTTTGATTTTGCAAAATTTAAAGACAGGATTTTTGCAGTACATCTTCATGATAACGACACAAGTCGTGATCAACACAAAATTCCATTTGATGGCACGATCGATTGGAAAAATATTGTAAAAAACCTAAAAGAGAATAACTACGCCGGCCCAGTTACTATGGAATTAGTTTACGCAGAATTTTATGCAGACATAACAGCTGACGAGTTCTATAAAAAAGGATTTGAGGCAGGCGAAAAACTCGCAAATATGTTCGAAGAGTAAAAAATAAGTCGGAAAGATCCGACCTATTTTTTCTTTTTATTTTGTTTGCTTTCGTCTTTTAAAAATTCTTTACGATGCTCAACTTTCCAGCCACGAATTCCGGCGAATTTAGCGGCTAAAATATCGGTTGTATATTTATCGCCAAGCATTACAGTTTCTTTTGGCGAAACACCCATACGCTCACGTGCTTTAGTTAGATGAATACTAAGTGGTTTATTTGCCCACCAAACACAATGAAGCTTGAATGGATGGCAGAAATTTTGAACACGTTTTTTGAAAACATTATTTGAAATCACAACGATCTCGGTGCCGGATTTTTGACAAGCCAAAATCCATTTACCTAAGCCTTTAGCGGGAGTTTTTGACATACGTGAAGTTAACGTATTATCAAGATCACACAAAAGCAACTTAACATTTTCATTTTTCAAAATTTCAGGGGTAACATCTTCAAAGCGATCGAATTTTCTATCTGCGCGAAAAATACTCATACAATCCATTATACCATGACACATGTTATAATATATTTATGTATAATAAATTTTCAGAATTTCTTAAAGACAAGCAATCGATTTGCGTTATTCAAGCCGAAAATCCAGATGGAGATTCGCTTGGTTCTGCCGTCGCACTTGACTATTTATTGGCCGACAAAGACGTTTCATTATATTGTCCAGTTGATATTCCAAAATATCTTCATTATTTTACGGATTGGTCACGCGTTTCAAATGAGTTCAATTTTCGTGCTGATGGATATATTATCGTTGATACTGCGGCCGAAATTTTACTTAGTAAACTCGTCGACGATGTTGCAATCAAAAACCGACTTTATTCTGCACCGGTCTTTGTTCTCGATCACCACGAAACTGAAGACGATTTAAATTTCCCACACGAAAGTATTATTGAGACTTTGCCATCATGTTCGGAACTAATCTTCCGCATTGCAAAATCCGAAAATATCGCAATCGACAAAAATGCCGCCGAAGCAATCTTCCAAGGTTTACTTTCAGACACACTCGGTCTTACAAGCGCAGCAGTCACATCCGACACCTTCCGCTCAGCCGCCGAACTTGCTGATCTTGGCGCAAACATTTCCGAACTTGAAGAACGCCGCCGCGAATTCATGAAAAAATCGCCACGCATTCTCGACTACAAAGCCGACCTCATCAAAAGAATCGAATATTCACTCGACAACGAACTTGCCACGATTCATATTCCTTGGGATGACATTAAAGAATTTTCAGATGAATACAATCCAAACGTACTCATCCTTGAAGAAATGAGACTCGTTGAAGGCGTTCGCGTCGCAATCGCAATCAAGACTTATCCAGATGGAAAAGTAACCGGCAAAATTCGCACCAGCTCAGATGCACCAATTGCCGAAAAAGTAGCCGGATACTTTGGCGGCGGTGGACACCCATTCGCAGCCGGATTCCGCACCTACGACACTTCATATGACGAAGTTGTTCGCGACCTCGTTCGCATCGTACCACAATTACTAAACGGAGAAGAAATCAATGTATAAACTCAAGAAAACCCTAGACACAAAAACCAAAGATTCTAAACTTACCGTTGTTTTATTGCACGGCATCGGCGCAAATTCTTTGACATGGGCAAAAGCTCTTACATATCTCAAGGGCACAACTTCAATGAAAGATATTCGCTTCGTTTGTTACGATTGGCTCGGTTTTGGTCGCTCCAAAAAATCCAAGAAACTCGAATACAACTATACCGAGCAACTTACTGCTCTCGAAAATTCACTCGAAAAACTTAAAGCTACCTCACCAATTGTCCTCGTCGGACATTCAATGGGAACGCTCCTTGCTGCAACCTACAGCAAAAACCACAAACGCCAAATCAAAGAATTAATCTTAATCTCGCCTGCAATTTTCTCACGCGACGAAATTAAATATCTCTCAGCAAACGCTGAACAAACTCCGTTCTACCAAAAAATCGATAAGAAAATTCTCGAAGATCGCGCTTTTGTAAACTCTATGACAAATATCGTCTTCAACGAAAAAAATCAAAAGACTTTCGAAGATCTATCAATGAAAACCACTTTCATTTATGGCGAAAACGATATCATGATTTCACAAAAGAATGTCGAATACCTTCTTAAGAAAAATAAGAAGAATATCACAGGCGTTAAAACAACTGGCCGTCATTCAGTTACTCGTGATAAATACACAGTTCTCCTGACAAAATTGGAGGAAATCCTAAATGAAACTATATAATACAGCCTCAAGAAAACTTGAAGAATTTCGTCCAACTTCCGACAAAGAAGTAAAAATTTACACCTGTGGCCCAACCGTTTATAACACGCCACATATTGGCAATTATGCTTCGTATATTTATTGGGATCTTTTAGTTCGCACAATGACATTAAATGGTTATAATGTTAACCGTATTTTGAATCTTACCGACGTTGGACATCTCGCTTCGGATGGCGATGAAGGTGAAGATAAGCTCGAAAAGGGCGCCGCACGCGAAGGGAAGACTGTTTGGGAAATCGCCGAATTCTACATCGATGAATTCATGAGCGGATTTGAAGCCCTCAATCTTATTACCCCAACCAAAATCTGCCGCGCAACCGATTATGTCGAACAGGATATGAAGGCAGTTGACGCAATGACAGCAAACGGTTTCACCTACGAAACCTCAGATGGAATCTATTTTGATACCTCAAAATTCCATAACTACGCAAAATTTGCCAACCTTGATCTAGAAAACATCAAAGCCGGCGCACGCGTCGAATTCAACAATGAAAAACGCAACCCGTCAGATTTTGCAGTCTGGAAGTTTATAAAACCAGGCGAAAAACATGCAATGCGTTGGGACTATCTTGGTCGTCCTGGTTATCCAGGCTGGCACCTTGAATGCTCCACCATTATCGACGACGAATTAGGTGAACCAATTGACATTCATACTGGCGGCATCGACCATATTCCAGTTCACCACACCAACGAAATCGCTCAGACATTCGCAATCTCTGGCAAACATCTGGCAAATTACTGGCTTCACTGTAATTTCATCAACATTGATGGTCAAAAAATCTCAAAATCCCTCGGTAACGTCTATCTTTTGAAGGATCTCGAAGAAAAGGGCTTCACTCCGATGGATCTAAAAATGTGGATTTATCAAGGACATTATCAGGGTGATCGCAATTTCACATTCGAATCGCTCGAAGCAGCAAAAAATCGCCGTCTAAACTGGCGCAACCGCATTGCCATGGCTTACCAAAAAGATTTGCAAGGCACAGTCGACGTTATGGAATCGCTAAATAATAATCTTAACTCCGCCGACGCATTCGCAAAAATTGATAGCGTTGACGATCTTTCTCTAGAATCATGGAAATTCATCGATCAAGCCTTCGGTCTTAAACTCATTGAAGATTCACCGATGATAACCGAAAACCAAAAAGAGTTAATTGAAACGCGCCAAAAAGCTCGCGAAGAAAAAGATTGGACAAAATCCGACCTAATCCGCAGCCAACTTGAAGAGCAAGGAATCACCGTCAAAGATACCAAAGATGGCCAAATCTGGCAATATCTAGCATAAATTGACATAAAAAATTGCCCCGCAAACTCGCGGGGGATTTTTATCATGACTATGCCATTTTTTTGAAGAAAATGTCGAAGTTATCTTCAACAATGAGTTCTTCCTTCTGAAGATTCTGAACCGCAATAATCTTATTAAGTTCGAAAACCTTCTTTTCGACATGCGCCTTTCTTTCGTTCTGGATTGCTCTGTAGTAGAGTTCATACTGAACCCATACTCCAGCTTTTGCTATGCCAAGATAGAATCCAGACATCAGCAAGCCGAGAACAAATAGACCAGCACCATAACAGATGAACCCATAAATCGGATCAGAATCTGCAATACTATTCATGCAGACCTGCATGATTCCGGCACTCTTTTCTCGATAGAGAACAAGTGCTGTTATGTTGCCAAAAATTGCAGCGAATACCTCAAAGATACGCAAATCGTATCTTGGAGTTACCACTTCCTTGGAAGTTCTATTTACCTTGCTTCTACCAATGTAGAAAATTACAATAGCAAGGATTAAAACTACCCAAAGATAATTGCCCGAAAATTTTGGTGTAAATTCATGATAAAACTTGTTCATATTGTAGCCCTCCCTTACAATAAAAGTGTGTGAATGTACAAATACATTTTGTATTATGCTTATATTATACCACATATGCTTAAAAAAAGCAATAGCGCAATGGATTTTACAGAGGTATGTCTCATTCAAAAATAAAAAGAGCCCGCAAACTTGCGAGCTCATTTTTTATCCTTCGATAAACAACTTTAAAATTAAAGCGCCAAAAGCTATTCCAGAGAATAACCCAAGAAGGACTCCGATAAAGGTACTAAATATAGCGTACCCAAACAACGCGAATTGTGCGCCCAATAAGAGGCAGAAAATAACCATTTCCACTATTCTTTATCCTCTCTGTTCCACGCAACATATGCCATATACCGAAAAATGAAAAAATTCACGGCAAAGACTACGATTTTCCCAAGAAAAGTCAGAAAAATGTTGCCAAAATTCAGTGGCGACAAACCCATAACGTAAAGCGACCACAAAAACATATCATCTTCATTCATGTCACCATCATCAACGTGTTTTTCTAATCCTAGTAACCCTATTAACATGCAAAAGAATATAGGGATAATTTGCGAGAATAAATCCTCGAGGATTACAGAGAAAAATGCGCCAACAAGAATACACACAATCAACATTACTGCATCAGTAAAAGAGCTTCGTTTCATTTTTTTGTCCTCCCCACAAAATAATTTTTTATCAAACGATAATGATATTATACAATATTTCACAGAAAGTTTCAATAGAAGCCAATACAAAGAAAAGAGCTCGCAAATTTTGCGAGCTCAGGTAATATCTTAGCAGCTTGTCAGTTTATTAACCGTTGATTAAAAATTCAATTACTAATCGTGGTATCACGAAACCTGCTAAAAAGCCGATAAGCATCGTTGTGATTGAATTACTGATTAAACCAGCAATCAGACCAACGATAATACTTATCATTGCGCATAAGATTCCAACCATTTTTTCACCCCCTTTATTAGAACCCTTTTAATGTTCTTCATCCTTTATTGCCTCCCCGCTTTTATCTGGATGAATATACTTATATTATACCACATATGCTTTAAAATAGCAATAGCGCAATCGTAGTAACAGGGGACGAAAACACATAAATTGGTCCAAGCAAGCCCTTTGTTTTCCAATTTAATTTTCCAACAAGAAAACACTTATAATAAGCCGCAAAAACTATATTTTCAACATATATACAATTTTCAAAGATATAAAAAAACCCGCCTATTGGCGGGTTCGTTGTAATTGTTTTTTATCCCTCCTTTGTTATTCCAAATTTTGATTTTACATACCCTATAAGGGATATGTAAATAGCTAATGAATCCAATGCACATATCACCATTATTGTGCTGTAAGATTCAAAGAATCCTTTAATTGAGGCGGAAGCCCCAAATGCAGCACATAATACCGCAAGAGCCCATAAGACCCTAAAATCTTTGCTAAAGGATTTGGAGGTAAGTACCCTCCATGAGTAGAACAATCCAGCCAATAAATAAACGATAACAGAAATAATAATAAAAATACGCATACGATATATACCTCACTAAATAAAAAACAATTTTCTAAGTTGCATTTCAGTTCACCATAACTTGGTTAGCCTCCTCGCTAAATATACTTGATGAACTTCAACAATTATATTATAGCACAAAACAATAAAAAATGCAAGCATAAAATTTAAAAAACAAAAAAAGTAATACCTTTTTAATTGCATTTACCCCTTTAGATAAACTACAAATAGAATACCATTTTTTGCAAATTTTCAAGTAAAACTATCATGTATAATAGAAGAATGAGAACAAGAATATTTGGCAACACAAACAAAAAAATCTCGGAAATTGGCCTCGGAACATGGCAGCTCGGCACTGTCTGGGGCGATGATTTCAATAGAGATGAATCCATAAAAATTCTCAATGCAGCAGAACGATGTGGTATCAATTTTATCGATACGGCCGACGTTTATAATGACGGCATGAGCGAAATCACTATCGGGGAATATATCAAAGAAAATAGAGATAATTTCTACATAACAACAAAATGCGGCAGACGCCTAAACCCACACACGGCCGATATGTACACGCCGGAAGCAATCGAGAAATTTGTTGATGAAAGTCGCGAACACATGCAACTCGAAACGCTCGACCTAATTTTGTTACATTGCCCACCAACAGAAGTATACGAGAAAAAGGAAATCTTCGACAAACTCGAGGAGCTAAAGAAACAGGGGAAAATTGCCGCATATGGCGTTAGTATCGAAAAAATATCAGAGGGATTAAAAGCTCTCAAATATGGTATTTCTGCAATCGAAGTTATCTTCAATATGTTTAGATTAAAACCAATCGAAGAGCTATTTCCAAAGGCAAAAGAAAAAAATGTTGCTATAATCGCACGCGTCCCGCTCGCAAGTGGCCTTTTGACCGGAAAATTCAATAAAAACACCACTTTCGGCCCAAATGATCACCGCACCTTCAACCGCAACGGCGCAGCATTCGATAAAGGCGAAACATTCAGTGGTGTCGATTTTGAACTTGGACTTAAAGCTGTCGAGGAATTAAAGAAGGTATTTAATACCGACAATCTTACCCCATACGCCATAAAATGGACGCTCATGTTTGATGCCGTTAGTGTTGTTATCCCTGGCGCAAGCCGTGAGTCGCATGTTTATTCCAACGCCGAAGTAAGTGACCTTCCAGACATCACACCTGATCAGATGCGAAAAGTTGAAGAAATCTACAACAAATACATTCGCGATTCGGTACATAATAACTGGTAAAAAAATACCCCCGCAACTAAGCGGGGGTTTGTTTTTAGTAGATCGCCTGGATATCAACGTAATCCCTTGATATCCATACAATCCCATCCGGGTCTTTTGAGATGTCGCCATGAGGCTCTTCCTGAAGATAGAGTTCGTCAAACATTGAAGCATCAAATCCGAAAAACATATAATCCTCGGAACGATAAATTTCTTTAGCCTCAATTCGACAATCTTCAGCAACAGAGCCATACGAGCTCGACGCATAATCCGTCGATGGCATAGAGCGAAGCTGTGGCTCGCCCTTCTTCACCTTGATTATGAAACGATCGTGATTTTCATAACACCGAAATTTCTTATAGGTGTCAGGATGATCAGCTTCTTCGGCGGGGCCAGTCGTTGAAACGGAAGTATAAAACTTGCTAATCCAAAGAATTCCGTCCTTATCCTCATCTTCGCTAAAGAAATACGACATAGATCTTTGCGGAAAGCCGTAATAGCCATCCATTTCGTAATACTCTCTAGTTGTAAAACTCGTTCCGACCTCAATATTTGCGATAATATCGCTTTTCATGGTTGGCGCCGTACGAACATGAATATCTTTTTCGTCACCACCATATTCATGGATCCGAACAAAGGTATATAACCCCTGTTTTTTGGGCTCTCCAACTGGATAATCCGATTCCGAAAAAGCCGGAACATTGGATTCGGCCATCTCTTTTTTGAGAGCGGCTTCCTTCGCATCCTCACGATCGCGATAATCATTCCTGATAATCGTCAGGACAATTATCAGCACAAACGCAATAGCAGCCATGATAATAAGCATCCTATATGCTGCTTCATCACTCTTCTTTCCCATTTCCCATTAACCTCCTAAAGAACAAATTTTTTGAGACAAAAAACTCAACTATAATTATACCACAAAACAGGCTATTTTTCAATAAATTAACGCTTGTAGTAACGGTCTAAGAAGGCTTTTTTAAACTCTGGGAAAGTATCGTTTAGCATTGCTTCACGAATTTGCTCAACAGTTCGAACAACAAAACGCTCATTATGAATCGAAGCCAAAACTTTTGCGGTTATTTCATCGGTTTTAAAGAGATGATGCAAATATGCACGAGTATAATTCTTACAGCATTCACAATCACAATCTTCCATTAGCGGAGTAAAATCATCACGGAATCTCGCGTTTTTAATATTAATGCGACCATCAAGAGTATAGAGGGAGCCGTTGCGAGCCATACGAGTAGGTCCAACACAGTCAAAAGTATCGCAACCATTTTCGGCACCTTCAAACAGATCAATTGGCTCCTGACCCATACCCAGAAGATGGCGTGGTTTATTTTCAGGCAAAACATTATTCACAACCTGAAGCATTTCAGCCATGTGTTCAGCCGTAAAAACACCACCAATTCCAAAACCATCAACAGGTTTTGAAGCGGCATACTCGGCAGATTTTTTGCGAAGATCCAAAAAAGTTCCACCCTGAACAACGGCGTAAAGATATTGGAAATTATCACCATTTTTCTCGGCCAAATCGCTCAATTCTTCCTGCTTCACAACACAGCGATCAAGCCATTTATGAGTGCGATCCATAGCGGCTTCCATGTCGGCACGACTTTCAGATTTTGCAAGATGATCAAATGCCATGTGAATATCAGCACCAATTTTCCATTGGTCCTCCATCGAAGATTCAGGCGTCATCATAAATTTATTGCCATTAATATGCGATTTAAAACTTGCACCTTCCTCATTGATCTTTACGTCAGGGAGTGAAAAAATCTGAAAACCGCCAGAATCAGTAAAAGTTGGCTTGTTCCATGAAGAAAACTTTGCAAGCCCACCACCTTGCTTAATTAAATCAGAACCTGGAGCCAAAATAAGATGATAAGTATTGCCAAGAATTGCCTGTGAACCAAGCTCGTTCATTTCCTTCATTGTTAGCGCTTTTACGGTCGCGCGCGTCGCAGCTCCAACAAAAGCCGGCGTTTTAATGT
Source organism: Candidatus Nanosyncoccus sp. (assembly GCA_045640685.1). Taxonomy (GTDB): domain Bacteria; phylum Patescibacteriota; class Saccharimonadia; order Saccharimonadales; family Saccharimonadaceae; genus Nanosyncoccus. The sequence continues at coordinate 31,915 of JAZUFO010000012.1, forward strand.
CACCATGAGGGGTGTGAATAACACCAACACGGCCAAGACCACAACGTTTTTCAATATCAAATTGAAGATGTTTAGAATTTAACATATAAAAGTTGAATCTCCATAACTTAAGAAATCGTAACCTGCTTCAACAGCATGATCATAGGCTGCATGCAAATGCTCCCAACCAGCAAAGGCCGATGCCAACATCAAGACAGTTGATTTTGGTGCGTGAAAATTAGTCAAAAGAGCATCAACAATTTTAAATTCAAAACCAGGATAAATAAAAATATCGTCTTCGCCAGAAGTTTTGCCAGTTTTTGCGTAATATTCAAGCGTACGTGCAACAGTTGTGCCAAGCGAAACAACGCGACAGCCTTCCGCTTTTGCTTTATTTATAGCCTCAATGGTATCGTCTGGAATATTGAACCATTCAGAGTGCATATGATGATCTTCAACATTATCAGTACGCATTGGTAAGAAAGTTCCAAGACCAACATGAAGCGTTAAATGTTTTACGATAACGCCTTTTTTCTTCAATTTTTCGAGCAATTCCTCAGTCATATTAAGACTTGCTGTTGGCGCTGCGGCAGAGCCCATGTTTTCCGCCCAAACAGTTTGGTAGCGCTTTTTATCTTCTTCAGTAGCATCACGATGAAGATATGGTGGAAGCGGAACATTACCCATCTCCTCAGTGATTTTATTCAAATCGACTTCAGACTCAGCCTCCGCAATACCGTTTCCTAAAATTTTTGGAATTTTAATTTCATATTCAGAATTTTTAACCTTCAAAACATCACCATCATGGAGTTTACCACGATACATAACATGCTGAGGCTCGTCACCATGTTTTTCAAGAACAACAAGTTCACGCTCACGTCCGTCAGGCAATTCGCAAAACAAACGAGATTGCATAACGCGCGTATCATTCAAAATAATCACATCACCGGGATTTAAAAATTCATCCAAGTTGCGGTAATAAGAATCAGTAGTTTCACCATTTTTGCGATTTATAACCAAAAGACGAGTTGTTCCACGCACTTCAGGAGGGAACTTTGCAATACGTTCATCAGGTAAATCATAATTAAAATCAGAAACTAACATGCCGATTATTTTACCATATTTTCTCTTAAATATCAAACCTAGAGCTCGATAATTCCAGCTTCGAGATCTTTCTCAATTTGTTTTCGATAGCGATCTTCTTCCGAAAAAATACAGCCACAATATTTTTGCATATACATACCGAGTTCGCGCGCTTTTGCTTGTCCTTCGCGAAAACCAACTCGAAAATCGCGATAAATAAATTCAATACCAGCAAGCTCCGCCAATTCTTCACAAACAGCTTTGAGCTCTTCATGGCGTTGATATGGAGAAACAAGCAGAGTTGTCGTAAAAGCATCAAAACCATGCTCCTTGGCATATCTAACCGTTTCGCCAATACGCGCACGATAACAATAATTCACACAACGATTCGGAATATCCGAAACTACATTTTTACAAAAATTGTCCAATCCATATTCGTCATGAAAAATAGCATGAACGCCAATCGATTTGACATAATCTTTCAAACAATCACGACGCGCCTTGTATTCCATATATGGATGAATATTTGGATTAAACCAAAAAACCGTAGGCTCAATCCCTTCGGAACGTAATGAGTCAATACAATATACGCTACACGGAGCGCAACATGTGTGCATTAAAACCTTTTTCATCTCTATAAATTATATCACGCTAATTCAAAAATCTTATGATATAATCGAATTATTACAAAGGAGGCATATGTCAAAGAACGTTGTCGAAGTCGACACAAAAACCATTATTCGTTTTTGGCTAGTTCTACTCGGAATTGGTCTAGCGATTTTATTCGTTTATAAAGCTTTAACCGGCCTAATTATTCTAGGTCTTTCAATCTTCCTAGCAATTGCCTTAAAACCATTTGTTAATAAAATCAACACCTTTATGATGAAGCATTTTGGCGTTAATAAGTCACACAAAACCGCCTCTGCTGTTTTGGCTTACGTCGTTGTTGTTGCAGCACTTCTTTCAATCGTTCTCATCGTCGGCCCTGTCGTTGTTAATGAGACCGCAAAATTCGTTCAACAACTTCCAACTGCATTTAACGAAACCGTTGGTGGATGGGAGGGAATTAATGAATTCGGCAAAAACATCGGCGTCGACAACCTCCAAGCCGACATTTCAAAGTCACTTTCAGGACTTTCTGAAAATATTTTTGGCAACTTTGGCACAACACTTGTCACAAGCATCAGCACCATCTCAGATCTCGCGATGAAAGGCTTCCTAGTTCTCATCCTAACACTTCTATTTATTCTTGATGGTCCAGGCATGATGAATAAATTCTGGAGTGCAATCGGCTCAAACGAAGAAGACAAAAAAGCCGTTTCCGTCGCGAAGCGCGTTGTTTCCAAAATGTGCAAAGTCATCTCAACATATGTTTCTCACCAAGCACTCGTTGCAATCATCGACGGCTGTGCCGCAATGCTTCTAGTCTTCGTTCTTTCACTCGTCTTTGGATTCTCAGCAACTCTAGCCGTACCAATGGGACTTATTGCCTTCACATTCTATCTAATCCCAATGTTTGGACAAGTTATTAGCTCGGTCCTCATCACAGTTATTCTTGCATTCTCAAATCCAATCGCCGCAATCATTTTTGCGCTAATCTACATCATTTATGCACAAATCGAAAACAACGTTATTGCTCCAAAAATCCAAGGCGATGCACTCAAACTTCCAGCCTTCGCAATTCTTGCTGCAATGGTTGTTGGTATGTATATGTTTGGCCTAATCGGCGCAATCATTGCAATCCCAATTGCTGGCTGTATCCGCGTACTTGTTGATGAATATCCAAATATTATAAATGCGAAAAAATAATGTCAGACAATTCTAAGAAAACCAAAAAATCTAAAAAACGAAAAATCCTATTAACGATACTTTTCGTATTTATTAATATTGCTGTTATCGCAATTACGGCTTTTTCAGAATTTGGAAATAGCGAAAACGCTTCAAAATTATCGGAAGTAAAAATGAATTTCTGGTTTTTAATTCCAGCAATTCTCGCCTTCATCATTGCTATTGCGCTTGAAATTTATAAGTACGTAATGATGATGAAACGAACATCAGACGTCTACAAACATGACACAAAAAATGCTTGGCGACACGCTCGCAATACCGTTTTAATTGGACGCTATTATGACAACGTCACCCCAGCCGCAGTTGGCGGCCAGCCATTTCAAATTTATTACATGAATAAAAATGCCGGCCTCACTAGCGGTCTCGCTACAACAATTCCAATCATCGGTATGATCTCGGGGCAAATCGCATTTCTTATCATTGCGATTCCATGTTTCCTATTCGGCAGCATGACAACCACCAACGCAACCCTAATTGCCGCAGCATGTTTCGGACTTCTTGTTTATGCATTCTGGCCAATTATGGTTTTGATTGCCACATTCATGCCAAAAACCACAGCTGAAATTATCACACTTGGCGTTCGTTTTCTCGCAAAACTACACATCATTAAAAATCGCAACGAAGCAATTAAGAAAGCCGAGCACGGCGTTCATGAATACGCTCGCTGCGTCAAGTTAATCCTTAAAACTAAGGGGCTTTTCTTTAAAACAATCGCTATTTCGGTCGTATTTCATATTCTCGTTTGCAGCATTCCATTCTTTGTTCTTACGGCTTTTGGTGGATCAATCGATTTCTTGCCATGCTTTATCAGTGTCGCCGCAGTGACCTCAGCAGTTTACTTTGTTCCAACACCTGGTAATGCCGGCGCTGCCGAAGGAACATTCTATGTTGTATTCTCGGCACTATCATCAGGCTACATTTTCTGGGCCATGTTCGTCTGGCGCTTCTTTGCATACTACTCATATATTATTATGGGCGGAATCACCTATCTAATCATGGGGATCGAAAATCGAAAGATCAAAGCCAAAGCAGAGAACAAAACCGCTTAGCTTATATTTATTTTGACAAAATCTATCATTCATGGGGCTTATACTTGCTTTTTGAGAGCTTTTGTGATATAATATAAGTATGATAGATGTTAATGCACACATTCTACCTGGGATTGGTGATGGTAGTCAAAATCTTAACGAAACGATGTTTATTTTGCATCAGCTAAAATCCCTCGGTTTTACAGATGTAGTCTGTACTCCTTTTTATGATCAAAATAAGTTTAAAAACTTCAATAACATTACAAAGAATCGCATTCTTGAGATTGTTAGAATAGCCTGCCAGAATGCAAATATTAATATCAGATTACATGCCGGTAACGAAGTTGTCGCTTCAAACATGGTCAAGAAATTGATCAAAACTGGTGAAGTCCAGCCAATTAATAAAGGATATGTCATGATGACAATCCCAGATAATGCCGAATCTACAGTAATTTATCGCAATATTATCGATCTTCAGCTAGACGGCTATCATATCATTGTTTCTCACCCAGAAACCAGCGAAACTCTTCAGAATAACCCTGAAATGTTTATAAAACTTCGTGAAATGGGCGTCGAATTCCAGGGTAACTTTGATAGTATTCTCGATAAAAGATACAAAAAGACATTCAAGGAAATGCTCAAGAATAATTATATCGACTATCTTGGTTCAAATATTCATTCTGTCGACACAACTTTCTTCACAAATTATCCAAAGATGATCAAGAAAATCACTAAGATTATCGGTAAGAATGGAATTAACCAAATCGAGCAAAATTCACGAATTCTTCTTAGCCCAAATCTCTTTAAAAATATCTTTGAAATTTCAACACAAGAAATTGACAACAGTAAATTATTTGGAAAATTCGAAGATTTACCATTGCCACGTTACTAAAAATAAGATACAGAAAATCGCAACGAAAATTGCGATTTTTTGTTGATTAGTTAGGCCTTGAATAACTATGTTTTATAAATTATAATGTAGGTTCAAATGTTTAAATTATTCAAATATCTAAAGCCATATTGGTGGCAAATCATCATTCTACTTAGCTCTGTCGCAGTGCAAGTTTATTGTACGCTTGAACTTCCTGCGCTCATGGCCAATATTATCAACAAGGGCATTGTTTTAGGCGACACCGAAAGCATCTGGTCTATCGGTACACAAATGATTGTCGTAACCTTAATTTCTGCAGTTTGTGGCCTAGTTTCAAGTTTCTTTGCCGCAAGAATCGGCGCATTCTTTTCGCGCGATCTCCGTGCTGCCGTTTTCGCAACCGTCATGAGCTACGACCTTACCGACATGAAGAATTTTAGCACCGCCTCGCTTATTACCCGCACAACAAATGACATCAACCAAGTTCAACAAACCACAACCATGATGCTTTCAATGATGCTTCGCGCACCATTATTCTGTATTTTTTCATTAGTTAAAGCTATCGAAACTGCACCAGACATGTCGTGGATTATCGCCGTTTCAACTGGCGCAATTCTGGTTTCGGTTATCGTTATTATGTCTTTGGTTATTCCAAAGTTCAAAGTCTTCCAAAAACTTATTGATAAAATTACACTCTTAACTCGCGAGAATCTTACCGGCCTCCGTGTTATTCGCGCATTCAATAACGAAAAACACGAACAAAACAAATTCAAGAAAACTAATAATGAACTCACAAGAACCATCGTTTTTATTGATAAAATCTTGGAGCTTCAAAACCCAATCATCAATATTATTTTTAACGGCACGACTTTGCTCTGTACTTGGATTGGCATCTCACTTCTCACAAAAGATTATTCATATCTCGGCAATATGGCAGCATTCGCACAATATGTCACTCATGTCATGATGTCATTCTTGATGCTTTCGGTTTTATTCGTCATGTTCCCACGCGCCAATGTTTCTGCTGGCCGTATTAATGAAGTTCTAAAAACCACACCAAGAATTAAATGGAAATCAAAAACCAAAAACAACCCTAATAAAATTCCATCAGTCGAATTTAAGAATGTTGATTTTAAATATACAGATGCAGACGAAAAAATCCTATCGGATATTTCATTCAAAGCGGAAGCGGGAAAAGTAACAGCATTTGTTGGTTCAACTGGTTCCGGAAAATCTACACTTATCAATCTCGTTCCGCGTTTCTATGAAGCAACCAGCGGCGATATTATTGTTAATGGCTTAAATATTAAAGAATACGAGCGTGACGATTTAATGAAGAAAATCGGCTTCGTACCACAAAGAGGCGTTTTATTCTCTGGAACAGTCAAATCAAACATCACTTTTGGCGCACCAAACGCAACCGAAGAGCAGATAAAAAAAGCAGCCGAAATTTCCCAATCAAAAGAATTCATCGAAAAATTGCCAGAAAAATACAATTCTCATATTGCACAAGGCGGAACCAATGTTTCTGGTGGACAAAAACAACGTCTTTCAATTGCTCGCGCAATTTGTAAACAGCCTGAAATCTATGTCTTTGACGATTCATTCTCAGCACTCGACATGAAAACCGATAAAAAACTACGCGAAGCTTTAAAGCCAATTACAAAAGAAGCAGTTGTATTAATTGTTGCGCAACGCGTTAACACAATTAAAGATGCCGACCAAATCGTTGTACTCGATGATGGCAAAGTTGTTGGAAAGGGAACTCACAAAGCACTCCTAAACGACTGCAAAGTCTATCGTGAAATCGTTAAATCTCAGTTCTCAGAAAAAGAATATAATCAAGAAATAAAGGAGGCTCAAAATGCCTAAGCCAGGATCGTCTCCACTTAAAGTCAAAAACAAGAAAAACGCGTTCAAACAATTCACACATTCAATCAAGAAATACCGTTTCGGAATTATTATTTCCGTTATTATTTCGATCGCATCAGCAACGCTTGGCATTTTCACACCAAAACTTCTTGGTGATATGACAAACATTGCCGTCACATCATATCCAAATATTGATTGGAATGCGCTTTCCGAAAAAGCAATTCTTACAATCGTTTTATTCTTCGCTTCCGCTGTCTTAAATTACCTACAAGCCTACATCTTGGCAGTCGTAACCGCAAACTACACAAAAAGTCTTCGTGAACAAATCATCGAAAAAATTTCACGTCTTCCAATTTCATATTTCGACAAACACAAATTTGGCGATACCTTATCACGCATGACAAACGATATCGATGTTCTTGCAACAACCATGTCACAAGAAATTGCCGACGTAACTTTAAGCGTCACAAGTTTGATTGGCGTTTCGATTATGATGATTACGATCTCCGTACCACTCTCATTAATCTCGTTTATTATTATTCCTTTATCGATCGCAGTTGTTGGTAAAATCGCAAAATATGCTCAAAAATTCTTCCGTGAACAGCAAAATACTCTTGGCGTCTTGAATAGCAAAATCGAAGAAGATTATTCTGGTCAAATCATTATCAAATCAAATTCATACGAACGTGCCGCAAAAGCAGATTTCAAGAAAACGAATGATAAACTCGCCACGACAGCTTGGAAGGCTCAGGTCTTTTCATCACTATCATTCCCAGTCACTCACATTTTCACCAATCTCGGCTATGTTGCAACCTGTATTGTTGGTGGTAATCTAGTTATTTCAGGCCAAATCAATATTGGACAAATCCAATCATTCATTCAATACGTTTCACGCTTCAATAGACCAATCACAGAAGTCGCATCAACCGTTTCGACAATTCAGGCATTACTTGCAGCCTCAGAACGTATCTTCGACTTCCTAAATGAGCCAGAAGAAGAACCGGATATGAACCCAGCACAAACAATCAAACGAGTTACTGGAGAAGTTGAATTCCACGACGTTTCATTTAGTTACGATAAGAAAAATCCAATCATCAAGAACTTCTCAGCTAAAGTTAAACCGGGTCAACAAGTTGCCATCGTCGGTCCAACTGGCGCCGGAAAAACCACGCTCATCAATCTTCTTATGCGCTTCTACGATCCAGATTCTGGATACATTACAATTGATGGCGTCCCTACAAAAGAGATGAAGCGTTCAGATGTTCGCGGTTTGTTTGGCATGGTCCTACAGGACACATGGCTATTCTCCGGCACAATCGAAGATAACCTAAAATATGGCAACCAAAAAGCCACAATCGATGATATTAAAAAAGCGGCAAAAGTTTCAGACATTCATCACGTCGTTGAATCGCTTGGACATGGTTATAAAACTATCATCAATGAAGATTCAGA
>JAZUFO010000013.1:0-37646 GCA_045640685.1 Candidatus Nanosyncoccus sp.
CGATCCGACTTAAATCCACCAATGATTATTCTTGATGAGGCAACATCAAACGTCGATACGCGCACAGAGCACCTCGTTCAAGACGCATTTGAGCAACTTACCAAAAACCGCACGTCATTCGTTATTGCTCACCGTCTATCAACAATCCGCAATGCAGATCTCATTCTTGTCATGAAAGATGGCAATATTGTCGAACAAGGAAATCACGACGAGCTTCTCGCCAAAAATGGCTTCTATGCCGATCTCTATAATTCCCAATTTGCAGACGAATAATCTGTGCTAAAATAAAAATATGTATATAGTTATTGAGGGTCAAGACGGAACCGGAAAAGATACCCAAACAGATTTTTTGGTTAAATATTTTGAAAACCAAGGCAAAAAAGTTGTCCGCTATTCTGAATCAGGAACCAATTCTGAAGATCCATTCGTAAAAGAAATCGCCCACTTAAATTACGGCAGCAAACAAGACATTAACGACCGCACACGCGTCCTGTTATATATCATTAACCGCTATGAACAGTGGCGCAAAATCGCCGAACCAGCTTTAAAAAACGGCGACATCGTTATCACAACTCGCAACTGGTTTTCAACCCTTATTTACGAAGGATATGCAGCCGGCGTTTCACGTTCGCTCATCACAAAACTTCATAAGCTAATCATGCCTGAACGTTATTTCAATCCAGACAAAATCGTCATTTTGACACTTTCAGAAGAAGAACGCGAAGAACGTCGCAAAGCACAAGGCGAACGCACAACAACCGAAGTTTACAAATCAAAACCAAGCGAATTCCAACAAAAGCTCAATTCATCTTATCTTAAAGTTGCAAAAGATTTTAATATTCCAACCATGTCTGCTGCCGGCACACCAGTAGAAGTTTTTGAAAATCTTAAACGCCAATTCAAAATCTAATGCACGAATCCTGGCAACCATTTCTTAAAGCTGAATTTGAAAAGCCATACTTCAAAGAACTATCAGCCTTTTTGACTAAAGAATATCAAACAAAAACCATCTTCCCAAAAAAGACAGATGTTTTTCGTGCTTTTTCGACAAACCTTAATGAGGTTAAAGTTGTAATTTTAGGACAAGACCCATATCACACTCCAGGTGCTGCGCACGGACTCGCATTTTCAGTTCCAAACTCCGAACCAATCCCTCCTTCACTAAAAAATATTTACAAAGAGATAGATTCCGACATTGGCTCGCATCAAAATAAAACCGGGAGCCTTTTGGCGTGGCAAAAACAAGGAATCTTGCTTCTTAATAATGTTCTTACTGTCGAAGCGCATAAAGCTGGTTCACACCGCGGCAAAGGATGGGAGATCTTCACTGAAGAAACAATCAAATATCTAAACAAAACCGCACCACATCTTGTTTTTATTCTTTGGGGACGCGACGCAAGAACTAAGAAATCACTCATTGATAACTCAAAACATTTTATTATCGAATCCGCCCACCCATCTCCACTCTCGGCATATAATGGATTTTTTGGTAGCAAACCATTTTCAAAATGCAACAAAAAATTAGAAGAATGGGGAATGAATCCAATTAATTGGTAATTATTTTTTAATCTTTTCAATAAAGTAGCGTGGGCGATTTTTTGTTTCCAGATAAATCTTTCCGATATATTCACCAATCAAGCCAATACCGGCCAAAATTGCACCACACAGAATCCAAACTGAACAAATTATAAACGTCCAGCCCGGAACGGTTTGTCCTGTTAAAAATTGAACCAACGAATAAATAGTTACACCGACACCGGCAAGTACGGATAGAATCCCAAACCACATAACAATACGAAGTGGCTTTGTTGAAAAAGAAGTGATCCCATCCCATGCAAGATGAAACATTTTGCGTGATGTATATTTACTTTTTCCAGCCAAACGCTTCTTTCTTTCATATGAAACGGTTGTGGTTTTAAGCCCAATCAAAGGCACAATTCCGCGCAAGAATAAGTTCACTTCGCGATATTCACTAAGTGCCATAAGTGCAGTTTTATCCATCAAGCGACAATCGGCCGCTTCGTTTATAATCTTAACGCCCATCATTCTGAGCAAACGATAATACATTTTTGCCGTATAACGTTTCATAAACGAATCGCTTTTACGATTTGAACGAATTCCATAAACAATATTAAAACCATTTTTATATTGCTCAAGCATTTGGTCAATTACATCTACATCATCCTGCAAATCGGCATCCATCGAAATTACCGCATCAAACTTATTTTTAAGCGCAAACATCAAACCGGCCATCAACGCATTTTGATGTCCAGTATTAGACGACAATTTCACACCAATCACGCCTTTTTGTTTTTCAATAATTTTCCAAGTATCATCAGTCGAGCCATCATCAACACAAATTATCTTCGCACGACGGCCAACCTTTTTCCGCAAAGTTTTAATTGTTTCAAAAAGAACCTCTTCTTCATTAAAACAAGGTAAAACTATAGCGACTTTAGACATATTAAACCCACTTAGCTAGGCGTTTGTATTCTTCAGAATCTTTTTCGTAAAAGTCCAAAATATCCTCAATGTAAGTTTTTCCGTTCGTAATATTCAAGGTTTCAACATCGGGCATCGAAGCGAGCATACGAACGATTGCTTCATCGGTATCAATATTTGTCATTGATTTCTTTTGGTTTGAAGAGTGAGAATGTACGCGCAAGTCACGATAAACAAAACGTTTAATTCCAGATTGGAGGCAATATTTCAAGCAGTTATCACAAGTTGCAAGATTGTTATAAACAGTACAACCTTTGAGGTCGTGTTTTGCAAACAAAACTGCATTCATTTCTGAATGAATAGCAAAATAATATTTCATTGGACGTTCCGACAAAGTCATCTTACTTTCATCGGCGCCCTGAAGCATTCCATTATATCCAGTTGAAACAATACGGCGATTTTGATCAACAATAATACAACCACATTGAGTTGAAGGATCTTTTGATTTTGTTGCCACTACATCGGCAATCTTCATAAAATATTCATCCCACTCGCGTTGTTTATTATCCATTTTTACCTCCGTTATATCTCTATTATATCACGTAGTGGGTTGAATTTTTATTCGAGGGTGCTAATAATCTCGAAAACTTAATATAGGAGGTAAATGTACCCACGAAATATTTTACATTTTCTAACCATAGCCGCGATGATTGTCGCAAGTATTCCAGTAAAAGTTCACGCCACAAATTGCCAAGATTTAGAGGTTATATTCGCACGAGGATCGGGAGAAGAACAAAATACCAACATAAGTTATCAAAGTTTTAAAAATTCAATCGAAGAAAAACTAAAAACCACCAATCTAAAATATTCATTCCATGATTTAAACTACCCAGCCATCTCGGTTTTAAATAATATTGGAGTTTTACTCGGGGCATTTTTTGGTGGTGGAGAAGAAAAAGATTTTGGCGATAGCGTAAAAGCCGGAGTTAACGAATTGACTTCAATAATTAATAATTCTTGCGCTAATACAAAATATATATTAGGAGGATATTCGCAAGGGGCCATCGTTGTAGATAAAACCTTAAAAAACATATCGAGCGAAAAGATAATTTACGCCGCTACCTTTGGTGACCCAAAACTTTATCTGCCGGAAGGTGCCGGAGCATATCCAGACGCATGTCGCAAAAAGAATCTCTCCGAATACCGCAAATATGTTCCGGATTGCTATGCGCATGAGGGAATTCTGGGCGGCTACGAGCCATATCGCGACGAAAAATATCACGACAAGATAGGAACTTGGTGTAATAAAAGTGACATTATGTGTAGCTCACATCTCAACATAAACGATCATACAAGCTACGCTAACGACCTAATCTATGAAGATGCTTCGAAAATTATATTCGACAAAATTGCAAAATACTATGGTTTTAAAAACACAATTTCATCACCACACGACACGGCATTTTTAATTGACTCAACCGGATCAATGAGTGGATTAATTAAAAAATATAAAGCGGAAGCGATTCGTCTAGCCACCGAAACGATTAAGAATGGCGGACGTGTTGCATTATATGACTATCGAGATTTAAAGGACCCTTACCAAGTTAAACAGCATTGTGATTTTAACACCTGCACTATCGAATTGTTTACTGAAAAAATTTCACAAATTAAAACCGATGGCGGCGGCGACACTCCAGAATCACTATTATCCTCATCTTTGCACATCATGAAAGAACTAAACTGGCAATATGGTGCCACAAAATCCATTGTCGTTCTAACCGATGCTGGTTTTCATGCTCCAGATTTAGATGGAACAACTTTAAAAGACGTTGTGGATCTTAGCTTATCGATCGATCCGGTAAATTTTTATATTATCACCGAGCCAGAAAATAATTCTATATACAACGAATTAGCTTTTGAAACTGACGGGGAAGTAGTGACCGATCTTGGAAAGCTCAATCTACTCACCGAAAAAATCATCAATCGAAACGATTCGCTCCTTTCGATTGATTTAGCTATGCCACACACAGAGTCCATAAATCTTGAAATTAAATATGCCGAACAAATCGAAGATGAAGCAACAATTATCATAGAAACAAACGCAAGCAAAACCATTGTTATTTTAAATGATTACATTCTCGGCTCCACGGACAGTAAGACTTTCACGATCAGAAATCTAAGCACTGATCAAATTAATAATATTGTGCTGGTTCCAGTTAAGGATGATACAAAAGGAAAATCGACAAAAGTTACTTTAAAACCAACGTTAGTTCCAGGGGTACCAAACACTGGTCGGCGCTAGACTTATTATGGTTTTTATGCTATAATTATTGTCATGATTTTACAAAAAGACCTAATTCGAAACGTTGCGATTATCGCACACGTCGACCATGGAAAAACCACGCTTGTTGATGGGCTTCTTAAACAATCCCATACTTTCCGCGACAACCAAGCTGAAATGTCCCAAACTCTTATTATGGACTCCATGGACCAAGAACACGAACGCGGAATTACCATCACTGCTAAACAGACTTCAATTTTTTACGGTGATTACAAAATTAATATTATCGATACCCCGGGCCACGCCGACTTCTCTGGCGAAGTTGAACGTACTCTAAATATGGCCGATGGTGTTATTCTTGTTGTTGACGCACAAGAAGGCCCAATGCCACAAACCAAATTCGTTCTTCAAAAAGCGCTCGATCTTAAACTTCGTCCTGTTGTCGTTATTAACAAGATCGACAAGCCTGCAGCACGTATCGAAGAAGTTAAAGACGAAATTTCTGATCTCTTCTTGGAACTCGCAACCGATGAGTCGCAACTAAATTACCCAATTTATTACGCAATCGCTCGCGATGGTAAAGCTGGTAAAACCACAGATCTCGACGATGATCTTAAAGTTATCTTTGAATCAATCATCAACGATATTCCAGCTCCAAAAATCGACGAGGATGCATCAAAAGGCGCACAACTTCTCGTTGCTGCACTTGCTGCTGACAACTATCTTGGTAAATATTGTATTGGTAAAATCTTCCGTGGCGATCTCAAAAAAGGTCAAACTGTAAAAATTCTTCAAAATGGTGCGGCAAAAACAGCAAAAATCGATCGTTTATTCACATATAAAGGCTTAGGAAAAGAAGAAGCTGAAACTGCAATTGCAGGTGACATTGTCGCTTTGACCGGTATTGGCGATGCAAATATTGGTGATACTATTGCAACTGGCGATAATCCAGAAGCACTCCCAACCATCGAACTTGAACCACCAACACTTTCTATCTATATTGGTCCAAACACCTCACCACTCAAAGGTAAAGAAGGCGAATTCACAACTTCACGCCAAATCGCAGAACGTCTCGAGAAAGAACTCGAAACAAACATTGCACTCAAAATCGTTCCAGATGGTCTTGGTTATAAAGTTTCTGGTCGTGGCGAGCTCCACCTCTCAGTTCTTATTGAAACCATGCGCCGCGAAGGTTATGAACTCGAAGCAGGTCGCCCTGAAGTTGTTTACAAAGAAATTGACGGCGTCAAAAACGAGCCAATCGAAGAGCTCACAATTGAAGTTGAACCAGAATATGTTGGCGCAGTTTCACAAGAACTTGGCATCAGAAAAGCAGAACTCAAAACTCAAGAAATCACCTCAGCTGGTGCAACTCGCTTTACATACGAAATCTCAACCGCAGCCCTCATCGGTCTTCGCAATATGCTCATGACCGCAACAAAGGGAACTGTTCTTATGTCTAGCGTTCCAAACGGCTATCGTCCAGTTGATTCAAAATACAAACCAGAACGTAATGGTGCTCTTATCTCATTCGAATCTGGCACATCAACCGCATATGCACTCGATGCAGCTCAAGCACGTGGTGTTCTCTACATTCCACCACAGGTTCCAGTTTATCAAGGTATGATCGTTGGCCTTTCTAACAAAAAGGACGACCTAGATATTAATATCTGTAAGGAAAAAGCCCTCACTAACATGCGTACACACGCATCAGATGGCGCAATCCAGCTAACACCACATACTCAACTTTCACTTGAGCAATGTTTGGATTTCTTGCTTGATGACGAACTTCTCGAAGTTACACCAAAATCACTTCGTCTTCGCAAACGTCAACTTGACCCAATCAAGAGAAAACGCGAAAATCGCCAATAAAAAATTGCTCCGGTATAAAAACCGGAGCTTTTTTGGACATTTATTAGTTTTATTCTGGCTTTTGCCAAGATTTTAAACGTCCTTTTTCGGGGTTAAAACCCCATTTTCTTATTGCCTGATTATAATTGTACTGCAGATGCGCTTCGCGCTGATCATCGTTGACTGACGCAACCTCTTCTGCAGATAATTCACGACCTGAAACCATACGATTCCGGTCCGCAGGTGTTAAATGTACGTTATTCAGTCTTTTTTCGCCCCCAATCATTACATATTTACCATCTTCAAAACCTAAAAACAACATCCCAAAACCTCCTTTTCTCCATAAAAAACCGAACAATTATCTTCTTATTATACCACAAAACGACACTTTTGTCCAGTTTAGCGCGAGCATGATATAATTAGGGCATGTTAATCGACTCTCACTGCCACCTACACGACAACGAATTCTTTACTGAAAAACAAGCGCTTGACGCACTCGAAAAAGCCCATCAAAACAATGTTAAAAAAATCATCTGCATTGGCACCGACCCATCAGATTCACTCGCGGCACAAGATTTTGCGAAGAGACATGAAAATGTTTTTTGGACTTTTGGAATCCATCCAGAATACGCCGATAAATTTAAGGAGTCGGATCTTGAAAAAATCGACCTAAATTCAAACACCAAACCATGTGGAATCGGCGAGATTGGCCTTGACTATCATTATTCTCCAGAAACAAAAGACCTTCAAATAAAAATGCTCGAGCAATTACTGGATTTTGCGTCCAAAAATGATCTCCCAATCAGTTTTCATGTTCGTGAAGCATTCGATGACTTTTTCGGCATCATCAACAACTTTCCAAAAATTCGCGCCGTCGTTCATTCATTCTCGGATAGCAAGAAAAACTTGAAGAAGATTTTAGATAACACGGATTTTTACGTTGGAGTAAATGGCCTCGCAACATATTCAACCCTACCAACCCCGCCACTAGATCGTATTATCCTTGAAACCGACGCGCCTTTTCTTGCACCAATACCGCATCGTGGCGAAACTAACGAACCGGCATACATTAAAAACATTGCCGAATGGCTCAGCGCCAAACTTGAAACAAATTTTAGCGAGATAGAACGCATTACTACGGAAAATGTAGAAAAACTCTTCAATATTTAAACATATGCTACAATAAGCTTATGGAACAGAAAAACAAAAAAGTCAAATCAAAAAAAGACAAAAAATTTATTGCATCAATCATCGTTTTTGTAATTGGTTTTATTACACTGGCAGTCGGTGCTACTTTCTTGGTCCTAAACATACTCAAGAAACCAGACGTTGAAGATGCAAAATTCCTAGTCGAAGTCGGTTCGTGGGTTTCAACAAAAAACGAAAATGTAGTTTGGAATTTTTCAGAAATCGGCAACGGCACACTAACTGTTGATGGTAGCGAGGAATATGATTTTATCTGGGCACTCGAAGGCGACAAACTGAAAATTGAAACCTCCTGGGCATCAAAAACTAAAGACGAATTTACATACAAAATTGATCAAGATAAAAAAATTCTCACCGTTAGTGAAAACGGCGAGAATCTTGAATTCGTTCCAAACCAAACCTCCGAAGAAGAATAATTATTTATTCTTCAAACTTGCTTTGACGAACGAGTCAAAGAGTGGGTGAGGACGTGTTGGACGTGATTTGAACTCTGGGTGGAATTGCGAAGCGATAAAGTGTGGGTGATCCGGAAGCTCCACAATTTCAACCAAGTTGGCTTTTTCGTTGATTCCAGAGAAAACCATACCTTTTTCTTCAAGTTTTTCGCGATAGTTATTATTAAACTCGTAGCGATGACGATGACGTTCTTGAATAACATCTTTGCCATAATCAGCATACGCCAACGTACCTTTTTTGAGCGTACAATCATAATTACCAAGACGCAAAGTGCCACCCATATTTACGACGGATTTTTGATCGGTCATAAGATCAATAATTGGTTCTGAACAATTTGAATCAAACTCAGTTGATGAGGCTTTTGGAAGACCACAGACGTTACGAGCAAATTCAATGACTGAAAGTTGCATACCAAGGCAAATACCAAGGAATGGAACCTTGTTTGTGCGTGCATAATTGATGGCTTTGATTTTACCTTCGATACCACGAGTACCAAATCCACCAGGAACAAGAATACCTTTTGAATTCTTGAAAATCTTTTTAAGATCTGCGCTTTCTTTTTCGAGTTCTTCCGAATCTACCCAAAGAATATTAACCTTTGCGCCATATTTATAACCTGCATGTTTCAAAGATTCTACAACTGAGATATAAGCATCGTGAAGTTCGACATATTTACCAACAAGAGCAATCTCGACTTCATCTTTCAAATCATCGACGGTTTTGACGAGTTTTTCCCAATAAGCAAGGCTGGCTTTCTTGAGAGGCATACCGAATTGCTTCAAAATGATTTCATCGATATTTTGTTTGTGATAGTTTAGAGGAATTTCATAAAGATTCTTTGCGTCGACAGAATCGATAATGTTTTCTTTTGGAACTGAACAAAATAGTGACAATTTTTCTTTCAAACCATCAGAGGTTGAAAATGGAACACGGATGACCAATGCATTCGGACGAATACCCATGTTGCGCAAATCCTTAACGCTGTTTTGAGTTGGTTTTGTTTTAAGCTCATTTGATCCATAGATGAATGGGACTAAAGTACAGTGAACAAAGAAGGTGTTTTCTGGACCTTTTTCGTATTGAATTTGGCGAAGTGCTTCGATGAAGCTTTGTGATTCAATATCGCCAACCGTACCACCAATTTCGGTAACCACAAAATCTGCACCACTGGTGTTTCCGGCTTCATAAACTTTATTTTTAATTTCGTTTGTAATGTGTGGAACCATCTGAACCGTCGCACCAAGATAATCACCGCGGCGTTCTTTATCGATTACGGTTTTATAAATTTTGCCGCTTGTAATATTTGACGTGTAATTCAATTCCTCATCAATAAAGCGTTCGTAATGACCAAGATCGAGATCCGTCTCACAACCATCATAAGTTACGAAAACTTCACCATGTTGGACAGGATTCATTGTGCCTGGGTCAACATTAAAATAGGGGTCAAACTTCTGCATGAAGACTTTGTAACCCCTTGCTTTCAAAAGTAGTGCGATGGATGAAGCAGTAATGCCTTTGCCTAAGCCAGACACGACGCCACCCGTCACGAAAATATATTTTGTCATTATTTAAACCTCCAAATTATTTCAATCATACCATAATCGCTTATTTTTATCACACCTAGATTTTATCCCAAGAAAATGTTATAATTATATTATGATTTATCTCGATCACGCCGCCGCAACGCCGGTATCAAAAAAAGCTTTGGATGCCATGCAACCATTTTTTTCTGATGATTTTTTCAATCCTTCAGCCCCTTATATTGCATCTGTAAAAGCACGTCGTGATTACGAATCTGCCAAAGATCGCATCGCGCACGTAATTGGCGCAAAAGGCGCAGATCTTGTAATAACTTCTGGCGCGACCGAATCTATTAATCTTGCTTTCAATATTCTAGAAAAAAATGCTAAAGTTTTAGTTTCGAGCGTTGAACATAAAGCTGTTCTTGAAAACGCTAAACGTTTTGATTATCAAGAAATTTCCGTCGATAAAAATGGTCGCATCGATATTGATGATTTAAAGAAAAAACTCACTCCAGAAGTTCAATTCGTTTCAGTCTGTCTCGTTTCAGGCGAACTTGGTACGATTGAACCAATTTCTGAAATCGCTCAAATTATCAAAGAAGAACGCTTACGCCGCCAACTAAACAACGAAAAAACTCCAATCTATTTCCACTGCGACGCTTCACAAGGTCTTGGTCTTCTTGAAGTCAAAATTGGTCGTCTTGGCGTTGATCTTTTAACCATCAACTCGGCAAAAGTTTATGGGCCAAAAGGTGTTGGCGCTTTATACGTCGGACATAATGTCAAATTAAATCCAATTGCCGTTGGTGGTGGACAAGAAATGGGGCTTCGCTCCGGAACCGAAAACGTTCCTGGCGTCGCCGGTTTTGCTGCCGCAATCGAAGAAGCAGAAGAACACATTAATTCAGAAAGAAAACGCCTCACAAATCTAAAGAATATCCTAAGAAGTGAACTTGAAAAAATCCCAGACATTAAATTCCTTGGCAATTCAAAAAATCAACTTGTTAGTTTTTTGCCGTTTTCTATTGATGGACTCGATGCGGAACGTCTAATTTTTGCACTCGAAGATAAAGGCATTTATCTTTCTACCGGCGCAG
This sequence comes from Candidatus Nanosyncoccus sp., assembly GCA_045640685.1. Classification (GTDB taxonomy): domain Bacteria; phylum Patescibacteriota; class Saccharimonadia; order Saccharimonadales; family Saccharimonadaceae; genus Nanosyncoccus. The sequence continues at coordinate 10,857 of JAZUFO010000013.1, forward strand.
CTTGCTCGGCATCAAAGGGGATCAAGTCAAAAACACTTGTTGCCGTGGGACTTTCCGACTCTGAAATTGCCGGCTCAATCCGCATCACAATGGGCAAACTAAACGACGAGAAAAACATTAAGCTAGCCGGACAAGAAATTGTTGCCGCGATTAATAAAGAATTGGAGCGTAAAAATGGCTAAAACTGTTTATGTCGGTATGTCAGGCGGCGTTGATTCTTCCGTTTCGGCCGCGCTCTTAAAAGATCAGGGATACAACGTCGTTGGCGTTTATATGAAAAACTGGTCAAAAAATCTTCCAGGTATGAAATGCCCTTGGGCAGAAGATCTTGCAGATGCTAAAAGAGTAGCCGTAAAACTTGGCATCGATTTTAAAGTATTTGATTTTGAAAACGACTACAAACAAAAAGTCGTCGATTATATGCTCGAGGAGTACAAAAAGGGAAATACACCAAACCCTGACATTATGTGCAACCAAGAAATCAAATTCAAACTCTTCGCCGAAACTGCCTTTGAGGATGGCGCCGATTTTATCGCAACTGGTCATTATGCAAAAGTTGAGGATGGAAAATTAATTCGCGCCGTTGATGACAATAAAGACCAAACTTATTTTCTATATCGCGTCACGACAGACGTTTTGAAGCGCACAATTTTCCCAGTCGGCGATATGTTGAAGCCAGATGTAAAAAAACTTGCTGAAAAATATGGCCTCGCCAATGCTTATAAAGCCGAATCTATGGGTGTATGTTTTGTTGGTGAAGCAAATATGAAAGATTTTCTTGCCGAATTTATCGATATCAAACCGGGTGAAATTATTGAACAGGAAACTGGTAAAAAGCTTGGCTATCATGAAGGTGCAATTCTATATACCATCGGTCAGCGTCACGGGTTAAACGTTGGAAACGGATTGCCATATTATGTCATCAATAAAGATATGGACAAAAATATTGTTTACGTTTCAAAAAATCTCAACGCCAAAAATCTTTGGATTAAAGAGCTTGAACTGAAAGATATTTTCCTTCGCGAACAACCAAAAACAGAAAACATTCAAGTTCGCATTCGCCACCGCGCACCACTTATTGATGCAAAATTTGATGGCAAAAAAATCACGTTCGAAAACGAGATTAAAAACATCGCTTCAGGGCAATCTGTTGTATTTTACGAAAATAACATTTGTCTTGGTGGAGGGATTATAAAATAAAAATAACGCCCAGAGCAATCTGGGCGTTTTTGGGTGGTTTTTTATTTACGAGAAGACTTCTCGAAGTCTTTTTTCGACTTCTTCCTCAACATTATTGTTTGTCGCAGCTTTTTGCTGCTTTCCAACACCGTCCCAATCTGCCGGATAATATTTGATTATATTTTCAGGTTTTTCGAGAGCGGTTTTTGATTTATGAAGCATTTTATAGATTAGACCGATTATATATACGGTCAGGACGACAATAAACGTCGCCACTACAATAACCATTACTGTCATTTCTCAAACCACCTTTCTAAAAATGTACTCCACCCATACAGGATAGAATAGCACATTTTTAATGGTTGTTCCAACGATCTGTGACTTCGTTGAGAAGATGATCATATCTATCCTTCGCATCTCTCTCGCTACGCGTAGTGATGCTCATCGGAGCCATCAATGCGATAAGAACAAGCGCGAAAAAATCAAATGCGATCGCTATAAGCATTAAATCACCTCCTTTTCACTAAGGAGCTCTCCCTCAAAATCGAAAATCTTATTAGCAGCCTCTTCGATTTTGTCGAGCGCTTCTATAACGGCTTTCCTGTCATCCGCAATAAACGCTTCATTAATTGCAGACCTAAGGCCCATAAAGGTTGCCATATAGTTTAGAGTCGCCTTATAAACCTCATTGTAGAGCTGAAGGCGCTCAATTGGTTCAAGTTGACCATCGCGATATCCGTCGATCAACTTACAAATTCTCACGACTTTTCTTGAGACATCATCAAGTTTTATTAAAATGATGGATCTCTCCTCATAATTCTTTTTGGTCTTCATATTAGACCAAATAATACACGCCAATGCTACATCGACCACAATCATTACTGCGGTCATAATTAAAAACGGAATTACAGCTTTTGAATCCATTTTTTCTCCTCCTTATAAGAAATCTACAAAACACCCAGAGATACATCATCTTATTTAAATCAAACCACCTTTCTTCTTTTTTAATGTACCTTTGAACGTTATATTCAACCATATAATTATACCATATTTTGGCATATTTTGCAATAGAAAACACCTGGGGTGGCCCAGGTGTTACTAAATTACAAAAGGATTATACTACTTCATTAAAAATTCATATTTCTTGATCAAAAACCAGACATTGTCGTAATTATCAATATAGATATCAATTAAATCATTAATCTTTTTTTGCTGTTTAAACGGTTTTTCGCAATTCTTATATTTGTCATATTTATCTCGTTTATAAGAATTTGAAAAACACCCAACAGCTATTCCGACTTTAATTAGTTTGCCTCTATCTATAACAGTTGACTCATCTTCATCTAAGTAACTAAGCGTATGCTTGTACGCATCCAGTTCAGTTACATCTTTAGTGATCTCATTGATTAAAGTATCTTCTAAATTTTGATTATCTAGACGAATAACATGCGCCGCAGTTATACTCAACCCAAGAAAGTATATAATTACAATAATCATAACAATCACTTCTACCATGCAAAATACCTCCCCTATTTCACAAAATCCTTTTGTAATTTTAAAGAACTATCAGTAAAACTCTAATTATTCAATATTATATAATATATACAATAGATAATCAATGGCGACGACAGGGAAACGACCCTTAGTTTAGAGTTACATATCTTCAGAATATGATATAATTATCTCTATGAATGCAAACGAAATTAGAAAAAAATATTTAGATTTTCAAGTTAAAAAAGGTCACAAGGTTATTGCTCCAGCTCCGCTCGTTCTCGAAAATGATCCGACCACTCTTTTTACCGGCTCAGGAATGCAACCACTTTTGCCATATCTCTTGGGTCAACCACACAAAGAAGGTACTCGTCTTACCGATTCTCAACCATCTTTACGTTTGCAAGATATTGAAGATATTGGTGACCCACGCCACACTACAGTCTTTGAAATGCTCGGCAACTGGTCTCTTGGCGACTATTTTAAAGAAGAACAAATCCGCAACTTCTTTGAATTTTTGACTAAAGAAGTTGGACTCGATCCACATAAAATCTACGTCACTTGTTTTATTGGCAACGAAAAATACGGTATTCCAAAAGACGAAGAAGCAGCCGCAATCTGGCAATCAGTCTTTAAGGAAGCTGGCATTGATGCAAAAATCGCTGAAATTGGCTCAGCCGAAAACGGCGATAAACGCGGCGTTAAGCCAGATGAACACATCTTCTTCTACGATGACCACGAAAACTGGTGGAGCCGTGGTGGCGGAATCGAAACCACTCCACTTGGCGATCCTTGTGGCCCTGACTCCGAAGTTTTCTATGATTTCGGCGAAGATAAGCAAGATGTCGAAAAATATGGCCTTGCCCACCCTGCATCAGACGGCGCACGTTTTATGGAAATCGGCAACCAAGTCTTCATGCAATATCGTCGTAAAGAAGATGGAACCTTTGAGGAACTCGAAAAGAAAAATGTCGACTTTGGTGGTGGTTTGGAACGCATTACAGCTGCTTCAATCGACAGCTTTGACGTATTCAAGATTTCACTCCTAAAACCAATTATCGATAAACTTGAAGAAATTTCCGGCAAAGATTACGAAAACAACACCGACGAAATGCGTATTATCGCTGATCACTTGCGTGGCGCATACCTTCTCTCAGCACAAGGACTTACTCCTTCAAACAAAACTCAAGGTTATGCACTTCGCCGTTTAATTCGTCGCGCAATCCTTCGCGCACTCGATCTTGGTATCGCTCAAAACTTCCTTTCAGAGATGATCTCAATTATTTCCGAAAACTACAAAGAACTTCCTGATAGCATTTTGACACATCGTGAAACAGCACTTGAAACTCTCGAAAAAGAAGAGCGCGCATTCCGCACAACCTTAAATAAAGGTCTTCGCGAAATGAAAAAAATGGGTCAAAAACTAAACGGTTACGATATCTTCAAACTACAAGATACCTATGGCTTCCCATTTGAACTCTCAATCGAAGAATGCTATCGCGAAAATATCGAACTATCAGAAAACTATAAAGAAGAATTTGATACGGCATTAAACGAGCAACGCGAACGTTCGAAGACAGCCTCAAAAGGTATGTTTAAGGGCGGTCTCGAGGATCATGGCGAACAAACTGTTAAATACCATACAGCTTGCCACCTCATGCTAGCAGCGCTCCAGAAACTAGTTAGCGCCGACGCAGTCCAAAAAGGTTCAAACATCACCGCAGAACGTGTTCGTTTTGACTTTAATCTTGATCACAAAATGACTCCAGAAGAAATTCAAAAAGTCGAAGATCAAGTTAACGAATGGATTTCAGCCGATCTCCCAGTCGTACACGCTGAATACGAAAAGAATTACGCCAAAAATAAACTCAAAGCTCACGGACAATTCTGGGACAAATATCCAGACATGTTAACCGTCTACACGATTGGTGACGAAAACGCTCCAGTTTCACGCGAAGTTTGTGGTGGCCCACACGTCGAACATACTGGCGTCTTAAACCATTTCAAAATCGTCAAAGAAGAATCATCATCTGCCGGCGTTCGCCGTATCAAAGCTGTTCTTGACTAATCGTGCTATAATAAAAGCATGAGTACGATTCTAGCTTTAGATATTGGAACTGAATTTATCAAGGCCGTGATCGCAAAAACTGGTCGCAAAGGCAATCTTGAAGTTATTGGTGTAGGTCGCACAAAGCAAGCCCCAACTAATATGCATGCTGGGGCCATTGCTGATATTCCTGCAGTCGTCTCAACCTGTGAAAAAGCATTGCTTGACGCCGAAGAAGAAGCTGGCGAAACCGCCAAACAAACCGTCGTCGGTATTGCTGGCGAGCTAATTAAAGGCACAACCACGACAGTTCGCTATCATCGCGAAAACGCCAACAAGCCAATTACTGATGAAGAAATGCAAATCATCATCAAGAAGGTCCAAGATAAAGCTGGCGAAGCTGCCAAAGAATCTGTCGCACTCGAAACAGGAAATAAAAACGTCGAAGTTCGTTTAATTAATTCCGCAATCGTTTCTCTTACTATTGATGGTTATAAAATTTCCAACCCAATCGGTTTTAAAGGTTCAGATATTGTCGTCCAATTTTATACGGCATTCGCCCCACTCGTACATGTAGCCGCAATCGAAAAAGTCTGCGCCGAGCTCAATCTCGATCTTATTGCTGTCGCCGTTGAGCCATTCGCAGTTTGTCGCGCTTGCCTTGGCGATGATTTGGAATCAAATTTCTCAGGCATTGTCATCGACATTGGTGGCGGCACAACCGACATTGCAGTCGTCGATGACGGCGGCGTTGATGGCACAAAGATGTTTTCAATCGGCGGACGCAGTTTTACGCGTCAGATCGCCGAAGGAATTGGCGTTGATTTTGAAACCGCAGAAGAATATAAGCTCAATTTCGAAGAGCTAGAGCCAGAAATCAAAGAAAAAATCGAAAAGACAATTGCCAGAAATCTTAATGTTTGGATTTCGGGCGTCGAAGTTGCCTTGGAAGACTTCAACATTATAGAAGTTTTGCCACGCAATATATTATTATGTGGCGGCGGTGCAGGCCTGTCTACTCTTCAAGAAACCCTAGCGCTTTCTGATTGGTACACAGAACTTCCATTCTCACGCCGTCCAGTAATAAATATTATCGATATTACAACCTTGCCAGACATTGAATTCAAGTCAAAAACCGAGCTAGACCATTCATATGCAACTGCACTTGGACTTCTTCGCGTTGGCGTCGACACACTCAACGGAGCTCCGGACGACGACGGAATTCGCGCCAAAATTGCACGTATCCTAGAAAAATAATCCCCGAGGGGATTATTTTTTTATCTCTACCCATTCGCCAGGAGCGAGGCCAGTTAGTTGATATTTACCAAATTGCGTTCTATGGAGTCCAACGACTTTATACCCCAAAGCCGCGAAAGTTCGTCTAATCTGACGATTACGACCTTCACTTAGAATAACCTTTAGATGTGCACGATCGCCCTCTTCATGAATAACCGTAAATTTCGATACGCCATCCTCAAGATTAATACCATAATCTGAGATCATTTGCTGATGTAGAGGTTCGAGTTCACGATCCAGGATAATCTCATAAACCTTTTCTTTATAAAACTTCGGGTGAGTCATCTCAAAAGCAAAATCACCATCATTAGTAAGAATAATAAGGCCAGAAGAGTCTTTATCTAAGCGACCAACTGTTTTAAGAGATGAAAACTTTTCTGGCAAAACAGCATAAATAGTCTCAGCATCACCCTGAGCACGGCGAGAACAAACATAACCAACTGGCTTATTGAAAGCAATATAAGTATATTCAGCCTCAAAGGCTACTATTTTATTATTATAGCATACTTTATCGTTTTTGTCAACGCGAGCACCCAAAACAACAGGTTTATCATTAATCAAAACCTTTCCGCTCGCAATAATATTGTCTGCTTCGCGACGAGAAACACCCAACCTTTCGGCTAAAAATTTATTGAGCCGGATTGATTGGTGGTTGTCCTGCATATGGATTTCCTTGGTTATTTACAGCAGAATTATGTTGCATTGTGAATGGAGTTGCCTGCATAAAGACTTGGTTTGGATTACCAGGCAAAGATGCGCCACCATTATTAACGGGATTAACACCGCCCATTACTGGCTGAGCATTTGGCGCGACAGTCTGCGCGTTTGCGCTTTTATCACCAAGAACATCATGAATAATGTTTACAACATCTTCGATACCAACTTGAGATTTGACCAAATAACGATCAGCGCCAAGAGACTCGCCGCGTGCGCGTTGTTCTTCAGAAGACAAAGCGGTCATCATAATAACATGAACTTCTTTAAGTTCTGGAGTTGAGCGAATAATATCAAGCATATCAAAGCCAGAGATTTTTGGCATCATAACATCCGATAAAATAAGTGTTGGTTTTTCACGGATAGCAACAGCAAGAGCTTCCTCGCCATCGCCAGCAACAACAATTTCGTAACCTTCAGCAGCAAGGCGGATGCTGTAAATTTCGCGTAATGCGATATCATCTTCTACAATCATTAGTTTTGACATTATTGTTGTCCTCCATTATTTATTATTTCTTGATTTATAGGTTGCTCTGGATTCGGTTGAACGACTGGCTGAGGCGGTATTTGTTGAACGGGTTGAGGCATCGGCTCTGGTTGCGGTTGTATCGGTTGCGGCTCTGGTTGCGACTGTATCGGTTGCGGCTGCACAGGTTCTGGTTGTGGTTGCATTGACTGGACAGCTGGTTGCACAACTTGAGGTTGAGGCTGAGGAACGACTTGTTGCGGAACTGGAGCCGCTTGCAGAGCAGGTTGAGGAGCCGCTTGCGGGGCAGGCTGAGGAACGGCCTGAGGAACAGGTGTAACGTTTGGACCTTGAGCTACAACCGGCCTTGCAGGATTACCGCCAAATTGCTGAGAATTTTGCATAATCGCAACTCTTCTTTCATATTCCTCACTTGTTAGGCGAGGGAGTGAAACATAGAAAGTTGAACCTTCACCAAATCCAGATTCAACCCAAATTTTTCCACCCATCGCTTCAACACGTTGTTTAACGAGATAAAGACCCAAACCAGTACCACCAATTTCACGTGTGTCAGAATTATCTGCACGATAGAATTTTTGGAAGACATGTTGAATATCATCAGCTGAAATGCCAATTCCGGTATCAGTAACATTAATCAAAACGCGATCACCATCGCCGCGAACACTAATCCATACTGAACCATTTTTTGGAGTATATTTCACGGCATTTTCGATCAAGTTACACATAATTTCTTGCATAAAGCCAAGATCAACATAACTATAAACAACTTGCGAAATTTTTACACCAGAGCCAGACTTACTGGAACCAAATTTATATTCAATTTTTCCGTCCGCATTAAAGTGTTGAACATAGATGTCCGAAATTTTCTGAATTGCCGACACCATCTCAACAGGAGTTAAATGTGGAACAATTCGTCCATCATCAAGTTTTGTTGCATCCAACAAATCCTGGAAAAGTTTTCCGAGATGTTTTGAAGCAGCATGAGCGGATTCAAGATAACCGCGAGCGCGATCATCGATTGTTGCAGTTTGTGGATTTAATGAAAGGGAAAGATAGCCTTCAATTGAGGCGACTGGCGTACGCATCTCATGCGAAGCTGTTGAAATAAATTCAGTTTGTGCACCTTCTTCTTCAAGCTCTTTTGTAATATTACGAAAAGTAATAACGCGGTTATTTGAAAAACCGGCGCCCATATTCAACGAAATTGAAACAGGAATACGTTTTGTTGTTTTTCCAACAATAAGACTTCCGCGGAAAGAATCAAGCGCCTCGCCATTAGCCATGGCAAGGATTAACGGATTTTCACGATCAGAAAGCTCACGACCTTCTTTTGATTCAAGACGAATAATATTGCGATAGTCAACACCAACCGTACTCATCACAGTGTTATAATCGGTCATTCTAATTGCGGCAGGATTTACAAATTGCGTAATACCGTTTTTATCGACAATAACGACACCCTCATCAATCGAATTAAGAGCAAGTTCAGCCAAAGCAACGTTGTTTTTTTCTTCTGAACGCTTGGCGCCAAAATTATTTCGTGAAAATAAGTTCATTATCTATATTTTAACACAAGCAAAATAAAATGTGATATATTTTATGTATGAATAAAGACGTAATTTATATCGAGCCCGAAGATGATATTACGGACATCATCTCCGCGCTTGAACTAACCAAAGAAAAAATTGTCGCCATCGTTCCACCGAAGAAAAATGGCGTCCTAAGAAGCGCAGTCAACATCAAACTTATCGCAAAAAATGGTGCTGCAAAAGGCAAAAAAATCGTCCTTGTTACAACTGATCCAGCAACACTAAAACTTGCTGCTGCCGCAAAACTTCCAGTAACAAAAAATCTTCAATCAGCTCCTGCCATTCCAAAACTTGAAGATATTGAAGAGGAAGTAATCGAAGAAGAAGTAATCGAGGCTCCAGAAGAACCAGAAGAGATTGAAGAGGAAGTCGAAGAAGAAGTTGAAGAAACCGAAGAAGAAGCAGCTATTAGCGACACAATCAAAGAGGCGAAAGCAGCTAAGAAGAAAAAAGCAGCTGAAGCTGAAGAAAAAGAAGCTAAAACTAAAGAAAAATCTAAAAAAGATAAGAAAGAGCCAACCAATCCAGCCCTAAAATGGATCAATGATAATAAAAAATTCGTCATTGCTGGTTGTTCTGCTTTTGGTGCATTAATTATTTTCCTTATCTGGGCCTTCGTAATTGCTCCGTCCGTAAAAATTACAGTCTCAGTTCGCACCGACAAAAACAACTTTTCAGAAGTCGTCGCTTTCTCAACCGACCAAATCAAAGAATCATCCGAAGATGGCATCTTCTATTTAGAAGAAATTAAAACCGAAAAAGAACAAAAACTAGATATAACCGCAACCGGAACCAAAAATATTGGTGATAAAGCACGCGGCTATGTCGTCGTTACCACATTATTCAAGGATAAAGACGATTCTGATCTTGCTATCAACTCCGGCTTCGCGTTTACAACAACAAGCGGCCAAACATATTACACCGACCAAGACGTTTCCTTGACTTGGACTGGCGACGAATCGGTCTGTGAAAACACAGGAAGATTACTTCGTGATGGTGGCTGTTTGAAATCAACAACCGTAGCGGTTACTGCAGCTGAAGGTGGTACAAAATACAATATCAATGCAAGTAGTTCATGGAATACTTATCCAGGCTTCACCGTCTATTCAGATGCGCCAATCACTGGCGGTACCGACAAACAAATTAAAGTTGTTACAAAAGAAGACATCGAAAAAGCTAAAGAAAAATTCACCGAGAACAAAGAAAAAGAATCTGCAGCAAAAGAAGCACTTCTTGTAAATGTTGCCGATGATCGCATTATTATCGATGCAAGCTTCAAACAAGTTATTTCAGATCCAGAACCAACTCCAGCAATCGATGAAGAAGTTACAGATGGCACAGTTCCATATGTTAAATTCAAAACCACAACCCTCATCTATGTTATCGATGAAACCAAAGTTAAAGAATTCATTACCAACAAAGCTAAAGTTGCAGAAGATCAAAAGATCTACTCAATCAACAATCCATTCATTGAAAACTTCACAGGTAACAATGATGGCTTTAGTGGAAAGCTAAAAGTTTCATATATGACTGGTTCAAAGATTACCGAAAACGATATTCTTGAGATTTCAAAAGGACGTGGTCTTGGCGATATCCAACACGATATCAAATCAAAGTTCGGCAATATTAGCAACATTAATATTGAAACTTCATTCCCATGGGTCAACTCAGCCCCTGGCGATTCAAACAAAATTACAATCGAATTAATAACAGAAGAATAGGATAAAAATGAAAATTTTAGGGCTAGACGTTGGCAGAAAACGTATTGGCGTTGCAAAGGTTGATACAGAAACAAGAATTGCTGTTCCAGTATGTTTTATCGAGGTGGATGGCAGTGAGTGGGAAAAGCTAAACAAACTCTCAAATTTAAATAATACAAAATACTTCGTATTAGGGCTTCCACGCAGTAATGAAGGAAATGAAACGGAGCAATCAAAATATTCACGCGAATTTGGCGACACTCTCAGAGAAAAAATCCCAGAAGCAAAAATTTGCTTCCAGGACGAATCTCTAACTTCAGTTGAAGCAGAATCAAGATTAAAAGCTCGCAAAGCCAACTTCGAAAAAGGCGAAATTGACGCCGAAGCGGCCTCAATCATTTTGCAAGATTTCATCGAAAACTATAACCCTAAGAAATTCGACGAGAAAAAGACGCTAAAAAAAACTATGAAACATAAAATCGGACGCAAAATCCTTTCACTCATAATAACTCTTGGTATTATTGGTGCAATTTGTGCCGGTTTAGTATTCTGGTATCTCGATTCACTCACGCCAGTAACAAAAAACTGTCCAGATAATCGTTGTCCAGACGTTGAATTCATTATTCACGAAGGCGCAACAACCGACGCCATCGTCGACGATCTAAACCGCGCCGAGTTAATTAAGAGCCAATTCTTTTTCAAGATCAATCTCAAGCTAAATTATTCCGACTACGCTTTAAAGAGTGGCAAATATCAACTCAATAAAGGTATGAGCGCCGATGAAATTATCAAGGTTCTTATTAATGGTACTTCTGGTTCAAACGTTTTTACATTCACGATTCTTCCAGGCGAAACAATTTTTGATATTAAAAAGAAATTAATCAATATTGGTTATTCAAGTGAAGCAATTGATGCCGCATTTTCAAAAAACTACGATAATCCTATTCTAGACGGCAAGCCAGCCGGCACAGTCGAAGGATATCTTTACGGTGAAACTCACGAATTTTTCAACGACGCAACCGTTGAAGAGATTATCGAAACTTATATAAACGGTTTTGAAGCCGTCGTCGAAGAAAACGATTTGGTAGAAAAATTTGCCGCTCGCGGTCTCACTCTCCACGAGGGAATTACACTCGCTTCTGTTATCCAAAAAGAAGCACTTACCCCAGATCAGCCAACCGTTTCGCAAGTTTTCCAATCACGTCTTGATGCGGGAATCCCTCTAGGAAGCGATGTAACAGTGACTTACGCTCTTGACGTACAAGATCCAAATCGCAATCGCGAAGATACCGCAGTTGGTGACGCACTTTTAGTTGATTCCTGTTACAATACGCGCAAAAATACCGGTCTTCCATGTGGTCCAATCTCAAATCCAGGCCTCTCCGCATTACTTGCAGTTGCAAACCCAACAGATACAGAGTACTTCTATTTCTTGACAGGCGACGATGGAAAGATGTATTATAGTTACACAGAGGAAGAGCATAACCAGAACGCCCGACTTTATTGCCAAATCCTTTGTAACGTTTCATTATGAAAAAGAAAATCGATTTAGATAAATTAAAAACATTTCTAACCTATCTTATTTCCGGTGTTGCAATTCTCGGAGTGGTTTTTGTTGGTACGGCTGACAAAAACAATAACAATTCAACACTCAGCCAGAGCATGCTCGACACTAATAAATATCAAATCTCCACCGACCAAGTTACCGAAATGTATGTCGTTGCTGATCTTTCTAGTGCCCTAAATCTTGCCAGTGCCGAAAACGTTGCCTATAGCTACGTTTCAATGAAAACCTTATATGATGTTGGACAAACGACAACCGGCAACCTCGAAAAACCAGCTATTATTGACACTTCTGGTTTGGCTCGTGGTGTCGACAGCTACATTGTCCAAGAAGGTGAAACTATGGAGTCAATCGCAGCCAAATTCGGTCTTACCACAGATCAAATTCGCTGGTCCAATGGACTTAAAAATACAAACGTCTCAGTTGGCGACACGCTTTATATTGCAAAAAATGTTTCCGGTATCGTATATACAGTTAAATCTGGCGATACACTCGAAACGATCGCTCAGAAATACGGCTCATCCGTAGACGATATTAAACACCTCAACGATCTTGAAGTGTCAGGTATTACCGAAGGTATGAAGATCGCCATCGAAGGCGGATCACTTCCAGAGAAAGAACGTCCAGAATACGTCGCACCAGTCGTCGTTGCAACAACTACATATTCATACACAACATACGGTGGCTACGGTTCACGCTTAACACTCGAAGTTATTAATCCAAGCTTCTGGACTCCGACCCCATACACAGCTGGTCAATGTACAAGCTGGGCCTGGATCAATCGTCAGGATCTTCCAGGAAACCTTGGAAACGCATATTCTTGGGCCGCAAATGCAGCAGCCGCAGGTTTCCCAGTCGACCACAACCCACAACCTGGCGACGTATTCCAACACGGCGGCGGATGGTATGGACACGTTGGCTACGTCGAAGCCGTCAATGAAGATGGTACAGTCGTTATTTCCGAAGCAAACTATGGTTATTATCCTGGCCGCGTGACGCGTTCACTCATTTCTGCTCAAACCGCAGCTTCCTTCAACTATATCCATAGAAAATAATTAAAAAATATGTTATAATATATTTATTATGTTCGTAGATACAGCAAAAGTTAGTCTAAAAGCCGGAAAAGGTGGCGATGGCGCCGTCTCTTTTCGCCATGAAATCTACATCCCAAAAGGTGGTCCAGATGGTGGCGATGGCGGTAAAGGTGGCTCCGTTATTTTTCGTGCAGACAAAGATACGAACACGCTTCTAGATTTCAAATTTGCACCACTTTTATACGCAGAAGATGGACGCAATGGCTCCGGTACACGTTCAGCAGGACGCTCCGGCAAAAACCTTATCGTCGAAGTCCCAATTGGTACAGTCGTCAAACGTGACGGCAAAGTTATCGCCGATCTCACAAAAGACCAACAAGAAGCAGTTATTGCAAAAGGTGGCGATGGCGGTTTTGGTAATGCGCATTTCAAATCATCCGTACGTCAAGCTCCAATTATTGCCGAGGTCGGTGAACCTGGTGAAGAATTTGAAGCCGAACTCGAATTAAAGCTTCTTGCCGATGTCGGCCTCGTTGGTCTCCCAAATGCCGGAAAATCAACATTCCTTTCCGTAGTCTCAAACGCAAAACCAGAGATTGCCGACTATCCATTCACGACCATTACACCAAATCTTGGTATGGCCACCATTGATGGAAAAGATCTTTTGATTGCCGATATTCCGGGCCTTATTGAAGGAGCCTCGGAAGGGAAAGGCCTTGGTCATGCCTTCCTTCGTCACGTCGATCGCACCGCTGTTTTACTTCATCTCGTTGATGCTTATAATGATGAAGCCGGCGAAGCATACAAAACCATTCGTACCGAACTAGAAAAGTATTCAGATCTCAAAGATCGCCCAGAAGTTATCGCGCTCACAAAAACCGAAGGCCTCGATAGTGACATTGTCGAAATGCAAAAGGAATCAATCCTCACAATCAATCCGAAGGCAGAAATTTTTGTCATTTCATCAGCGGCACATCTTGGCTTGACAGAACTTCTTCGCGAACTAGCCAAAAAAGTTTACGAGAATAAGAAGGCCGAACAAGAAGCTGCCAAAAATCAAGTCGAGGAAACCGACGAAGTATTCAAGGAAGACACCGAAAGTATTGTTTCAAATAACTCAGATATTCCAACAATTTCATTATCAGACAAAGCCTACAAAGAAACATGGGATATTGTCCGCACAGATGATGGTAAATTTATTGTTTCAGGCGAAAAAATCGAAAAGTTTGCTCGTCGCACCGATCTAGCAAATTATGCTTCAGTCAACCGTTTGCGCGACATCATGAAGAAACTTGGCATCAAATCAGAACTCACATCTCTCGGTGCCGAACCAGAATCAATTATCTCAATTGCCGGCAAAGAATTTACACTTGTTGAAGATTACTAGAAAAAACGACCATATAACTGGTCGTTTTTTTAAATTAACACTCTACTTTTTTATTATAGCATAAATTTTATCAAAAGTCAATTAGCCATAAGTATTGACAAAATTAAGCTCGTGCTTTATTATAAACATAAGCTGATACGCTTCACAGGGGTTCCACTGATGATTAATTAGTGGAGTGTGGAGACTTACATTAAAAACAAACACAGCGGATTAAAACAAAACAATGTGCCCCAAGGGTGGGCGCGCATCAGCGCAGAAAAAGAGGCAGACGCGAGTCGTCTCTTTTTTTATGTCAGATTTGTTATATAATATATATTATGAGTAGATTAGACGACATCGTAAGCTTATGTAAACGCCGTGGATTTATCTTTCCAGGCTCAGACGTTTACGGCGGTATGGCCGGAACCTGGGACTTCGGACCTCTTGGCGTTATGCTAAAAAGAAATATTACTAATATCTGGTGGAATTACTGGGTAGATTCACGTGATGACATGCACGGTCTTGATGCAGCAATTCTTATGAATCCAAAAACTTGGGAAGCATCCGGACACGTTGCAACTTTTGCGGATCCTTTAGTTGAATGTAAGGAATGCCACGGTCGTTTTCGTGCCGATAAACTTGTTGATGGTTTTTCCGAAAGCATCACAACCGCAGAATTCAAAAACATCAACCCAGTCTGTCCTACATGTGGTAAACAAAACTGGGGTGACATCAAGAAATTTAATATGATGTTCGCCACACATGTTGGTGCAGTTTTGCCAGAAGATTTAACTGGCGAGAATGCTGAAATTGCAAAGCGCTCAACTGCATATCTTCGTCCAGAAACCGCACAAGGCATCTTCACAAACTACAAAAATGTCGTCGATTCTTTATACCCAGATATGCCTTTTGGTATTGCACAAGAAGGAAAATCATTCCGCAACGAAATCTCACCACGCGATTTCATCCTTCGCGACCGCGAATGTTCACAGCTCGAAATCGAATATTTCATCAATCCAGCAAATTGGGAAGAAGAGTTCGAAAAAATCCATACAGATTATCGCACCTTCCTTCGCGATTATCTTGGCCTTCCAGATGACAAATTCGAAGAGATCGAAGTTGCTCCAGAAGATCGCGCACACTATTCAAAGCGTACCGTCGATATTATGTTTAACTATCCAAACGGTAGCGAAGAACTTATGGGTATCGCTTACCGCACAGATTTTGATCTTCAAAATATCGCTCGCGAATCTGGCAAAAAGATGGAATATCGCGACAAAGTTACCGGCGAAGTATTTGTACCACACGTCATTGAACCTTCAATGGGTGTTGAACGCGCATTCCTCGCAGTTCTTTCAAGCGCATATACCGAAGACGAAATTAATGGCGAAAAACGTGTCGTATTAAAGCTTCCAACAAACCTAGCTCCATACAAATTCTGCGTTTCACCTCTTCTAAAGAACAAACCAGAGCTTGTCGAGAAAGCAAAAGAAGTTTATAACGCTCTCAAAAAGAAATATATCAACGTTACTTGGGATGATTCCGGAAATATCGGAAAGCGCTATCGCAAACAAGACGAAATTGGTACACCAAAATGCGTCGTTATCGATTTCGATACGCTCAAAGATAACACAGTAACAGTTCGCGATCGCGACACAACAGAACAAATCAGAGTAAAAATTGAAGAGCTCTAAAAAATAATCCCCGAAGAGGGGATTATTTTTATATGTTCAGATTATTTGCTTGCGCGATCTGATTCGTTCCAGCGCTTGATAGATTCAGCGATAACTTCTTTAGCAACATCAAGACCAAAGAAACCTTCAACTTTGGTTGAACCAGGTTTTTTGAGATCTTTGTAGTGGTTAAAGTGGAATTCAATTTGCTTCAAAAGTTGTTTTGGAAGATCTTCAAGTGTTTGATATGCATCACCATTATTGCGATCATCTTCAGGAACACAGATAATCTTATCGTCAACTTCGTCGCTATCAACAAACTTCATGACGCCGAGGATACGAGCCTTCATCCAGATGCCAGTTGTGAGTGGTTGATCTGTGATCATAAGAACATCAAGTTCGTCACCATCTTCATCAATTGTTTGTGGGATAAAACCATAATTACAAGGTTTTGCAAAAGCAACAGGTTCGACACGATCAAGCATAAAACATGCATGTTCACGATCCCATTCAATTTTGTGGTTTGAGCCAGTTGGGATTTCGATAACGACATTAAGTTCGCCGTTTTCATAATCGCCAGGCGTCAAAACTTTGTTAAAATCTGCCATGTTTTTCTCCATGTTATTTATATCCCAATATTATATCATATTTTCTCTCTGCAAAATGCTTGCAAAAAATTAAAAAATATATAATAATAATTTTATGAATAGACATAAGGACAAAAAAGTCACACTGCGAACTCTGCACTATTACTGGCAGGAAATCAAAAAACACAAGTGGCATACACTTGGGACATTATTTTTGACGCCAGTCGTAATTATAATTCGTAACGTCCTTTCAGCTTTCGTTTTTGCAGATATTATCGACAAAGTTGCTGCCGGCATCCCAGAAGACCAAGTCATTCCGACCCTCCTTCCAGAAGTAATTATCTACCTCGTTCTATTCCTACTCAACAGCGTTGTACTCGAAAAGCTTCGTCTCTATTGTTGCTGGAAGATGGAAGTTGAAGCAATGCGTAACCTTGATATGCGTATTTTTAATACGATTTGTGAACAATCCATGCAATTCCACAACGACCGTTTCTCGGGATCACTAGTTTCTCAAACAAACAAATTCGTCTCGTCATTTGAACGTTTCTGCGACACAATCATCTGGAATTTCTTACCAATCGTCGTCTATATTGTTTCGATTGTTGTTATCCTATGGCCACGCACACCACTATTTACACTTATTATTCTTGCCGTCGTAATAATTTATACGATTTTTACCGGCTTCTCATTCAAGAAAATTGCCGCCATCAACGAAAAAGAAGCTTCCGCCTCAAACAAGAAAACCGGACAACTTGCCGATTCCGTCTCAAATATTATTTCCGTTAAATCATATGCCAAAGAGAAACATGAAAGAAAACGCTATAACGAATTCCAAGGCAAATGGCTTTCTGCAACATATGAATTAATGCACGCAACAATTCTTCGCGATATCCTATTTAGCACAATCATCGTTTCACTAACTGCGGCACTCTTATTCTTCCTCATGACTGGATCGACATGGTTTGGATTATCCGTTTCCACATTGGTTCTCCTCGTAAATTACTCCCAAACATTACTCGGCGAACTTTGGGATATTACGCACATTTTCAAAGATCTAAACCGCTGTTTTGGTGACGCCGCAGAAATGACAAAAATTCTCGACACTATTGATGATGTCGTCGACGAACCAAAGGCTAAGAAACTCAAAATCAGCAAAGGCGAGATTAGCTTTAACAACATCACCTTCAAACATAAAGATGCTAAGGATACAATCTTCCAAGATTTTTCACTCAACATCAAACCAGGCGAGCGCATCGGTCTTGTTGGTGTTTCCGGTTCAGGTAAAACCACACTTACAAAACTCTTGCTTCGCTTCGCGGATGTTGATGCCGGAGAAATTCTTATCGACGGACAAAATATTCGCAAAGTTACCCAGGAGTCACTTCGCAACAATATTGCATACGTTCCTCAAGAAACATCGCTCTTCCATCGTTCCATTGCCGACAATATCGCCTATTCAAAACCAGACGTTAGTAGAGATGAAGTACTTCGTGCATCCAGACTTGCAAACGCCGACGAATTCATCAAGAAAATGCCAGACAGCTACGACACATTGGTTGGCGAACGCGGTGTTAAACTTTCAGGCGGACAACGTCAACGCGTCGCGATCGCTCGCGCAATCTTGAAAGATGCACCTATTCTCGTTCTTGACGAAGCAACCTCAGCACTCGACTCAGAATCTGAATCACTAATCCAAGATGCACTTAACAATCTCATGAAAGGCCGCACAGCAATCGTCGTAGCACACCGTCTCTCGACCATTGCCAACCTCGATCGCATCGTTGTTCTAAAAGAAGGTAAGATTATTGAGCAAGGTTCGCATAAAGATCTCATCAGACAAGGTGGTGAATATAAAAAACTTTGGTCACGCCAATCTGGAGCATTCTTCGAATCTGAAGACTAAAAAAATACCCCACATCGGGGTATTTTTTATTTATCTAAACTTGAATGAAATATTTTTTCATTAGCGATACTCTCAGGCAAATAGCTTTTATCCAAATGAAATCCTGCTTTCCATTCATAACCTTCACCATATCCTAAATCTTTCATGAGTTTTGTTGATCCGTTACGAATCCACAAAGGAACCGGCTCGTTTGGACTTTTTGCGGCCAAATCCATCGCTTTAAACCAAGCGTCAGTCGTGTCGCGATTTTTCTTAGACTTAGACAGAGCAACACAACAATGTGCCAAAATTAAACCAGATTCAGGCATACCAACACGTTCAACTGCCTGAAAACAAGCCGTTGCGAGCGATAGCGCCCCATTTCCGGCAAGGCCAATGTCTTCAGAGGCAAAAATCACCATACGTCTTGCAATAAATTTCGGATCCTCACCAGCATTCACCATGCGAGCCAAATAATATAATGCAGCATCTGTGTCGGAACCGCGCATGGATTTAATAAACGCAGAAATCGTATTATAATGATTGTCACCTTTTTTATCATAACCAGGCATTTTCTTGCCAGCAGCTTCTTTGACTGTCTCAACATCTACTTTTGTTGATAGCGACAGCGCAAGCTCAAGATCACCCAAAACAGAACGCGCATCGCCGCCCGAAAGTTCAGCAAGATATTCAATCGCCTCTTCCGAAATCTTGCGACCATTTCCGGTTAATCTTTTAACAATCTTAACGCCCTCAGCCTGAACAGCGCGTTTTAGGACAGTGATAATAGCGTCCTTAGACAAAGCCGAAACAACTACAACTCGAGAACGAGACAAAAGTGGGGAAATAACCTCAAAAGACGGATTCTCGGTAGTAGCACCGATCAAGGTAATCAGTCCAGATTCAACATGTGGCAAAAACGCATCTTGTTGTGCCTTATTGAAACGATGAATTTCATCCACAAAAAGCACAGTACGAACTTTTAGGTTCCAGTTCATTTTTGCACGCTCAACCACATCGCTCACATCTTTTTTGCAAGCCGTGACGGCCGAGATTTCAACAAAATCAGCTTCAAATTCACTCGCCAAAATACGCGCGAGAGTTGTTTTGCCAGTTCCTGGTGGCCCCCAAAAGATTAAGTTTACGGGTTCTTTTGCACGAACAATCTCAGTCAAAATCTTACCTTCACCAATAATGGCCTCCTGACCGACCACGTCCTCCAACTTATGTGGACGCATTCTCTCCGCAAGTGGAACTCTGTTCATGTTATCATTATACCCCTACATAATTATTTTACAAAAAATAATTATGTGATATATTTAAGTTAACAATTTAACAAAAGGAGTTATTCCAAAATGGACGAATTACTAACAGCTTTTTCAAAAGCAGGTAGCCTAACCGCAGGCCCAGACGGCTGGGTAGTTGCAGGTTGTGTCATTGGCGCAATTTGTGCTCTTGGTCTATTCGGTTACTGCAAATGGTTCAAAAAAGGCGCAGACAACAAAGCACTTGGCGAAGATATCAAAAATTTCTTCACAATGAAAGGCAACTTTGCTGCTGATCTCGCAACAATCCTTTACATCTACATGACCGTAAAGTGCGTAATCACTTCAATCGAATATCTTACCCTCGGTGGTAACAGTGCATTCTGGAACTTCCTTACAGCTCTCGTTGGTGGCGTTGTTTGGTACCGCTTCGTTTACGAATGTGTCATGGCAGTTCTCAAAGGTCTCAAAAAAGAGAAATAATTAGAACAATTTAAAATCCCCCGAAAAAGGGGGATTTTTTGTTGAATATGTTATAATATATTTATGGCAAAAATCAAGTTCACTATTATTACATTGTTCCAAGAAGCTCTCGAACCATATCTTAACGTTTCCATGATGTGGAAGGCACAAGATAAGGGAATCGCTGAATTTGATTTTGTTAACCTTCGCGACTTTGGTCTTGGCCCACATAAGTCTGTTGATGATACACCATATGGCGGTGGCGACGGTATGCTTCTTCGCTGCGAGCCAGTTTTCAATGCTATCGAATCGGTTAAAGAAAAGGATCCAAACGCAAAAGTCATTCTTCCAACTCCTGCCGGCGAGCTATGGACTCAAACCAAAGCCAGGGAATTTGCCACTCTCGGCGAAAATTCCACCGAGCCAAAGCATTATATTATTCTTTGTCCACATTACGAAGGATACGACGAGCGCATCCTTAGTATCGTCGATCACAAAGTCTGCCTTGGACAATATGTTCTAACCGGTGGCGAGCTCCCAGCCCTCATCATCATCGACTCCGTTGTTCGCCTTATTCCGGGCGTTCTTGGTGGCGAAACATCTGCCGAAATTGAAAGTTTTTCTGATGGCGACAATATCGAATATCCTCAATACACAAAACCATACGATTTTCGCGGTATGACCGTTCCAGATATTTTACTCTCTGGCAATCATGGCGAAGTTGATAAATGGCGCGCCGCGCATGCCAAAACATTGCAAAAATAACAAAAATATGCTATAATAATATTATATAGCGTTGAGGCGGTTTTTTTATGTCTCAATAGTTGCACATTAACAGGCTTTTTTGAATGAAAAGGAGGGATTCAAAAAAATGAATAAAGAAGAGATTAGGGCCAAGGTATGGCTCAGTATTATTGCAGGCGGACAGGGAACAAGATTATTCTTGTTTAGTAATGACAACTGCCCAAAGCAGTTCTGTCCGATAAACAAGGACTACACGTTCATCCAGGCGACAATCAATCGCTTTCTGGGCGTCGGGATTGATCCAAGACACATAGTCGTAATCACGACCAACGCTCGTCAGCATGAGCTTGCCATCGAACAGACTGGCGAAACATATGGTCTCCTCAGCGAGAACATCTTACAAATTTCGCCAAATTACGGTTATGCAGGAGCAATGCTTGTTGCAGCAAATCATATCAAGGAAATTGATGCGGATTCCGTGGTAATTCAGACACCCGCAGATCAGTATGTAGATGCAAATGACGCCAACTTCAAGGACGTAATCAATCACGCCATCGATTCTGCATGGCATCATCCAGTAATTATCGGCAAAAGAATTACCGACTCTGGAGTTGCGAAGGAGCTCGGTAATATTATTTACCCTTCAGTGTCTGCCGATATTTATGACATTGAAGACTTCCTCGAGAAGCCAAGCGAAGACATTATCAAGAAAATCATGCGCGAAAGAAATACCGCGTGCAATACTGGAATCAACCTTTGGAAAACCGAATCACTCGGTTATATTCCAGAAAACGAAATTCCGACCGACGTTTTAATTAATGACATTTTGCGCCCAATGGGAGCAAAGTTGATGGTCGGAACTTTCAGATGGGCAGACCTCGGCACTTTCGAGGCATTATTTCAGTACAATGCTAAGAGGGAAAACGCTCAGGTTGTTCAGCTAAGTGATCCAATGAAGATTGCCTATAAGGACTGCGATAATGTACTAATTTACACAGATCAGTCTATTGAGGTTGATGTCCATGGAGCCGAAAATGTAGCAGTTATTGCTCGCGAAATTAATAATGAGGCATACCTCATGATTTCGTCATTTGACGCCATCCAGGAGGTCGCAATGGCAGCCAAAATCCATAAACAGTGTCCAAACTCCTTTAGAGAGGGACTCACAATTGGCGGCCGCAATAATGGCTTCACTAATATTGGTGGCGACAAATATCACGTAATATTTATCGGAGTTTCGGGATATAAGGTTATATCCAATATCCGAAAGTCCGGAAACGGAGGCTTCGTCGTATCCTACGGCGTTTAGCTAAATGCTCTTCTCTATAGCCCCCACCCAGTGTGGGGGCTTTTTCATGCAACTCTGTTATAATATCTTTATGAATCTCGAAGACAAAGTCGAAACCATCAAGGGGATTGGACCAAAAACCGGCGCCATTCTTCAAAAAGCCGGCATCAAAACCGTTCGAGATTTTTTCTATAATCTACCAAAAGATTACGAAAACTTTAAGGCACCCGTCAAAATTATCGATATGACACCCGGCAAAGTCACGATCAAAGGTTATATAAATAGCATTTCATCGCACCGCGCCCGCACGCGCAAACTTACAATTACCGAAGGTGTAATTTACGACGAAACAAGTGCTGTTCGCGCTGTTTGGTTTAATCAAGCATATCGAGCAAAACAATTCGAACCCGGCAAAGAATACTATTTTACCGGCAATTTTGAGCTAAACTATGGACGTTACCAGCTCATGTCTCCATCCGCAGCACTCGCAACGGATGTGGATGACGGAGAAGGTTTACAACCAATTTATGTTGCTCATGGCACCCTAAAAACCCACAGTTTTAGACGCCTAATCGAAAGCACTCGCGACAAATTTGCTAGTATTCCAGATATGTTACCAACCGTAAAACCCGGAACCAGGCAAGAGGCATTATTCAATATTCACTTCCCAAAAACAGATAAAGACGTAACAAATGCGCGAAAATATCTCGCATATGAAGAACTTTTTGAACTCATTCTTGCTGCAAAATTAAACAAGCTTGAAAACCAAAAGCTCAAAGCCTCGACAATTCCATTCAATGCTGAGAAAATCAAAAAATTTGTTGACAATCTTCCTTTTAAACTCACAAATGCGCAAAGATTGGCCGCATGGGAAATATTCCAAGACATGTCAAAACCAACCCCGATGAACCGTATGCTTCAGGGTGATGTTGGCTCAGGAAAAACCATGGTTGCCGCGCTCGCAGCCTATGCTGCCGCAATGGATAATTATCAAACCGCAATTCTCGCACCAACCGCAATTCTCGCCACCCAGCACTACGAAAATCTCAAAAAGAATCTCGAACCTTTTGGCCTTAAAATCGCCCTACTCACTGGCGCAACCAAAAAGAAAACCGCCCTCAAAAAAGATATCCGCGAAGGGAATATTAACCTCGTCATTGGAACTCATGCACTTTTGACAGATGATACCGAATTCAAAAATCTTGCCCTTGTCGTAATCGACGAACAGCATCGTTTTGGCGTTGCGCAAAGGGAAAAACTAGTTCTAAAATCGCCAAAAGATCGTGCTCCACACCTTCTAACTATGACAGCCACCCCAATTCCACGTTCACTTCAGCTCACAGTTTTTGGCGATCTCGATGTTTCGATTTTGAATGAGCTTCCGAAGGGTCGCCAACCAATCGAAACAAAAATTCTGAAAGAGGTCGAACAGAAAACCGATCTATATCCAAAAATTCGCGAAACCATCACGAAGGGACAGCAAGCTTATTGGATCTGTAAGGCGATCGATGATAATACAAAATCTGAAGCAACATCGGTTAAAACTCGCACAACAAAACTACAAAACATTTTTCCAGACTATCGGATTGAGTTTCTTCATGGCAAAATGAAGGCCGCCGAGAAAGATGATATTATGGCAAAATTCGCGGCCGGAGAAATTGATATTCTCGTTTCAACAACAGTTGTTGAGGTTGGTGTTGATGTTCCAAATTCAACTTTGATGGTTATAGAAGATGCAGAAAATTATGGTCTCGCACAGCTTCATCAGCTCCGCGGACGCGTTGGTCGTGGACAAGAAAAATCTTTTTGTTTCTTGCTTACCTCTGGCGAAGATGATCCATCCAGACGCCTTCGTGAGCTCGAAAAGTCTACAGACGGTTTTCATCTTTCCGAAGTAGATCTCGAACTTCGCGGGCCAGGCGAAATCTACGGCTCACTCCAGCACGGCGCACTAGATCTCCGTATTGCGACATTGTCAGATACAGCACTCATCAAAAAAGCCCGCGACGACACCGAACTCTTCTTGCAAAATCCAGAAAATATGTTAAAATATACAGAATTAATGAGCAACATTACTCGCTACCAACAACTAACTACACTCAATTAATATGCAAATCGTTTCAGGAATTTATAAAAATCGCAAACTCAAAAGCCCTCTCGGCGACAAGACTCATCCTATGGGTTCGCGCGAAAAAATGGCACTGTTCAATATTTTGTATCCATACATCGAGAACAGCGTCGTGCTCGATGCTTTCGCCGGTTCGGGCGCATTGGGCCTCGAAGCAATCTCACGTGGCGCCAATAAGGTTATCTTCATTGAGAACGATAAAAAAGCGGTCAATATTATTAAAGATAATCTCTCCCTGCTCGGCAGAGAAGCGATTTCAAAAGCCATGATCGTTGCAAAAAGTATAGAGAACTACAAAGATGAGCCAGAAAAATACGACATC
The DNA here is from genome assembly GCA_045640685.1 of Candidatus Nanosyncoccus sp. Classification (GTDB taxonomy): domain Bacteria; phylum Patescibacteriota; class Saccharimonadia; order Saccharimonadales; family Saccharimonadaceae; genus Nanosyncoccus. The sequence goes on from JAZUFO010000013.1 coordinate 35,678, forward strand.
ATAATTGCCGACCCACCATACGATCATTTCGAGATTTCGCAAATCAAAACTCTGTTACAATTCCTCAAAAAAGACGGAATCCTAGCGCTTTCGCACCCCGGAGAAGCGCCAGACCTACCCAACCTCACCCTCCAAAAAAGCCGCAAATACGCCGCCGCTACTATTTCTTTTTATACATACTAAATTTTATGATATAATATGAATATTGTTCACTCGCAATGCGAGCGAGCAAAACGAAGCTAGGAAGCCCGTTCGCGAAGCGCGGGCTAAGCAAACGAAGCTAGGAAGCCCGTTCGCGAAGCGCATGTTATACAAACGAGGCCAAGAAGCCCGTTCGCGAAGCACGGGCTGAACGAGCGAAGCGAGACAAGCCCGAGTGGTGAAATTGGTATACACGTATGCCTTAGGAGCATATGCCAGTCGGCGTGCAGGTTCAAGTCCTGTCTCGGGCACCAAGGAGACGAGCAAGAAAAAAAGAGCTTGCTCTTTTTTATTCGAGACGACGCAGGTGCCGTAGCTGGCAAAGCCAGCATCGCACCAAGGAGACGAGCAAGAAAAAAAGAGCTTGCTCTTTTTTATTCGAGACGACACAGGTGCCGTAGCTGGCAAAGCCAGCATCGCACCAAGAAAAGAGAACTAAAAAGGTTCTTTTTGTTTCATAATTGATTTTTTAATGGTTTTATGATATAATAGTAGATGAAGCAGTTTTACTGCTACCATCGATCTTTGAAAGGAGTTGATTAACGATGACGAAAAAACACGTCTGGAGAGTCAAAAAAGAATATTTCCGTCAGCTCAAAAGCGGAGAAAAGAGCCTTGAAATCCGCGTAGGTTATTCGCAGATTAAAAAGGTCCATCAGGGTGATGTCGTAACTTTCGAAAACTACGGCCCAAACGAATTTGACGTAAAACGCGTTGCTGTTTACGACAGTTTCAAGAGGATGCTCGAAGTCGAAGGTGTCGACCATGTGCTTCCTGGTATGACTTTTAACGGAGCACTTCGTACGCTTCAGAAAATCTATCCAGAAAACAAAGAATCACTCGGCGTATATGTCTTCGAGCTGAAGCTTAAAACAAACGAAAAACCTTCTCGTGAGTTTTATAAAGCTTCAGATTTACTTAAAGCTGGCGAAAACAAGAAATTTGCTAAGATTATTGCGGAGGCCTATATGGCAACCGACTGGATCTGCAAAGATTATCCTGACCATTGCGATCATTATTTTAGCAAATATGTCCCTGGTATTTTCAGTGGTGAACGCGAAATTATTACATGTTACATCGATAATAAAATCGCGGCAGTCGCAATTCTGAAGAAGGATACTGAAGAGCGTAAAATTAGTACGCTTTTCGTAAAGCCTGAGTATCAGAAGCGCGGAATCGCTACCGAATTACTCGAAAAATGCTTTGCGTGGCTCGGAACAACTCGCCCTGTTATCACAATTGCTGACTATAAACTGGATCAGTTTACCAAAGTCATCAAAAAGTATGATTGGGTTGAGACACAGGTTCTTGCCGACGGTTACTACAACGACCACTCTCGCGAAGTTGTGTTCAACGGCTAATCTCTCAAAAAAGCGCCCTCTTATGAGGGTGCTTTTTACTTTCCTTAAAGCATCTTCAAGCGAATACCAACAACTCCATATTGAGCTTGTTTTTCTGGAGTATAGAATTCGCTGAGTACGTTCAATAATTCATCCTTAGTCATAGAAACATCGGCAAGAATAGAAATATCAAAATCTTCAAACAAATTTTTAAAAGAGTTGTAACGAAGAAGGCCAATAACTTCAGCTTTTAGTTTGTCGTTTTTAGACTTAGAGAATTCAATAATATCTCCAAGCTCTATTTGACTTCGTTTTTCATCGTAAAGGCGGAGTTCAATACGTTTTGTTCCATCTTTCATGAAATCAAAGTACTTTGGTTGTAGATTCATTTCGTGCGTTTTCATATCATATATCATATCATAAAAACT
>JAZUFO010000014.1:0-50504 GCA_045640685.1 Candidatus Nanosyncoccus sp.
GTTCATTATTGTTTGGCATGATTTACCTCCTTAAATTATTAGTATGTAAATTATTTTGCAAGAATTTTTTCATAGTATGCGTCACGGGCAGGATCTTCGACTTCCTCGTCGTACGCTTCGCGCGCTGGAACGTCAATGACTTTTTCATCATATGCTGCTCTTACGACATATGTTTCGGTTCTATAGGTGTACCACGGGCCGCCGCCATATGCTACGCCGCCATGGTAACTGCATGTACCTCTACCGGTCGAACCAGAGTATGTCCCGTCATTACATCTAGTTAATGCGCAAGTACCATTTTTATAACTAATGTTTGTTTTAATACAATCAGCAACTTGTCGAGTGCCATATTCTGTGTCGTGATGGACAATATGGGACACTTCTTTAGTAGCTTCGTGGTGAACTATTTTTGTAGTTTTTTCTTTTGCTGGATGTAGAACGTACAGGCTGTATTTTAAACCATCTTCGCCAATACAGTTTATGGTCACATCGGTCCCGTCGCATTTTTTTGGTTTGGTGCTATTGGAAATTCCTATAGCGGTAACCCATAGAACGCCAGCAACTAGTAGGAAGGAGGTAATACGCCCAAGACCTTGTATAAAAACTTGAAGTTTGTGTTGTGTAGACAATCGCATTTTTATGACTCCTCATAGAATCTTTTAGTAATGACTACGGGTCATAACAAAAAAGGACACCGTAACGGTGTTCTAAGTCGTTTTTCCACAATAGACGTTCGCCTAAAGTTTTGTACGGTGCCCTTTTTATAAGCGAACCGTACGAAAAACGCATGATAAACATTATCTATTGCGGATTAAAATTAACTTAGAACAATATAATTATAGCATTAAGTCAATATAAATAGAATAATAGTGATGATAAAAATGGTCTTCGTTTCTCCGAAGCGAAAAGTCCACTATGATTACTTAAAAAAGAAGAGCGAGGCCCTTCTTTTTATTCGTAATCTAGTGGTCTGGGTGACCGGATTTGCATCCCGAAGGGATCTAGCGAAGCGTCACCGACGACCTCATGAATAATGTTATAATGTCGCAAAAACAAAAATGGTCTGGGTGACCGGATTTGAACCGACGACCTCAGCGTCCCGAACGCTGCGCGCTACCAACTGCGCTACACCCAGATTAGATATATTATATATTATTTTCTGTCTGATGACTAATTAAAGATAAAACTCGGCGTGTTTTTTTTGCGCAAAAAATGGTCTTTGTTTTTCTTTTTTTGAAAGAAAAACAAAAAGCCCACTGCGGTTATTCAAAAAAATAGAAGAGCAAGCTCTTCATTTTTTATTCATAACCTTGTGGTCTGGGTGACAGGACTTGAACCTGCGACCTCGACTTCCCAAAAGTCGCGCGCTACCAACTGTGCTACACCCAGACGGCTAAACTTATTATATCACATTTTTTCAAAAATATGAAAATAATCCTAATATATTTTTACTCTATTACGTGATAAAATAGTTTCTGTAAGGAGATAATATAGTGTCAGAACCAAATAAAAAGATGCCGCAAAAACCGGCAAATACCTCTAACTCAATTCGTGGAATTGTCTTTTCTATCTTTATGGTTGTATGTTGTATCGCTATTTTTAATGGCTTTGGTGGTACAAATGTTAAAACTAGTGAAGTACCTCTTTCAGATATCATTGCACGCGCAAATGATCCAGAAGGAAACATCGAAAAAATTACAGTAACTGGACAAGTTGTTGAAGTGACTCTAAAAGGACAAAAAGAGCCAACCGAAACTTCACGCAAAGACGGTTCGGGTACTCTATATGAGCTAGGTCTAGTCAATAAATGTGCAGAAAAAACCGATACGGAACTTGCTGAGTGTGTTAAAAAATATCCAACCATCGAATATAAAGAAGAAGTCGATGTTATGGGAATCGCACTTAATGTTGCTATGACCGTAATCCCAATTCTCGCTATTCTCCTCTTCTTGAACTACATGATGAAACAAGCTCAGGCTTCAAATAGTCAATCAATGAGCTTTGGTAAATCACGTGCAAAGGTTTATGGCCCAGATAAGAAAAAGGTCCTATTCAAAGATGTTGCCGGTAATGAAGCTGCAAAGCAAGATCTTACTGAGATCGTAGATTTTCTTAAGAATCCAAAGAAGTACGAAAAACTTGGCGCAAAAATCCCACGCGGTGTTTTGCTTGCTGGTGATCCTGGTACTGGTAAAACATTAATGGCTCGCGCTGTTGCTGGCGAAGCAAATGTTCCATTCTTCTCAATCTCTGGTTCAGAATTTGCGGAAATGTTTGTTGGTGTCGGTGCATCTCGTGTTCGTGACTTGTTTGGAAAAGCAAAAAAGAATGCTCCTTCAATCATCTTCATTGATGAAATCGATGCTGTCGCCCACAAACGTGATGCTCGCGGTGGTGCTGGACGTGAAGATGAACAGACACTAAACCAAATCCTTGTTGAAATGGATGGCTTCGACAATGATTCTGGCGTTATTGTTATGGCTGCAACAAACCGTGTCGATATGCTAGATAAAGCACTCCTACGTCCTGGACGTTTTGATCGTCACATTAATGTTGCTTTGCCGGAGCGCAAAGATCGTCTTGAAATCTTGAAAGTTCACTTCAAAAATAAACCTGTTGAGGCCGATGTTAATCTTGAAGCAATGGCAAAGAAGACAGCTGGTTCATCCGGTGCAGATCTTGCAAATATTGCGAACGAAGCAGCAATTACGGCTGCTCGCGAAGGTCACAAGGCAATCACAAATAAAGATCTAACCGAAGCCTTCGAACGTGTTGCAATTGGTCCAGAACGTAAATCCAAAGTTATGAACGATCACGAAAAACAACTTACTGCATACCACGAAGCTGGCCACGCAATCGTTGGACATGTTCTTCCAGATTCTGATCCAGTTCATAAAGTAACTATTATTCCTCGTGGCTCAACTGGCGGTGTAACATGGTTCCTTCCCCCAGAAGATCGCAGCTATAAGAGCATTTATGATTTGAAAGATATTCTTGCCCGCGCCATGGGTGGCCGTATTGCTGAAAAACTCATCTACGGCGAAGATGGTGTAACTACCGGCGCTTCATCAGATCTTAAACATGTTGCAGATCTTGCTAAATCTATGATTACTGAAGAAGGTATGGGTGGCGCTAATATGCGTAACCGCGTATTCCCATCAGAAGAAACTGGTTATTATACTATTTCAACCGGTAAGCCGTATTCAGAAAAAACTTCAGAACAAATCGATGCAGAAATTTTGAAGATGACCGAAGAAGCTGCAAAACGCGCAGAAGAAGTCTTAAAGGCAAACCGTAAAGTTCTAGACGAACTTGCCGAGGCATTGCTTAAATATGAAACATTGGAAGAAAAAGAACTCGAACCAATCTTGAAAGATGCAAAACTTCCAGTTTCCGCAAAGCTTCACTAAAAAGTAGAGTCTCCCCGTCAAAGGGGAGACTTTTTCATGTATAATAATTATATGGAACAATTTTTAGATTACTTCAAACCAAAAAACTACAAATTAGATTTAAAAATTGATAAAGAAAAAGATTCTATCGACGGAACCGTGCTTATATCCGGTAAGCCAAAAAAATCCGAAGTCTTTTTGCATGCTGTGAATATGAAAATAAAAAGTCTTAAAATTGACGGCAAGAAAACAGACTTTGATTATGATAAAGAAAAAATTTCAATCAAAGATATTGCAACTGAAAAAGATATCAAAATCGAAATTAAGTTCCATGAATCCCTAAATAAAAACATGCAGGGTGCATATTTGTCGACGTATGAATATGATGGCCATGTCGAAAAAATTGTTAGTACACAATTTGAGTCCCACTATGCTCGTGAGGCTTTTCCTTGTATTGATGAGCCTGCTGCAAAGGCGACCTTTGATCTTTCGATTGAGCTTCCAGAAGACTCCATTGATACTGTTATTGCTAATACTCCAGTTCAAAAGCAAGAGGGAAACAAAGTTATTTTTGAAACAACTCCACGCATGTCGACATATCTCCTTGCTTTTGTAATTGGTCGTTTTAATTCAAAAACAATTAAAAATGAACACGGTACCCTAATTACAACCTATGCGCCGCTTAATCATCCAGAAGATTCCGTTGATTTTGCCAATGAAGTTGCGGCGAAGTCGTTGGAATTCTATGACAACAAATTCGGTGTTCCATACCCTCTCGAAAAACTAGATCAAGTCGCCATTCCTGATTTTGAAGCTGGTGCTATGGAGAACTGGGGACTTGTTACGTATCGTGAATCAATGCTTCTTGCCGATAAAACCGTTACGATGGATACGAAAAAATCCATCGCTTTGACGGTTGCACATGAGTTGTCACATCAATGGTTTGGTGATCTTGTTACGATGAAATGGTGGGATGATCTCTGGCTTAACGAATCATTTGCGAGTGTAATGGAATATATCGCTGTCGATAAAATCTACCCTGATTTTAATATCTGGGAAGGATTCTTTACTGGTGATTGTATGGCGGCCCTAAATCGCGATTCATATAGCGGCGTGCAATCAGTTTTTCAACCAGTTTATAGCCCAGCCGAAATTGCAACATTATTTGATGGCGCCATTGTTTATGCAAAAGGCGCACGCCTAATGTTGATGTTGATTCGCTTGATGGGCGAAGAAAAATTCTTTGCCGGAATTCGTGATTATTTCAAACAGTTCCGCTATTCAAATACTTGTGGTGATGATCTTTGGACGGCGCTTGAAAAATATGCCGATTTTAAAGTTAAAAACTTCATGCATTCATGGATTACGCAATCTGGCTATCCCGTTATTACAAAGGATACCCAAAAACGTTTCTTGCTTGATGGCGAAGATAATGAAACGGTCTGGCCACTTCCGGAAATTTCAGATGATATGTCTGGGCATTATCTCATTAATTTATCCGAAGAAGAATTTAAGGATAAATTGATGAACTTCTCAAAATTAAATCTCGAACAAAAACTTCGTCTATTGATTGATCGTATGCTTCTCGCGAAAACGGAAATTGTTTCGTCTGATTCGCTGCTGGATTTGTTGCCGGAATTTAAAAATGAAACGAGCGCATCGATTTGGGAAATCATCGTACGCATTATTTCACATCTCAAGTTATTCTTCACTCCGGAAACCGACGAAGAAAAGAAGTTTAAGAAATATATTCTAGATTTAATTAAACCACAAATGAAACGTCTTGGCTTTGATCCTAAAGATGGTGAGTCAGACGACGATACGCGTCTTCGTAATATGATTTTGGGTTTGGATTTTTATGCCGATGATACCAAGAATATCGAAAAACTCGCGGAACGCTACTCAAGTGATTTGTCTAATATTCATCCAGAAATTCGTGATGATGTTCTGGATGCAAAACTACGTTCCGATGAAACGATGTTTGATGAATATCTAAAGCTTTATCAAGATTCGACCGATCCAGAATTTAAAGCGGAGTTGCGTTACTCGTTAAGTCTTACTCGCAGCGACGACAATATTAATATGTTAGTGAGTCTGCTTAGTAGCCCAGAAATCATTAAACCACAAGACCATCTTCATATGTTTATCTACATTCGTCGCAATCACAAAGCAGCAGAAAAAGCGATCGATTGGTTGTTTGAAAACTGGAAGTATGTTTGCGAAATGGCGGGCGAAAAATCTATCGAAGATTATCCAAGGTATGCGGCAAATACAATTAAAACTCGCGAGGAAGCGGATAAATTCTATGAGTTCTTTGATCAGTATAAAGAAGATCCAGTTTTGGCACGCACTTTAGTTGTGGCAAAGAATGAAATTGAATCACGAATCAAAATGATCGACGCAGATCGCGAAGCGGTTTATAAAAAGTTGGCATAAATGATATACGAAGTAACAGTAAAACCAGGTTCAAAAAAAGGCCCCCTCATTATTGAGGAGGGCCAAAATCTGACGGTTTATCTAAGGGAAAAACCACACGATGGTGAAGCTAATGCGGCACTAATTAAATTATTATCAAAACATTTCAACGTTCCAAAAACCACAATCGAAATAAAAGCCGGCCAAAAAGGTCACAAAAAAATTATCGAGATATAAAAAAGCGCCCCCGTTGTTGGCAGATAACGGGGGCTTAATGTATAGAGATACCACATACGTCATGGCAGCGACGTTATATGGCACCAGGCGAGGGTTATTAGGAAATGAGCTTGATTTCGCTAATCCTTCTCTTATTGTTAGCATCCACTAACGTGAGGATAAGGAAATCGTCCTCATTATTTTTGTTTTTCAACGTCAAGATAATACTTTCTATCTTGCCTCTAATCTTCGAGATATATATCGTCTCGATGATTTTCTCGTTGAATCGTTTGTACTGAGCCGAAGAGAAACCTTGTTCTACAGTTAACTGTATCTCTGTCTCTATCGTCCTTACGAATTTTGCACCATAAGGATAGTACTTTGTTATCGCCGAATATGTGTCGGCGTTAACTGGAAGTCTTATCTCCTCTCTAAAATTTGGTGCTTCTTTCTTAAATCTAGTAGCATTCATCCAAATGCCCTCCTCTTAAAGTTCTAGTCTTAAAAGACTGTTTTTGTATTTTATCATAAAAAGCGTAATAATGCAAGAAAAATCCCCCACCTGGGAGCGGTGGGGGATGGGAAAGGGATAAATATAATAATGTTTGCCCGGGGGTATGGGCAGACAAAATTTATTATTGCGGGGCAACCCTCTTTAGGGTTGCGATTCTGTATTTGTCTAAGGTTGCCTTATAAGTAACCTTAGGTGAATCTTCATTAGTGACATTAATTATTACTTCATTATCGCTAATTACTAAATTATGTATTACCGTTCCATTAGGAGCAAAAACGGCGCTACACGATTTACATTTGAACATCGTATTCAGCTCCTGCTGAAAAATTTCCTTTAACTCGCAAATTACTTGACCTTCCATTTCGTCAAGCCTCCTTTCTAAAAGTACATGTTTTGAAAAACAACATTACTATTATATAATATAAATAATAAAAAAGCAACAAAAAGCCCCAATGATGGGGTAAAAACGAAGTGGTGCCCGGAACAGGATTTGAACCTGCACATCCGAAGACACTAGCACCTGAAGCTAGCGCGTCTACCAATTCCGCCATCCGGGCATATTATGATTATAGCATGAAAAAGCCCCGATTGCTCGGGGCTAGGAGGGGAGTTAAATGCTTTATGCCATGTTTTCTATTTTGAAATCGGAAATTTCTTCCTTATACTGGCCATGCAATAGGTCAGTGAGAAAATTGCACTGAGCATCTGTTAATTTTTTGGAATTCAAGACTCCGAAAGCAAACATGTCTGGACGTCCGCTAAGAGGTGTCCAGTCAGCTTCGTTGCTGATCTTTTTCAAGTCCGGATCAAATATGTTATAAGCATAAATGCCGAAATCGAGATCGGTGAAAAACTTAACACGAATTGCTCTCTCCTCGGTTAAGTTGAAAATTATTTTTGCAGTTATCATTCTCTGCACCTCCGTTTGTAATGTGCGTGTTTTTTTGAAGCAACATTTATATTATAACATATATACATACAAAAGCAAATAGCAGACATATTCGCAAACATAAGAGGTATGCTATAATGAAAATATGGAAAAGCTACATTTTGATGGGCCAATCGTATTAGCAATCATGGATGGGGTTGGGCTCGCCCCAGATGGTCCTGGTAATGCAGTTTCTAAAGCTCGAACTCCGTTCTTGGCGAAAGTTGCTGAAGAAGGGCTTTGCTTCTCTCTGGATGCTTCTGGTGAAGCTGTTGGATTATTGCCTGGCACTATGGGTAACTCTGAAGTTGGTCACAATACTATGGGTTGTGGTCAAATTATTAAACATGGTATTGCTCATATCAAAGATGCTTTTGATAGTGGTTCAATCTGGCAATCTGATGCTTGGAAAAAGGCGCTCGAGACAGTTTTGAAAGAGGATAAGGATGAGGATGGAAATCAAATTGTTCACACGATGCATTTTTCTGGAATTTTCTCGGATGGCGGCGTACATAGTGATATTGCTCACCTTGAACTTATGATTGAAAAAGCCTACGAAGCTGGTGTGCGCCGTTTTCGTATTCATCCAGTTTTTGATGGTCGTGACGTTGCTCCGCAATCCGAACCAAAATATATTAATCGTATCGAAGAGTTTGCGAAAAAATTCACTGATGCAGATATTATGATTGCTGATGGCGGTGGACGTATGACCACCACAGCTGACCGCTATGAAAGTGATTGGGGAATGGTGGAACGTGGTTGGAATATCATGGTTCACGGTATCTCAAATAATAAATTCCATTCCGCAAATGAGGCGATCGAAACTTTTCGTGCCAACGATCCTGATATCCTAGATCAATACTTGCCAGACTTTGTAATTGTCGACGAAAAAGATCAGCCAGTTGGAAAGGTCGAAAAAGGCGATGCGTTTATTTATATCGATTTTCGCGCAGACCGCGCCGTCGAAATCGCTTCAGCCTTTGATCTTCGTGATTTCTCGAAGTTTAATCGCGGCAATTCGTATATTGCGGATGATGTTTTCTTTGCTGGGCTCACTGAATATGATTCAGATAATAATGTCCCAAAGAATCGTCTTATTGAACCAAATTACGTCACAAAACCACTCAATGAATATCTCGGCAAAAAAGGAATCTCGGAATTGGGCATTTCGGAGACTGTTAAATTTGGACATGTAACATATTTCTTTAATGGTAATAGTAATGAGCCGGCTCCATTTGAAAAATTCATTGAAATCCCTTCCTATACTGAGCCGTTTAATACTCGTCCTTGGATGAAGTCTGCGGAAGTTACCGATGCGATTCTTGAGAATATGGATAAATATCAATTTATTCGCGTTAACTATCCTGGTGGTGATATGGTTGGACACTTTGCAGAGCTCGCTCCGACAGTCGTTGCACTTGAATCAATTGATCTCTCATTGGCACGCATTGCGAAAAAAGTCGAAGAGATGGGTGGCTGTTTGATAATTACAGCCGATCATGGAAATGCTGAGGAATTAACAGATGAAAATGGTAATCCAAAAACAGCACATTCACTCAATCGCATTCCGTTTATCATCTACGATCCGACCGAAAATGCTAAAAAATATACTAAGAACCAAGTTGAAAATCCTGGTCTTGCAAACGTTGCGGCAACAATCGCAACGATGCTTGGACTGGACGATTATCCAGATATCTGGCAAAAACCCCTTATTGTGCTAAAATAAGGGTATTATGGAAAAGATTACTAAGGCTATTATTCCTGTGGCAGGTTGGGGAACCCGCCGCTTGCCGATCACTAAAATTATTGAAAAATCAATGCTTCCTGTTGGGAACCGCCCGCTAGTAGATTACTCTGTACAAGAACTCATTGAGGCTGGAGTGAAAGATATTTATATGGTTATCTCAAACTCGGAGCCATGCCAAGTCCGCGAATATTATCGCGACAACAAAGCGCTTAACGACTATCTCATTGAACGTGGCAAAGAAGATCGTTTGGCGTTGGCAAAAACTCTTCCAGACGATGTCACGATTCATTACACAGTACAAGATCCATCTGGAAAATATGGTACAGCCGTTCCAATTGCGATGGTAGCAGAAGAATATAATATTAATGAACCAGTCTTTGTGTTCTTTGGTGATGATTTTATTTGGAATCCAAATGGTGAGTCTGCTTCGGAATCACTTCTAAAATCAGTCGAGAATGCGTCAGATTCAGCAATCTTGGGCGTTGAAGTTCCTCGTGAAGAAGTTGTAAAATATGGCGAAATCACTATGGAGAATGGCGTCTTGAAAAAAATCGTTGAAAAACCAGCTCTCGAAGACGTCGAATCTAATCTTGTTCATGTCTCTAAATTCATTATTTCTCCAGATTTAATGAAGGAAATCGTAAAATACGTTCATGAAAATGATTTTAAGGCTGGCGATCAGGAATATATGGTAACCGATCCGCTCGAAGCATACGTTGAAAAAGGTGGCATCGTACGTGTTGCACCAACAACCGGACAGTATTTGGATGGTGGTTCTGTTGAAGGATGGGTCCATGCTAACACTGTTGTCTGTGGAACTAAGTAGGGAATAGTAAAAACCAGATCTTTAAGGTCTGGTTTTTTGATAAAAAATGCCACGGTCATTGACCGTGGCTGGGATGATTAGCTCTTAGTAGCCGTATATTCTGTTATTTTCATAAGCTTCGCTTATTTCTGAGGCCCAGGTGCTGGTTAAATCTTCTGCCTCTTTCATGATTGAGCGGCTTACGTCTGGCTTAGAAGCCCAGATACCATATATATTAATGGATCCGATTCTTCTGCCTTTGCAGACAAGGTGCCAGTGTGGCGTTCTTTCTCTGTTGCAGTCATCTTTAGTGACGTCGATCTCCATATGATAGCCATATGAACTGAGTTCTTTTCTGAATTCAATCGCTCCCATAATGTACTTCCTCCTTTTTTGAAGAAAAATCCAACACAATTGTTGTTATACGTAATTATAAAAGAAACTTTACATAAAGTCAACAATATTATAGACTTCGTAACTTTACGTTTAAAATTATCTCTAACATTGATTTTTAACGTAAAGTTTGATATAATAAAGATATGATAAATCAAGTTACAAGAGATAGAATTAATGGCTTATCTGAGGAATACCGTAAGCTAGCCGTTAAACATAAAGAAGCTATCAAAGAGCTTACTATTTCTGAACTTCCGGAAATGGTTTATAACTCAAATGCCATCGAGAATTCCACTCTTACACTTGAAGATACCGAAGACATTCTGATTCGCAACCAAATCCGCACCGATCATGAAATTCGCGAGATTTATGAAGCAAAGAATCTCGCTAGCGCCATAGAATACCTGATGGATAACCCAGAGAAAGGGATTTCCGTAGAGCTAATCTTAAAATTGCACAAAACCCTACTAACAAATATTCGTGACGAGATCGCTGGTCGTTTTCGTTCCGGTAAAGAGTGGGTACGTGTTGGCACACATATCGGCGCTAACCCAGAATTTGTAAACGGTTTTATGCATGATTTGGTTAGAGATTATAACTCTGATAACGGCGAATATTTCTTGGAGAAAATTGCCTACTTCCATGCTGAGTTCGAAAACATTCATCCATTTGGTGATGGCAATGGCCGCATTGGACGTTTGCTCACGAACGAGCAATTGGATATGCTTGGTCTGCCACCAATCATCATCCCGAACAAATCGAAATTCGACGAATATTACCCTGCTCTTGATGAATATACAAAAACCAACAAAGTAGATAAGCTAACTGAGCTATTTGCGAGCCTTTTGATCGAAGCACTGTATCGTCGTATCGCGAAACTTACAGCCAAAAAGATTATCCCAGTTGCCGACTGGGCCAAGAATAATAGCATTAATCTCCAATCTGCGACCAATAAGGCTATCCGTGGAACCATACCGGCATTTAGAATTAGAGGACATTGGATGATCGATGGTGAATATCGAGGACAAGTTGATGGTTGCCAAGAAAAAAGCCTTGGAGTTTAAATGAATAAAAAGCTAGCTATTTCTATTCCAATCCTGATTGCAATAATCGTTTCAGTTGTCGTTGCAACAATCATGATGAACAACAAAGAACCAGACAAAGATCCAAATCTTTCGCCCGAAACAAATCAACCAATAGATAATGAGGAAATGGCTATGGATAAAGTTTATATAATTATTAACAACAAGAAACTTGGAATAGATTTAGAGAATAACTCTACGACTTCAGCCTTAATAAAACTATTACCGTTAGAGCTTTCAATGAATGACTTAAATGACAATGAAAAATATGTATATTTAAACGAATCTCTGCCAACAAATACTTATAGCCCAAAGCGTATCGAAGCCGGTGACGTGATGTTATTTGGTGATAACTGTCTCGTAGTCTTCTATGAATCATTCGACACAAGCTATAGCTACTCAAAAATTGGGCATATTAACAATTTGCCAAGCCTAGATGATGGGAATATCTCAATAAGTATTGACGTGAAATAGAGGTATCATGGCAAAACGCCACACTTTTTAGAAAGACGAAGCCGACGGCACCGAAGAAGCCTATGAAACGGCCGAACAGAAATACAAGTCAGGCGAATTCGTCCTAGATCTAGGAGAATGCCAGTTTAGGCAGATAACCATTACGGCGCCAAGCGATGAAGCTACAGAGTGGAGAGAGTTCTAGCCATCCGCAAAAATGCGGTATTTCATGGTATAATATTCACATGGAAGAAGTCAAGGCGGCGGTGGTAAAATTCACAAAAGACAGAGACTGGGATCAGTTTCATTCCCCTGCCAACTTGGCAAAATCAATCGCAATTGAGTCCGGCGAACTTCTTGAATGTTTCCAATGGAACGATAACTACGACAAAAAGGAAGTCTGTAAAGAACTGGCCGACGTAGTAAATTATGCAATTCTCCTAGCCAACAAACTCGGTGTCAGTCTTGAGGATATTGTTATGGAAAAATTAGAGGAAAACTCTAAAAAATACCCAGTAAATAAATCTAAAGGCAATAGTAAAAAATATACGGAATTATAATATGATAGAAAAATCCTTCCAAATCAGAAACTATTCTTTCGACCAAAAAGCAATCGATAACTTGGCCGCAGGGGATCATTTGGAAGAAAACTGGCCAGTAGTTTATCAGATTTACAATAACCAACAAATTTACATTGGCGAAACTACAAATCTTAAGAATCGCATGAACCAACATTTGGCGAATGACGAGAAATCGAGCCTTAGATATGGATCAGTAAAAGTAGTCTTTGACGAAACTTTTAATAAAAGTGCTGCGCTGGATTTAGAATCCTATCTTATTCAGTATTTTAGCGGCGACGGAAAATTCAAAGTCCTAAACCGCAACGACGGCATGTGTGACCGCGATTACTACGATAGAGCCAACTATCGCAAAACTTTCGAAGAGATCTGGAACCGACTTCGTGAATTAAAAATTGCTGATAAAACTATTTCAGAAATTAATAATTCTGAGCTGTTTAAGTTTTCACCGTACAAGAATCTAAACTTCGAGCAGTTAAATGTAGTAACTGAAATCGTTCAGAATATTGACGAGGCTATTACACATGATATGAAAAGCCTTTCCGTCATCGATGGCGATGCTGGCACTGGTAAAACTATCGTCATCATGTATCTCGCAAAACTACTAGCTGACCTGCAGTCATTTGACAACCAAAACGATGATATTGACGACGAATCAAACTTCAATATTTTCTTTGAGCTGGAACATATTAACCAGAACTTTAAGAACAAAAGCATTGCCCTAGTAATTCCACAGCCATCACTATGCGGTCGCATTCGTAAAATTTTCGACAGAATCGATCTTGGTGATGCAAATATTAGAATCTTTTCACCGATCCAATTTGGCAAATGTGACGATAATTTCGACATTACTCTAGTAGACGAAGCTCATCTTCTGAAAGTTGGCGTTACTGGTACACTAGGTAAGCAGGTCCACGAAATTGATCAGAAGATTTTCGGCGACACTGGCATTCATTCAGAATTAGACTGGATTATGGCAAAATCCAAAAATGTCGTCCTAGTATTTAGTGCCCAACAACGCATTCGTCCAGCCAACATTAATCATAGCGACATTTTGCAATATGCAGACGAGTTTAATAAACGCGAATATTATCTCAAGACCCAAATGCGTTCGCTTGGCGGTAAAAAGTATATCGATTATATTCACGATATCCTATCGAATGGTTTTAGACCGGCAGAAAAAGAAACTTTCGAAAACTTTGAAGCGAAAATTTTCGATAATATCAAAGACTTTGTGGAAGCTATGGAAAAGCGTGAAGCCGAGTATGGTCTATCTCGCATGGTAGCAGGCTTTGCTTGGAAATGGAATTCCAAAAACAATAAAAGCGCGTATGATATCGAAATTGATGGCATGAAATTCCGCTGGAACAGTACCCAAAACAACTGGATCGGATCCAAAAACGCGCCAAAAGAAGTTGGTAGCATTTACACAGTGCAGGGTGACGATTTGAATTATGTAGGGATTATTATTGGAAACGATTTGACTTATCGTGACGGAAAACTTGTATTCAATCGCAAAGCCTGCGCAGATTCTGGCGCCATGAAGCGTAGCCAACGCCAAGTTGCTAACAATGAGCAAATCAATGAAGATGATATACTGGAACAAGTGTTAAGAACCTACAGGATTCTTATGAATCGCGCAGTCAAGGGTGTTTATATTTATGTGTGCGATGAAGCACTGCGTGCATATTTAAATAATTATTTTAACAACTAATATGGAATTATTTCTTTTGTCGTCATTAGTCACAATAGTATTCTTTATAGTAATAACCATCGCAGTTATTGTTGGCTTCTGTAACTCAGATCGATTTAAGAATCCAGAGGAATACAAAGATGCTGGTAGCGCTGGAGAGCGAATTATTTATACTACGCTACGTGACAAAATACACATTCCAGAAAAACAGATACTAAGAAACGTCTACATACCAACTGCGGACGGAAAAACATCAGAAATTGACTTATTAGTGGTATCTAGAAAGGGGCTTTTAGTTTTTGAGTGCAAAAACTACGCTGGCAATATTTACGGAGATATGAAGCGCAAAAAATGGATACAATACTTAGGCAAACAGAAAAATCTCTTTTATAATCCATTTTTGCAGAACAAGAATCACGTCAAACATCTCAAAAAGTATCTAGAACAATTTGGCGATTTACCGTCGTATTCTTTCGTAACGACAATTTCGCGCGGCAAATGGAAGGTTAGAAATCTTGGGTCAAACGATTATTTTCTTGGCTACAACTGTCATTTAATGGGTATTTATAATACCTTGCCAGACTCTGGGCCAATAATAAAGCATTATTCCTCTATTATGAACAGATTAATCCCACTGTCTAGACCAAACGAAGAAATAAAAAAGCAGCATATAAATACTATAATGCCTGGTTATTATGGAAACTGAAGAATACCCAATTACATGGAAAAAGGATAAAAAAACTATTGAATATAGGAGCCTGAATGCAGCAAAATCCAAGCTGCGTTTCTTAAAATCCTTAACGGACATATCGTCACCTAATCAAGAAAACCCAGATTTTATCTTTATTGACAATGTTGACCATAGAATAGGTATAGAGCATTTTTGCATAGACATATCTATGGGGAGTCGCAAGGATTCTGGCACGAGAATATCTCAATCTACGATTAGACAAATATATGAAAAATATCATGGCAATATTATTAGTCGTGAGAATAATACTATTTTTGACATGGAGACTATGTTAAATCGCCTAGTAAAAGATTGGCAAAACTTTAAATATCAGACATTTTGTAATAACTTTAAAAGAGTTTTTGATGATCATTATCTTAAAATTGAAAAATACAAAGCAGAATCACGTTTGACAAATATAGGATTTCTCATTGAATTTCTCGTGCCTAACTCCGTATATAAAATTTCATCAAACGGTGAACCACTTCACCTTCAAGAGCTACACGATTTTCCATTAACGTCGGAGTTATGGCAATTATTGCACGGGTCATTGGACAATCTAGATTTTATAATAATAGACACTAACCAGTTTGCAAAAAATAAAGATAATATTTTATGGATTGACAAAGAAACATCGCCAAAAAATCTAATTAAAGAATTTGCACCGCCACTAAAAGGAGAAAATAACAAAGCTAAATTAAGATTGGCTAATTAGCCCAAGAATGCCTTCCACTCTCTGCGAGGACAAATTAAACAAGAACCCTTCTCGAATTGCCTATTTTAATATTTAATCAATTGTGGCCATCCTCGCAGAGTGTTCATATTTAAACTTACCTTCGCAAGAATTGCAAGTTTTCGAACTCTGTAAAAAAACAGGGGTGGAAAATGATAAAGAAACGTTTGTTCGCATATCCCCCCACACTTCCAAAACGCTTATGTTTGGTGTTTCCGAACCTATGTAATTGCTTATGCTAATTGTGATGCAGAGTTCTGTGCCTTTCTTCGGTAAAAGGGGCTCGAACCCTCGATTCGAAGAATGAGGGAAGTAATAAAAAAAGAAACCATGACGGTTTCTTTTTAACTACATAGAATGGTGAGTCGGGAGGGGCTCGAACCCTCGACACCGGGCTTAAAAGGCCCGTGCTCTAACCTGCTGAGCTACCGACCCAGGTTAGGTTTGAAATTTATTATGCGGTTTTTTGTCTTGTTGTGGTGGGCGATAGAGGAGTCGAACTCTGTTTACGAAGTTCCAGAGGTTCCCAACTAAACTGACTCTTCTGGTGCCTTGTTGTGGTGGGCGATAGAGGAGTCGAACCTCTGACCTCGTCTACGTCAAAGACGCGCTCTAGCCAACTGAGCTAACCGCCCATAACAAAACAAATTTTACCATATAATCCAAATTTTGTAAATAATTTGGTGGCTCCGATCGGACTTGAACCAATGACACAAGGCTCTTCAGGCCTCTGCTCTACCAACTGAGCTACAGAGCCAAATTCTTAATTTACGATTGGTTTTATTCAAACCTGCCCCTATTATATCACATTTTTTCGAATATGTTATAATTACTTTATGAAAAAAGTAAATACATCCCCAATTTCAGGTATGCAAGAGCTTCTTCCAGAGGCGCAAGCGACCTTCAATAACCTTAAGGCCAAAATTGGAGAGGTTTACCATGCGCATGGTTTTTTGAGTATTGAGACTCCAACCATTGATCGCGCAGAAATTCTTTTTGCAAAAGCTGGTGGTGATACGGAAAAACAGGTTTATAAGGTATTTAAAACTGCGGAAACTGCCGATGAAGCCGACGAAGCTCTTCGTTTCGATCATACCGTACCGCTAGCTCGCTACGTTGTAGAGCACGAGAGTGATCTAACTTTTCCATTTAAAGTAACGCAAATCGGTCGCAACTTCCGAGGTGAGCGCGCCCAAAAAGGTCGCTTCCGTGAATTCTATCAGTGCGATGTCGATATTATCGGGCGCAATACTTTGTCTCTTAGCTATGATGCAGACATTATTTCGACTCTTCTTGATGCATTTGAAAAATTTGAATTAGGAACTCCGGTTCTTGCTCGCATCAATAACCGTAAAATTCTTACTGGCCTTCTTCTTGCACTTGGTCTCTCAGAAAAGTCGAAAGATGTTTTTGATATTGTTGATCATGCTGAAAAGGTTCCTGCCGAAGCTACAAAAGCTCGTCTAGAGGAAATTGGTCTAAATAATAACGAAGTTGAGAAGCTATTTAGTTTCATTAATATTAATGGCACACGTGAACAAGCGATCGCTGATCTTCGTGCACTCGATATATCTGACGAAGGCTTTAATGAAGGTGTTAATGAACTCGATTCTGTATTGAAACTTCTCGAATCGCAAGGTCTTGCTGACCGTATTTCTGCGGATATGAAAATCGTTCGCGGTCTCGATTATTATACTGGTACGGTCTGGGAATTTAATCTTCCTGAATATCGCGAAATTGGTTCTGTATGTGGTGGTGGTCGCTACGAAAACCTTACTGGCAACTTTACTGACCAAAAAATGCCGGGCGTTGGCGGCTCGATTGGCTTAACTCGTTTGTTCTATGTCCTTCGCGCAAGTGGAATTGTTGATCAAAAAGCCGAAAAACCAATTGATATTGAAATTATTCCTATCTCAGAAAATGAGTATGAATACTCATTTAATCTTGCTAAAAAACTTCGTGAAAAGGGAAATACTGTAGATATTGTCTTGACGGATAAAAAACTCGGCGACAAAATGACTTACGCGTCAAAAATTGCCAAGAATGGTATTGTCGTTGGTGAAAGTGAAGCTGCATCCGGTGATCTTAAAATTAAGAATTTTGATACTGGCACAACAACTGAATTGAAAATCTCATAAAACAAAATGCGAAATCCAAATCTCTCTCAACATTTTTTGCGATCACCACGTCTCGCATTAATGTTGATTGGTCATTCAAATATCCGAAAACGTGATCTCGTTATTGAAATCGGCGCTGGCTCAGGAGTTATAACTAGTGCGCTCTCATACCGTGCCAAGAAGGTTATTGCAATTGAGCCGGATAAGGAAACAGCACAAAAACTCAGAGAAAATTTGAAGAAACGCAAGATTGAGAATGTTGAAATTGTTGAGACTGATTTTATGAATTACGAATTGCCAGATGAGCCATATAAAGTTTTTAGCAATCCGCCTTTTCATATCAGTTCGGAGATCGTGCACAAACTGATCGAGTCGAAGAATCCGCCAAAATCTTTTTATCTGATTCTTCAGAAGCAGTTTGCTCTCAAGTTATTAAATACGGACCGTCATTATACTTCGCAACTCGGTTATGAACTTATTAAAACGTATCAAACGAAAATTAAATATCCATTAAAAAACACCGATTTTACTCCGCCTCCAGCCGTTCCTACGGTCTTATTTGAGGCGAAGCGAATCGATGTTGAAAATCAAGCTAAATAATTATTTAACAGATTCGAGACCTTTGTCGAAGAAATATTCGGCGTAGTCCCAACCCCATGAAAGGTCGAAGCCAGGTGCAACATATTTGTTAAGAACGATATATGGCAAACCTGCGACGTCTTCTTTTTGGGTTTTTGCGGTATTTTCAGTAACACGGCTAAGTGTTTTGTCTTCGCGGACACATGTTTCGAATGAGTCGCCAAGTCCAACCTCTTTGCCGAGATTAATCCAATAATCTTTATTAATGGCCTCCATTTGGCTTACACCAGCTTTACCAGAGTCTTTGAAATATCCGTTCCAGATTGTAGTAATGACGTGAGTGTAATAATCCCAGAACTTATTTTCGTCCATAGCACAGTAAGCAGCAACGGCTGAGTAACGTGAGTTCATAGGGCGGGAAGCGCCAAATTCGAAGAGGAAGTCGGTGAGCTTTACTTCAAATAAAACATCGTTTTCTTCGAGATAAGCTTCGAATTTTTCTTCGTTTTCAATTAAAGCATTCTCTAGAGCGATACAATATGGACACATGATATCTGTATATACAACAAAATAGTTCTTTGCGTCCGGATTGCCTTTCGTCATTTGCATGTTCCAAACTTTTTTATTGTTTGAAACTGGCTTATTTGCTGAATAAACGCCAAAAGCAAAGACGCCAATCATTGCAACGATGAGAGCGATTCTAAGAATTCTTTTTACGTTCACGTTCCTCCTTTTTCTTCATGTATCTTTCGTTAATGATTATAACATATGTTTCT
This sequence comes from Candidatus Nanosyncoccus sp., assembly GCA_045640685.1. Lineage (GTDB taxonomy): Bacteria > Patescibacteriota > Saccharimonadia > Saccharimonadales > Saccharimonadaceae > Nanosyncoccus. Next base: position 19,149 of record JAZUFO010000014.1, read on the forward strand.
TCACCTAATCTGCGAAGGGAAAGAATTGCGACGATAATTGCAATAATTGTGATTGCGATTGAAACGGTTCCGGTGATTGCTGCGCCACCAGTAGAGAAAATGGTACCAATAAGTGGAGTTAGTAAGGTGGTGCCACAGGTTGGGCAACCAGCACCGAGAGCAATTAGGCCAGTAATAATACCGGCTTTCTCGACGTTTGCGGCGTTTTCCTCCTTTTTCTTTTTCCAGAGGAGAGCAATAAGTCCGATAAGAATACCTTGAAGAACTGCGAGAAGGAAGATGAAGATCCAGTCGGCAAAAGCCATGTTAAAACCAAAAATTCCAAGAAAAGACTCGCCCAATGTGCGCATAGCCATAGAGAATGAATCGAGTAATGCTAGTTTTGAATATCCTCCAGAAAGAAGACTCATGAGAGTTCCGAAGAACAAAAATGCAATTATAAAGCCAATCCAGAAACGTTTTTCTTTGCGCGCGAGCCAAATTCCTTTACCCGCAAGCACGAATCCATCCAGCCATTTACGGATGTTCGGTTTTTTCATATTCCTCCACTTTTAATATTTTAATTTTAGCATAAATATTTAAAAATCTAGCATAATTATTTCAAAATATAAATCAAAAAAGTCAATATGTGCGAGCTAATCTACCCCTGTAAAATGCAAAAATATTAAAACATAAAGATTTTGAAAAATCAACGTTGACAGTAATTCTGCCTATGCTAAAATAAAGTTAAGAATTCGGGTAAAGTTGAGAGATACCAGAATTCCGGGTGGAGAATGTAGAGTTGTTTTTGGAAACCCACCTAGAAATGTGTTTAGAAAAGTAAAAACCATATGCATATATGGCTTTTTTCTTGTTTTGTGTTATAATATATATTATATGAGACTTTCGAAAAAGTTCGATTTTTCTCTGTTATTTTGTATGGCCATTCTTAGTGGCTTGATTTTGACATCAACTTTAACCAATCCGACAGTAAAAACTTTCGCAGAATCGGAAGAACTTGCCGAAGAGGAGCAACCTGTTGTGACTGGTCCTTTTTATGTCACAATTTATGATGCTGGAAAAAAGACAATCGTAAAAACTGGCCCAAAAACAATTGGTGAGATTATTGAAAAGGCTGGTATCTTATTGAATCCAACCGATTCGATTGAGCCAAGTCTTGATTCTGTTGTTGATGCTGATAACTTCTTTATTAATATTTATCGTTCGTATCCGGTGGTGATTCGTGATGGCGTTCGTGAGCGTTATCTTATGACTTCGAGTCACGATCCAAAAACAATCGTAAATGGCGCAAATATTGTTGTTTATGATGGTGATGAAATTTCTGTCGTAGAGAATAGTGGTCGATTCCTCGAGACCGGAGTTGCTCCAGTATATCAAATCGTTCGCAATGGCGGCCGCACAATAACCGTCGAAGAAGAAGTTGCCTTTTCTGAACGCACCGTAAAAGATTACAATCTCTCGCCTGGCGAAACCGAGGTCCGTCAGCTGGGTGAAGTTGGTCGCAAAAAGATCGTCTATAATGTGCAATACGTTGATAATGTTGAAACTTCAAAAGAATTAGTCTCTGAGGAGATAATTAAAAATCCTGTTGAAAGAATTGTGGCGATTGGAGCTAGCTGGATCGAGCGTAACCCGCTCACTCCATCAATGGGACGTAATAGATATACCTATCAGAAACCAGATGGAAGTGTTGTTGAACGTCAAGAAACTTTCTATGATCTCGATATGCATCTCGTTATGAATAACTGTGGCGGCGGAGGATATTATACCGTGCGCGACGATGGTGTTAAGGTTGATAAAGATGGATATGTAATTATTGCAGCTGACCTAAATCGTTATCCACGTTGTTCAGTAGTGGAAACATCGGTTGGACAAGGTAAAGTATATGATACGGGTACGTTTGCGCGAACTAACCCGGAACAATTTGATATCGCGACAGATTGGACAAATAGAAATGGCACTTAAAAACAATAAATCACTCGGCCAGCACTGGCTTAAAAATCGTGCAATACTAGATGACATTGCAGACCTAGCATTGCTCGGAACAGATGAAGATACCCTTGAAGGTGATACTTCATTTTGTCTTGAAATTGGACCTGGACTTGGAACTCTAACAAGTTCACTTTTGAGGCGTTTTGAAAAAGTTACTGCAATTGAATATGATGTAAATCTCGCCAAGAATCTTCCAAATTCCTTCCCAGGGAAAAACTTGGAAGTTAAAAATGCAGACTTTTTGCAATTTGACCTTTCTACGGTTGAAGGTCCATATGTTGTAGCCGGAAATATTCCATATTATATTACTTCGCCAATCATTGAAAGATTGCTTAAAACTGAAAACTTACCAGAGAGAATTGTACTTCTTATTCAGAAAGAAGTTGCTGAGCGTATTGCTGCCGAGGACGGAAGACAATCGCTCCTTTCGCTTTTTGTTCAGAACCGCGCCAAAGCAGAGCTTGGTCCAATCGTTAAGCGTGAAGAATTTACTCCACCACCAAAAGTTGATAGTGAAGTCATTATTCTGACACCTAAAAAGAAGCAAGAAATCTCTGACGATGTATTTAAATTGATCAAAAAAGGTTTCTCATCTCCTCGCAAAAAATTGATCGCAAATCTTGCTGGTCCTAAATCGAAAGAAGACCTAAAAGAAATTTTCCAAAAAATAAACTTGGACGAAAATGCACGTCCTTCAGACTTGAGTCTAAAAGACTGGGAGCGCCTCTATCAAAATATGCTATAATTAATGGCATGTTAGATATTAATTTCATCCGTGAAAACCTTGAACTTGTCGAACATTCGGCAGCTGAAAAAGGTTATAAAATCGATATAAAAGAGGTCATCAAACTCGATGACGAGCGCAAGGTGATTTTGCAAGAGGTTGAGGCTCTTCGCCGCGATCGCAACGAAATTGCTGCAAAAATGAAAGGCGGAAAACCTGAGCCAGAGCTAATCGAGCAAGGGAAAAACGTCAAAGCAAAACTTGCTGAGCTCGAAGAAAAACTTGGCGAAGCAGAACAAAAAGCGAAAGCCGCAATTAAATCTGTCCCAAATATCATCTTTGAAGATGTGCCACTAGGTCCAGAAGAAAATAGCATTGAAGTTGCATCTTGGGGCGGCAAAAAATCCGTCGAAGAAGGCGCTGATCATCTTGACTACGCAATCTCGCGCGACTGGGTTGATTTTGAACGTGGCGCAAAAGTTGCAGGTAATAAGTTTTATTATCTTAAGAACGAACTCGCATTGCTTGAGAACGCCCTAATTCAATACGGCATCAAAAAAGTTACCGAAAAAGGTTTTCATTTTGTTACTGTCCCAGATCTAGTTTCATCAAAAACCCTTGAAGGTACAGGCTTCTGTCCTCGTACTTCAGAACAATCTGATGAATACTTTATCGAAGGTGAAGATCTAGCCTTGATTGCAACCGCAGAAATGCCAATCACGGGCTATCATATGGATGAAATTATTGATGAAAAAGATCTTCCTTTGCTTTATGCTGGTTTGTCTGCATGTTTCCGCAAAGAAGCAGGCTCAGCCGGCAAACATACACGTGGTCTCTTCCGTGTTCACCAATTCAATAAACTTGAAATGTATGCATTCTGTGTTCCAGAAAAATCAAAAGAAATTCACGAGATGATTCGTGGAATCGAAGAAGAAATTTGGCAAGAACTCGGAATTCCATATCATGTTATTAATATTGCGGCTGGAGATCTCGGTTTCCCTGCAGCTAAAAAATATGATATCGAATATTGGTCACCAGTCGATCAGAAATATCGTGAGATTACTAGCTGTTCAAACTGCACTGATTTTCAGGCACGCAATTTGAATATCCGCGTTCGCCGCGAAAATGGCAACATCGAAACCGTTCATACTTTGAATGGTACGGCGGTCTCACTTGCTCGCACTATGGTTGCAATGATTGAAAACTATGCAATTATGGGTGAAAAGATGAAAATCCCAGAAGCACTAAAACCATTCATGGCACCATTTGGCTATACGGACGAAATCTAAAACGCAAAACTAATAAAAACAGCCTCAATCGGGGCTGTTTTTCATTTAATAAGTAAAGCTTTTATGGTATACTGGTCTAAAACATGGAGGAAATGAACAATGATTGAAAAAATTGACATCACCGGTAGCGGTTGTAAAGTTGAGTCAACATTCAAGAAATATGCTGAAAAACGTATCGGTAAACTCGATCGTTATCTACCACGCGGCTCTAAAAAAGATGTCGTCGTTAAAATTATGGTTACAGAAATGGATCGCGCACATGGTGAGAAGTTTGAAATTTCTGTCGCTATGGATATTCCTGGTGGTAAGGTTATTGCCGCAAAAGATGAATGTACAAACATCTTTGCTGGTATTGATTTAGTAGAAGCAAAGCTTACTGCTCAAATCCGTCGTTTCAAACTTGAACAAACCCCACATCTACAGAAAAAATCGTTCAAGAATTTATTCATTAAGAGAAAATAATGTGATAGAATAGGGGGAATAAGTATAATTTCCGTTGGAGGTGTAATTGTCTATGGCTAAAAAAAATACAGAGCCAAAAAATTCGGTGGCGAAGAAAACTAAAGAGAAAAAACCAACTGATAAACTTGCTGACAAAACAGCAATGACAAAGTTTTTGCAGGGTATTTTTGGTGATGCGCAAAAGAAAGTCCTAAAGCGCATGTGGAAGAAAGCTCAAGAGATTAATGCTCTTGAAGAAGAATACGAAGCAATGTCAGACGAAGAACTCGCCGGTCAAACCAAAGTTCTTCAAGAACGCATTCAAAAACTACTCAAAGTCTCAGTTGCTGAAAAAGCCAAAGAGAAAGTCTCCAAGAAAAAAGCTAAAAAGACAGCCAAAAAAGTCGATAACGACGCAAAAGCTCTTGATGCTGTCCTTGCGGATGCATTTGCAGTAGCACGCGAAGCCTCCAAGCGTGTGCTCGGTATGCGCCCTTATGATGTCCAAATGATCGGTGGTATCGCCCTTCACGAAGGCAACGTTGCGGAAATGAAAACTGGTGAAGGCAAGACTCTTGTTGCGATGTCACCTGCTTACCTTAACGCTCTTACTGGCCGTGGTGTCCACGTTGTTACAGTTAACGATTATCTTGCACAACGTGATGCTGGTTGGAATGCTCCAATCTATGATTTTCTCGGCATGTCTGTCGGTGTCATCATCAATAACGCTTCATTCGTTTATGATAAAAACTATGAAAACGAAGACCATGAAGACGAACGCTTCCGTCATTTGAAACCTGCAACTCGTAAAGAGGCTTACAATGCTGACATTACTTATGGTACAAACAACGAATTTGGTTTCGATTATCTTCGCGACAATATGACATCGGAAGTTCAATTCCTTCGTCAACGCGAGCTTAACTTCGCAATCGTAGATGAGGTTGACTCAATCTTAATCGACGAAGCTCGTACTCCGCTTATTATTTCTGCTCCAGCAGGTGATAATCCAGATGCTTATTATCAATTCGCAAAAATTGCAGATCGTCTCACCGAAGATGATTATGTTCTTGATGAAAAACGCCGCTCAGTTACTTTGAGTGATAAAGGTATCGAAAAAGTTCAAGAGATTCTCGGCATCGACAACCTTTATTCAACAAAAAATACTCGTCTCGTTTATCATATGGATCAAGCCCTTCGCGCTCAGGTTATCTTCAAACGTGATAAAGATTATGTTGTAACCAACTCTGGCGAAGTAATTATTGTCGACGAACATACTGGTCGTCTCATGCAAGGCCGCCGCTATAATGAAGGTCTTCACCAGGCAATCGAAGCAAAAGAAGGTGTTGTTGTTAAAGAAGAGTCTATGACTCTCGCAACTGTTTCATTCCAGAACTTCTTCCGTCTCTATCGTAAACTTTCTGGTATGACCGGTACTGCATTTACCGAAGCTGAAGAATTCCAACAGATCTACGCTCTTGATGTTGTTCAAATTCCACCGAACCGTCCAATCGCTCGTGTCGATAAAGATGATCTTATCTTTAAGACGAAAGCTGGAAAACTTCGCGCTATTGCAAACGAGATTAAGAAATATCACGAAAAAGGACAACCTGTTCTTGTTGGTTCTGGTTCTATTGCTAATAATGAAGAAATTGCGCGTTATCTTGATATGGAACACATTCCATACGAAATCTTGAACGCAAAGAATAACGAACGTGAAGCCGCTATCGTCGCAAGAGCAGGCGAAAAAGGCGCAATTACCCTTGCAACCAACATGGCTGGTCGTGGTACCGATATTAAACTTGGTGAAGGAGTTAAGGAACTTGGTGGCCTTGTTGTTATTGGTTCTGAACGTCATGATTCACGCCGCGTTGATAATCAGCTTCGTGGTCGTGGTGGCCGTCAGGGTGATCCAGGCACAACGCAATTCTTTGTCTCTTGTGAAGACGATCTTATGCGTATCTTCCAAGGTGAACGCGTAAAGATGCTCATGACTCGTCTTGGTGTTGATGAGGATACCCCAATCCAAACCAAAGCAATCTCAAAGACTCTTGAATCTGCCCAAAAACGCATTGAAGGCTTCAACTTTGATTCACGTAAAAACGTCGTTCAATACGATAACGTTATTAACCGCCATCGTAAAGTTGTTTACATGATTCGCCGCAAGATCCTTGAGGGTGAAGATATCTTCTCAGAAATCAAGCGTCTCATGCGCGAAGAAGCAAAGACTTTAACTGAAACATCTGCTCGTATCAACAAAAACTTCGATGAAGAATTTAAATCAGTCTTCGACTTCGATGAAAAATTGATTCACGAGATCGGTCTCATGCGTAAAGAGAAAGATCGCGCAAAGCTCGCGCTTGCTGCAATCGAAGAAGCATACCATGTCAAAGAAGACGAATTTGGCGCAGACATTATGCGCAAAGTTGAACGTGAAGTTTACTTGAAGGTTCTAGATACTCTCTGGATGCAACACCTTGAGAATATGCAACACCTTCGCGAGGGCATCCACTGGCGTTCAGTTGGTCAACGCGATCCACTCGTTGAATATCGTTCAGAATCACAAAAACTCTTCGATGGTTTGCAACGCAATCTTCGTGAAGAAGTTCTACGCATTCTTCTCACAATCACTGTATCTGAAGCACGCGCACAAGATGTTGTTGATGGTGAAGAATATGACACCGAACTTACTAAGATGGCTGAAACTGCAACTGAAAAAGGCGTTAATGAAATCTCAAAAGGCGACAAAAACCTTGATTCAGAGTTTAAGAAATCTTCTGGCACAAAAACAACTGCTAATGCTCCAAAGAAAACACGCTCTGGTGCCGCCAAAAAGAAGAAAAAACAATCACGCCAAAATAAAAAGAAAGGCCGTAAATAGCCTATCTATTAATTATAGCATAAGCTGATTAATTTGTCAAAATCATCTCTGTTACATGAAGCATTCTGTTGAAGAAATTACACTAAAGAATGGCGCCAAGGGACTTCTTATTGATATCCCTGGCGCCAGCGTTATGGCTACGCGCGTCCAGTTCCGTGCTGGTATGCGCTATGCTAAAAGTCCAGATGTCTACGAAATTCCACATATCGTAGAGCATCTTGCTTTTGGTGCTAACTCGAAATTTAAAGATGAGCAAGCATTTGAGGCGGAGTTTACGAAAAATGGCGCCTATCATAACGCATGGACATCCGACATCTCGGTCTGTTACGAAACTGAGTGTGCTGATTTTGAGTGGGATCGCATCATGAATCTTCAACGCCTTTCTATTTGTGAACCAAAATTCAACGAAGAAGAGTTGAAAGCGGAAAAAGGGAATGTTCGTACCGAATTAACGGGTTATATGAACGATTATTATCGTTTACTTTGGCCACGCTTGCAACGTGTTGTTGGTGAAGATATTCTTGATCTTCCAGATCGCCTTAAGACCATCTCGAACATTGAGCTCAAGGATATTCGTGAACATTACCGCCGTACGCATACTGCAAAAAATATGACATTCATTATTGCTGGAAAAATTCATGGCCGCAAGCACGAAATCATAAAAATGCTCGAGGGTTGGAATCTTAAAGAAGGCTATCAATTTACGATCCCTATGGATGATCTTCATTCTTCGGAGGCAATTTCGATTCGCCGTAAGGATGCAAGTAATATTACATTTGGTTTCTCTTTAATTACGCCGCGTCATCTTGATCCAAACGAAGTTTTTGCAATGAACTGCTTGAATCATATTTTGAATGGCACAACCAACTCTAAAATTTTTGGCGCAGCCAGAAAGCGCGGTTTGGTTTATGGTATGGGGTCGTCCGTTTCTTCAAATGCGCACAACTCATATTGGGATTTTGATGGTGAAGTGAATATTGAAAATGCCGAGGAATTATTCAAGCTCATTCAGACCGAGCTCGTTAAAGCGTTGAACGGTGGAATTTCGGATAAAGACTTTGAAGCAGCCAAGCTTTATGCGATGGGACGTTTCCAAATGGGTGCTCAAACTGTTGGCCAGATTGCCGACTATTATGCCGAAAATTATTTCCTAAACGGTGGCGTTGAAAAATACGATAATATGCCAAACCTTATTTCCTCAATCGACAAGGCAAAGATGATTGATCTTGCGCGTGAATTTGCTGGATCCGGAATTAAAGCTCTCGTAACTGTCTCTAGTGCCGAAAAAGCCGTCATCTCAAATCTTGAAACATACTTAAATTTCTAAAAATCAAAAAACCGGACGATTAAGGAGTCCGGCTTTTTGTTTTTTTATTATCCTTTTAGATATTCTTTAACGAAATCTTGCACTTCGTAACCTGTTTTATAATCAAAACCCATAGGTTCTGGGACTTCAAAAGGCAAGCTAGCATATTCTGGTTGTCTCATTGAATATGCTTGTCGAAGTTCTTCGATTTCACCAACACATTCGAATGGTTTTGTTGCTTGATCGATATTGAGAAGACCTTTGAATTCGTCGGTGAGCTCTGGATTTTCGAATAAATCACCACCGAAAACCCCAACCAAATCTACGGCAGGAATGAATGGTGCAAAAATCAAATATGAATTGGCACACTTTGCACAGTCGCCACACCAAGTAAGTTTCTCGTTATTATTTTGTTGGCGATAATTTGCGACATTACATGAAGAAAATGCGTGTCCGTATTTCTCCCAACATTCTTTCGCAAAAAGCTCAGCAATGCGAAGTTCAGAGAAACTGCGCAAAACGGAGCCAATTTGAAAATTGGTGGCGATGTATTTGTGGGCATATTCCGCGAAGAGTTTTTCGGCTGTGAAGGTTTTGCTCCATTGATGGTTGACTTTTAGGTGACCACGATTGTCGTCACGAATAATTGAATGTGGCTCTTCGCCCTCATGTCCGATACTCGTAATAACGTAACTCTTCTTGTCGAGAATTGCCTGGATTGTTGCGATGCTCATCAAAATATAAGTTACAGGAACGTGGCCATTTAGATATCCAGGGAGTTCGGAAACGGTTTTGAGTGTTTCGATATCGATCTCGCGAACGACGTGATTGACGGAAACGTCTAGATTATCAATGACTGCAGGATGAGTTTCGGTGCTACCAATATAAAGCGCCGACCAATCTTTCTTGAGGGAATTAAGAATCGTTGCAGTAAGAATTGAATCTTTACCGCCAGATTGCAAAGCTAAGGCTCCTCCGGCTTCGTATGGTAAATTGGTCGCAACATCCTGAATTTCGGTTTTACACTTCTCAAAATCAACCAAATCACTTGGTGTTAAGTTGTTTTCGAAGGCGTATTGTGAAAGCCCGTCAGTGTAAACAGTATTTAGAAAACTTTTTTGATAATCATCAATTCCAAAAGGCAACTCAACCTCTTTGGTCGGATGTGCTTTATAATATGATGTTCCAATCAAAAGGAAAGCGAGTTTCATTGCGGAATCTAGAAACGGCATGACCGCATCATCTAGTGGCGCATTTTTTTGGAAACGGACACGTTCGGTGAATTTGTGTCCTAGCTGGTCGACATAAGAGAAAGAACCAACAAAATTCTCACGGTCAAACTCGTACCCAGCAAATTTAAACTTAAAGACTTCTGGTGCCTTTTCGTCATCAAACATTTAAAGCTCCTCTACGTATTTATGAAATAGTTCTCCGCGTTCGCTAAAATCTTTGAACATATCAAACGAAGCGGCGCCAGGCGACATCAAAACGATGGCTGGCTTATCAAAACTCTCAGCAATTTCTCTTGCGCGTTTTACAGCAATCTCAAGAGTGTCGGCGAATTCGTATTTTTCCGAATCTTCTCCGTCGGCAAGTTTTTCGCGGGTTTCGCCAATCAAAATTGCCTTTTTGATATTCTCGCTGCCAAAAATGACATTTTTGTTAGGGGTGAGATCGAGTCCGCGATCTTTGCCACCAGCAATCAAGACGGTTGGATAATCTTTGAATACCTTTACTGCAACATCAAGTGAAGGATAGGTTGCGGAATAATTATCATCGTAATATTTAACATTGTTAAGTTCGCGAACAAACTCGACGCGGTGTGGCAAACCGCGGAAATTAACGAAAGCCTCATGGATTGCTTCGTAATTTTCGTCAACAAACTCCATAACATCCTTCTTGAAGAATGAGGCTACGGCAGCAATGGCGGCCTTAGCGTTCTCTTTATTGTGGTCGCCAGGAACACCCAAATCGGCAACGAGTGACTCGATTTTTTCGCTCTCAACCGGATATCCTATCTTTGTGCCAGGTGAATATTCAGCGATGCGCTTTGAATTTTCGTTATATTTATAGTAAACGCAATAATCTTCTGGAGTTTGGTAGCGAACGATATGGCTCTACGCATCCCAATAGTCTTCAAGGCTGTAATGACGATCAAGATGATCTTGTCCAACACGCACCAAAACTGCAACGTGCGGCGATTTCTCGAGGTCCCAAAGTTGGAAGCTGGACATTTCATAAACCACAACGTCATCTGGTTTTAGATCATCGAGAACTGAAATTGAAGGGATACCGATATTGCCAACAAGATAGGCTTTTTGGCCAACTGCATCGAGGATGGCTTTTGTGAGACAGCAGGTTGTTCCTTTGCCTTTTGTGCCGGTTACGCCAATAATTGGGCATGGGCAATGATCAAAGAAATACTTTGTCATTGTAGACCATCCCTCGTGTGGGCGAGCGGAAGGGCTCTTTAAAACTAAATCACAGTCGGAGAAATCCATTGCGGCGGCTTCTTCGTCTGTAAATTTTTCAATAATCTTAAATTCGGCATTAAACTTTTTTTCGAAATACTCTTTTGAGGCAGCACCCTCTTTGCCGTATCCTAACAATGCAATTTTCATATTTATATTATACCACTAAAGGGGAAACAGGGAGGAAATTTATCTATAAGCACAATAAAAATAACCTCCGAAGAGGTTATTTTTTAAACGGTTAGAATTGTGTGAGGTGCCAAGATAGGTCGAGAGAGTTAAACTCTAGACGTAATCTATCTTGTCCAGCCAAGACATCGAAGATATGGAGGGCTGCTTTGCCGGCAAAACGAATTTGCGTACGCAAGAGCTCCGTGATTTCGGTTTCCATACCGCCAGAACGCTTAAAAGTAAGCGGTTGGCAAGGCGTCATTTCGTAGCCGAAAAGCGCCATGACTTCGACCCGTTCATCTTGGTTATTAAGATTGTTAATAGTTTTCATAAAGACTCCTTAAAAATATTAGTTAAAAGAGTCATTTATGCGAGCCTGATTTATTGGCTCCTGGTCGCAGACCTAAATGACAAGTATCTACGACTTTAAACTTTTCTCTATGTCAGTGACCGAAGTATAACTAGAGCTACATATATTATATCATGCTATAATTTTGAGTATGAATAATATTATCGAAGTAAAACATTTCAAAATGGCTTTCGGTAACAAAACAGTTATCAAAGATCTAAATTTTGAAGTTAAGAAAGGCGAAATATTTGGTCTTCTCGGCAGTAATGGTTCCGGAAAAACCACCACAATTCGCACCCTTCTAAATCTCTATGAGCCAACTGGCGGTGAACTTTTAGTAAACGGCAAACGCTATAATGCAAACTCCGATGTAACTGTTGGTTATTTGCCAGAAGAGCGCGGGCTCTACAAAAAAGAAACCGTTATTGATACGATGGTGTATTTTGGCGAACTAAAAGGTGTCAAAAATCCTCGTGAATGGTCCAAAAAATATCTCGAACGCGTTGGTCTTAGCGATAAAGTTGATGTCAAAACCGAAAAACTTTCAACTGGTCAACAGCAAAAAGTTCAACTCGGTATTTGTATTATGGGCGATCCAGAACTTTTGATTTTGGATGAGCCAACTAAGGGTTTTGACCCGGTCAACCGTAAACTTTTGATGAATATTATCGATGAGGTTCATAAAAAAGGTACCACAATCATCATGATCACTCACTACATGGATGAGGTTGAGCGACTTTGTGATCGCGCAATCTTGCTAAAAGATGGTAAGTCACGTGCATATGGTACAATCGCTGATATTAAAAAGGAATTTGGTGAAAAATCTCTCGATGAAATTTTTGTGGAAATTTATGGAGGTATAGATGAGTAAAGTTGGTATAGTTTTTAAATTTGAGACAATTCGTCAATTGAAGAAACCATCATTTTGGATTTCGCTTCTACTTCTACCTCTAGCAATCGTCGGTATTCTAGGTCTCTCAACATTAAGCGGCGCAAGCATGGAAGAGATGATGATGAATCAAGATTTTTCCGATAAAAAACTTGGTCTAACTGACGGCGCCAACATTATTGCTCAGAGTGAAATCCCATTTGAAAAAATCGACTCTGAAGAAGAGGGAAAGAAAAAAGTTCAATCAGGTGAACTTGATATCTATTATTATATTCTCGATAATTTCTCGGAGAGTCGTAAGATCAAAATTTACGACCGCGCCGAGGATGCGAGCCTGATGTCTATCAATTCTATGCCAATTATAAATATCTTAAAGTCTAGTGTCTATTCCAAGCTAACGATTGAAGATATTATCTTGATCGAAAACGGCGTCGAATATGAAAACATCGATCTTGATGAAAAAGGCGAACAAGTAAATATTATTGGTCGCGCAATCATTCCTCTTGCGATTTTGGCAGTATTTTACATTCTAATTTGCGTTTTCGGGAACCGCCTTACGATGGCTCTAGTCGAAGAAAAAGAGAATCGCATCTCTGAAATGATTCTGACTTCAGTAACATCAAAAACCTTTGTCATCGGCAAAATCTTTAGCTTAATTGCTCTTGGTTTTGTTCAGATTGCAGTATTTTTGGCCCCAGTCATTGCTGCTCTTATCATCTTCCGCGATAACCCGATGGTGTCCTCAATTATTGCAACGATCGACTGGGATCCAGTCTGTATTATTGAAAACTTGCTACTTCTTCTTTTCTCGTATTTCATGTTTGCAGGCTCCTGCATGTTCATCAGCTCTCTCTGTCCAACCGCTCGTGATGCATCGCAATATATTGGCGTTGTCATGATCGGCGTAGTTGCTCCGCTTATGTTCTTGGGTAATCTCATTAGTAATACCCCAGATGCCGCAACCTATATCCTGACGTATTTTCCACTTTCATCACCAATTGCCTTAATGATTCGCAACGCACTAGGTAATCTTCCTACGCTTGAGTTGATTATTGGAATTGTTGAAATCGGAATTGCCTCAGCGATCTCCCTTGGACTTACCGTTAAAAGCTTCCAAAAGAACGCAATCAACTTCTCTGTTGTCAAGCCGCATTTTGGCCCAAAAAAGAGCTGGAAAAGATAAGCGAATTGACAAAATAGTCAAAAAATAGTATAATAAAGAGATAGACCTATTTTCAGGTCTAGCTCTTTTTTATGAAAATATTTTTAAGGGGGTGAAAAAATGAGAATGATCAGCTGTGAGTATAAAAAAGACTATAGTAAAAAATGGAAGAATCGCAGTTGTACGGAATCGGTCATTGCGACGTTTGCAGATGAAAAAAAGAAAACCGTCACGATTGATATTATGGGGCTAATAAGAAATGTCATTCCAAGTGATAAGCACTTGGTTTCGAGCGTTGTGGAGTCCTTCATTGAAGAGCTTTCGATCGTCGATGATATTACAGATCTGGGCGAAGAGCTCGCGCGAATTTCCGCCGTAATTTATGGCTTGGAGGTGAAGAAAATGACTTTTACGGGCGACTATCGCTACATAAAAGAACTTTTCTTCCAAAAATACCGTCGTGATACTTTTCGACAGGTAAAAGTGCCTCCGGTCTGCGAGGCTTCTTATCTGAATAATGATGGTAGCACAGAGGTAATCGACCTGTATTATATGATGAGGGAAGCTGAGCCGAATCTCGTAGTAACTGAGGAAGTTCTCAAGAATGTTACCAAAAAACTTGCGAAAAAGGGGCCAATTCCGGTCTCTAGAATGACAAGTGAAATTAAAAAAATAATCAAGAAAGGCGCTTAAGAAAGCGTCTTTTTACTTGCAAAATACGCAATAATGTGGTATAACTACATAAATAGTTTTTCGTAAACTTTTGTACTTTAGATCGCAAAGTGAGGAAAAACCTCTTAAATTCTTACAGCTTTGCAGGGGAGGGCAATATGTTTTATATTAATGGAACGCTTAAATACGTCCAGGCCTCGGCCGGAATTGAAACAGGGGTAAAGAACAATAGGGTACCCAGAAATTCAATCCGTGGCGGAAACGGAACATTCCTGGTGGCAAACCCGCCGCAGATATACGCCACATTTGGTGATGATGACGGCAGTTTCATCAGAAAGGATTGTTATTCCGAAATTAAAAGTGCCGTTGACGGCCGCCGCAAGGTAACAGAGAAATTTGTTATCGAGGTTTTTAAAATTATCAGCGCTGATGGAAAATTTGGCATTGATGGTGGCACGTCCGATATGATTATCCGCGAGGAGATCGAGTCAGCGGTGAACCGCGCCATAATGTAAAACACACGAGGAGCATTTATGCTCCTCATTTTTTGTGCTATAATATAAAAATGAATATTTGGCAAGAGCTCCCAAAACCATTTCTTATCCTCGCTCCAATGGAGGGCGTAACGGATATTGCTTTTCGTCGCGTAATTGCCAAAGCTGGTCGCCCAGACCTCTTTTATACTGAATTCACTAATGTCTCGAGCTATGCCTCTGAAAAAGGGCGCAGCAATGCGCTGGAGCGTCTTCAGGTTGCCGAAACGGATAAGCCGATCATCGCACAAATCTGGGGTAAAAATCCAGACCATTTTTCAGAACTCGGAAATGCCTTGGAATCGTTCGGTTTTTCAGGGGTGGATTTAAATTTTGGTTGCCCAGATAAACATGTTAATAAGGCCGGTGGCGGCGCTGCCATGATTAAAACTCCAGAGCTCGCCGTTGAATGTTATCGCAAAGTGAAAGAATCGACTAACTTGCCGGTTTCCATTAAAACTCGCCTCGGTTTTAGCTTTGTGGATGAATATAAAACCTGGATCCCAACACTTTTGAGGGAACATCCAGCTGCGCTCACGATCCATCTTCGCACTCGTAAAGAAATGTCGAAAGTAGCGGCTCATTTTGAGTTAATCCCAGAGTTAATCAAGATGCGAGCCGAAATTTCACCAGAGACCAAGCTAGTTATTAATGGCGATATTAAGGATCGCGCCGAAGCGATGAAGCTACATAAACAATATCCAGAGGTGGATGGTTTTATGATCGGTCGCGGCGTATTCCAAAATCCGTTTTGTTTTACTGATCACGAAGCGACCCGTGAAGAACTCATGGATCTTCTAAAATATCACCTCGATTGTTGGCAGGATTTTGTTGATAGTATTACTGTTCGCCAAAATCCTCCATATGAACCGCTCAAGCATTACTATAAAATTTATATAAATAATTTCCCGGGCGCATCAGATTTGCGCGCAAGATTAATGGAGACCCATTCTATCGAGGAAGCTCACGAAATTCTAAAAAATCTCCCAGAATAATAAGGGAAAAGGGGGATTTTTTTATGCTATAATAAAGCAATGCAAGATCTCGAAAAACGTCTAGAAACTCTGTCAAAAAATCTCAACACCGCTTGGGAGAAATTGAATATAACAGAGAAAATTAACGAGATTGAAAAACTTGAAGAAATAGTCGCCGAACCTGAAATTTGGCAAAATCCAGAAAAGGCTAAAGAGAAAAATCAGGAACTTGCAAAACTAAGCGACGAGGTTGACCCTTGGAGGCTACTCAAAATTCAAATCGATGATTTGAGCGAGCTAATGACTCTTGGTGACGAAGATTTGAAAGAGGAAATTCAAATGCAACTTTCTGCAATGGAAGAAACTTTCGAGAATCTCAAAAAATCCCTACGTTTCAATAGTCCATACGATGCAAAAGATGCAATTTTGCGCATTACGGCTGGCGTTGGTGGAACAGAGGCTATGGACTGGTCCGGCATGCTTGAACGCATGTATTTAAGATTTACTGAAAGAAATGGTTTTAAGGCGACATTAGTGGAGCGTCAGGATGGTGAAGAAGCCGGAATTAAAACGGCTGTCTATGAAATTTCTGGCCCAAACGCGTATGGTAACCTAAAATCCGAGCATGGAGTTCATCGTCTAGTTCGCCTTTCGCCATTCAATGCAAACAACCTTCGTCAAACATCTTTCTCGCTAGTCGAGGTTCTTCCAGTAATTAAGGCCGATACAGAGGTAAAAATCGACGAGAAAGACCTCCGCATTGATGTTTATCATGCCGGCGGACATGGTGGTCAGTCAGTCAACACGACAAACTCCGCGGTTCGCATCACGCATCTTCCAACAAACACTGTCGTCGCGATTCAAAATGAACGCTCTCAGCTTCAAAATAAAGAGAAGGCTATGGAAATCTTGCGTGGTAAATTGGTTCAAATGCAACTTGAACAACACGCGGAATCAATCGATAAACTCCGCGCCGGAGAATCTGCAAAGTGGGGACAACAAATTCGTAATTATGTCCTCCAGCCGTATCGTCTTGTCAAAGATACAAGAACAAACCACGAAGAAACAGATACGGATGCGGTTTTGGATGGTAAAATTATGCCATTTATCGACGCTTATTTAGAAAGTCTCTAAATTTTAAAACTAATTTAAAAAATAAGAGAAAAAATATATATTTTCCCCTTGTAAATTTTTTGATTTCATGATAAAATAAAAGAGTTATCTAGACATGAGAAAAGGTCCCTCTCAAGGGAAACCATTCAAAAGTCTAGTTTTAATAGTGTTAAAATTAAGGGAAAGGAATTAGAATGCAAGTCATTCTCGGCACCAAAATTGGTATGACCCAGATCATCGGCGCTGATGGCGTTGTAACCCCTGTTACAATCCTTCAAGCTGGCCCCGCAACAGTGACTCAGATTAAAACCGTCGAAACTGATGGTTATAACGCTGTTCAGGTGGGATATGGTCAGGGTAAGAATCTGAGCAAGTCGGTTTCTGGCCACGTTAAAAAGGCTGGAGAAAATATTAACCCTAAAGTCTTAAAAGAATTCCGCGTTGAGGAACTTCCAGAAGGCATGAAACTTGGTGACACCATTACTGTCGAAAGTTTCAATCTTGGCGACAAGGTTGCTGTAACTGGTATTTCAAAAGGTAAAGGCTTTGCCGGTACCGTCAAACGTTGGAACTTCCAAGAGTCTCGCAATACCCACGGCTTCAAAGGTGATATTCGTAAAGTCGGCTCTATCGGCTCTATGTATCCACAAAAAGTCTGGAAGGGTAAGAAAATGCCAGGCCGTATGGGACACGATCAAGTAACAGTCAAGAATCTTGTTGTTGCTTACATCGACAAAGAAAACAACCTCATTGGTCTTAAGGGCGCTGTCCCTGGTCCAAAGAAGGGTATCGTAAGCGTGGAGGGAAAGGACTAATATGGCTACTTTAAATAAAGACATCTTCGGCCTTTCAGTCGAAAATCACGAACTCATTAAGCTCGCTTATGACGCTTATCTTGCAAACTCACGTTCATCACACGCAAAAACTTTGAAGCGTGGCGAAGTCCGTGGTGGTGGTAAGAAACCATGGAAACAAAAAGGTACAGGTCGTGCACGTTTCGGTTCAACCCGTAACCCAATCTGGCGCCATGGTGGTGTTGCCTTCGGTCGCACCGGTGAAGAAAACTTCACAAAGAAAGTTAGCAAAACTTCAAAGAAGATTGCTATCCGCCAAGCTCTTTCAATTAAGAACGCAGAAAAAGCTGTTCTCGTCTTAGCTGCTGACGTCAAAATGACCGGCAAAACAAAAGACGCTGTCAAAGTTTTGAAAGACATGAAAATTGAGAACAAAAACGTTCTCGCAGTTTGTTCAGAAAAGACTCCAGAAGTTCTTCGCTCAACAAACAACATTGCAAATTTGAAGCTTGTCCGTGCAACATATCTTAATGTTTTCGACATTATGAATGCAGACGCTATCGTCTTCAGCGAAAAAGCTTTGAAAGATACAGAAAACTGGTTAATGGGAGAGGAGAAGTAATATGGCAACTAAAGAAGCACCTATTAAACTCCATCTTTTGGAACCACGCGCAACCGAGAAAACTTATCTCGAACAAACAAAGCGCACCTACGTTTTCGTAGTTAAGAAAAACGATACAAAGCAATCAGTTGCTGAACTCGTTGAAAAAGAATTTAATGTTACTGTTACTGATGTTCGTATTCTTCTCCGCAAGGGTAAGAAAACCAAATTCAGCAAAGGTAAACACGCTTATCCAGGCACAACCTATCGCCAAGATAAGAAAATTGCATATGTTACATTGAAAGACGGTGATTCTATCAAGGTTTTCGAAGAACCAGCAGTAGAAGAGCCTAAGAAAGAAACTAAAGCTGACGCAAAGGAAGCTAAAAAAGCAGAAAAAACTGCTAAAAAAGCCGACAAGAATGCCAGCAAGGAGAATAAATAATAATGAGTATTAAAGCTTATCGCCCAACTACTCCGGCTCAACGTCAAAAAACGACCGAAGATTACGATCAAATTACGACAAAGAAGCCTATGAAGTCACTTCTTCAATCGAAGAAGCAAAACGCTGGTAAGAACAATAGTGGTCGCATTACTGTTCGCCATCGTGGTGGTGGTGTTAAACGCCATTACCGTATCTTGACTCACAACTTGCCAAAGAATCTTACTTTGACAGTTGAAGAGATCGAATACGATCCAAACCGTAGTGCACGTATCGCACGTGTCAAAGATCAAAACGGTGTATATTATTATGTCACCGCTGATACAAAGATGACAAAAGGTACAACCTTCTCAACTGGTAACGAATCAGCTGTTGAAAACTCAAACCGTATGTCACTTGAAAATATCCCAGTCGGTACTTTCGTTTATGCTATCGAAATTACCCCAGGCAAAGGCGCACAAATGGTTCGCGCAGCTGGTGCTTCTGCTCAACTTATGGCAAAAGAAAACGGCTATGCAACTTTGAAGATGCCATCAGGTGAAGTTCGTAAAGTTCTTGCAACCTGTGAAGCTTCTATCGGCGTTGTTTCCAACCTTCAACACCAAAACGTTAAGATTGGTTCAGCTGGTCGCCGCCGCCGTAAAGGTATTCGTCCAACAGTACGTGGTGTCGTAATGAACGCATGTGATCACCCTCACGGTGGTGGTGACGGCGGTCGTCACGGTACTGGTAAAGCTCCACGCACACCATGGGGCCAACTAACCTTGGGTTATCGTACTCGTCATAATAAGAAAACTAATAAAATGATCGTGCGCAGTCGCCACGAAGGAAAGAGGAAATAATGTCTCGCAGTCTTAAGAAAGGTCTATTCGTAGACTACAAACTCGCGAAGAAAGTTGCCGCTCTCTCCGCTGAAGATCGCACCGTTATCAAGACTTGGGCACGCCAATCAACAATTTCACCAGAAATGGTTGGTCGTACAATCGCTGTCCACAACGGTCGCATGCACGTCCCAGTTTTCATCTCAGAAAACATGGTCGGTCACAAACTCGGCGAATTTGCGCCAACTCGTAAATTTAAACGCCATGGTGGTAAAAAAGCCGCTGAAGCAGCTGCTGCGAAAGGAAAGGGATAGAATATGACTACTACTCATTTTGCACATGCTTATGAAAAAGGTATCGACAGTATGCCACGCAAAACTAGCATTGTTGCTAGCTTAGTCCGTGATCGTTATGTTGCTGACGCTGTTGTTATCTTGGAGAATACTCCACGCCGCGCAGCTCGCGCTGTTCGTAAAGCTGTTGAATCTGCAGCAGCAAACCTTTTGAACAACTCAAAAGTTTCAATTGATCCAAAGACAATTCGTATTGCACGTATCTCAGTTACTGCAGGAACTCGCATTCGTCGCTATGTTCCAGCATCACGTGGACGCGCTTTGCCATACGAAAAAATTTCATCGAACATCTTTGTCGAGGTCGCAGGCGAAGAGAAAGTAAAGAAAGCTGCTGAAGCTAAACCAGCCAAAGCAGAAAAGGAGAACAAGTAATATGGGTCAGAAGGTTAATCCCATCTCTTACCGTCTCCAAGTCAGCAAAGACTGGTCTTCAAAATGGTTCACTTTGAAGAAATCTGACTTCCGCAAGAACTTGGTCGAAGACGCTAAGATTCGCGAAACAGTTGAAAAACGTTTCAAAGCTCGCCCGACAATTGCTAAAGTCAATATCGAGCGTTCTGCTAACCTTACTACCGTTATTATCTACACAGCAAAAGCTGGTGCAGTTATCGGTAAACAAGGTGTTGGCATTAATGAACTCAAGAAAGAACTTGAGAAAATCGTTGACACTCCAATTCGTATCAACGTCGAAGAAATTAAAAAACCAGAACTCAACGCTAAACTCGTTGCTGAAAACATCGGTTTTCAACTTGGCAAGCGTATGAACTTCCGCCGTGCAGTCAAAATGGCTCTTCAGAGCTCAATGAACGCAGGCGCAAAAGGTGTTCGTATCGAAGTTTCAGGTCGTCTTAACGGTGCTGAAATGTCACGCCGCGAAAAATTCATCGAGGGTTCAGTTCCTCTACATACAATCCGCGCAGACATCGACTTCTATTGCGAACACGCACAAACCATCGCTGGTATCGTTGGTGTTAAGGTCTGGATCTATAAGGGAGAGAAATAATTATGGCTATTTTACTTCCAAGAAAAACTGCACACCGCAAAGTCCGTAAAGGCAAAAACAAAGGTGTTGCAACTCGTTGTAATACAGTTGCTTTCGGTGATTTCGGTTTGATGTCACTCGACAACGAACGCGTTAATAGCCGCCAAATCGAAGCAGCTCGTCAAGCAATTAATCGTTATGTCAAACGTGGTGGTAAAGTATGGATTCGTATCTTCCCACACACTCCAGTTACCAAAAAACCTCTCGACGTTAAAATGGGTTCCGGTAAAGGTGAACCACAATTCTACGTTGCTAAGGTTAAGCAAGGTACTGTTATGTTTGAAATCGCTGATGTTACTGAAGCACAAGCAAGAGAAGCTCTTCGCCTCGCTTCACACAAACTTCCAGTAAAATGTAAAATTGTTAAGAAAGAGGAAAACTAATTATGGCACACACACTAGCAGGGATCGTTACCTCGGACAAGCGTGATAAGACCATTACCGTCTCGATCGTCAGCCGAGAAACACATCCTCTCTATCGCAAGCAATTTTCTCACACTCGTAAGTACACTGCTCACGATGAGAAAAATGAAGCAAAAATGGGTGACCGCGTAGAAATCGCAGCTTGCCGCCCACTTTCAAAAACTAAAGCTTACACCTTAGTTAAGGTTCTCGAACGTGCTCATGGCACCGTCGAGCTAAAGGAGGAAGCATAATATGATACAACAGGAAACCCGTCTTAAAGTAGCCGACAACAGCGGTGCCAAAGAACTTGGCGTTATCCGTGTTCTCGGTGGTACTCGCGCTCGTTACGCACATGTTGGCGATATCGTCACATGTAGCGTTAAAGACGCAGACCCACATGGCAACACAAAGAAGAAAGCTGTCGTAAAAGCAGTTATTGTCCGTACTGTTGCTCCAATTCGCCGTCCTGATGGATCAACCATCCGCTTCGACGAAAACGCAGCCGTTCTCGTTAACGACGATAAGACTCCAAAAGGCACTCGTGTCTTCGGTCCTATCCCACGTGAACTTCGCGACCTCGGCTTCAATAAGATTATTAGCTTAGCACCGGAGGTACTATAATATGGCACAAAATTTGAAAACCGGTGACAAAGTCCTCGTTATCGCAGGTGATAACAAGGGTAAAACCGCTAAAATCGTCGCTGTCAAAGATGGCAAAGCTTGCCTCGAAGGCATCGAAATTCGCGAACGCCACATGAAGAAAACTTACCTTAACCCACGTGGTGGTAAAAAAGATATTCATGTTGGTATCGTTCTCTCAAACTTGAAGCTCGTTGAAGCTGCAAAGCCAGAGAAAAAAGCTGCAAAAACTGCAGAAAAAACCGCTAAAGCAAAAAAAGGAGCTAAATAATGGCAGATGCTAAATATGTACCTCGCTTGAAAGAGCTCTACAATAAAGAGCTTAAAGCGAAATTGATGGAAGAACTTGGTTTGAAGAATATCAACGAAGTTCCAGAACTCAAGAAAATCGTCGTCTCATGTGGCGTCGGTAAAAAACGCGAAGATAAGAAATTCACTGAAACAGTTGAACTTACTCTCGCTAAAATCACTGGTCAAGCACCAACCTCACGTCTTGCAAAGAAGTCAATCGCTTCATTCAAGATTCGTAAAGGTATGGGCGCTCCAGTTGGTTATCTTGTCACTCTTCGTAATGATAAGATGTATGAATTTGTCGATCGTTTGATCAATATCGCACTTCCACACGTTCGTGACTTCCACGGCGTTTCAAAGAAGCTCGATGCACAAGGTAACTATAACCTTGGCCTCAAGGAACAAACAGTCTTCCCAGAAATTACCTTCGAAGATTCAACAGTTCTTCACGGTCTTGAAATTACCTTTATTATTAAGAATGGTTCAAAGGAAGGAAGTCTAAAATTGTTAGAACACTTCGGTATGCCGTTTGTTAAGGAGGGCAAGTAAGATGGCTAAGAAATCTGCTGTTCTTCGTGACGAAAAACGCCGCAAAATGTATGAAAAATATGCTGCAAAGCGTGCAGAATTGAAAGCTGCTGGTGATCAAGAAGGTCTTCAAAAGCTTCCACGTAACGCATCAATCACACGTCTTAAAAACCGTGATCTTCTCGATGGTCGTCCACGTGGTTACATGCGCCGCTTCGGTATGAGCCGTATTACCTTCCGTGAAAAAGCAAGCAAGGGTGAAATCCCTGGTGTAACAAAGAGTAGCTGGTAAGGAGAAAGGAAAAGATATGTCTTTACAATCAACAGATCAAATCGCTGACCTCATTACCCGCATTCGCAATGCTAACATGGTTGGCAAAACTGAAATCCGCGTTCCTACTTCAAAGCTCAAAGTTGCAGTCATCGAAACTCTAGTTAAAAATGGCTACATTGCAAGCTATGAAGTTGAAGAAGGCAAACCACGTGGTATCCTTCACGTTGTTATCGCAAATCCTGGTGAAATCTCAGTTATTAACGAGATTGAAAAAGTTTCAAAACCAGGCCGCCGCGTTTATACAGCTGCTGAAGATATCCCAACCATCAAATCTGGTCGTGGTATGGTTATCATCTCAACCTCAAAAGGTTTGATGAATGGTAAAGAAGCTAAGAAGAACCGCCTTGGTGGTGAAATCCTAGTAAAAGTTTGGTAATTATATACTAAACAAAAAAATAACCCCAATCAAAAGGGGTTATTTTTTATGTAGAAAATTGATTTTTATCAAAAGCATTAGTATAATAAAGAAAACTATATAGGATACGAAATGGAGAATACTAAGCTCAATTTAGGCAATCAGCCACAAGCTGCCACCGGCGAATCTGTTGCTCAGGTAGAAGGGGAACATAAAAAAGAAATATTGCGAAAAGTAGGCAAGGTTGGTTTTGAGATTAATCAATCAGGCTACCAAGAATATTTGAAGCGAAATGGAAAAGTTGCGACAATTGACCAAACAGCATTTCGTAAAGCTGACGAAAAAATCGATCAGGAAGTCAAAGATTCGGTAATAAAAAATATCAACCAAGCCAGCCTAAGAAGCGTAGAAGAAAAAGGCGATGGTCTCGGAGATCTCGAAGATCTTTTGGGGATCGAAAGAAAAACCATTATTGATCAACCTGAGGAAGAACCTAGGTCGGAATCTGCTAGAGAAATTTATTTTTTGCATGAGCCAACGCCAGAACAAATGGCGACACTTCCAGAAATCGTCGAAAGAGCGCTAACCGAATCTGAAGCCATCGCTAACAAGGCCCACGAAGAGATGTTAGAATATCGCAAGAAAAGCTTTGAGGCTAGCGGTGATGAATATAAGACTTTAATTCATACTCAGGATGTTCTAGAGCAACATCTTATAATGCTAAAAAAAGAACGATCAGGTCGTGCAGTTTCTGATCGTTCGCCAGAAGCAGATCGTATCCGTACAATCAATAATGTCTGTAAAGAGAGAATTGAACACTTTAGTGAAAAGTCTCCAGAGGCAGCCTATATTAAAGAAGGGCTTGAATTTAGAGAAGGAGTTAAAGAAATCCAAGAAGGACGACTAATTCAGACTCCATATGTGAAAGAAAAAATTGCAAGAGTTGAAGCAAATATTCAAAACGGAAAACCGACTCTCATTCTTGGACATCTTGGGTGTGGTAAAACCGAGATGGCTCTTACGGCGGCTAGAGAGAGTTCTATTGACTTAGCTGCCCAAAAAGAGGCAGAGAAAGCACTTGCAGAAAAACCAGAAATGCAAAATGCGTCCAGAAAAGAGCAGGCAGAATTTCTAGCTAACGAGAAAAGAAGAAATATTAAAGAAATAAACTCAAAAATCCGCGAAGGTGATCCAGGATATGTTGATAAGTTTACGCCTCTATTTATTTCTGGCTCAAGTGATTTGACGTCACAGGAATTATTGTTCGATAAAACACTTAAACTTGATTCAAAGCAAGAAATTGAAATCGCTAATGCTCAAAAAGAAATTGATGAAGAATTTTTGAAGTGGTATAGCGAGCATAAATATGCGCTAGATGCTTCAAAAGATGGCGAGAAAATGGCGTATGAAGTGAGAAGAGAAATCTCTGAGCTTTACATGCAAAAACATAGCGCCTATGGCACTGTTGTAAAGACGGTTGAAAAAGAAATCCTTCGCGGCATGAAAGAGGGGCGTCCGGTTATTATCGATGAGGGAAACGCAATCAAGCCAGCAGTTCTTATTTCTCTTAATGATATTCTTCAACGTGGTAAGGCTGGAAATACAATTAGTGTTCCTGGACTAGAAGAGCCAATCGTTGTTCAGGAAGGTTTTGCGATCATTATGACCGGCAACGAAACAACCAGTAATGTGAATTATGGTGGCACGAATGAACTAAACCCAGCATTTAGAAGCCGTTTTGATGTTATGCAGTATGACTACCTTCCGCAAAGTGTGGTTGGTGGTATTGAAAATCGTCAAAATCCTCAAAACGATGAATTATTTAGAGTTGTTTTGTCATATCTGGCTGATAGTAGGCATGGTAATATTCAGATTCCGGAAAAAGATAAAAATCTTGAAAAGCTCTATGCACTTTCGCAACTTGCAAAACAGACTCAAAAAATATTCTCTGGTCAACAGGACGATTCAAGATTTTATGAAAATATTAAAGGTGCTTCAGGTGATGAGATTGATGTGCAACTCGATGATTCTGTCCTCTCTCTTCGTAATGTTGTTTCCGTGCTTGCAGAATGGAATAAAGGTGCCGAAAAAGATCTAGACGTGGCTCTTTGGGATGCGTTTGTTTCTGGAATCGGTAATCCACTTGAACAAAGACTTATCATTCAAATTGCTAAGAATCATGGATTCTTCAAAGAGTCTGAAGGGTGGGGTGATGTTCCAGAAGCTAACAGATATATTTCATTCGATGATATTCATCCAGGTAAATATCGTCATCAAATGACGGATCTTGAAATAATCACCGAAAAAGAGGTTCTCGAAATGGTCTTTGGTGAGCATACTCGCCTCGACTATCCAGACGACATCGAATTCAGTCTTGACGATATTGAATTGGCGGATACTGAAATGTCCAACGAAACAATCGAGACTATCGAGGGAAAAATGCAATTATTCCAAAATGAAATCGATGCATTAGAAGTTTTGGGTGAACAGTGTGGCTGTCCTAACGATGGAGAATAAAAATGCCAGGAGAAAAAGCTTCTAGTATTAGTAATGAAACGGCAGAATTTGACCAAAATAAAGGTCAAATTGATGCCGTAGCTGTTGAAGCCCTAAGAAAGCAACGCGAAGGAAAAGCGAAACAATTCGTCAATACGATTGCTAAACCTCTTAGCGTTTTTATGGAAGATAGTAGCTTGACGTATGTGACGTCGAAGGAAGACGAGACTTTTTGTATCTATCCAAAAACTGGTGAAATTCACGTTCCGGAAAAATGGTTTACTGGTGAGTATAGTGATTTAGAATTGCGTTTCTCGGCACATCACGAAGCAGCCCACTTTATGGATATGCGCAAGAATCCAGAAACATTCATGAAAAACTTTGAAGAAGCCGAAGAAATGTCTCATAAAATGGCGAAAGAATATCTTCGCAAACATCAGGATTGTCAAAAGGATGAAGAATCGATCGCGTCTTTCTTTAATGGTGAACTCCATTCATTTAACAATGTTATGGATGATATCTATGTTAATAGTTTAGTAAAAAACAAATCTCCGCTTTTTTCGCAGAGGGAACCTAGAGAGAATATAAAAACTCTTTATAACAAAATAGGCTTCGGCGAAGAAGATCAGGAGTATTATCCTGGTCAAAATGGAGAAGATAGAAAAGAAATCCCATTCCATCGTCAAATGCTAAATTCAATGCTTCGCGAAATGATGCTTGCGGATAATCCTGGCAGCCTTGAACAGACAAAAGTGTCTCCAGAAGTCGAAGAAGTGCTTCGGAAAAAACAGTATGGTCGAACAATTTTTGATATTATTAACGACGATGTCGTATCAAAATATGGTGGTATCCAAAATGATCCAGGCGAGAGGCATCAGGTCCTAAGAGCAAGAATTCGTCCAAGCTACATAGATTTGCTCTGGAAAGCACTCGAAAAACAAGAGCAACAGGATAAGGAAGACCAACAAAAAGGACAACAGGGTGGACAAGGCGGACAAGGCCAGAATGGAGAGCAACAGGGTGGACAAGATAGCCAAGGTCAGAATGGGGAGCAACAGGGTGGACAAGGTGGACAAGGCCAGAATGAGCAATCGGGGGATCAATCCGGAAACGAATCTCATTCGCAAGACGGTGATAATTTTGATCCGTTCCATGACGGAAATAATCAACAAAAACCTAATAAAAATATTCTCTCAAAAGATATAGATAAAGAGAAGCAAATCCTCGATGATATGATTGAGGCAAAACGTGTTGAAGATATGACTCCGGAAGAGCGCGCGGACTATATAAATAAGCAAAAACAGGAAAAATTCGACGACGAACATGGCATCACGAAAAACGAACGTCTTCAGCACGAAAGGACAAAGAAGAGGATCGATTCGGCACGCAAAGAAATGCGAAAATTCTGGCAGAGTTTGATTGGTAAATCGATCAATTATGAGCGCAAATATCAAGCAGAACGAACAAAAGGACAAATTGATGTCCGAAGCTTCATTAAACATTATCCGGAATATGTTAGTGGTGTGCGTCGTGGAGATATAGACAATCTTCCAATTTATGGTCGTTATGAAAACGAAAAACAAATTGTAGACAAACCGGATAGAATTGATATCACATTACTTGTTGATGCTTCTGGATCAATGTCTGGCAAACGAACGCAGGCCGCAAGAGAGGCTGCCACGCTTTTGGCGCTTTCAATCAAAGATTTCAATAATCAACTGGATGCAAAAAGGCAAAAAACTAATTCAAAACTCAGAGCAAGATCCGAAGTGTACGCCTTTGGTACAGGCTTTAAAAAGATTAAACAATTCGAAAAGAAAGACAAGAAAATTGACACCAGCGAGGCTGAAATTATAAAACTTTCCTCGGCTATCGACGCGGACATGGGCGGCACTGAAGAATATAGAGCCTACATGGATATTGAACAAAATCTTTCCCAAGAAGATAAAAATAAAATTGCGGATGGTAAACTCAAGAGGATTGTCTTTGAGATCACGGATGGCTCACCAAACGATATAAGCAAAACGAAAGAGCATATAGAGGCTCTTAGAAAAGAAGGTGTTATTGTTTATGGATTCCAGATAACAGATAACGATGGTGATAGAAGAAGCTTTGATGAAATATGGAATAGTGACCCAGAAAATCCATATGGTATTCATATTGGTGATAATGTTGAAGATCTACCAAAAAAGCTTATCGAGGTTGCTGGAGCCTTGCTGGGAGATATTAGGATTTAATTATGAATTGTAAAGAACTAAGAAAAGATATAGAAAACCTCAAAGACTCGTTTTTGAAGCTCAAAGAAAAACAAGAGCAGCTAGAAAATAGCGAAACAAGCAGTGAAAAAGAAGGCCGTGATTTCATAGCTGATGCAGAGGGTTTCGAAAGTGACGCAGATAGAATCCTAGAGAAATACTTAGATAATTTCGTAGAGAAAAATCCAGAGATATTAATTACGAAAAGTTATTTTTCAGAAAACATAGAAGGCTTCGTAGGAATAGATGGCAAAACGGCTGATATGGGAACAGCCATCCAACTCCCAGATGGCAATATCTTATGTGGTGGCATTTTTGGCGCCGTTCATATCTTCGACATCAAAAAACAAACCTTCGGGAAAAACATAAAAGGCTTCGTGGATATGAAGAGTAAACCGACTTATATGAAAACAACCATCCAGCTCCCAGATGGTAATATCTTATGTGGTGGCACTAATGGTGCCGTTCATATCTTCGATGCTAAGACTCAATCCTTCGGAGAAAACATAAAAGGCTTCGTGAATATAAAAGGTAAACCAAGTAGTATGATTACAACCATCCAGCTCCCAGATGGCAATATCTTATGTGGTGGCTATGATGGCGCCGTTCATATCTTCGACGTCAAAAAACAAACCTTCGAAAAAAACATAAAAGGCTTCGTGGATATAGGTGGTAGACCGGCTGGAATGGCAACAACCATCCAACTCCCAGATGGTAATATCTTATGTGGTGGTAGGTATGGCACCGTTCATATCTTCGACACTAAGACTCAAACCTTCGGAGAAAACATAGATGGCTTCGTAGATATGGATGGTGAACCGGGGACTATAGAAACAGCCACTCAACTCCCAGATGGCAATATCTTATGTGGTGGATGGAGGAGTGCTCATATCTTTGATATTAAAAAACAAACCTTCAGAAAAAACATAGGTGGCTTCGTAGATATGAATGGTAAACCAAATGGCATAAATACAGCCACTCAACTCCCAGATGGTAATATCCTATGTGGTGGCAGTTTTGGCGCCGTTCATATCTTCGACAATAAAAAACAAATCTTCAGAAAAAATATAGATGGCTTCGTAGATATGGATGGTGAACCACAACATGCGGGAACAACCATCCAGCTCCCAGATGGGACTATTCTTTGTGGTAGTGGGAATAATGGTGCTGTACGGAACGGTGCTGTTCGTATATTAATGCCAGCAAAGAAAATAGATACCGTAGATGACCTCAAACAGAATATAGATAAAATCGCAGAAAAGAAACAGATCTAAAACCCATTTTTGAACAACTCTTCGCCGTAATTCTTTTTTAGTCTTGCGCGAATCGAGCCGGCTTGCCTGCCAGTTGCTTCGACAATGTCACCAACCGAATTGCCGTCCAAAAATAGGTCTTGTAATTCAAAATCATCCTCGAGCGTCCAGCCCGCAAAGGCTTTGGGATGGATTTCTCGCATTTTTTGAACCTTTTCTTGCCAAGTTTTTGATTTTTCGGATTTCTTCTCGTAGTCGCTAATTTTTAAGGAAGTATTTTTAGGATCGACGACCTTCTTTGTTTTCTTTTTGAGTGGAATTCTGAAACCGGCATAATCTTTCGCAAAGCCACGTGCTTGCTCTAACCAAACACAATTCATTTCGATCGCTTCTTCGGAAACAAGAAGTGCGGATTTGGATAGTCCCATCAGGGAAAGAGAGTCTAATGATTTCACTCTCGAAAGTGCAACATATCCCATACCAGGTGCAAAACTGTATTGCAGATTAATGATGGCAGAATCAAGCGTCATGCCTTGTGACTTATGGACAGTTATCGCCCAAGCGAGTTTTAATGGGATTTGTGTCATTGCCGCTAATTTTCTATTATCGTCACGGCGTTCCCAGGAGTCTGGCGAAACGGTTACGGTGTGCCCATTATTAAAACGTACAACTGGATAATCTAGAAGTGAAGGATCAAAACCAATCACTTCACCAACAGATCCATTAACATAGCGCTTTTCGGGATCATTTTTTAACGCAATAACCGTTGCGCCAATTTTCAGCTTAAGAACTTCCGGCGCAAGAACGGACTTTTTGAGACTCTCGATATGATTTTCTTTGCCGGAATACTCGGCTACGTATATATGTTCTTCTAATAAAATATCATTGAGACGGCGGTCGTTAACAATGTCCACATTGCGATTTGTTGTATGTAACTCGGTTACGACTCCTGGAAGCTCGGCTTTGTGGCGACTCATTAATTTTTCAATGTGACCACGACGATAAGTTGCAGTACGAATTGCGTTTAAAATTTCTACAAAATCGGCATCCTCTTGGCGGAATTGTGTATTCAAATAACAAATGACGGGATCTAGTTCCTCCCATGCTTCTGAATAATAGGCAAAACGTCCTTCTTTTTCGCCCTCTTTATTGATTGGCGGAAGTTGTGTGAAATCACCACACAATACTACCTGGAGTCCACCAAAAGGTCGTGTTGAGACTCGAACAATTTTGCATACTTCATTAACAAGATCTAGATACCAGTCTTTCAACATGGATATTTCGTCAATTACGAGAATGTCGGCCCTGGCGATAGTCTCGCGGCGAGATTTTGGTAAATCATCAAAGAACCAACGACCTAGTTCACTTCGTACGCCTACTCCAGACCAGGAATGAATCGTATTGCCACCAATCAATGTGGCGGCAATTCCGGTGGAGGCTGTTCGTGCCACTTTTTTTCCAGATTTCTTTGCTCGAGTCATAAATTCGTTCAGGAGATATGTTTTGCCGGCACCAGCGGCACCAGTAATAAAGGCATTTTGCCCAGACATTAATATTCCTAGAGCTACCTCCTGATCCATTCTGTATATTATATAGCATTTTTTAGGGAAACATATTATTATAAATATAAGAATAAGTGCAATAAAAAATATGAACTGCCAAGAACTAAGAAAGGATATAGAAACACTCAAAAGTTCTTTTTTGAAGCTCAAAGAAAAACAAGAGCAGCTAGAAAATAGCGAAACAAGCAGTGAAAAAGAAGGCCGTGATTTCATAGCTGATGC